>CALSAD010000042.1:0-3188 GCA_943372845.1 Chitinophaga pinensis | reverse complement strand
TGTTCACGCAAAATCTTCCTTTCTGTTTCACTCTTCTCTCCTGCTTCCGTTGCGTATATAAAAAGCCTGGGCATATAAAACATCCCCGCAAACCAGGTTACGATAAAGATGATGTGAAGGGCCTTTAAATAATTATACAATTTGGAAATTTGAAAATTTGAAAATGAAGCCGGATTATGCTAATCTTCATTTTTAATATTATTTCTACATATATCCATCGAATTTAATACTATCTATTTTCAAATTAGCACATTTTCAAATTTTCAAATTGCTTCACAATTGTCCTCACCCAGGCCGGATGCGTATTTAAACAAGGTATCAGCGTAAAGGATTCTCCTCCGGCGTGCATAAAGGTTTCTTTTCCTTCTTCTCCTATTTCTTCAATGGTTTCCAGACAATCGCTGATGAATGCAGGACAGGCTACCAGTAATTTTTTTATGCCTTCTCCGGGCATTGCTTCAAAACGCTTGTCAGTGAAGGGTTCCAGCCAGCCTTTACCTAATCTGGACTGGAATGATATACTGTATTTTTCTTTAGGTATCCCTAATTTTTCTGCTACCAGTTTGGTAGTAACTACCAGTTGGTGTCTGTAACAGGTAGCATGAGCTGCTGAAGCTGTTTCACAACAATTACTTACCTGCAAACAATGACACCCTGTAGTATCACTTTTACGGATATGTCTTTGCGGAATGCCATGGTAACTGAATAAAAAATGATCGTATTCCTGTTCGGTATAAGGCTTCATTGACTGCACCAATGCATCTATATAATCTGCATCATCATAAAAAGGCTGAATAATATTCAGTTTGAAAGGATAATTACCCTTTGCATGATGTTCTTTGGCATACTCAACCGCCGTTTCATAACTACTCATGGCATAGTGTGGGTACAATGGCAACAAAACCACTTCTTCCAGACCCGGATGTTCTTTCAACAATTGATCGTATGCATGTTTAGGCGAAGGGTTTCCATAACGCATGGCAATGGCAACCGGTTCTGCTATTTGTTGCTGAACCGCTTCCTGCAACTGTTTGGTAAGTACAATTAAAGGAGAGCCTTCATCGGTCCAGATACTGCGATAGGCTTCTGCTGATTTTGGTGCACGAAAAGGCACAATGATACCTCTCACCAGCAAAACTCGGGCGAGGTATGGAATATCAATCACACGCCCATCCATTAAAAATTCATTCAGGTATCTTCGTACATCTTTTACAGAAGTTGAATCAGGTGATCCCAGGTTCATCAGTAAAAGTGCCCGTTTCGCATTTGTTGCCATAGATCGTTTTGAATTTGCAAAAGTAGACTAACAATCTGCTTTGTGAAAAGTTCTAAGAAGATTGTTTGACAAAATCAACGAAGCTTAAGCCAAAAGAGATTTATTTCAGGGGAGAAAACAACAGTTCTTAATAAAATCCTGACAGAGAAATGACAATGTAATGACGTTTGTCATGTTTTAAAAGAAACCATGCGGGATACCTTTGCGTACTTATTTGAAGCGAGACCTAAAGAATCGTGGTAGTATATGGAGAAAGGACAATTTTTTGTAGCAGGAATTAACTATAAGAAGACGGATGCCGGCATTCGGGGCAGTTTTGCTATTAATCCCGACCAGTACCATACCATTTTAGAAAATGCCCGCAGGATTGGATTAAAAGAATTGTTTGTATTAAGTACCTGTAACAGAACAGAGATTTATGGTGTAGCACCTGATGCCGACACACTTATACAATTACTTTGTAACGTAACAGTAGGCGATGCCGAAACCTTTCTTCAGTTATGCTATGTAAAAAAAGATACAGCTGCTTTACAACATATTTTCTCTGTAGGTGCAGGTCTTGATTCTCAGATACTCGGCGACTATGAAATTGTGGGGCAGATGAAACTTGCTGTGAAGTTTGCGAAAGAGAACGGGATGATCGGTGCATTTATGGAACGTTTGTTCAACACTGTTTTACAATCATCCAAACAGGTAAAAAATGAAACGTCCTTAAGTGGAGGAACCATTTCTGTTTCATTTGCTGCCATTCAGTTTATCCGTGAACAATTGACCGATACCAGCAATAAGAAAATCGTATTACTGGGTACCGGAAAAATTGGTCGCAATACCTGTAAGAATCTGGTTGACTATTTAGACACACGCAATATCACACTCATCAACAGAACAGAAGAAAAAGCTGTTGAACTCGCAACTGGTATGAATCTCAGGTACGCCAACTGGCACCAGCTTGAAGCAGAAGTACAGGAAGCAGATATTGTTATTGTTGCTACCAACGCCGAAAAACCTGTCCTTACTACTAAAAACGTAGAAGCCGGTAAACAAAAAATACTCATCGATCTTTCTATTCCCAATAATATTGATCCTGCTTTGGCACTGCAATCGAATATTGTATTAGCCAATGTGGATGATCTTTCCCGAATCAACGACCAAACACTTCGCAAACGCAAAGCCGAAGTACCCAAAGCCATGGCCATCATCCAGCATCATATGGATGAGTTTACTGTATGGACCAGTCAACGCCGTCATGTTCCTGTATTGAAGGCCGTTAAACAGAAGTTACATGATATGCATTCCTGTGGATTATTTTTAACTTCACGGAAGGCACCGGAAAATATTAATACGGAAGCCATTCAAAAAGTGGTGAACAATGTAGCCGTAAAAATGCGTAACAGGCACCAGCCGGGTTGTTACTACATTGAGGCGATCAACGATTTCATGACCAGCAGTCACTAAGCAACCATGAATAAGGTAATCAGAATAGGTACACGCGACAGTCAGTTAGCCGTGTGGCAGGCCACATGGGTACAGCAGCTCCTGAAAGAAAAAGGGGTAGCTACTGAACTCGTGTACATTAAAAGCGAAGGCGATATAGACCTGGTTACACCTTTATATGAAATAGGTGTTCAGGGTATTTTCACCAAAACACTCGATGCCGCATTACTGAGCAACAAAATTGACATTGCTGTTCATTCCATGAAAGATGTGCCTACACAACTGGCAAAAGGTATCAGAGAAGCTGCGGTGCTGAAAAGGGCATCACATAAAGATTTGCTGGTGTATAAAGATGAGGCAACACCTGAGGTGCTTGGGTTCGTGAATGGCGAATGGTTATTCGACCATGGACCATCGACCATAGACCATGGTCTTTATGCCACCAGCAGCGTTCGACGCAAAGCTCAGTGGCTCAACA
>CALSAD010000041.1:0-3285 GCA_943372845.1 Chitinophaga pinensis | reverse complement strand
AACTAGAGATAATAGAGTTTACGTAAGGAAAGAAATATCTAACATCTGGTATTTGGTCATTCGATGTTGGATATTTCTCTGTTCTTCTGTTCTACCTATCGTTGTTAGAAATAAAAGAACGCAGATACTGATCTTCTTTCTTACGCATTAAAGCTATTTCGGCTTTCTTCTTATCACGGTAGCCGCACAAATGCAGGGCACCATGAAAAACTACCCGCAACATTTCATCCCGGAAAGAAATACCTAGTTGTTTGGCATTGTCTTTCACCCTATCGATGCTGATATAAATTTCTGCCTCTATTGGCTCTCCTGGTGCAGATAAACCAAATGTGATGATATCGGTATAATAATCATGCTGTAAAAAACTCCGGTTAATCTCCAGCAGGTATTCATCTGAACAGAAAACATAGTTGATGCTGCCCAGCTTTTGTTTCTCTTTCCTGAACAGTCTTTCAATAAATGCACGAATGGCTGTTTTGCGGGCAAGTGTTAACTGACGGTCTGCATAACGAAACGTAATCCTGTTCATACTCGTGTATCTTCTATTACTCCAAAATTCGTAACAAAAACGCATCACACCATCCTACCTTTATAGAATATTTATAACCAGGCGATGAAACGATTGTCAGATTTAGAAGCAGGACAAAAAGCGGTGATCAATTCTTTTGAAAAAGACGAGATCTTTATCAAGTTGATGGAAATGGGTTGTGTTCCCGGGGAGTTGGTACAGGTAGAGCAAGTGGCCCCCATGGGCGATCCTATCTCTATTTCTGTGGCTGGTTACCACCTCAGCCTACGGCTAAGTGAAGCAAGAAGTATTTTTGTAGAAGACATAAAATAACCATAACTAATTGACTGTCAATATATTAGATGAACATCGGACTCTATTTTGGCTCTTTTAACCCGGTTCATACCGGTCACCTTATCATCGCTTCGCATGTGGTAAACCAGACCAATATTCAGCAGGTTTGGCTGGTGGTTTCACCTCAGAATCCGTTTAAATCTTCAGCAGGATTACTCAATGAATATGATCGCCTTCATCTTGTTAACCTGGCGATTGATGATGAAACCCGGATCAAAGCATCAGATGTAGAATTTAAATTACCCCGCCCCTCTTATACCATCGATACACTTACTTATTTGCGTGAAAAATATCCGCAGCACCAATTCAGCATTGTAATGGGAAGTGATGGTTTTCAAAACCTCCCCAAATGGAAGAACGCAGATTTGTTGATAAAAGAATACTCTTTCATTATTTATAAAAGACCAGGTTTTGATATTACAGATACCTGGAACGCATCTATACAAATTCTGGATGCGCCGATGCTTGATATTTCTGCCACACTCATCCGCAATAATATCCGCGAAGGAAAATCGATCCGATATCTGGTGCCTGATAAAGTGAGGGAAGAGATCGAGAGAAATAACTATTACAAACTTGGATAAGCAGGATGTATGGATGTACTATGATATTTCTTCAATATCATAATCCATCCTCCAGTCATACCCATCCCAGTTCGCCCTTCTATAAAATTCATTTCCTCATACGCGTCTCATACAATAGATTTATCCGATAAACCAGACGAATGAAAAATAAACTGCTTATCGCCTGCCTTTTGCTGGCCGGCATTTCTGCATCTGCTCAACTCACTGTTGAGAAAATTATGCGCGATCCGAAATGGATTGGCACTTCTCCCTCCAATGCTTTCTGGAGTCCCGACAGTAAGAAAATATATTTCAGTTGGAACCCCGATAAAAAAATGTCGGACTCAATCTATGTCTTCACTGTTGGTTCCAGCGCACCGGTAAAAGCCAATTTGCAGGAAGTACAATTAACACAGGCCATCAATAATGCAACGTTTAACGAAAACCGCACCAAAAAAATCTATGTGTTGCGTGGCGATTTATATATGGTAGATATTGCATCCAACAAAACCATACGCATCACCCAAACACAGGAACAGGAATTTGCTCCGCGTTTTATTCTCAATGATGAATGGGTGGTATATAACCGTAACCAGAATTTGTTTGGCTGGAACACAGAATCAGGAATTACCCTGCAGTTGACCAATATTACAAGAGGCACAGAAACCGTTGCAACTTCTTCTGTTGTAACAGGTGGTGGTCGTGGTGGTTTTGGCGGAGGTGCCGTTGCGCCACAAAGAACAGCCCCAACAACTACTGCAACACAAACACAGGAACCATGGTTGCGTCAACAGCAATTAGACTTGTTTGATGTATTAAGAGAAAGAAAAGAAAAAAGAGATGCCCGTGCCGATTTTCTTCGCATGAACCGCGATTCGGTAGAACTCAGGTCTATTGGTATCGGAGAAAAAAGTTTACAGAACCTGCAGATAAGTCCTGATGGACGTTTTGTAACCTATCGTTTATACACAGCACCCGGTGCAGGGAAAAATACGATCGTTCCAGACTATGTAACAGAATCAGGTTTTACTACCGATATTCCTGCAAGAACCAAAGTGGGTGCACCACTGGGTCGATATGAGTTTTTTGTTTTCGATAAAACAAAAGACAAGGTTATCAGTGTAACAGCAGATTCAGCATCTATACCCGGTATTATGGATCAGCCAGATTATGTAAAAGATTACCCTAAACAATTTGGCAATCGCCGCGCACCTGTTCGTGGTGTAATGATCAATGGTCCATACTGGAACCCTTCAGGTTCAGCGGCGATTGTTGATATTCGTTCACAGGACAATAAAGACCGCTGGATCATGCAACTAGATGCAGAGACAGCAAAACTGAAACTGCTCGATCGCCAGCGCGATGACGCATGGATTGGCGGCCCCGGTGTAAGTGGCTTTGGCGCCACGCTTGGCTGGATTGATGATGTTCAGTTTTATTTCCAGAGCGAAGCAACAGGTTATTCGCACTTATATGTTTATGATGTAAAGAGTAATAACAAAAAAGCACTCACAACAGGAAAGTATGAAGTGCAGTCTGTTTCACTCAGTAATAATAACCAGCATTTTTACCTGCTCACCAATGAAGAGCATCCCGGTAAATTAAACTGGTATCGTATTAATAAAGACGGAAGCGGAAAAGAAAAAATCACCGATAAAACAGGTGGTTATGAAGTGAGTTTATCGCCCGATGAAAAATGGATTGCTTATCGTTACTCTTACAGTAATAAACCCTGGGAACTTTTTGTACAGGAAAATGCAGCCGGTAAACAAGCTACACAGATAACCAACAAAGCGGTGTCTGATGAGTTCAAAGCCTATCCCTGGAGAGACCCGCAAATGATTACCATTCCGGCAAGAG
>CALSAD010000040.1:0-3301 GCA_943372845.1 Chitinophaga pinensis | reverse complement strand
TTTTTCATACAAAAAATTTTTAGGATTAAAATTTAGCCTGGATACCAAAACTGAATGTGCGTGGAATAGGCACCGCACCAAAATCAATACCACGAAGAATGGTGCTTTGTCCGCCCGCATTCACTTCAGGGTCATATCCTTTATAGTTATCCCAACTAATCAGGTTACGGCCACTAAAGCTGATACTCAGATCACTGAATCCTTTTATTTTTCCGAAATTATAACTGAGTGATAATTCGCGCAGTTTGGTATAGCTTCCGTCATCTACTCTCCACTCTTCAATGGCATAAATACCATTGATATACCCTCTTGGTAACTGACCACGTTGCTCCTGTTCTGCTACTTTACCATTACCTACACCCTGACGTGTACGGAAATCGGCATTGAACACATCTACTCCCTGTACCGCATCGATCTGTACACGCAAACTCAGTTTTTTATACGTGAACTCGTTCACTAAACTGGTGGTATAATCCGGATTAGGGTCGCCAATTACTTTACGCAATACCGCACCACTTGGTAACCCTCCTGTTCTGCCGGTAGTAAATGTGGTGGCTGTATTCTGCACACCTCTTTCTGTTTGCGGAATACCTCCTGCATTTTTTACTTCTGATCCATCAGCATTACGTGCAAAGAAGGTTCCGTAGAAAACGCCTACTGGTAATCCTTCGATAATAGCTACCGGTGCACCTGCATTGGTACTCAACAAAGTAAGTGCCTGTCCAATACGGTTGGCTTTGTTACGGTTATGGTTAAAGATACCCGTGATGTTCCAGTTGAAATTTCTGTTCGCTACCGGATTACCTGTTAACACAATTTCATACCCTTTGTTTTCGAGTGAACCGAAATTATCGAGCAAGCTGCTAAAGCCTGATGTTGGTGCAATAAAACGATTGATCAACAGGTCTTTTACTTTTTTATTGTAGATATTCACTGTTAAGCCTACCCTGTTATTCAGGAACGACATGTCGAAACCTAATTCTACTTCCTGTTGTCTTTCTGGTTTTACATTTTCGTTGGCCAGTGTACCACTTGAGTTCAATGCAGTTCTTCCCAGATAAGATGATGAACTGTAGGTGTTGAATCTTGAATAAGCGCCAATACCTGTAAGGTTACCACTTTCACCATACGCTAAACGTACTTTTAAGAGATCCCACCATTTTGATACTGATGAGTTAGCCCAGAAATCGGTTCCTGAAATTACATAGCTACCACTTGCTTTATAGTAAGTCTGGTTACGCTGGTTCTTACCAAATACAGATGAACCATCTACACGCATAGCTCCGGTTATAAAGAACTGATTGCGGTATTTAAAATTCTGCTGTACATATGCACCTGAGATAGACAATTCGCTACGTTCGTCTACACCTCCTAAAATGGTACTGGCACCATTCACCGTTTGTACGAACGGAGCAAGACCTCTTCCCTGCAATAAAGAATAATTATTCTTTTCATACTGCTGAGAAAATCCTACCTGTGTTACCGAGTTGATATTGTTGGTGATGTTTCTGCTGTATGTAGCATTCAGATCATGGTTAATGGCAAAGAAACTATTGTTACCTGTACTGGCATAACCATTCTGTGTAGGATCGAGTGTTGGTCCGCCACCAAAGAATGCTGTACTCACATTGTAGGCAAATGGTGGAATATAGGTTGTACCATTTTGTGAATAGTTATCGATACCCATGGTATAATCTACCGTTAAACCGGTAATGGGACGAAGTTTCAGACCCAGGTTGGCAATGAGTCGATTGGTGGTCTGGCGTTGTTTGATATCTTCTATTACTGATACCGGATTGGCACGTCCACGCTCGCCTACTGCCTGAATATTACCCAATGCATCTCTTTTCCAGATATCATGGAAATTACCGATAATGGTTACTGAGTTCATGGGTGAGAAGAATGAGTTACCATCTGGTTTTTCATTCGCTGTACTGTTTACATAATTCAGACCCAGGTTAAAACTTGCCCATTTATTGAGCACCTGATCAATATTACTACGGAAACTATAGCGCTGAAAATCGGTATTTCTTATAATACCCTGGTTATAGAAATAAGAACCCGATACATAATATTTGGTTTTATCATTACCGCCACTGATCGAGATATTATTGTCTGTTCCGTTGGCGTTTCTGAAAATATAATCCTGATAATCGTATCTGGTTACGGGTGTAGTGGTGGTTACAGCAGAAAGTATATCCTGTGTAAAAGCACCAGGTCCGTCGGTTGGGCCACCAAATTTAGTTGGCGACTGGTTTACATCCAGTTTCTTACGCAAACTGCTGGTGGTAAAACTGGTGGAGAAACTTACAGTTGGTGCGCCGCTTTTTCCTTTTTTGGTGAAGATCTGAACAACACCTGCATTGGCACGGCTACCATAAATAGCTGCTGCTGCTGCACCATTCAATACTTCTATTCTTTCAATATCGTTCGGGTTAATATCAACCAAACGGCTTTGTCCGATGGAACCCACAAAATTACCACCATCATAGTTACCTGATGTATTGGTAACACGGTTGGTCGAGTTGTTTACAATTACACCGTCAATAATATATAATGGTTCCGATGAAGATGATATGGAACTGATACCGCGCAGGCGAACAGATATACCACCTGCAGGATCACCGGAGTTTTGAGAAATCTGTGCACCGGCCGTTTTACCCTGCAAAGCTGCGAGTACATTACCGGTTGCGCCTTTATTCAGGTCTTCTGAACTTACCGAACTGATATAACTTCCCAACTGGCGACGTGTGGTACCCTGCGAGTTACCTGTTACAATTACTTCATCCAGTTTGGAAACATCTTCATTTAATTCTGCATTAACCGTGTAACTGTTGTTACCAGCAGTTACTGTTAAAGATGATTGTTGTGTTTTGTAACCGGTACTTGAAAACACAATGGTGTATGTACCCGGTTTGAGTGCAGCGGTAAAACTATAAGTACCCGATGCGTCGGTAGCGACACCAGTACCATTTTCTCTTACAACTACAGAAGCTGCTTCAACAGCAGCGCCGCCTTTGGCGGTAACTTTTCCGGATATGCGAACCTGCGCAATACCGGCTGCCGTAAATAGTGTGGTGAGCATCAGTAAAAATGCTGCTCTTACACTACCCGGCTTCTTAAGGGGTGTTATTTTCATATTTCAGCGTTTATAGGTGATTACAAAATAGTAATGCCGTGTTTTTTATACGATTCAAATAAGGGGTTGGAAGGATCCAGTTCCGTGATCATCGTATCAATCTCATCCAATCCGCAAATCATTAGTTTCTGGTGTGTGTTTACTTTCTCTGCAATGGACAGT
>CALSAD010000039.1:0-3315 GCA_943372845.1 Chitinophaga pinensis | reverse complement strand
TGTTAGCATGAGTTGCCATAACGTGTAACTCAATTTTACATCACTTACAATATAATATAGAAATTCAGAAAACATAGCATGATTACCTATAATATTTTGATGCTGTTTATATTTTCGTCATGCAAGGTGAAGCATCTGCCAGAATTATGGGGCTGGATGTTTAAGGCTTCTGTTCATCAGAATTTTTGTTCGACACTCATGCTCAAGTAGTTACAAAGTTTTCTGTAACGTGAGGTTGCATTTAAAAGAGGGGGGATGAATATTTCTTGAAAAAGTACACCCGAAAAAGGGAAAATTAATATTCGCTATTCATTACCGTATTTCCCGCAAATTTTTTCACAATCACTGCACAAAGTACAAACTACGCGGTAGTCGTAGTGGTGGGTGCTATATTGTGTGCTCATTTATTTTGCTCGATGAATAGTGCGCATTGATCAAAGTAGATGATTACACAATATTTCAATTGATGAACAATAAAAATATGCCGATGAAAAAAGAACTTATTATAGCATTGTTACAAAAGTTTGAGAGGGCGGCTTATGAATACAAGGGTATTGAATGCTAGAGTGCCAGAGATCTGCAAAAAGTATTTGATTATGCTGAATGGCGTAATTTTTAAAAGCCATTGATAAGGCTAAAATATCGTGTAAGAATGCAGGAGAAAAAGTGCCAGATCATTTTGTTGGCTTCAACAAAATGATCAAACTCTTTACTTGTATGGGTTTCAGTGAATCTATAATTTGTCATTGCCCCCTCTTTCACCTGCGGTAATAGCTGGAGGTTTCGAAAACACTGGGGGAGGATATTTACCAGGAGAAAGAATCAGGTTATCTGACTCTATTCATTCTTACCCAATCTGAATACCTTGTTTCTTCGGGTACATCAGTGGTGCTTTCAAAAAAATATTGTACCCATCGGGGTCTTGCCGACCCACTACCCACATATTGTTACCTACAAACGGCTCAGATGCTGTAAGGCCATTTTTTATCATTTGCTCATAGATGATCAGGGCATCTTCACAAATAAAATAAATACTCACCCCTTCACCTCTTTTTTCAGTTGGTGGATATTGTCTGTATTCCTGAAGCATGAGGGAGGCATTGTCGAGTTGAAGCCAGCACCATTCAATTGTTTCATTAGGTGCCCACTGATGCTTAGTGGTAAAGTTTAAACCTTTGAGATAAAAATCGAGGGGCCTGCTCATGTTGGCGACCATAAAAAATGGAACTGCCTGCTTGTATCCATAAGTATGTTGGTGAGTGGTATGCGGGAGAGTCAGGTAATATGATTACCCCACCTTGGTACTCCTTTTATACCTGCTCCGGATTTAAACCCGTAGTAGGGATAAAAGAAGTAACCTTCGGAGGGAAAAATTGAATTTTCCAGAAACCCTTATTTTTAAACTGCCATAAATAGTATCAATGCTATATGTATTTCACCAGTTTACCAAATCATAAGACACCAGGGTTTAATGAGGCTTTGCATTTCAGTAAATTTAAGAAGCATAATATTGTTTTCAATGCCTTGTCAGGCAAAAGCAATTGTGAACGACATGTAGGCTGTCTTTCACTTAAAACAGTATTGCGTGGAGAAGAATGGTATACCATAGACAGTCGCCGGATTGCCGTAAGGCCCGGTCAGTTCCTGATGCTGAATAACGATCAGGAATACTCCTGCAGTATTGAAGGGCCGGAGAAAACAGCCATTCGCTCTGTTTTTTTTAGGGAAGAATTTGCCAGCCAAGTGCTTCGCGATATGTTGAGCAGTGAAGATACTTTGTTAGATACCTATGCTGATGCGGAAGAAAAAAAGCCGGAATTTTTCCAGACCCTTTCAGGCATTGATCTTGCTTTACAACAGAAATTGCAAAGCCTTATCGCTGTATTGGATGAGTTTGGATATGATACCCACATGGTAGATGAGCATTTACTTTTTTTGCTGTATGACCTGATTCATAAACATAAAAAGGCACTAGGGCATACAAAAAAAGTTAAGGCTTTAAAACCGGGTACAAGAATGGAAATTTATAAACGGCTATGCATGGCAAAAGACTTTATGCATTCCACTTTTATGGATAAACAGGGGCTGAATATGATAACCCATACGGCCTGTTTATCTACTCCGCAACTTACAAGGCAGTTCAAAGCGGTATTTAAAATTACCCCCCATCAATACCTCACACAAATAAGGCTTGGTCATGCTGAAAGATTATTAAAACAGTCAGATATGCCCGTTCATGAAATTACCAGGGCATGTGGGTTCGAAAATACAAGTGCTTTCTGTCGTTTATTCAGAAAAGCATATGGCTTATCCCCACAAAATTTCAGGGCGATAAACTGAAATTGAGCATTTCTGCACATTCACTCTCCATACAGCTTTATAGTTTTGTGTTATCTGTTGGCTTAAGGAACCCAATATGGTGACAGCAATCATCGTTTTTCGTAACGGGTTCTGTAATTGCTTTTCAATGACGCTTGCTAAAATTGATCAACAACAAGGATAACCTATTTCGCTTTATTTAAAACCATATAATGAAAACAGGCATTTTAATCGCAATAACTATTCTTTTCTCTTTTTCCCAAATCAACTCTTTTGCTCAGGGCAAAGTAATTCCACTGTATTCAGGTGAAATACCTAATTCAAAAAAAACACCTGCAAGTTATCAGGAAGTGTTGGATACAAACGGATTGTATACAAAAATCAGTATTCCTACCATAACGGTATATACACCCGAAAAAGGCAAAGAAAATGGTACAGCAGTCATAATCCTTCCAAGTGGTGGGTATAGGGTGGTGGTAGATGAGGGGGGAGATTTTGCCAAAGCATTTATGAGCAAGGGAATAACAGTATTTGTTTTGAAATACCGGTTACCCAGCGATGAAATAATGCAGGATAAAACTACCGGCCCGTTACAGGATGCCCAAATGGCTATTAAATTGGTGCGCATGAATGCAAAAAAATATAACCTTGATACCAATAAAATTGGTTTTGTTGGAGTTTCAGCAGGAGGGCATATTGCATCAACAGCAGCTACACATCTTAATACAGTGTTGATTGACAACAAAGAAAAGATAAACCTTCGCCCGGATTTTATGATATTAATATACCCTGTTATTAGTTTTGCAAAACCCACAATAAGTGAAGCTACCACGAGAACTGTAGCCAATTTACTTGGAACAAATCCTTCTGAAGACTCGTTGATTTTTTTTAGCAACGAAAAACATGTAACAGCCAATACTCCGCCAACATTTTTATTGCATGCAGGCGATGATGAAAGAGTTTTCGTAGAACATAGTATGTTGTTTTACCAGGCTC
>CALSAD010000038.1:0-3336 GCA_943372845.1 Chitinophaga pinensis | reverse complement strand
GAATCGCTTGATACTTTTGCGGCTAACCTAGCCCATACCCAACCAACAGTATTTCTTGCAGTGCCACGTATCTGGGAAAAAATGCAGGAAGGTATTCTCAAAAAAATGCCACAGCAGAAACTGGATCGCCTGCTAAAAATTCCACTTATTTCTTCGCTGATTAAAAAAATGATCCGTAAGAAATTAGGCCTTGCAAGAGCAAGACATATTTTCACAGGAGCTTCACCTATTAACCCTGCACTATTACATTGGTATGCACGTTTAGGTATTATTATACAGGAAGCATATGGTATGACGGAGAATGTGGCGCTTTCGCATGTAAATAAAAAAGAGAACGCAAAATTCGGAACTGTAGGGCAGCCTTATGCTGGTGTAGAGGTGCGATTGGGGAAAGACAATGAAGTGCAGGTAAAAAGCGATGCATCCATGCTGGGCTATTATAAAGAACCTGAATTATCAGCACAGTGTTTTGAAGATGGTTACCTGAAGACAGGCGACGAAGGTTCTATTGATGCAGAAGGTTTTCTTACCATCACAGGAAGAATCAAAGACCAGTTTAAAACGGGAAAGGGAAAATATATTACACCAGCTCCGATGGAAAATCAGTTATTGGCACATCAATATCTTGCACAGGTTTGTGTGGTAGGATCGGGTCAGCCAGCTGCTATGGTACTTTGCACTTTAACGGAACAGGCAAAAGGAACAGATACCGAAAATGTGAAAACAGAACTGGCCGAATTGTTGCAGGCTATTAATAACACACTTGAACATCATGAGCAATTAGCGCGAATGATCATTTGCAAAGATGAGTGGACCATTGTAAATGGCCTGCTCACTCCCACACTCAAGATCAAAAGAAAAAACATTGATGCGCAATACGGAGAAAATTATGCCAATTGGTATCGCGCCACCGAAATGATCATCTATGAATAACCTTCACCCTTCTCTCGTTCTCCCTTTCTCTTTGTTTAAAAAGCGCAGATAATTTGTGGGTTACATATGATTAGATTCTATTAACAGTAAGAAAGGGAGGCGATCCGTTTTTCTCCCACACAATATTCTGGTACGGTTTTTCGTTGTATATCAGGATAAAAATGTAGAACTATGAGAACCAATCGTTTCATTGTGGCAGTGGCATCTTCTGTGCTGCTGTTTTCCTGTGTAAGTACCAAAAAATTCAAAGAGTCTGAAGCAAAATATACGCAGTTAAGCGGCGCATACCTAGAAATGCAGGGCAAGTACCGCGAACTACAGGATCAAATCAAAGATTTAGAAAACCAATTAGCCAGATCCAAAGGACAGAACAGTGAGCTTAACACACGCAAACAGGCGCTGGAAGCACAGATAGAAGATCTTAATAAACAGATTGAATTCCTGAAACAGAATAATACAACCGTTCTGAGTCAGTTGAAAGATCTTTCAGTGGTGACCGGTGCACAAGCCGAAAGCATTAAAAAATCGCTGGAAAATATTGGTGCAAAAGATATTTATATCAAAGACCTGCAGGGTTCAATTGCACGAAAAGACTCTTTGAATATGGCACTGGTGATGAACCTGAAAGGTGCTATCGGCAACCTGAATGATGAAGACATCAACATTAAAGTAGACAAAGGTGTTGTGTATGTTGATATTTCAGATAAACTGCTCTTCAAAAGCGCAAGCTACGAAGTAACCGATCGCGCAAAAGAAGTGTTGGGCAAAGTGGCAAAGGTGCTGAATGCACAACCCGAAATTGAGTTTATTGTAGAAGGTCATACCGATTCACTTCCTATTAAAACTTCAGTTATACAAGACAACTGGGATTTGAGTGTGAGAAGAGCTACTACTGTAGTTCGTATTTTACAGGAAACGTATGGTATTGATCCTAAACGTATGACTGCAGCAGGAAGAAGCCAGTATATTCCGTTAAAAGACAATGGAACTGCAGATGGAAGAGCTGCCAATCGCAGAACAAGAATTGTTATCCAGCCAATGCTTGATCAGTTCTTCAAGTTGCTGGAAACAAAACCTCAATAATGCTTACTTACTAACCGACCATATACCAAAGAAGCCCTCCATAACAGAGGGCTTCTTGTTTATAATAGATGGATAGTAATTTTTATACCAATTCTGCTGCAATGGCTTCCTGTATTGTATTCAATTGTATTTCGGGCAGTGCTGTTGCTGCAAGCTCTAACATCTGATCGAGCACAAAAGAAGGTGCTGTTGCCCGAATGGCTTTAAACCAATCAATAATTTCATTGGTAGATAATCCTTTTAGCATCCAGTAACTGTAACGAGCATTTTTTTCAGGTGAAAGGTTGGCAACAATGCCCATCGTAACAGCATGTAATTGCTCGTCGCTGAAATGCTGCCATAACAGGTCTCTGATGATTACTTCTTCCATATTCATATGACTTAGGTTGAAGGCTGTAAATTCTGCCAGCGAAAACTGTAGCTGGCGACCAGCAAAAATTTTATCACTGGTTTTTGTTGCAGCTTCATACTGCTCTATACAACCTTGTAAATGTGCCGCCAGCATGTGGTCCTTGTCATGTTGTTTTTCAAAATCAGCAATAATATCCGGAGCTATTTCCTGAATAAGTGTAAACACTTTTGTGTCTTCCGTATGTGCATGACTTTCAAAAAGCCAGACGAGTTCTTTCAGAGAGCCAATAGTAGCAGCCGCAGCAGTATCATCTGAAAAATCTGTATGCTGAACTTCCAGTGAACAATGATACAGCATGGCGCGCAGGCCCTGGTGTATCTGGTGAAAAGGATTGTAACGTGTCTCGTGATTCATATGTAGTTTTTTATCAAATGGAACACAAAACTGTAAGAAAGAAAATGCTCATCAAACCACATAAGGATGTGGTTGATGACAAGTGGTTTAAAGAGAAGTAGACCGGTAGTATGACTACAGGAATGAAAAAGAAAAAATTTTTATATGAAAACCAATTGATTAATTCGATATTTAGCGAAAGTTTTAAGTAAATTTAAAACGGAAGCGCTGCAATCTCTGCAGCCACATTCATAAGCAAGTCGATGAAATTTTATCCAAGATCCGTAAACCGGTACAGAATATTTTTGACCGCACTTATCAGTATATGCTTTACTGCTTTTTTGCATGCACAGAAACCTCTTGCGCAAAACGGGATAATTGATTTACGGAAAATAGATCTCTCAAAATATACAGTTGCACTGGACGGTCAATGGGGTATCTGCTGGCAACAACTCTGCGAACCTGGTCATACCGAAGAAAAAATGACGGGTATGACGCCCTTTCCCAAAAGATGGGACGATACCCTGATTAACGGTAAAAAGTTAACGGCTAAGGGCTATGCTTCATATATCCTT
>CALSAD010000037.1:0-3412 GCA_943372845.1 Chitinophaga pinensis | reverse complement strand
TTTTGAGCAGGCACATGCTGCCGAATGGGAGGCGGCCCATACAAGGGTAGCTTCTTTATCGCCCGAACAAATTGCTACAGATGAAGATTATTGGAGTGTAATTCAGCAGGGTTATACGGTAAATCCTAACCTGATTAACCTGAATAATGGGGGTGTTAGCCCTTCACCACGGATAGTACAGGAAGCAGTAGAACGTTTTAATAAGTTATCGAATGAAGGGCCTTCATATTATATGTGGCGTATTCTCGACCAGGGTCGTGAACCGCTGCGGTACAAACTCGCGACGCTGGCGGGTTGTTCACCCGAAGAAATTGCAGTGAACCGCAATGCTACGGAAGCGCTGAACACAGTCATTTTTGGTCTTGATCTGAAAGCGGGGGATGAAGTGATTGGAACCAAACAGGATTATCCAAATATGATTCAGGCCTGGCGCCAGAGAGCATTGAGGGAAGGAATTGTGTACACACAGATCAGTTTCGATTTTCCGATTGAAAACGATGATACGATTGTAGCTGCTTTTGAAAAAGCGATTACTCCCAAAACGAAAATCTTGCATCTCACACATATCATTAACTGGATCGGACAAATACTACCAGTAAAAAAGATTGCACAGATGGCGCATAAAAGAGGTATTGAAGTAATTGTTGATGGTGCCCACTCTTTTGGCTTACTCGATTTTAAAATACCTGACCTGAACTGTGATTATTTTGGCACCAGTCTGCATAAGTTTTTAAGTGCGCCTATTGGTAGTGGTATGTTGTGGATTAAAAAAGAGAAGATTGAAAAAATATGGCCACTGGTATGTAACGATAAGCCGCGAAGCAATGATATTCGGAAGTTTGAAACCATTGGTACCAGGAGCTTTCCGATAGAACAGGGTATTGGAGAAGCATTGAACTTTCATAATGCCATAGGTGCCAAAAGAAAAGAGGAGAGGATACGTTATCTTAAAAATTACTGGGCAGGAAAAGCGAAAGAAACACCCGGTGTAAAAATTCACACATCCTTTAAACCCGAATATGCCTGCGCTATTTGCGGCGTATCGGTTGACGGGCTAACACCCGCACAGCTTGATCAGGCATTATTCAATACCTATAAAATACATACCGTAGGAATTGTTTGGGAGAATATCAGTTGTGTGCGTATAACACCACATGTGTATACCAAACTCCAGGATCTGGATAAGTTGGTATTTGCGTTGGAGGAAATCTCTAAGAAGAAAATGTAGGATGTCAGATCTCAGATGTCGGATATAAAAACAAATCCGACATCTGAGATCCGACATCTGCCATCTCTATGATGCTTTCGCAGCAGCTTTCTTTGCTTTTACAGCAGTTGCTTTAGCGTTTGCAGGGCGGCTTTTGCCAAATGAACCCTTGAATCTTTTACCTTTTGCGGTCTTTTTATCGCCTCTACCCATGGTACAGTTATTTTTTAAATGAACAATAGTGAGTTGCAAAAATAGAAAAACCCCGCGAAAGCGGGGTTCAATTCTTTTTTTACGCCCAGATTAGATCTTAGCGCTCAGTTCTTTACCAGCTTTGAAGCGGGCAACTTTTTTAGCTTTGATTTTGATAGTCTCGCCAGTCTGAGGGTTACGACCTGTACGAGCAGCACGCTTAGATACAGAGAAAGTACCGAAACCTACCAGGGTAACTTTGTCACCTTTTTTCAGTGTTTTGGTTACAGTATCAACAAAAGAATCCAGAGCAGCATTGGCTTGAGTTTTTGTAATACCTGCATCTTCTGCGAGTTGTGCGATTAATTCAGCTTTGTTCATAGATGTGTTTTTAGATGTATTTTAATAAGAGAAACAAATTTATTCGCTTTTGGCAAACAGAAAAATATTTTTCAAACTTTATCTTGATTTTAGGAACTCATAAAACCCTGCCCCGTAAAGGATTTCAGCCGATTGTTATCAAATGAAAGGATGATGTTTCAACAGCGTGTTCCACTGAAAGCCTTTGTTTTCAATGCTTTCAGAAGATATTCGCTGAAAATCAATCCCGTAGCGGGTTTCAGAGCAATATAGCGAAGTTTTGTCATTACCAAAATGAATTTGCAAAACTATCCACACTCAATTCACAACCTGCATCAGGGAACGAAAACCGGCAAACTGATCGCCCCATTGGTTAAATGCATCCTGTCTGAGTGCAGCAGCAAACTCGCTGATATACCGGTCATAATCTTCCCGGTTTGCAGCAATGTATTGCGTTGCATAAGTAGGTCCTTCTGTTTCATCAATTTCCAGCACGCGTACAAACCTGAAATCTGAAAAACATCCTGTTTGCATTACTTCCGGAATATGTTTGTTTTTCATCCAATCCACCCAATTGTCATGAATGGACCATGCGAGCTGAATGGTAACATTATAGATATACATGTCTATACAATTTATTGAGTAAGATCAGGATAGCTGAGCATAAATAGGACAATGATCGCTGTGTTTAACATCGGGATAGATGGCCGCAGCTTTTAGCTGGTCGTTCAGCGTATCGGTAATACTGATATAATCAATCCGCCATCCTTTATTCTGTAATCTTACGGACGGAAAGCGTTGGCTCCACCAGGAATAAGCCCCCTTGGCATCGGGATTCAGTTGCCGGAATGTATCCGTCCATTTACTGGCGAGAAACTTGTCCATCCATGCTCTTTCTTCCGGTAAAAAACCAGATGATTTTTTATTGCCTTTGGGATCGTGAATATCTGTTTCAGTATGTGCAATATTATAATCGCCGGTTACAATTAGTTTTTTACGTGTTTTACGAAGTTCCTGTAGGTAAGTAAAAAATTCATCCAACCACTGGTATTTATAAGTCTGTCTTTCATCGCCGCTTGTACCCGATGGGAAATAGGCGTTAATGAGTGTAATATCTCCAAAATCGGCACGTATTACCCTGCCTTCAAAATCACTTTGTTCAATACCATTTCCATATAAAACATTATCGGGCTTGATCTTTGTAAAAATGGCCACACCGCTATACCCTTTTTTCTGTGCAGAAAACCAGAACGTTTCATAACCCAATTTTTCAATGGCTGCCACATCGGCATCTTCTTTGGTGGCCTTGGTTTCCTGCAGGCAAATAATATCAGCAGGATTGGTAGCGAGCCAGTCTGTAAAACCTTTTTTTATCGCGGCACGAATGCCATTCACATTGTACGATATGATACGCATGATTAACTAATTGTTAGTGGAAAAATGTAGAAAAAGCAATCATTAGTAATTGGTTGAGCTTTTCAGTATCTAAAGATGCATCAAAAACCGCAATCCGTTCGGGTAAAAAAGAGCCACTTGCTATGGCAACTTCCTTATCATTAAACCGTATTTCTTTTAAACTATTCCTGTCGGCACAACGAATAACAAAAGGTTGCTCTCCCATTAAACCATTTATCTGGTATTCGAAAAGCACAT
>CALSAD010000036.1:0-3447 GCA_943372845.1 Chitinophaga pinensis | reverse complement strand
ATAGTAGTCATGAACAGACATACTATGCTCAGGTACATATTTTTCATAAGCAGTGTTTATTACGCGATTTTTTCGATTGCGTGCAAAACTATCTGCTATGATTTCGCATAGTATCGTGGGAAGATTATGGTTTTGTAATCTAATTGTTAAGGGAAAATGATCAGGCGTGAGGTGTGAAACGAAAAGTTGGGTGAAAAGAGAAAGGTGAAAAGTGAAAATGATTTCTCCTTTCACCTTTCACCTTTCACCTTTCACGTCTCACGCCCCCTCATATCCCCACTTCACCCAGGTAGCACCCCAGGTAAAGCCACCGCCGAAAGCGGCGAGTACGATATTGTCGCCTTTTTTCAATTGTTTTTCCCAGTCCCATAAACAGAGTGGGAGGGTAGCGGCTGTGGTGTTACCGTATTTCTGAATATTGATCATTACTTTTTCCTTGGGTAAGCCCATGCGATTGGCTGTTGCATCAATGATGCGGAGGTTGGCCTGGTGTGGAACCAGCCATGCGATATCGTCACCGGTCAATCCATTTCTTTCCAGTAGTTCAGCACTTACATCGGCCATGCCTTTTACAGCAAATTTGAAGACAGCCTGACCTTCCTGATAAGCAAAATGTTCTTTGGCCATTACTGTTTCTACTGTAGCAGGCTTAACAGAACCACCCGCTTTCATATGTAAATAGTGGCGACCACTTCCATCGCTTCTTAAGATACTGTCTTTTATTCCTGAATCATCTGTTGAAGGTTCCAGTAAAACAGCGCCGGCACCATCGCCAAAAATGATACAGGTAGCGCGATCGGTATAGTCGATGATGGCACTCATTTTGTCTACGCCAACTACAATTACTTTTTTAAACCTGCCGCTTTCAATATACATGGCACCGGTAGTAAGTGCATAGAGAAAACCACTACAGGCGGCACTCATATCATAACCCCATGCATTGGTGGCACCGAGTTTATCGCAGATGATATTGGCTGTTGCGGGAAACACCATATCAGGAGTAACGGTGGCGCAGATAACACAATCAATATCGAGTGGGTCAAGGTTTTTCTTGCGTAAAATTTCCTGGATAGCAGGAACGGCCATATCGCTGCTGCCTTTACCCGGTTCTTTTAAAATTCTTCTTTCTTCAATACCTGTGCGGGTACGTATCCATTCATCATTGGTATCTACCATTTTCTCCAGATCGAAATTGGTAAGTTTATCTTCCGGTACATATCCGCCAACTGCGGTAATGGTTGCTGTGAGTTTATTCATGTATAGTCTGATTAAATGCGTCTAAAAATTCTTTTGGAGTTTGAACAAGTAGGTATTTTGTTTTAAAATGTTTCGGGTTTCTTGTGACTAATGAGTGTACTTTTTTTACGGCGTATGCACATTCAAGTTGTATTGCATCTTCAAAATCCGGATTTGCATTTTCAAGCGCTTTGTCAATGATTGAACTGTCGACACTAACTGTATTAATCAGTTCACGCATGTCTCGTATCGCCTGGAAAGCCTTAGCTTTTCCCTTTAATTTCGAAAGCAGGTAAAACACGGTTGTATAACTGATAGCAGAACAGTACAGCTCGATTTCTTTTTCATACGCCAGTTCCATAATCTCTTCCGCCTCTTTATCAAAGGGTTGTCGTTCTGCAAAGAAATCGAACAATACATTGGTGTCAAGAAAAATCTTTATCATGTATTGTATTTATCCCAAATGGCTTCAGAAATGATCTCTTTGTAGTCTCTTTCATCTTCAATTTTGAATGCGCCATGCCATCTTTTAAGGTGTGGAGGCAGCTTTGATTTTTTCTTTTTCGTAGGGTGGGTAATGGCTTTTAGGTAAGATTCAACCAGTTGAGAAACGCTGCGACCTGTTTTTTGGGCATACTCTTTCGCATCCCGTATTACGGATTCGTCTATGGAAAGCGTGAGTTTAGTTGACATACGTATCAATTTTATACAAAGATACGTACAATCTGTCGATTTTTACCCCTATTTTTGGTACCTGCTATGATCGCTTTTGTAAGAGGAAAGTTTGCAATCAAAACCCCTGCCCGTGTGGTAGTGGATGTGAATGGGGTAGGTTACGACCTGCAAATAAGCCTGAATACCTATGCGGCTATCAGTAACGTAGAAAACGGACAATTACACACTTATTTACATATTACCGAAAATGCACAAACATTGTTCGGTTTTGCCGATATTGCAGAGAAGGAACTTTTCCTGCAACTGATCAGTGTGTCGGGTGTGGGTGCGTCAACTGCCAGAATGATGTTATCGGGAATGAAACCAGATGAAATCATCAGGGCCATTGTTCAGGGCAACACAAAGCAGTTGGAAGGAATCAAAGGTATTGGAAAGAAATCGGCAGAAAGGCTGATTGTTGAGTTGCGTGATAAGTTGGGTAAGCAAACAATTGGTCAGCCATTGGGTGGGGCAGTTATTTCCGGTATCGATCACGATGCCATACAGGCACTGATTGCATTGGGAATAGCAAAACCTCTGGCTGAAAATGCCATCAAGAAAACCATGTCATCCATACCTGAAGATGCATCACTGGAACTGATCATCAAACAGGCATTAAAAAATTTATAGTCTATCGCATATACTTCTACTTAACCAAGAGTTTCACATTGCGTTTGCGACTGCTTATTATCATCACCCTGGCCCTTTTCTGGCATAATAGCTTGTTGGCTCAACAACGGGATTCTTTGCGTTATCCTATTAACGACAGACGGGCTGATGCACTCTCTGAAAAAAGCAAAAATCCATTTGATCTCCGCGATACCTCACTGATTAAACGAACCATTGAATACGATCCCAAAACCAAACAATATGTGATCGTTGAAAAAATTGGTAACCGTTATTACCGCACACCTACCACACTCACATTTGAAGAATTCTGGCGATTACAGGGCCGGGAACAGGAAAGAGAATATTTTAAAAAACGTTCCGATGCCTTAACGCTGCTGAATAAAAAAGCACAACGCCCACCACTTCGTGTGTACAATACTTTATTCGATCGCATATTTGGTTTGAATGATGTAGTAAACAAGTATGGCGGCGATATTAAAGATGCTGTTGGTAATGTGAAAGATGCAGCCAGCGAACTGGCCGCACAAAACCGCTTGAAAATTGATATAAGACCAACAGGTGATGTAAATATCCTTGCCGGTTACCAGGGACAGAATATCAAGAACCCCACATTGCCCGAACGCGCCAGGAAAAATGGTGGTTTCGATTTCGACATGAATGCCAACCTGAATGTAAATGCCAATATTGGTAACAAACTAAAATTTCCGATCAATTACAATACGCTCTCCAACCTCAATTTCGACAACCAGATTAAACTGGACTACAAAGGAATGGATGATGAGCTGATCAAGAGTATTGAAGCAGGTAATATTTCTTTTCAGTCGCGTGGATCATTAATACCCAGTGCGCAGAATTTATTCGGTATTA
>CALSAD010000035.1:0-3472 GCA_943372845.1 Chitinophaga pinensis | reverse complement strand
GAATGGTTTCTCCTTTCAGGTAGTTACGTACATATTCCTGTAAGAGTTCGGCAGATTTTGTTTTGTCTCTTTCATTATACATATTCTCGAGGCGAGACATAGTTGATTTCGCTGCACGATCAAGTTCACTCTGCACAAATCCAAATTGTTTTACTCTTTCATTTTCTTTTAACAGGGTTTCTACGGAAGCAGAAATTTCCTTAGCGGTTTTGGCTACAGCTACTAAACTGAATGCGTCTTTATCGCCAATAAAAGAGCCATAACTACTGCTGCCAAACAGGAAGGGCGCTTCCGGTTTCTGTGCAATCTCTTCAAGACGGCTACTCATCATCTGGTTAAACAAGCCACGAACAATACTGGCGCGGTATTCTTTTTCTGTTTTTGACTGCGGCATTTCAGGTCTTAAATAATATACCTGCACCACATTGTATGGCTGCTCAGGATCGGTAAGTATGGAAGTACGTGTTTCGGGGAAAGCAGGTACACCAAATTTTGTTCTCGCACGTGGTGTTTTTACCGCAGGAATTTTTCCGAAATGATCACGAATCATTTGCTCTGTCTCTGCAATATCTATATCACCCACCACAATCACCGCCTGTAAATCCGGACGGTACCAGTCTTTATAAAATTTTGTCAGTTGGCTGTAAGGCGATTTCTCAATGCTTTGCTTGGTGCCTATTGGGAGACGTTTGGCATACTGAGAACCCTTAAGTATTACGGGAAAATACTTATCACGCATACGAGCATCAGCACCGCGACCGAGTCTCCATTCTTCCACAATCACGCCTCTTTCCTTGTCAATTTCAACAGGCTCGAAACTTACCTGGTGGGCCCAGTCTTCCAGTATCTGCATGGCTTTTTTAAATACATGCATACTGTCGGTGGGAACCTGCAGTTCATACACTGTTTCATCGAAACTGGTATAAGCATTGAGGTCGGCGCCAAAGTTTACACCGCTTTTTTCGAGGAAGTCGACCAGTTCCTGTTTCTTGAAATTTTTGGTGCCATTAAAAGCCATATGCTCCACAAAGTGAGCAAGACCCAGTTGCTGGTCCGATTCAAGAATAGAACCGGCATTCACCACCAGTCTTAACTCGGCCCTGTTTTTAGGCTCTACATTTTTTCTGAGGTAGTAGGTAAGGCCATTACTCAGTTTACCAATTTTTACTTTGGGATCAATACCCAGTTTCTGATCTGAACCGTTTTGTGCTTGTACGAATACAACTACAAGCAATAAAAGCAATGTTTGTTTGATGCGCAACATCATGCAAGGTTTTAAAATGAACGATAATCAAACAGGGTAATAACCCTGAATGTTCTTTGCTTATATATTCCGCCGTGAAGACGGAAGGGGGTATTACTAAATTAAGGGATTTTAGGAGAATAATTTGGAAATGTGCTAATTACCTAAAGTTGAAATCCCAGATTCCGAATCAAAGAATCCGGTAAGGCCGGTAGTTTTCTTCTTTCAATGAGATAGGTAGATAACCCTGAAATATCTCTGTACACGAAATGTTTGCTCATGGCGCCTTCGAGGTAACCTGCTCCGGAGGTATTACCTGTTCCCACACGCATGCCAATCATACGGCGAACCATCACAAGGTGTTTATGGCGCCAGCTACTCATTAAATGATCAATTTCAATCAAAGCATCCAATACCTGGTAAGAAGTTTGGAACAAAGGAAAGTCGCGGTAAAGCATAATGAATAGTGCCGAACGTAAGGCAGTGGGAGAGAACAGTGTTTTCATAGCAGCTGTCTGTTCATCTGTATAATGCGCTGGCTTTTCTTCAAAGAAAACAAGATCGAAATCATGGATCTTATTTTTTTCTCTTTCGGTTAGTCCGGCTTCATAAATGGCGCGGTAATCGTTCCAGAAGGGATGATGCTTGCCTGTAGCAGCACTTTTATAATCTTTCCAGAAATCCTCCCTAAAAAAAGGAATACGTTCCAGCCATTTGTTTACCAGTTCCAGTAAATTATGTCCTTCTTCCACTGCATTAATATGTTGGTAATCTTCTTTGGTAAAACCACCTTCATTGGTTCTTTTATAATAATCTTTATGATGACGATGATCGAGTTCCAGTCCCAGTCTTGCTTCCAGTAACCTGAATTGTTTACTCTGAAAACCGGAGGAAGGAGTGAGCAGGTTACGGAATTCAAGAAAATCAAGCGGGGTCATGGTATCCAATATCTCCACCTGTTTATTCAGTAACTGAAGAATATGAATAATCCTGTGCAACCTGTGACGCACCAGGTTCATATCTTCTGAATTATCATTTATTTTTTCTTTGCTGAAAACCCCCGTAATATAATCCAGTTCAAACAAAATTTGTTTAAACCACAGTTCATAAGCCTGATGAATAATAATGAACAACATTTCATCATGCGCCGGTTCATTCCCCGGTTCAAAACTTACAGGATGTTGTGCATCCAAAACCTTATCCAATCCAAGATAAGTGCCGTAATACATAGGTTGTTTTTCCATAGCAAGACAAAGAAACAGAGAAATAAGGAATAAGAAATAAGAAATGAAAAAGTAGGGGGTAGTTGTTTTGTAAAGAATTACTTCCTTATTCCTTATTTCTTATTCCTTATTTCTCTGTTTTCTTACTTTTGCCTCATGACCCGTCAGCAACTTGTAGAACAGATACAATTAAAAGGTTCCTATCTCTGTGTTGGATTGGATACGGATATTGAAAAAATACCGGCTCATTTGAAGGGGCAACCCGATGGAGTGCTGGCTTTTAATAAAGCAATTATCGACGCAACAAAGGATCATTGTGTTTCCTAGAAAATTAATACCGCTTTTTATGAGTCGCAGGGGCTGAAAGGCTGGGAGATCATGGCGGAAACACTGGCATATATTCCTTCAACACATTTTACCATAGCTGATGCGAAACGCGGTGATATCGGCAATACATCGGCACAATATGCCAAAACATTTTTTGAAGTATTACCATTCGATTCGGTAACCGTTGCACCCTATATGGGTGAAGACAGTGTTCGTCCTTTTCTCGAATATAAGGATAAGTGGGCGATTGTACTCGGACTAACATCCAATGCAGGCAGTTTTAATTTTCAGCGATTACCACTGGCAGAACAAAACGGCAAACAGTTATACGAGCAGGTACTCGAAACCACCTGTAAATGGGGTACACCAGATAACCTGATGTTTGTAGTAGGAGCCACGCGCGCAAGCGATCTTGAATATATACGTGGTATCATACCCGATCATTTTTTACTGGTACCCGGCGTTGGTGCACAGGGCGGCAGTCTGGAAGAAGTATCTAAATACGGGTTGAATACAGATGCCGGCCTCCTCGTAAATGCCAGCCGTGCCATCATCTTCGCCAGCAGCGGAGAAGATTTTGCAGAAGCAGCAGGAAAAGCCGCACAGGATTATCAAAATGAAATGACCGGTTTTCTTAAAAGATAATAGAACACAGATTTTCATGATTATTATGATTCAT
>CALSAD010000034.1:0-3640 GCA_943372845.1 Chitinophaga pinensis | reverse complement strand
TAAGGAACGATAGAGACAAACCCGTGTTCCGCTTTCTTTCCATCTTCATTAAGTAACTGCGGGCTAACCCAGTTGTTACCACCATTGGCAGAAGTCATGATCTTTACATCATAGGTGAATTTTCCACTGTCGCTTTTTTCCAGAAAATGAGCCATCATACCACCCGAACCATCCGATGCAAGCATGGGATAATCTGCCCAGTTTACAAACCAGTTATTACCGGCACTGATCACCGTGGGTGCAGACCATACACTATCGTTTAATGTTGAAAAACTAAGCGTACTTTTTTCTTTTCCTTTCTCAACCCATGATAAAAAAACAACACCGGCAGTATCGGTAACCAAATAAGGCTCTCCGGTTACAGAATCTGCAACGAATGCCAGAGGCTTTAGGTTGTTTTTATGTTGTGAAGAATTTGTACAAGCAAAAAACAGCATGGTTGACGCAAAGAAGAAGTGCAATTTATTCATGTTGGGTGGCGATATTTTTAATCAGGTTGATATTAGACGGTTCATCCCATTCACGGGATCCTATTTCGGAGAAAACCAATTTTCCTTTCGGATTAATGATATAGGTGGTAGGAAGAGCCTGTATGCCTAAGGCTTCCATATTTTCAAGAATGGCATAGTTGAACCTGTAAGGCCAATCAGCCCTTTCCTCACGGGTTTCTTCTTCACTTTCCGCCGAGGCAATAATAAATACAATGTCTTTGTTGGTAAGTATTTCCTGCGCCCTGGCAATGGAGGGCATTTCCTGCAGGCAGGGCTTGCACCAGGTAGCCCATACATTAATAAAAACGGTTTTGCCTCTGTATTTTTCAAGATCTATCGGAACTGCTGTTAGATCAACTAATTTGATCTGACTCACTTCAGGAAATTTTGGAATAGTTGAAGGTGGGTGGTTTTTATTTGAATGATTACATCCACACAATCCTGCCAATAATGCCATGAAGATGGTAAACTTTACAAGCATTTCTTTTGTTTTAGATACGTACAAGTTATCATTGGGTGCAATGATTAGATGGTTTGAATAGTACAGTAATGCACATTACGATCCTGAAAAAAAGCAGTGAATGGAATATACTGAATAAGTAGAATCATGTGTTATAAAATTACTTCTTTTTTAAACCCTAGCCATGTGTGAAAATGTCACACTAAGAATTAGGGTTTGCCGTTGAAAATAATCACTTTCTATCTGACAGGAATAACCAGGTAAAGCGTAAAGCCGGCCTAATCACCGTTTACGCATCATACGTTTACCAGTCCATGCCCGGTAAATAAAGATTTGTGAATAACTATTGTGCGGTAATTGTGCAGCATTTCTTTGTCTGCCATTATCTTAGTAGCATGGATACTAAGTTCCGGATACTGGTAACGCTGTGGACGCTGGTTAAGGAAATTCCGCACCCTACACAGTATCAATGTCTGCCAAGGCAATTGATATTACAGTCTTCTTTTGATTGGGCAACCATTTATACTGAACTCTTGTCATTGCAGAATGAAGAACTGGTTAGTATTGTACAGGCCGATACCTTACAGTTTTCTATTACCCAAAAAGGAATACAGAAAGCGGAATGGTTTGCCAGTTCTACTCCTTCCTTAATCGCCAAATAATAAAGTTCTAGTCCTGAAGCAACTTTAATTAGTAAAGGCGCATTCTTTTTTGTTGCTGTATCCAGCAAAATGTTTGCTAAAAATACCTCATGGCAGGGATGCCAACGATCTGAAAATAAAAAAGCGCATCATTCTTTCGAATGATACGCTAAGGAAGTATACCATGAACTACTTTTCGTACTTATTTTAAAGCATTTAGCACAGCATCATACGCTTTCTTTTTAATACCTGCAGGCGAGTACAGTAACGGATAATCGGCCCCGGCTTTATACCGCCAGCTTTGGTTATCGAGCACGCCCCATATGGTTACACCATATTGCTGTGCCTTAGGCACATTGCGCCTGTACGATGCAATAATATAATTGAACATGTCTGCCTGTGTAGTTTCTAATGCATCTGTTAGTGTTATCGTAGTTGCGTTGGTGGTATTTACACCAATATCCAATTCCGAAATATGAACCAATAAGCCGGTAGCCGCAAGTTTAATGAAATGGTTATCGATTTGCGTTTTGGAAGTATTGATACTCACATGCATTTGGGTACCTATTCCATCTACTTTAGCACCCCTGGCTTTAATTTCTGCTACATAAGCAATCAGCGAATCTAATTTTGCGGTAGAAGATTCCAGGTTATAATCGTTGATAAATAATTTAGCTGCCGGATCGGCAAGGGCTGCATAGTTGAATGCTTTTACCCCGAAATCGCGTCCTAAGTATTCGCTCCATACAAATACATTATTGGCAGTGGCATCGGCGGTATTCGTATTGTTTCGGATAGCGCCTGCAGGCCCATCGGCAAACATTTCATTTATCACATCCCATCCGCGCACTTTTCCTTTATAACGACCTGCTATCTGTTCAATGGTTGTTTTCAGTAAGCTATCTACTTTCGCATAATTGTTAGAAGCGCCGCCTGAAGTAATCAATTCGTTTACACTTACATCATCAATAAAATAGGTGTTGCTGTTGCGGCCCAAATCAAAAACGATACGGGTTTGTGCTTCATTGGCAGTGATGAGCCAGGTTATTTGCTGCCAACTGGTACCAATGGTTTGATCTGCCTGATACAAGGGAGTAGGTTGCGTTGATAAGCGTATAGAACCATTGGCCGTTGCCGCTTTTACCCAATAACTGATCTGGTATTGTTTGCCTACTGTGAGTGATAACGCATCAGAAGCAACCTGTACCCGCCACTGCTCAGTAGGATAGGCGGTAGGGTTCACAACTTTTAAAGAGCGGGTTCCGGTTCGTACTTCTGCAGTTCCGGTACCTACAGAAATAGTGGCATTGCCCGCAGGGCTGCCGGTGTTTAATACTGAATAGTTGGTAAAGCTGGTTGCATCTCCGCTTTCAAAACCGGGATTGAGCGCCAGGTTCACAGCACTAGGGCCTGCCGCACTCAAAACGCTTCTGTAATAGGCTCCCTGCGATTGGGAATGCCAGGCTAAAACATGGCCATGAACTTGAATATTAGCGGCCTGCGCAGCAGCTACCATAGCATCGGCTGTGCTAAAAGTATACCCCCCTGTACTATTAACAAGGGAGCTATTCTTCATTTCATTTTCAAACGTAATACCATTAAAATCCCTTTTTATAATATCACCTGATAAGCTTGTGGTAATAAAAGATGAATTACTGCCTGCAACAGCAATCGTAAATGGGGCTACAGATTTTAGTGGAGCCGATTCTGTCGGCACAGGTGGTGTAGGGGTAGTAGATCCGCCAGTAGTGCCACCGGAACTTTTTTTGCAGGAGTAAGCAAAGGTTACAAGCAATATTAATAGGAGAAAGTTTCTTTTCATTGTGAGCAATTATTTAATCATTAAATATATAACGTGTTGTGCTATTAAAATCAATTCCATTACTATTCGACATTGTATATCGCTCACGGCCGCTGGGCCTCGTGCCTGTTACCGGGCTGCTTTGGCCTCTGATCAGATCTGCTTCGCATGATCTGATCTGTCTACGCTTCGCTGGACACCGAACCCAAAGAGGCCCGTCCACAGGCACTGATTAGGATTTATTCAT
>CALSAD010000033.1:0-3744 GCA_943372845.1 Chitinophaga pinensis | reverse complement strand
ATATATTGAGGGATATGCAGAGACAAAGAGCTACAAACCGTAATGGCGGTTCTCAATTAACAGAAACCGATAAAAAAATATTATTTTATTTATGCAAAGAGATGACTCATACGGAAATTGCTGAAAGGATGTTTCTTAGTGTTCGGACAATTGATGATTATAGCAATAAACTGGCAAAAAAATTGAGTGTAAAGAATAAGGCGGGGCTAATAGTTTATGCAGTGAAGAATAAATTTGATGAGTATATTTTAGATTAAGTGAGTTGTGACGCTGGTATTAATTTTTAACCTGTCTTTGCCATAAAAGGGCATTAGTAAATCGTATCGAATAGGTTAAGATTTTATATAATCTAACTGTTCAATAATAATTATTTTTCATTATTTCGGTTTGTTAAAATTGATTGTTAAATGATTCAAGTGGTTGGGAATATTGTCTATAGTACAATTTGAGTTTATGATATTCTAAAAATTTATTATATTTATTCAGATAAGAACTTGAGCTTTTGTAGCGTAAATAATCCAGGGTTCGGATTCAGGCTGGCACATATGCAGAGGTATTGGCAAGCGGGTGATAATGACAGCGTATTTGAAAACTAATGATATTCAATGGACTGCAAATCCAGTCCTGGGCACTTTTAGAGACGGTTTAACCGTCTCTATTTTTTTGTCTAAAGATTTACTGTTGTTTGTTCATAATTCTGAAAGAACAAAAAAACAACTATCTTAATGGAGCAATAAGATAAGTTGTAAAGGATCAATGAAAATAGCCAGATACCTTTTTATTTTTCTGCTGTTAACCGGCATAAACGGGTCATCCCATGCTACCGGTGATACTTTGCGGGTTCAACTGAAATGGTGGCACCAGTTTCAGTTTGCAGGTTATTATGCAGCTAAACTCAAAGGATTTTATCAGCAGGAAGGATTGAATGTGCAGCTTATTGCCGGTGACCCGCAGCATGCTCCGGTTCCTGAAGTGTTATCTGGCAGGGCCGATTTTGGTATTACAGGTTCCGATATAGTTGTGAGCTATGCAAAAGGTGAGCCACTGATAGCATTGGGTGCCATTTTTCAACATTCGCCTTACACCATCCTATCTCTCAAAGAAAAAAATATCAATGTACCCTCAGACCTGATTGGAAAAAGACTGATGGCTTCACCTGATCAGGGTTGGACCGAATTGAAAGCTGTATTTCTCAAAGAAGGAATTGATCCCGATTCCTTAAAGATACTTTCGCATACATGGAAAAATACCGATCTGATAGAAGGCAAAGCTGATGCTATTACTGCATATATATCGGTTGAAATAAACCAGTTACGAAAAATGGGTATAGAGCCTTCTTATATTCTGCCCATTAATTATGGTATTGATTTTTACGGCGACATATTGTTTACCAGGAAAAACATGGCTGATACGGATCCTATTACAATCGGCAAATTTCGAAAAGCAAGTTTTGAAGGATGGGCATATGCTTTGTCGCACACTGCAGAAATGGCCGATTATATTTTAACGCTTCCGGGTGTTAAGGAAAGAGGTGTAACCAAAGATGATCTACTGGTAGAAGCTGAAGCTATGCGTAAACTGATTCTTCCCGATCTGGTTGAAATTGGTCATATGAATGAAGGCCGTTGGCGGCATATTGCAGATGTGCATCAAAAACTGGGTGTAATTCCGGTACAGCCAGATTTAAGCGGATTTCTATATGATGGTACAAAAAAAGTGTCATCAAAATACCTGAGAAATACAGCATATGTATTAATGGCAATATTGGTATTGTTATTGCTCTCTGTACTGTATGGATTTTCATTACGTAAAGCAGTGAGAAAAAGAACCGAAGAACTGGAAAGGGAAATTGTGGAAAGGGCCAATGCACAACGATTATTGACCATCAGCGAGCAAAGGCTGGAAATGGCAACAGTAGCTGCCGGATTAGGTATCTGGGATTGGGATATTATAACAGGGCAGGTGTTTTTTAATGACCAGTGGAAAAAAATGTTGGGGTATGCTCCCGATGAATTGCCCAACAGGTTTGAAACATTTGAAAAACTGTTGCATCCTAATGAGAAAGAACCTTTGATGCAATTACTGCAAGACCACCTGGAAGGGAAAAGCAGTGTTTACCAGGCCATGATACGGATGCGTACAAAAGACAAAAGGTGGAAATGGATATTAACCATGAGTAAGGCCAGTATGCGCGATGAAGAAGGCAAAGCAATACGTTTGTCGGGCATACATCTTGATATTGATGATATCAAACAAAAAGAAATTGAATTAAAAGAGCTTACGCAGGAACTCATGCACAGTAATAATGAGTTGCAACAGTTTGCTTATATCACATCCCATAACCTAAGGGCACCTGTTGCCAATCTGATCAGCTTACTGGGTTTGTTCGACCGTGGTCTGTCTGAAAGAAATACGGTGTTTCTGGAAAAGATGGAAATCAGCGTAGAGCGTTTGCATGCTACGTTAAATGACCTGAATGAAATATTGTCATCAAGAATTAACAAAGCCGATCGCGATGATCGCCTGGTATTTGAAGAAGAGCTCAGTAAAGTAAAAGAATTGATTTCCGAAGAAATCAGATTGAAAGAAGTAGTAATACAGGCAGATTTTTCTAAAGCACCAGAAATATTTTTCTCAAGGAAGGTAATGCACAGTATTTTATTGAACCTGCTAACCAATGCCATCAAATACAGAAGACCCGGTGTGCCGCCTGTAGTGCAGGTTTATACAGAAGATGATGGTGATTATGTGATACTCTATGTAAAAGACAACGGACTTGGAATTGACATGGAAAAACATGGCAACAAAATATTTGGGCTCTATCAGCGTTTTCATGATAACAAAGACGGCAAGGGGCTTGGTTTATACATTATTAAAAACCAGGTAGAAGCATTGGAGGGGAAGATTGCCGTGGAAAGTATCGTGAATCGAGGAACCATGTTTCATGTGTTCCTCAAGAAAAAAAAGGAACTGTATGAGTAGTGATCCATATCATATTTTGCTGGTTGATGACGATGATGTTACAAATTTTCTCAGTAAAGAAATGTTGCGTTTGTATATGGTATCTCCGAAAATTGACATCGCATTAAATGGTCAGGATGCGATTGACTACTTAATAGAACGAGCAGCACAACCTGAGCGACTTCCCAATCTCATATTATTGGATATCAATATGCCGATTATGGATGGCTGGGATTTCCTGGCAGAATTTGATAAGATTAAGAATCTGGGTTTTGACAAAATCAATATCATCATGTTTACATCCTCTGTTTATTATGAAGATATTGACCGTGCCCGTACCTATGCAACGGTAAAAAATATTTATTCCAAACCACTCGATGAACAGAAGATCAGAGAAATTATTGCTTCCTGTTCCTGATTTAGTATGGTCATAAAATTTAATTTTTTAATTATATTATTATTATTTATCCTGTATTTGATTGATTATTAGTATAATTTATCGATTTTTTGTTTAAATGTCATAATTACATGTAATAAAATTCAGTGTTTTCAACGGTGTAATTCAGTGAATAAAACAGCCTTATAACCTCCCTGTTAACATATCTTGCACTCAGTAAATGATTTGAAAGAATTATTTCGCTGATATCCTTAAAAAACCAAGAAAAATGTAATAATACCTTATTACATTTTTTCCCTCGATCCAATTTCCTTTAATATAGAGAATCCTATATTCTACTGTAAAAACCAAGAGAATGGGGCAACTAGTTGCCCCATTCTCTTGGT
>CALSAD010000032.1:0-3999 GCA_943372845.1 Chitinophaga pinensis | reverse complement strand
GAAAAACTGGAAGCTTTTCAATTCAAAATCAGTCCAAAATCATTTTTTCAAACCAATACCAGGCAGGCCGAAAAACTGTACCAGGTAACAAGAGATTTTGCTGAACTAAATGGCACACAAACTGTTTACGACCTGTATTGCGGTACCGGTAGCATTGGTATTTTTGTAAGTAAACAGGCAGCTAAGGTTGTGGGAGTGGAAGTAGTGGCAGATGCCATTGAAGATGCAAAGGAAAACGCATTGCTCAATGAACTTACTCATACCGCTTTCTTTGCAGGAGATGTAATAGATATTTGTGATGATGCTTTTTTTGTAATGCATGGTCGTCCCGATGTGGTAATTACCGATCCGCCAAGGGCAGGAATGCATGAAAAGCTGGTAAGAAAATTACTGGATATTGCGGCACCTACGGTTGTATATGTAAGCTGTAACCCTGCTACACAGGCAAGGGATCTGGCATTGCTGGATGAAAAATATGCAGTTACAAAAATTCAACCGGTTGATATGTTTCCGCATACCTTGCATATAGAAAATGTGGTGCAGTTGAAGTTGAAAAATTAAATTCGTTTACCTACTAAATACGCAGTGGCGTAATCAATATGACAGAATTCAGACCAGGGAGATTTGAAATATTACCAATCATCATCAAGAATCTGCTGATCATTAATGGTATTTTTTTCCTGGCGCAGATTACTTTGTCAAAAGGCGCGGCCCCTCTTTTTGCCTTCGAAGACCATTTTGCATTACATGCATGGCAGAGTGAATTGTTCAAACCCTGGCAGCTCATTACACACATGTTTATGCATAGTACAAGCGACTATTTTCATATCCTCGGAAATATGTTTGCCTTGTGGATGTTTGGTTCCGTACTCGAAAACGTATGGGGAGCCAAACGCTTTCTTATATTTTACCTTATATGCGGACTCGGCGCTGCATTGATGCACCTACTTTTTCTTTCTTACGAATTATCGCCAATGATCAGGGATTATGTATTGGTGGCACAGCAACAGAACGATCCCGAGGCTTTTACAGACGCAGTACTGAGTTTCGGCCGTAAGTATGAACTGGCCTGGTATCAACCTGAATTAATTAATTACCTGCGTTCGGCTCCTGCTAACAGAGAAATAACAGAACAGATTCTTACCAATATTACATCCTACCACGATAGTCGCCTGAATACAGCAACAGTGGGTGCAAGTGGTGCCGTATTCGGTATCCTAGCCGCTTTTGTGTACCTGTTTCCCAACACCTACATTTATATTTATTTCCTCGTACCTGTTAAAGCAAAATGGTTGGGTATTATTTATTTCGGGTATGAAATATTTTATGCAATACAAAATTCAGCGGGTGATAATGTGGCCCGATGGGCGCATATTGGCGGAGGATTGGTAGGTCTGCTGATTGTAATAACCTGGAACAAAACCAATAGAAAAACCTTGTATTAATAAAGTTACTGTGCGATATGGCCATACAATCTTATAAAAGCAATAGCAGAAAAATTTTATTGGGGCAGGATAATAATTCACTGGTATTCCTGTTCGCCATAAACATGTTGATGTTTGTGATTGTCACCTTTATCAAGGTGGTGTATTACTTATCAGAAATTCCTGACGAATTTTTTTATAAGCAGGTGTTAAACTGGTTAAGCCTGCCGGCACAAACGGATATATTTTTAACACGTCCCTGGACATTGATTTCTGCCATGATTACACATCACAGCGTGTGGCAACTGATCAGCAGTATGTTATGGCTCTGGTGTTTTGGTTTTATTTTGCAGGACCTGGCCGGAAACAATAAACTCATTCCTATCTATATTTATGGTGGTCTTGTTGGTAGCATCTCTTTTTTGCTGATGAATAATCTGGTACCGGTACTGGCCAATAATGTGCAAACAGTTGCGCCCCTGCTGGGTGCAGGCTCTGCTGTTATGGCTATTGCTGTAGCTACAACTACATTGGCACCCGATTATCGGGTATTTCCTTTAATTAACGGAGGTATACCACTGTGGGTAATTACGCTGATATTTGTTGCCATCGATTTTGCAACACTGGCCAGTAGCAATGCCGGTATTGGAGCCGGCCATCTGTTGGCAGGACTGTTTGGGTATTTGTATATACGTCAGTTGCGTAAAGGGTCAGATTGGGGGGCATGGATGAATAATTTGGCACATTGGTTGGATGATCTTTTCAATCCTGAAAAAAAACACAAACAGCAATCATCTTCCGATAAACATTTTTATAAAACCGGTACAAAACCTTTTGAAAAGAAAGCAAATCTTACACAACAGAAATTAGATGCAATACTTGATAAGATTAACCAGGAAGGTTACCAGTTTTTAACGGATGAAGAAAAAGCCTTTTTGAAAAGAGCCAGTAAAGAAGATATTTGATTTTTATACTGGTGATCTAATAGTAAGCCACAGATTCACGGATTAATGTACTATAATCTGTGAATCTGTGGCTTATTTTTTAATTCGATTCTATCTTAATCAGTATTTTTAACACATGGCAAGGAGCTTTTTCCGGCGAACAACTAAAACCCTGGTCGTTATATTAAATCTAACGATCGTTGTATTGTTTTTACTTGCCTGTTTAAGTCCTTTTTTAAATACGGCCAAATGGTGGATGATTGGTTTTACAGGACTTATTGTGCCATACCTGATTATCGGACTTATTTTTTTCATCATCTTTTGGCTCATTGTTAAACCGAAATTGGCATTGGTTTCTATTGCAACTTTACTTATTGGATTACAGCAGGTAAATGTAGTGTTTGCATGGCGCCCAGGTCCGGCAGTGAATGAAAGAAAACCAGAAGGGTTGTTTCGTGTAGTGAGTTGGAACATCCAGAGTTTTAACGGGTTTACGAAGAATAAGGAAGCCCGGAAAATGGCCAGAACTGAACTTGTGGCGTCGATTCTGAAATTTGAGCCCGATGTAGTTTGCTTACAGGAGTTTAATCATAAAGAAGGCAATAATCCTGAATCGGATAATTTATCTCTTTTTAAAAAAAACTATCCCTATCATCACTTCTCAAAAGATTATATAAGAGGTAGTGGTGAATACCAATCGGGCTGTATTATTTTTTCTAAATACCCCATTGCCAACACCGGGAAGGTTAAGTATCCGGTTGCGGAAAGTTTAATTTATGCCGATCTGGTGAAAGGTGATGATACCATCAGGGTATTTAATACACATCTTCAATCATTCAAGTTCAAAGAAGCCGATTATTCCGACCTCGAAAAAATCAGGGATCAGGATGATGAGGGGTTACGTGCATCCAAAAATATTGTCAGAAAAATGCGTTTGGCTTTTAAACGCAGGGGTGTTCAGGCAGGAATAGTAAGAGACGAACTCAACAAAAGTCCCTATCCTTCTCTGATATGTGGCGATTTTAATGATGTACCCAATTCATACACGTACTTCCATATTAAACAGAACTGGCAGGATGCATTCCTGAAAAAGGGCTTTGGTATTGGCCGCAGTTTTATAGCACTGGCTCCCACTTTAAGAATCGATTATATACTGACCGATCCCGCATTCCATGTAAAAATGTTCGATATGGTAGATGAGGGGCTGAGTGACCATATCATGCTGGTTTCTGATCTGCAATTGAAAAAATAAATATCTTCGCAGTATCATGACGCTGAAATATACCCATATCTATCGTTGCTGTTGTTGATCTGAAAAGAGATCTATAAAGGATCTGTGTCTTTAGTTATCCGTTTTATTTCCTCTAATTTACCAGCATGTCACTTAAAGTTTATAACTCACTTACCCGGAAAAAAGAAGTTTTTGAGCCCATCAATCCACCTTATGTGGGTATGTATGTATGCGGACCTACCGTAAGTGGTGAAAGTCACCTGGGTCATGCCCGACCCTTTATTACATTTGATGTGGTATATCGTTACCTCATGCACCTTGGATATAAAGTGCGTTATGTAAGAAATATTACAGATGCCGGTCATTTTGAAGAAGAAGGAAGAGAAGCGGAAGATAAAAT
>CALSAD010000031.1:0-4045 GCA_943372845.1 Chitinophaga pinensis | reverse complement strand
CAGGCGACCAAGATCGGCACAGCCGAATACATAAGCTGAAAAATAAAAATGGGCTTTTTAAAAATGTACACATTTCTCAAAAGCCCATTGTATCAATACAAAGGAATACCCTCTCACGTTTCACTTCTCACGTCTCAGGCCCCTTCACTCCCTACTTCAATTCAAACTTCCTGCTCTTCGTCTGCTGCGAATCCGTTCCTATCATCAATTCAAACTCACCAGGTTCACTCACCCATTTCAAATCAGCGTTGTAAAATTTGAGATCCTCATTGCTGATGGTAAATGAAACGGTTTTGCTTTCTCCTTTCTTCAAAAATATTTTCTGAAACGATTTTAATTCTTTCACCGGTCTCGTAACAGTGCCCACCATATCTCTGATGTAGAGTTGAACCGTTTCTTCACCATCATAATTACCGCTATTGGTAACTGTAATGGTTACCGTTATTTTTTCACCCGCACGCATGCTGTTGCTACTGAGCGTAAGATCGCTGTAGCTGAATTTTGTATAACTCAATCCAAAACCAAAAGGAAACAATGGCTCATTTTCTACATCTAAGTAATTCGATTTGAATTTGGCAAATGCTTCACGGTTAAAAGGTCTGCCCGTGTTTTTATGCGCATAATACAAAGGAATCTGACCCACATTTTTTGGGAAAGTCATGCTCAGTTTACCGGATGGATTATAATCACCAAACAATACATCGGCCACGGCATTTCCTGTTTCTGTTCCACCAAACCAGATGTCGAGTAAGGCATCTGCATTGGCCGCTTCCCATTCCAGTGTTAACGGACGACCGTTCAATAACACAATTACCAATGGCTTGCCTGTTTTTTTCAATGCACGCAATAATGCTTTTTGACTTTCCGGAATACCAATATCGGAACGGCTCGATGCCTCACCACTCATATCGGCGGCTTCACCTACTACGGCAACAATGATATCTGATTTAGCTGCCAGGTTCACCGCTTCGCTGATCAGGTCTTCCGGTTTGCGGCTGTCTTTTTCTATCTCCACACCCAATGCATTGGAGCGAGCCACTTCAAAAGAATCGCTGCTGATATCGGCACCTTTTGCATAAGCTACAGTACCGCTGTTACCCATTGCAGCTTTTATGCCTTCTAGTATTGAAACCGATTCTTTCCAGTCGCCGGAAACAGACCAGGTACCCAGCATGTTTCTTTTATTGTCTCCCAGCGGACCCACCAGTGCAATAGCACTGTTCTTTTTCAGGGGTAAAGTCTGTGCATTATTTTTCAACAATACAAAAGAACGTGTTGCCGCTTCGCGCGCCTGTTTTCTGGTAGCAGCAGTCATAATTTCAGCCGAAGTGCGCGACTCACTGGTATTACGATACGGTGAAGTGAAAAGACCGAGTTTATATTTTGCTTCCAGTATTCTTCTGCAGGCGGCATCAATCTCCTGCATGGTAATTTTACCTTCTGCCAACGATTTTTTAAGTGTGGTAAGAAAACCTTCACCCACCATATCCATATCGAGACCGGCTTTAAGCGATAAAGCTGAAACAGCCTGCAGGTCGCCCATACCATGCGCAATCATTTCATTCACAGATGTGTAATCGGAAACCACAAAACCTTTAAAGCCCCATTCTTTACGGAGTAAATCTGTCAATAACCATTTGTTTCCTGTGGCAGGTACACCATCAATTTCATTGAAAGAACTCATTACACTGGCAGCACCGGCATTTACGGCGGCGCGGTAAGGAGGCAGGTAATCCTGGTACATTCTCAGACGGCTCATATCAACGGTATTGTAATCGCGTCCGGCTTCAGAAGCACCATACAAAGCGAAATGTTTTACACAGGAGAGTACAGCATCTTCTTTGGTAAGATCATTACCCTGGTAACCTTTAACCATGGCAGCGGCAATCAGCGAACCGAGGAAAGGGTCTTCACCCGATCCTTCCGCTACACGTCCCCATCGTGGATCGCGGGCAATATCAACCATGGGGGAAAACACCCAGTTCAATCCATCAGCAGAAGCCTCACGAGCGGCTGTGCGGGCGAGATTTTTGATGAGAGCAGTATCCCAACTGCAAGACAATGCCAGTGGAATGGGGAAAGTGGTTTTATGTCCATGAATTACATCCGAACCCATTAATAAAGGAATACCGAGTCTTGAACTTTTTAAAGCGAGTTCCTGCGCTTTGCGCACTTTATCCTGACCCACCACACCAAATAATCCACCTACTTTTCCTTCTTTTATTTTCTGTTCTACATCTTTACTCACTACTGCACCTGTTGCCACACCACCACCGGGAGTGAGCAGGTTCAGCTGACCAATTTTTTCATCGAGCGTCATTTTTTTCATCAACTGATCCACAAACTGGCTCATGGGCGTTTGTGTTTTTTGCGCTATTACCGGTTGCGATAATCCAACCAGCGCAATTACTACCATTTTCTTTAGCATATTCATACGTATTTAGCAACCGGAAAGTTAGCTTGAAAAAATGGTTGGCAGAGGGATTTTTGGAACAGAGAAACAGAATAAAAGAGAAACTCCCAACTTCGAAATTGGATATTTCTCTGTTTCTCTGTTCTTCTGTTCCCTCACTTTCTTGCCTTAATATCATAGGCTTTATAGTAACTTTTGTATCCCATTAACCTGGCAAGTGGTGTTAAAAGAAAGCCCGTTATTTTTTGTATGAAAACAGGAGGTTTATCGAGATAGGAATCGAAGCCGCTGTTGTTCAATAAAATCATTTGTAATAGGGTGCCGGCCGATTTGCCAAATTTGGGATCGTTGTCTAACAGGCCATACACCTGTGCCAGACCAAAAGCAAATTCTTCGGGGAAAGCAACATATCCTTTTGTGTGAATGGTATCGGCAGTTTCGTTAAAGGGTTTGTGCGGTGTTCCTTTGGGAACACGTAAAGATTGTCCGGGTCTTATTTTCTTTACTTCACCGTTTACCAGCATACTCAATTCGCCGTTGGTAATTTCAAACACTTCATCAAAATCTGTATGAATATGTACGGGCGGGCCAGGCGCAAAGGGTTGAATTTCTGAAGTACAGTACACATACCCATTCTCTTGTTTGTATACGGTTTGTTTTACGTTTTCTGCCGTAGAATAAAATACATCACCGGGCTTAAAATAGGTGCTGATGTCAGGTTTCTTTTCAGGGAAAATTACCAGGTGTAATAAATATCCGATAGCAAGGTAGGTGCCCAGCACAATTAAAAAATACATCATCACTGTCTTGATTTTTTTCTTGATCATATTGTTTGTCATTTATGAATACAAAGATGACATGACGCTGATCGGAAAAATTGTATGGAACGGACATGTTTAAGTCCGGCTCAGGAGAAGAGATGAAAAGGTAAATCGCTTTTATTCAGTTGGTATTGTTTTGCCGTGATTCCGGAGAAGTTTTTAAATATGCGGCAGAAATGGGCCTGGTCGTAGAAGCCGGCATCGTAAGCAATATTGGTGAGCGATGTTTTATCGCCATGCATAAGTGTAACGGCCGTTCTGAATTTTTTGTGCAGCAACAGTTCTTCTGTACTGACACCAAAAAGAGTCTGTGCTTTTCTATTTAGCTGACGCGATGAATAACATACCTGTTTTGAAAGACTGTCAATAGAATCAGGCGGGTAGGCAGATGCATTACTGAATACATCGCAGAAATATTTTGTACGGCTACAATCCTGTTGAGCCAATACAGGAAAACTATTTTCAATAATACGCACCCTGTCTTCAAAACTTCCGGCTTCATTCAACTGAAGCCAAAGGCTTTTGAAGAAAGGTTGTAACAAGGTAAGATCAATCAAAGTGTTTTTACATTCGGAAGGAAGAATACCCAGCAATGCTTTCACCATATGTGGTTGCAGGCAAATACCAAACAAATGTTGTGGTCCGCTGTACTGAACATGAACCGTATGTGTGTTTAAACCCTGCACAAAACAATTCGGCGCTGTGCTGGCAATATGCTGGTGAGGCAAAATACCCAGCATGGGGTCTGAGAGGTTGAATACCAGTTCAACCACGGCTTTGGGCAAAATGCTTTCCTGCGAAACCCCGGGTG
>CALSAD010000030.1:0-4055 GCA_943372845.1 Chitinophaga pinensis | reverse complement strand
GGCTTAACCAACTTAAGTGTAACAGGCACAGTAGATGCTGCTAATTTATCCGGCACATTAACTACAGTTGCGCAACCGAATATCACAAGCGTAGGTCAGTTGACGAATTTAAGTGTAGCCGGAACGATTGCATCAAATGTGATCAGTTCAACAACTGCGAATATTACAAACCTGACAGGACTTGGTAACTTAAGCGTAACCGGAACGATCCAGGCAACAAGTGTATCAGGAACGTTAACTACGGTTGCACAACCAAATATCACAAGTGTAGGACAGTTAAGTAATTTAAGTGTAGCTGGAACGATTGCGTCGAACGTAATCAGTTCCACAACAGCGAATATCACTAACCTTGCAGGCCTTGCTAACTTAAGCGTGACTGGTACTATACAGGCAACAAGTTTGTCAGGAACATTGACCACAGTTGCACAGCCGAACATTACGAGTGTAGGACAATTAAGTAATTTATCTGTATCAGGTATAATAGAAGGCGGAACATTTAGCGGAGCATTATCCAATGGAACGCAAACAAGCATTACTGCTTTAGGCCAATTAAGTAATTTAAGTGTAACCGGAACGATTCAAGCAACAAGTGTATCAGGAACATTGACTACGGTTGCACAACCGAATATCACTAGTGTTGGTCAATTAACTAATTTAAGTGTAGCCGGAACGGTTGCGTCTAACGTAATTAGTTCAACTACTGCGAACATTACCAACCTTGCAGGCCTTGCTAACTTAAGTGTAACGGGAACGATTCAAGCAACAAGTGTATCAGGAACATTGACCACAGTTGCACAGCCTAACATTACGAGCGTAGGTCAATTAAGTAATTTATCTGTATCAGGCATAATAGAAGGCGGAACATTTAGCGGAGCATTATCCAATGGAACGCAGACAAGCATTACTGCTTTGGGTCAATTGAGTAACTTAAGTGTAACCGGAACGATTCAAGCAACAAGTGTATCAGGAACATTGACTACTGTTGCACAGCCGAATATTACATCAGTAGGTCAATTAACTAATCTAAGTGTAGCTGGAACAGTTGCGTCTAACGTAATTAGTTCAACTACTGCAAACATTACAAACCTTGCAGGCTTAGCAAACTTAAGCGTAACCGGAACTATCCAGGCAACAAGTGTATCAGGCACCTTAACTACGGTAGCCCAGCCAAATATTACAAGTGTAGGTCAATTAAGTAATTTAAGTGTAGCAGGAACGATTGCATCCAATGTGATCAGTTCCACTACTGCGAACATTACGAATCTTGCAGGCTTAGCTAATTTAAGTGTAACCGGAACTATCCAGGCAACAAGTGTATCAGGAACGTTAACCACAGTTGCACAACCGAATATCACAAGTGTAGGTCAGTTAAGTAATTTAAGTGTTGCCGGAACGATTGCGTCAAGTGTGATAAGTTCCACAACAGCAAACATTACAAACCTTGCAGGCCTTGCTAACTTAAGTGTAACGGGAACGATTCAAGCAACAAGTGTATCAGGCACCTTGACCACGGTAGCACAACCTAATATTACAAGTGTAGGTCAATTAACTAATCTAAGTGTAGCTGGAACAGTTGCATCAAGTGTAATTAGCTCAACTACTGCAAACATTACGAATCTCGCGGGTCTTGCTAATCTATCCGTAACCGGAACTATAGAAGCAACAAGTTTGTCTGGAACATTAACCACAGTAGCACAACCAAATATTACAAGTGTAGGTCAGTTAAGTAATTTAAGTGTATCTGGAACAATTGCATCAAATGTGATCAGTTCTACAACTGCAAACATTACAAACCTTACAGGGCTTGCTAATTTAAGCGTAACAGGTACAGTAGATGCTGCTAATTTATCTGGAACCTTAACAACGGTTGCCCAACCGAATATCACAAGTGTTGGTCAGTTGACTAATTTAAGTGTAGCAGGAACGATTGCATCAAGTGTAATTAGTTCAACAACTGCAAACATTACGAACCTTGCTGGCTTAGCAAACTTAAGTGTAACGGGAACTATCCAGGCCGCAAGTGTATCAGGAACATTAACTACGGTAGCACAACCGAATATTACAAGTGTAGGCCAGTTAACTAATTTAAGTGTGGCTGGAACGGTTGCATCAAATGTGATCAGTTCAACTACTGCAAATATTACGAATCTTACAGGTCTTGCAAACTTAAGCGTAACCGGAACTATTCAGGCAACAAGTGTATCAGGAACGTTAACTACGGTAGCCCAACCAAATATCACAAGTGTTGGTCAGTTAAGTAATTTATCTGTGGCAGGAACAATTGCATCAAGTGTAATTAGTTCCACTACTGCGAACATTACGAATCTTGTAGGCCTTGCTAACTTGAGTGTAACCGGAACAGTAGATGCTGCTAATTTATCAGGAACATTGACAACAGTAGCACAACCAAATATTACGAGTGTAGGTCAGTTAAGTAATTTAAGTGTAGCTGGAACAATTGCGTCGAACGTAATTAGTTCAACAACTGCGAATATTACGAATCTTGCGGGCTTAGCAAACTTAAGTGTAACAGGAACTATTCAGGCAACAAATTTATCAGGTACTTTAACCACTATAGCACAACCGAACATCACCAGTGTAGGACAATTAAGTAATTTAAGTGTAGCCGGAACGGTTGCATCAAGTGTGATCAGCTCTACAACTGCGAATATTACGAACCTGACAGGTCTTGGTAACTTAAGTGTAACCGGAACGATACAGGCAACAAGTGTATCAGGAACATTGACTACAGTTGCACAGCCTAACATTACGAGTGTAGGACAATTAAGTAATTTATCTGTATCAGGTATAATAGAAGGCGGAACATTTAGCGGAGCATTATCCAATGGAACGCAAACAAGTATTATTGCATTAGGTCAATTGACTAATTTAAGTGTATCAGGAACAATTGCGTCAAGTGTGATCAGTTCAACTACAGCGAACATTACGAATCTTGCAGGTCTTGCTAACTTAAGCGTAACAGGAACTATCCAGGCAACAAGTGTATCCGGAACATTGACTACGGTAGCACAGCCTAATATTACGAGTGTAGGACAGTTAAGTAATCTAAGTGTAGCTGGAACAGTTGCGTCAAACGTAATTAGTTCAACTACTGCAAACATCACGAATCTCGTGGGTCTTGCTAACTTAAGTGTAACAGGCACAGTAGATGCAGCTAATTTATCCGGAACCTTAACTACGGTTGCCCAACCAAATATCACAAGTGTAGGTCAGTTAACTAATCTAAGTGTAGCAGGAACAGTTGCGTCAAATATAATTAGTTCAACTACTGCGAATATTAGTAACCTTGCAGGTCTTGCTAACTTAAGTGTAACGGGAACTATCCAGGCAACAAGTATATCAGGAACGTTAACTACGGTAGCACAACCTAATATTACAAGTGTAGGTCAGTTAACTAATTTAAGTGTGGCTGGAACGATTGCATCAAGTGTGATAAGTTCAACTACTGCAAATATTACAAACCTTGCAGGTCTTGCAAACTTAAGCGTAACCGGAACTATACAAGCAACAAGTGTGTCAGGCACATTGACTACAGTAGCACAACCAAATATTACGAGTGTTGGACAGTTAACGAACTTAAGTGTAGCTGGCACGATTGCATCAAGTGTGATAAGTTCCACAACAGCAAATATTACTAACCTTGCAGGCCTTGCTAACTTAAGCGTGACTGGTACTATACAGGCAACAAGTTTGTCTGGAACATTGACCACAGTTGCACAACCAAATATTACTAGTGTAGGTCAATTAAGTAATTTGTCTGTATCGGGAATAATAGAAGGCGGAACATTTAGCGGAGCATTATCCAATGGAACGCAGACAAGTATTACTGCTTTGGGTCAATTAAGTAACTTAAGTGTAACGGGAACTATCCAGGCAACAAGTTTATCAGGAACATTGACTACAGTTGCCCAACCTAATATTACGAGTGTTGGACAGTTAACGAACTTAAGTGTAGCAGGAACAATTGCATCTAACGTAATTAGTTCCACTACTGCAAACATTACAAACCTTGCAGGTCTTGCTAACTTAAGTGT
>CALSAD010000029.1:0-4149 GCA_943372845.1 Chitinophaga pinensis | reverse complement strand
AAACTCCACAATTATCTGCTGTTATCGCAGTACCAAGTAATACAGTACCAGTACATAGTCCAGGTGTATTGTTCGCCTGTACTGTACCAGGTGCTATGATTGTTGGTTTTTCAGTATCAACAATCACAACGGTTTGTGTTGCTGTTGCTTTGTTTCCATGTATATCAGTCACAGTCCAAGTAACTGTCGTTGATCCAACAGGGAATGTTGCTGGGGCATCATTCGTTACAGTTGAAACTCCACAATTATCTGCTGTTACTGCATCTCCAAGTGTTACCGTACCAGTGCAAAGTCCAGATGTATTGTTTGCTTGTACTGCTGCAGGTGCGGTGATCGTTGGCTTTTCATTATCAACCACTGTTATAGTAAATGAACAGGTTGAAATTCCTATTGCATTCGAAGCTGTTGCCACTACAGTTGTTGTTCCTACTGGGAAATTAGCGCCTGACGCAACCCTACTTCCGTTAACCATATAAGTAATTGATGAAGCAGGAATCGCTGTTGCTTCTGTTGCAGCAAAATTCACATTAGCTCCACAAGTACCAGTTGTTGCATTTACAGTGATATTAGATGGACAATTGATTGATGGTGGTACACCTACCACTGTTACCGCAAATGAACACTGAGTAGATAAACCAGCAGCATCTGTTACGCGGTAAGTAATAATCGTTGTTCCAATCGCGAATGAAGATCCACTAGCTAATCCTGCGGTTCTAACTGTAGTAGCACCTGAACAATTATCAGTGCCTACAGGTGCAGTATAATTTACAACTGCCCCTGATGCACTTGTTGCAGTTACATTAATGTTTGCAGGACAAACAATCACTGGAGGTTGAACATCTCTCACAGTCACTGTGAAACTGCAAGTATTTTCATTACCTGATTCATCAGTTGCGGTGAAAGTATTGGTAGTAACCCCAACTGGGAATACAGAACCTGATGGCAATCCTGCCGTTTGTGTGATCACAATCTGACCGGCACCCAACTCTGTGCCATCCACCCACTTCCAACCACGGAAATTCTGATTAGCATTACCGGGCTCTTGGAATCCGGGCACCGTTTTATCTTGGTAGCCACCTACCCATGTACTTCCACCATAAGGTGCTAAGAAAGAACTTTCTCCCAAAGTATTGATGGAAGCCAAGTCTCCTCCTATCGCCTGCGCAGCTGATCTGGAAGAAGTCCAGCTTGCTGTGCCTGTTGACTTATAATAAGTATGTCCACCAAATGTGCCAATCAGCGTATAGCCTGAATATACATTTGAACGAATATCATTAAACTCTATAATTGAATTATTCAATGAAGAATTTGGCAAATCATTCCACGTACCATTTGTATAAAGTTGGATATAATCTTCACTAAGCCCCTGATAGTTATTAGGCTCGTTTACACTGAAGAAGTTGAATGCCCCTCCTGTACAGTTGTCTGTAGCAGTAGGATTAATATAATTCACAACCGCTCCACAAGTATTAGCAGTATTATTAACTGTGATAGGTGCTGGACAAGTAATAACAGGGTCTGTTACATCTTTCTTGTCCACTGAAATAGTGCAGCTACTGCTATTGTTAGAAGCATCTGTTACCGTGAATGTAACAATCAATGCCCCCTTACCATTTACGATTGTTCCTGCTGCAGGGCTTTGCGTGATAACCAAATTATTAGCAGCTGTACAATTATCTGTAGCTGTTAACAGATTTCTGTAATCTGGTAACGTAGCATTACATGATGCATCCAGATTCAATGTTTGATTAGACGGACATGTAATTACTGGTTTGGTTGCATCTGCAATGGTTACTACAATCGCATTTGAAGGAGTTGAGCTACAACCATTACCAGTCCTGGCTGCAGTATATGAACCAGAAACTGTTGCAGTATACGAGCTTGAAGTGCCTCCTGAAATTGCCACCCCATCTTTATACCATTGGTAAAAATTCCCAAAGCCACCAGGAGCACTTAAAATAACTGTATTACCCGGACAAACAGTGGTAAGACCTGCTGTAATGGTAGGTTTAGCTAAAGCAGTTACAACTACTGTAGCTGTTGAAATACCCCCACATTCATTTTTATAAGTGATGGTAGTTATTCCACCTCCAACTGTTGTCACTAATCCTGTATTGGCATTAATGGTAGCAACACTGGTATTACTACTGCTCCATAAACCACCAGATATGGCATTAGATAAAGTACCTGTAGCTCCAATACAGATATAAGTTGAACCGGTAATGGGCGCTGTAGGTGGACTGAAACTATTACAAGTACCTGTATTGGTAGAACCTGAAGCCACCCAATTAGAATTGGCACCTGTTAGGGCAAAATCAATGAGTTGCCCATCTCTTCCATTTCCACTTGCATCAATAAGTGTTGCTTCTTGACTATTATTAGCACCAACAAATCCTTGATTAAAACGATAGTATTGTTGTAACCCTGTTAGAGATGAAGGATTCAATTCACAATTCCTGCTATTATTGATTTCTCCTTCACACAAAACTCTATTCCAAATACGCACTTCATCAACTGTTATATCACCAAAACGACCCGTATTATGTCTCACATCTTTTCCGATATGAATTACTGAGTTGGCATTGTTTACAATACCAGTTGTAACCGCTGGCCCTGTAGCTTCCAATACTCCGTCAACATAAAATTTAGTTCCGAATTCACTTGATACACCAACATAATGATGCCAGCCACCTGCTTGGATGGGCACGGTTACACCTCTCCAGGTACCTGCATCATTTACTAAAAAGTCAATTCCGCCAGTTGTGTTCGGATGCATGAGCCAAACGTTGGTTGACATATTGTCTACACCAGAAGTAGCCTGTCCCATTACTGAGCCATAAGGCATAATAGCATTAGGTGTATTCATCCAGAATTCAACTGTTAGTTCTTTTCCGAAAGCCCTGAATGGATTATTAATCGCTACATAATCATTCACACCATCTGTCTGAAGGGCTGTTGCAGGGTTTGCCAGAACAGTCGCATTTACAGTAGCCGTATTGCTGCAACCCGAAGCATTGAAACCTGTAACGGTATACGCACCACTGGCTGCAGTTGTAGCACTTGTTATTACAGGATTCTGAACCGAACTGGTAAAACCATTTGGTCCAGACCAGCTATAGCTAACAGCACCATTTGCAGTCAATTGCAGGTTATTCCCAAAAGTTACAGGACTGTTTGAGCTTGCTGTAACAACTGGTAGAGTATTAACTGTAACCGTTCTTGATGCCTGAGCCGTACAACCGACAGCATTAGTGGCAGTAACAGTATAAGTTGTTGTCACAGTTGGTGATACATTGATTGCTGCTGTAGCAGCACCAGTATTCCATAAATAGGTTCCTCCACCGCTTGCAGTTAATGTTGTCGAGCTTCCAGAACAAATATTATTCGTACCACTTACCGCAGCAGTTGGCAACGCATTAACTGTAACAGTTCTTGATGCCTGAGACGTACAACCGGCAGCATTAGTAACCGTAACCGTATAGGTTGTAGTAACAGTGGGTGATACAGTAATTGAAGCTGTAGCAACACCCGTATTCCATGAATACGTTCCTCCACCGCTTGCAGTTAATGTTGTTGAACTTCCAGAACAAATAATGTTCATACCAATAACCGCCGCAGTTGGCGAAGCATTAACTGTAACCGTTCTTGATGCCTGAGACGTACAACCAGCCGCACTAGTCGCTGTAACACTGTACGTGGTTGTAACAGTCGGAGATACACTAATGGCTGCTGTAGTTGCACCAGTATTCCATAAATAGGTAGCACCACCTGATGCTGTAAGTACTGTTGAACCTCCCGAACAAATCGTATTAGTACCAGCAATGCTTGCAACAGGTAACGCATTCACTGTTAAGGTAGCCGTAGATACACCGCCACACTCTGTGGTATAAGTGACCGTAGTTGTACCGACACTAACGGTAGTCACTTGACCTGTAGTGGTATTTATAGTTGCTACTCCCGTATTACTACTTGTCCATCTACCACCGGCATTAGCATTTGTCAATGTAGTATTGCTACCAATACAAAGAGAAATATTACCCGCTATAGGTGCTATTGGAGCTACATATGGAGAACAATTGGCAGTACTGACAAAGCCAGACTGTATCCAGTTTGAATTGTTTCCTGTTAATGCAAATCCACTGAGTGTTC
>CALSAD010000028.1:0-4592 GCA_943372845.1 Chitinophaga pinensis | reverse complement strand
CTTTTTGAATAAAACGGAGTTCCATTACTCTTTGCCAGCATAAAATCCGTTGGAACTGCATTTTGATTGTGAGGGAACTTAACAAGAACGGGGGCGCCCACCGAATCAGCTTTTACCCAATGTGCAGCATATTCAAATTGTTTGAACTCTGTTACAATAGACACACCTCCATCTGTTAAAAAATGTAACTCATTCATTTTTTCAAAAACAGTAGCTACCACTTCTTTTAATTCTTCACTTTTACGCATCGCTAAAGAACGGCTACGGACTTTTTCCAAAGCCGCTTCAATCTGCGCCTCTTTTGCCTGTGCTTCTGCTTTTTGCAGATCAAGAAAACGGATATAGGCCTGTTCAAATACTTTACCAAAACGCTTCAGGATCTCGTGAACACCGGAATCAAGCAACTCGGCTGTAAAATTGGCTATCATAACAGCTGAATGTTTTTCGAAGGCACATGCTAATTCATAATACTGCCGCTCCCGCAACCAGTTTTTTTCGTTTTCAGGTATCGAACCCAGATCGGGATGATCGAAGAAAAATTGAAACATGGCATTCTTCTCTTCAACCGTATATGATTTTGCATAAAAATCCGTTCCGTTATTTCTGGCATCCCATATATCGTTGTGGATTTTTGAATCGAAGAAAGTCGCTCTTACCATATGCGCCGACGAATGCTCCGGAGAAGCCACCCATTGTTCAAATTCTTTGGAACCTTCCTGATATAAACAAATAATGGCCGACTTGTTTTCCATGGCAACACCCAATTCCTCCAGCTTGCGTAACACTTCAATGATCACTTCTTTTAATTCATCACTTCGGTGCATGGCCAAAGAACGGGAGCGGATTTTTTCCAATGCTGCTTCTATCTGTGCTTCCTTTGCCTGTGCTTCTGCTTTTTGCAGATCGAGGAAACGCGTATACGCTTGTTCAAACGCAATGGTAAAACGCATTAGTAATGCATTCTCTTCTTCCGTATATGGTTTTGCCTGACTATTGGCAATATTGAGTGATACTTTTTTCCCAGTAGCGATAGACCATGCAAATCCTTTTCCCGAATCAAAATATTCTTTCTGCGATGCAGCCATGGTTGCATCATCCGGAATTTCTATCAGTTTTAATTCAGTTAAATATTGATTAAAAGAATCGCGGTCCTGTTTCGAAAATACCATTGTACTCACTTCTCCGGCAACTTCCTTTGTTGTAAAATAAGGATGATCGATATAAGGAACATACCATTGGCGCGGTGCATCCAGCCATTTGGCATAGATCCACAGATCCCAGTCTTTCTCGCCCACATTAATTCTGAAATTGGTTGAATCGAATTGAAGTCCCAGTTTTTCGAGCTGCTGCCCAACAATAGTAATCACATCCAACAAATCATCACTGCTTTGCATAGCATTGGCCACGGATCGTACCCTTTCCAACGCCGCTTCAATTTCGAGTTCCCTGTTTTTTATTTTGAGATCTGCTGTTTTTTCAACTACCTGTTTTTCGAGCTCGGCATTTCTTCTTTTCCATTCATCAATACCCCAGGTATCTGTTTCTCCTTCATTCTGGCCCGGTACTGAAGCGTGCATGTGAACGACTTTCCATTGAGTTGCTGCATATTCAAAAACGGCGGTAAATCGAACTGCCAACTCAAAAGGGGTATCGCCGGTATTCAGTACGATAGTGATATCATCTACATATACCGCAGTGGTTTCTTCCGAAGTAAACTTTCTCAATACCGGCACTATGGAAAATTGCATATCAATACCCACCGATTGGCGCCTTTGCCGGATGATCATCTGTTTTAGCTGGTCTATGGAATGAACTTCTTCATCCCTGGCCGTTCCATATCCCATAAAATCAGCCGAAACAATTTTATCCAGTATATCAAGCGATGCATGCTGGTCGATAATGCCTATCTGGTAAAAATCATGATATGCTTTATCCAATCCTATTTTCTTTTCATTCGTCATGTACTATAGAACAATTATTCAGTTAGTTCAATAATAAATTTGCCACATACAATGCAAACTGGCCAAATACAAATGCTGCCATTCGCATTTTCATCATATGGTTTTATAAAAGCCCTAAAATGTTTAATGATACATGAAGCTCCCTGACAGGAAGGATAGGATTTCAACTGAGGGAGTAATCAATATTCACGCTACATAGTTTCTAGTGCACATGCCTTCTCTTAATGATACCACCAGATGTTTCTTTGATGGTACTGGCAAATACAAAAGCATTGGGATCAACCTCTGTTACCATGTTTTTCAGTTTCCGCAACTCCAGGCGGGTAATAATGGTAAATATGATGTCGCAATCGTCGTGCACATCAAATTTACCGGGCAAATACCCGCGTTCTCCTTTATACACCGTGATGCCACGCCCCAGTTCATTTACCAGCCGGTGTTTTACTTCTTCACTTTTACCCGAAATAATGGTAACACCCGTATACGCTTGTATACCTTCAATCACATAATCAATAGTCTTAGATGCAGTAAAATAAGTAAGCATAGAGTACAAGGCTACCGGGATACCAAATTTAAAAGCAGCCATGCTAAAGATGATGATATTAAGACCCAGTATGATCTCGCTGATGGTAAAACTGGAACGGCGCAATGTGTACAATGCCAATACTTCGATACCATCCACCGCACAACCGGCACGCATGGTTAAACCGATACCCAATCCTAAAAAGAACCCTCCGAAAATAGAGATGAGTAATTTATCTTCCGTGATCACAGGAAAACCGGGATACAGGAGGCAGACGCTCAATAACACTACACAGAAAAAAGTTTTAATCGCAAAGCCTTTGTTGATCGCATAGGCCGACATGATCACAAAAGGAAGATTGGCCAGCACAATCACATAGGCAAGATTGATATGATAGATCTCATGTATTAAAAGAGAGATGCCCGTGATACCTCCATCAAAAAATTTATTGGGCACCAAAAAACCCTGTAATGCAAAAGATGTAATGATCACACCTGCTATTATGAGTAATATATCTGAGATTGTGGATTCATGATGTTTCAACGTATGTGGACTTTCTGTTCTTGCCTTCAGTAGTATCAGGTTCTTCTTCTGTTTGCCAGCTAATTGCTCCCGGGCACTGGCCGTAAAATAAGTATGTGATTCTAAGAAATCAATCTGTTGTCGCTGCCATTCCATTTTATCGTTTGCAATGCCTTCTTTTAAAAACTCGGGATATAATTTTTCGGCAACAATTCCATAATCATCGGTACCGATATAATATAAATCGGCATCGCACAATATTTGGGCTAAATGCTCTTTAGGCGATTGTGGCATTTTAGTGGCCATGATCAATTCGCAAATCCTTTCTATCTCTGAGGCAGCATAGTTAAACTGTGGCAAAAACTGTCTTGCATATGTACAGGAAACTTCTTCGTGACCCGTGTACTTTTCAATAAAACCTGCATCATGAAAAAGTGCGGCCGTAGAAAGAATATCAAGGTCTTCACCGCTTACCCCTTCGGATGCGGCCAATTGCCGGCTATGTTTTAATACAGATTGTGTATGTAACACATTGTGGTAACTGAGGTATGTAGGAAGTTCTTTTTCGAGTTTAGCAATGATAAAAGAACCAGCAGCTTCAACTTGCATGTTTTCAGGTATTAGTTTTGGTATTTCCCGGCTATATAATGGCCACGCTTAAAGATAGGATATGTTTAATATATAGCGTGTTATGCTGTTGAAATGAAAAGGGATACCCGGATTGGCCGTAAAAGAGGAATGAGCATCCTGAACAATGCTTGTCATTTTTCCATAAGAAGTAACTACGGGGGCACACGGGCCATTCGATGCGATAAATATGCCTGTTTACACCAAAACTTTCAGATAGGCATCGATAGAAGGGAGAACGCGGCTACTTGCCCGGTAAATTTGAGGAAGAGGTAAACTGCGATATCATCTTCACCATAATTACCAGGCTGGAGCGGCGTAAACTTAGGGATATGGTAGCAGAAATTAACCCGAAAGCATTTGTATTAGCCAGTACCATCAAAGAAGCATCGGGAGGCATTATCAAGAGAAGGCATATGCATTAATCATGCCTTCCCACCATTGGCTTTTTAAAAAATAAGATGAACCAATAGCAGCTAATTACTCCAGTCGGATGTTAATGCTATGTTTTGAAATAAGCCCGGTGCATCAGGCACGGTGGCAGCACAGCGTATACATTGAGGCTCAATAACGGATTGGGGGGTAAGGGTAACTTTGATCACCAATCCCGTTTTATCAGCAGTGAGGGTTTGCATTTTAGCCAGGTCTGCGCAACTAAAGCTTGTGGTAAACACATGATCATAGGTAATGCCGGCCTTTACATATCCATTGGCGCCGTATTGGTAAAAAGCCGAATCACGGATCTGCACTATTGCGTTACCACATACCTCAGAAATAATGGTTACGCGGAAGGGTGTATTGGTTAATTCTTTCTCTGTTTTGTCACAACCAGTAGCCAACCATACCATGGCAATCATCATTATTAACCTTCTTTTTTTCATTGTATTGCTGTTTTATATATGCTATACACAGGAATAAAAGGAAACGTTGCATAACTATTTTCAAAAATAAAATGAAAT
>CALSAD010000027.1:0-4621 GCA_943372845.1 Chitinophaga pinensis | reverse complement strand
ACTGGTTTTATAAAATTCCAGCGTCCGGCTCCAGGTGCTATAGGTTTCAGGAAAAAGACGACCCGTATCGAGTGTAAACAGTGATACAGGGAAATGATTGGTCTGAATAATATCAGTAATCACCTGATCCTCATAACTAAAACTGGTGGAAAAAGTAACGGCAGAAGGATAGGCAGCCACAATCAATGCAATCGCTTCTTCAACAGAGCGATCCCGTATTTGTTGTTGTAAGTCCGCAGCTACGCTGCTATTGAGCACTTGTGACATAATGTTTGTTTGGATCGATAAAAGCCGGCAAGAACAGGTATGAACAATATCAGTTCACCATCATACAGGTGCAACAACAGCAGTGGCTGTTTGTAATTGACAGATATTTCATGTTGTTGAATTGCATACGCTCGGTTTAATCGTTCCAGACATCCTATAAAAAAAGGCACCCGATGCTCAGTCAGAATGCCTTGTATTACTACAGTTGCTGTATACGTAAAGAAGACTGACTTATCTCATCCCGATTTTATCGGGACCGGATTTGGCACCTTTTCCAAATAATTATAGAGTGGTTGCCAAGGCTTCACAGGGCCAATTCCCTCCGCCTTTCTTGATAAGAATGTATAAGAACGAGTACAAAGATAGGGGGAAAATTACATTCCCTACCAAATAAGTAGACTTTTTTGTAAAAGAAATGTCAATTTAAGGAGTTAGCTATTAGCTGTTAGCTGTTAGGGTTAACTGCTAAGAGTGATTGTTTTTATTAATCGGTGGATGACCCGATACAAACCACTGGTCATACACACCCTCTAAACAACTGCTAACGCCTAACAGCTAATAGCTAATAGCTAAAACCTGTTCCAACTGCAAGAGATGTTTTACTTTGCGGCATGACTCAGATTGATAGTGTACAATTAGAGCAGGTGATCCTGCATAAAGTGGGTAATCCTACGCGTGGAGAGGAATTAAAACTCTCCGTAAACCCTTTAACGCTTAACGATGAAATTGTCAGGGGTTTGCTCACCAGATATTTTCTTTCGCCATTCAACGAACATGAACAATACCAGTTTACCCATATCAGCAGTCTGGAGCTGAATGAAGTGTACCAGTATGTGAATGGTATTTTTGATGACCCTAAAAGTTTCGTATCTCAATCGGCCTTGCTGGCTTCTTTCCTGTACCAGAAAAGCACACATGCCCGCGTAAAAGAAGGTGAATTATATGTTACCCGCTTCAGCAATGTTCCATTCGGAACAGAATATGTAGATGCTATTGGTTTATTTAAAAGCGAAACCAAAGAAACTTTTCTGAAAGTATTTCCGCATGGACAAAGCTGGGAAGTAATTGCAGAAGATGGTGTAAACATCAATAAACTCGACAAAGGCTGTTTGATTTTTAAAAAGAACCGTGAAGAAGGTTATGTGGTTTGCGTAGTGGATACTACGAACAAACAGGATACCCAATATTGGGTGTCTGATTTTTTACAGGTTACCAGATCGGCCAACAGCTATCACCATACCAACGATACTTTGGGTATGTGCAAACTATTTATCAGCAATGAGCTGAATGAAAAGTTTGATGTAAACAAAAGCGACCAGATCGACTACCTCAACCGCAGCATGGAATATTTCAGTACAAAAGAATCTTTTAACCTGAATGAGTTTGCGGAAGAAGTATTACACCATCCGGAAGTGATCGATAGTTTTACCCAGTACAAACAACAATACGAAGTTGCCAGACAGGTAAATATTGAAGACAATTTTGATATTCATCTTGCAGCCGTAAAAAAGCAGCAGCGTGTTTTCAAGAGTGTATTAAAGCTCGATAAAAACTTCCATGTGTACATCCACGGCCGAAAAGACCTCATTGAAAAAGGCTATGATGAAATGAGCGGCAAACATTATTACAAGCTCTATTTTGATGAAGAAAGCTAAAGAAAAGCTATGAGCTATGAGCCATGAGCAAATTTTTCCTTAATAGTTAACCTCCGAATGGATCGTCTTCGGCTTTTAATAAATCGCGCAGGTGCAGCAATGCTTTGCGGACTTTATTGGCATAATCAGGGTCGTTTATGGGAACGGGCCAGCTGATTAAACTGGTGCTTTCATTTTTATTGAATTGGGGATAATACTGCGAACAGGTACATACATATTTCCCATTACCTCTTTTTAACCAAACACTCATCAAACCGCTACCAGCACTTGGAGCATAAATGGTATCAATATACATTGGATTGAAAGTAAATGAATAACTACAAAAAAGGGCGGGTATGCTCGTACTACTATAAGGCCTGAAATAAAGGCTATAGCTAAAGTTCATACTACTTTCGTTAAAATACATATAGGGGTTCGCTACATATTTATCGTCTAAGTTGGTAGCCGCCCCAATCCTCACCGTGTATTCTCCATTTATTTCATTCAGTTTTTTCTTCAGGTAATTAACAGTTTCACCTTTGGTAAGTGTAACATCCTGAGAAAAAGATAGATTATAAGATAACAAGACGGTAAATAAAAAAAAGTATCGCATATATATCCATTAATAACAATTGTAAAATAAAAAAGTTTTCCAATCCATACGTTGCTATTGAATTAAAGTTGCTGCAACAGTTCTAAAATACCTAAATGTCGGTAAGTGTATAATACATGAAGACCTGTCGCTCTTTTGCTGTTTACGATGCTACAAAAAGCCAACCTGTTTAACAAATGGCTTAGCCACAACATCTCTTTTGATAGTTGCCTGATTCAATAAAGATGCGGCTGTTGTTGAATGAATTGTCAGGTCATCTTTCGTAAATACGATATCTTTTCTGTAAGCATTATAGAGTTCAAGAATTTTTAAGGATAAGTAGCCAAGGAGGTTCACCGCAGAGAACGAGAGAACACAGTCCACTGGAAAGACTCCTAAGTAGAGATTACACAGGGCTATAATGGCAGGAGTTTAATATTCCGGAAAGACACAGGTTTTTGCCAGTCCTGCAATGCACTATGTCCTTTGGTGGCTACACCAAATTCGGGGTATGCTTTGAAATGCGTTTGTGCCACTGCATCTTTCCAGTTTTGAGATGTCAGGTCTTGTTTTGCTGTGAGTACCCCATTCAGGTAAAATTCTATCACACCATTTACCTGTTTAATTTTCGACTTGTTCCACTCTCCCGGTTGCTGATGTGTTACTGTTGCGGCTTCTTTGGTAAATGCATACAGACTGCCCGGTTTTTTTTCGGGTTTATCAAAATCAACATGTGCTTTTTCCAGTAACTGGTATTCCGGACCCGTCATCCAGGATGCAATTAACTCTTTTTTCTCCTGCACATTAATGAATACACCACTGTTACCTCCTTCACTTATTTTCCATTCAAACTGTAATTCATAGTTTTCATATGACTGGTCTGTAACCAGGTCGGTTACTTCCAGCTCTGTTCTTTTGGTGGGGTCGCATTGCAGTTCACCATCTTTGGCCAGCCATACGGCAGGTACACCATCTTTATTATAACCATGCCAGCCTTTGGTGGTTTTACCATCGAATAATAATATCCAGCCTTGTTTTTGCTCTTCGCTGGTGAGTTGGTTGGCTGATGGTTTGCAACTTGCAAAAAAGAGAATGGTAACAAAGAATAAAAACCTGCCTGTCATGGTGCTATTTTGAACAAGGAAAATACGGAATTGATTCCGGTATTCTATAAATGGTATAGGTGCATTTTAATGTGTGGCTGGTGTTGCCCAATAATGTTGTAGAAAACAATGGAACACAATGCTTTTCAGTAAAGGCTTTATTTACCAAAAATCCATTTGCTTTAAATTTCATATGTGATGTATCTTCCCTGAACATTACTTCAACTGTACAGGAAATATCTGATCGTTTTGTTTTCAATTGCACTTGACTTCAATCAAATGCATACAATAACTAAGAAAGAAACCCTTAACAGTTAGCGCATCTACAAAACCAACAGCACTTCAATAAGCACTAAAATGAAAAAATGTTATTCTTCTACCATAATGACATTGCTTTTCATTTTTTCTTTTACCAAAGCATTTACGCAGGATATTGACTCTATGATGAATGTGTATGCTGACCGTACCGCGCCTGAAAGAATACATATTCACTTCGATAAAAACATTTATAACAAGGGAGAAACGGTTTGGTATAAAGTATATTTTCTGCAAGGACGCGATTCGGGGTTGGCCAGTATGAATGTTTACCTGGAATGGTATGGAACAGATGGAAAACTGATATCGCGGTCGGCCGCTCCAATTGTACTGTCCAGCTCATCCGGTTCTTTCGATATTCCGACCGATTATAAAGGCAAGGTACTGGAGGTAAGAGCATTCACACGCTGGATGCTGAATGATGACACTGCATTTATGTACCGCCGGCAACTCATGATTAATGACGGCATTTCGACCCCCCCTGTTGCTTCTCCACCCCCAACCCGGGTTACCCTTTTTCCGGAGGGTGGCTTTTTAATACAAGGCCTGCGTTCGCGTATTGCATTCAAAGCAACCAATTCGTTTGGTGATCCTGTTTTCATCAAAGCTGTTCTAACAGATGATGAAAACAATACCTTAGACTCTGTTCATGCGCTTCACGACGGTATGGGCAGTTTTTCGCTGGCACCCTCAGCGGCGCATAGTTATTA
>CALSAD010000026.1:0-5039 GCA_943372845.1 Chitinophaga pinensis | reverse complement strand
TATCGCTCACGGCCGCTGGGCCTCGTGCCTGTTACCGGGCTGCTTTGGCCTCTGATCAGATCTGCTTCGCATGATCTGATCTGTCTACGCTTCGCTGGACACCGAACCCAAAGAGGCCCGTCCACAGGCACTGATTAGGATTTATTCATCAAGCACCCTGAATTGCATTTTTTCTCTGTTTAAATAATACTTGAAATATAGTTATAAGTAGATTATGCTTTGTATTACTAATTTTTGAAATGGCCTCTGAAAAAAAGCGTTAAGAAATTTACGGAATGTAGCGTTAAGAAATGAACGATGCTTGGCTATCATACACTGTTGAAGAACACATTTGCATAATAATTGAACTAAAGATTGGCTTTAGACTTCGTTCATTTTAGCGGAATGAAGTAAATTTTAGCTTTTTTTCAGCAGCCTTGACTTTTTTTGTTACTTTTTTGTGTCAAGACAAAAAAGTAAACGGCGTACCTGCTATTAATTAAACTAATTGAAATATCTAATAGCACAACACGTTAAATATATAATAAATCATTTTACATAAAACCGGTATCATGAATAATGATCGGTTTTTACGTGTTGTGCTATTTAACATGAATGGTCGAAATATTAAAAAGGTATCAACTTCAAAGAATAAGTTCGTACTATTTAAACTAATGCGGTTTCTTTGTTTAAGCAACAGGGGAATAAAAAGTAATTTTTGAAGTAAAAGAAGCGGTGTATGATACCAAAAAGTATATATTGTTTTTTGCTTTCCTTCACCGCCATGCTTGCAAGTGCGCAACAAATTACAAGACTGGATGGCAGTAAACTATCAGGTTCAGAAATTGATAAAACCGTTAAACGGTTGCTGGATACAGCGCATATTCAGGGCTTGGGGCTGGCCATTTTGAATAAAAATAAAACCGTCTTCATCAAATCCTACGGATATAAAAACAAACCCCGGAATGAATTGCTGGATACGGCTTCCATTATGTATGGAGCTTCTCTTAGCAAAGCAGTATTCAGCTATCTTACCCTAAAACTAGTGCAGGAAAAAATATTGGATCTGGATAAACCGTTGTATCAATATTTAAACAAACCAATAGCAGATTACGAATATTTTGCAGACCTGAAGAATGATGACAGATGGAAATTGATTACGGCAAGAATGTGTGTAAGCCATACCACCGGACTACCAAATGTAAGATGGTTTCATCCCATCACATCGGAACAAGACACGCTTGGTGTTATGAAAATATACTTTACCCCCGGAACAAAATATGCTTATTCAGGAGAAGGGTTTAAGTTGCTGCAATTGGTGGTTGAAGAAATAACAAAGAAATCAATAGACGAATTGGCGGTTGAGCGAATTTTTAAACCATTTGGCATGACAAGAACGGGCTATATATGGCATGATTCTTTTGGCGATGATAACGTAGCGGTAGGGCATATGAATAATGGGGATATTGACAGAAAAAGAAAACGCACAGAAGCAGTAGCCGGAGGTTCTTTGGTAACCACCATAGCAGACTATTCCAGATTTGTGGAACAGGTAATGCAGAAAAAAGGGTTGACAAAGAAATGGTTTACAGAAATGATAACACCTCAAATCGGGATCTTTTCAAAAACACAATTTCCGCCAATCACATTCGATACAACAACTGAGAATGCAGGCATTCATTTATCCTATGGAATAGGATGGGGGTTGCTGCAATGCCAGTATGGTAAAGCATTTTTTAAAGAGGGAAATGGTGGGCCATGGAGAAATTACAATATCAATTTTATTGATCAGGGCATTTCCATTATCCTTTTGATCAACAGCGAAAATGGAGAATCTATTTTTCAGGAACTTTTGGAAACCTTACTTGGCAATACCTGCATTCCGTGGAAATGGCAGGGATATATTCCTTATAACTCGGCAGTTAAATAAACAAAAGCGTGTTTATTTAGTAGTGTATCAGTTTGAAATTATGGGAGGATGGTGAGGGATTTTAGCCGCAGATTCGCAGATTTTCGGCTACTAATCTGCGAATCTGCGGCCCCTGAATTTTGAATTTATGTAAACAGATGCACTACCGTTTATGTATGCTCCCCAATGGGGTTATTCTTCTTTCAACCATTTCTATAGCGTATTTGAAAGTAGATGGAAGTATTTCTCCCGCTATAATGGGACAATTCGTTTTGAACATTATTTTTTAGGGATGAGCACCGCAAATTCCTTTAAGAGATATATGTGCAGAGAAGTAAAATATGTTCTCAACTTATAGTAGATTTATTTGGCCGAAGCGGGTAGAAGAAAGAAAGTATATTCCTCGCTGCTGCAATTGCTGTCTATCAGCACTAAGCCTAAACTGACTTTTCAAACATGAAACGAGGGACTAAAAAAGAGTGAACAAATTGTATTCATACGTAAACAAATAACAAATTGAGAAAATTAGTATTCTTTATGCACACGTCACTGGACGGTTTTGTAGCAGGACTTAAGGGTGAAATGGACTGGATAAATATAGACGATGAGATGTTTGACTTTGTTGCTACGATGACCGATAAAGCAGATACTGCACTTTATGGACGGGTAACATATGAAATGATGCAGCATTATTGGCCGGCCGCCGGTACACAACCCAACGCATCAAAGCACGATATCGAACATTCGGCCTGGTATAACAAAGTTGCAAAAGTTGTTTTATCAAAAACACTGAGTGAAAAAGAGCTTGACAATACCAAAGTTATTAGTGACCAGCTTACAAGCAACATAAATGCAATTAAAAAACAAGACGGAAAAAATATTTTAATTTTTGGAAGTCCGAGGGCTTCTCATTCATTATTAAGTGAAGGTCTGATTGACGAGTTTTGGTTATTTGTGAACCCGGTGTTGCTTGGACAGGGCATGCCGTTATTCAAGGGTGTGAATGAAACGACCCAATTGAAACTAATAGAAACAAAAATATTTTCTTGTGGAGTAATCGCCCTTCACTACGAAACGAAACGAAATTAATGGGTCATTTGTGACAAAAATAATGTGCGAGATATGGGGAGCTTACACTAGTACATAAATAATCATTGAGAACTTTGCGCACCCTTGCTGTTTTTGCAATACAGATTTACATTGTTAGAATCAAAAGGAACAAGAACTGCCTAATTCGCAAAAAGCATGATAAATCATGCATAATACAACCGTGCCCATGTGCCTTGGTGTGAAAAAAGATTGTGTATATTTATTTGCGTATTTCAAATGAATTGATATAAAAACTGTTCTATGAAAGTGAATAAGGCTCTGAAAACTGGTGTAATAATTATTTTCACATTTGTTTCTATATCGGTTATATATTTCGTATTTAGCAGTTTGCTAATCACACCAACTCACTTTACAGAAAATTCAACAGATATTGATTTGGCAACATCCGGTGACTATGTTAATTGCATTTTATTGGAAAAAGATCATGCGACACAAATTATTGATGGGAAAAAAGTAGCCATAAAATACAATGATTTGAAACAAATAGTAAGTACACAAACTGATAAACTAAAAGGAGAAGAAGTTAAAATTATTTGTACAAAAGAGACTGATTATAAAAACGTAGTACTACTGGTTAATTTAATGGCTAAAATGAAAATTGTACGGTATAAACTTTTGAAAGCGTAGAGATATAAGCTGTTAGTAATAATTAACTCAAACAGCTTCTTAGAGTTTTAAAAAATAGTTATGACTGAAAACAAAACTAAAAATTTCGGAAACGGAATTGGTATTGGAGCCGCTCTAGGTGTTGCGTTTGGGGCAGCATATGGTACTAAATCGGGGAACCTTTCCCTAGGTATTGCTTTAGGACTGGCAATTGGTGTGGCTATCGGTGCTATTTTTGATTTTTATAGAAAGGGGAAATGATAACAACCAAATGTATTGTTGAAAAGTTTAATAGTGGGATGCACTATATCATGCTTGATAATAAGGCTGTTGTAACCCTAACCAAAGGAGGGAATAAAAGAGCTATTTGCAAATTAAATGACACAGCTGAATTTCATTGTGCTATCATAGCCAAAAAAGAAGGAGGCCATTTCATTAATATTGGATCGGTTATTTGTAAAAAGCTAAACATAAAAGTAGGTTCACAGGTTACCGCAGCATTTCAGGTAGATAAAACTGAATATCAATTTGATATGCCTGAGGAGCTTAAAGAAGTTCTGGAATCAGATAAGGAAGCGGACAGGGTATTTCATTCACTAACTGATGGAAACCAACGTGGACTTATGTATTTGGTATCACAAGTAAAATCAAGCGATAAGCGAATTGAAAGAGCTTTAAAAATTGCAGAAAAAATAAAACATGGGATAGTCTCGCCAAGAATTATTTTGAAATGAACCTACGCTTTGATAAATAAATTGATGTCATTAAACATAGTGATTAAAAGAGAGCAGGGGCAATTATTTTTATTTGCCGACTTTATATATTCAGCAATTTTTAGGGAACCTTTCATCAATAAATTTAGTAATATTTATTCCATCCTTGGGCATTTGCAAATGCAGGTCAAATAAAATCAGTTCAGGTGTTACATAATCGATCAACTGAATGGCCGGGTTTTTAGTATGTGCTAAAAAGATCTCACAGAAGCCAAAACTTACCAGGTAATTTTTAATCAGTTCAGCAATCAAAACTTCGCCTTCTATAATGATGATTTTAATTGCGCTCGTGGTTCGACAATTGTAAATTGAAGTTCTTAAGTAAAATGGTAAAAACTATTTACAGGAATATTTATCAATAATTAAATAAAAGCGGATATTGAAACTTTTTTAATGGAATAGTTGTTAGGCGAAAGTTGGTAGAAATGCCATGTCATCTCATGATAATGAGTAAATATGAAGAAAAAGAGACTACTGTTTTTGATTTTGTTGCTGACAGGAGGGGTGTATTCATATGCGCAAACATTAAGTGTTGATGAGCTGATCAAAGCGTGGAGGGTAACAGATACTTCACAGACACGAATATCAGGGAATACCTTATTGAATATTTATGCGCATCCCAATAAAGAAAAATTTTTATTGATAGCTTCAGCATTAAACGA
>CALSAD010000025.1:0-6764 GCA_943372845.1 Chitinophaga pinensis | reverse complement strand
AAAAAAAAGAAAAAAACAACGAACAAGCATACTGTGTTCTTTCGTAATAAAAGGTGTAAATTAACCTCTTATAATTTAACCGGGTAAAAACTCTGTATAAAATGCGTAGATTTGCTCGCATTTTATACGTTACAAGTTTACAATTTTGTAATAATTAATTAACATTACACTACTAACTAACGCAATAGAGTAAAGAATGAAAAAATGGGAAAGTCATTTTCAGCTGGGAGATACTGTAACCGCGGAGCAATTGGATTTTTTTGATAAGCACGGTGTAATCGTATTCAGGAATTTTATCAGCACAGAAAAGGTGGCAGCCTATCTCAGCGAATTGAAAAGGCTGGAATCTTTGTGGCTGGAGGAGAAGCGCGATAAAGTGAACGGAATACCTTTGAAATTCGGGAAAGATGAACACGGCAATACCACCATCCAACGTTTATGTTTCAGTTCTCTTTACAGCAACGAGCTACACCAATTACTGGAAGAACCCCGGTTGAAAGCCCTTATGTCATTTCTCAGCCCTTACGAAGGCCGAATTGCAGAAAATGAGAAAGACGGGTTGGTGATCAACAATTATATCAATACCCCAAACAGCACATTTACCCAAATGGGCTGGCATACTGATGCCCCACGTGACCTTTTTCTTGGGCAGAAAATCATGCCTATGCTGAACGTAGGTATTCATCTGGATAATTGTCCGTTTGAAAATGGTGGACTGCGCGTATTACCTGGCACACACAAGCAGAACATGCTGAAATTGTTATTTGGAAAAAAATATTTCATCGATAATAATGATGATAGCCGTGAGGTAGGATTTGATATGCATGCCGGCGACCTGTCTGTACATGATGGCCGTTTATGGCATAGGGTAAAACAATCCCCTAAATTTGGGGAAGAAAGCCGACGCCGCGTTATGTATGTACCCATGGTTACGGGCAAATACAAACCCAAAGATGAAAATAGTAAAACACCTTTCTACCATAGGTTTACCGGAAAAGTACACCATTGATAGATGAACAATATAGTAAAAAAGGTCAGCTTTACGTTGGCCTTTTTTTATGAAAAAACGGTATTAGAATAGTATTCCCTACACTTCCGGTCTTTCCGACTTCCGAACTTCCGGTCAAAACAAGCATTATGACGTACGCCTTAATTACCGGTGCCAGCAAAGGAATTGGCAAAGCCATTGCCAGAGAATTGGCTTCCCGGAATATCAACCTTTTACTGGTAGCCAGAAGCGAAAGCCTGTTGCACCAGTTGGCTACTGATCTTACCAAAGAATACGGCATACAGGCCCATGTGATGGCCATTGATCTGGCAAGCCCCGCTGCCCCTGCTGCCATTATGCAGTGGATAAGCAACCATACTTATGAGGTAAACATACTGGTGAATAATGCCGGATATGGATTGAGTGGCCCATTTGAGCAATATAGCGCCACAGAAAACCAGGATATGATGCAGGTGAATATGTGGGTACCCCTTGCGCTTACCAGCCTGCTGTTACCCCAATTAAGGCAACAGCCACAAAGTTATATTCTCAACATTGCTAGTTCTGCCGCCTACCAGGCTGTTCCGGGGTTAACAGTGTATGCCGCTACCAAATCGTTTATACTCAGTTTTAGCCGGGGCTTGCAGTATGAGCTACGCAAAACAAATGTATCGGTAACCGTGGTTAGTCCCGGAGGAACCGCCACCGATTTTGCCAACCGAGCCAAAGTAAGTGCCAAAGCCGTTAAAGCCGGAGAAAAATTGAATATGACACCCGAAGCCGTAGCCAAACAGGCGGTTACAGCCATGTTTGCCCGTAAAACAGAATTGATTACCGGTGTGGTTAATAAAATAGGCGCCGCATTGGTTTGGTTATTACCGAAAAAACTGGCCGAAAAAACGGCTGCTGGTATTTATGAGATAGATTAATTTATAAGAATACAGGGATTGGTTTTGTCAATTCTATATAAGCCATTATATTTGCAGCCCTTAACGGGGAAATGGCTGCGTAGCTCAACTGAATAGAGTACCTCACTACGGATGAGGGGGTTTCAGGTTTGAATCCTGACGCGGTCACGAAAAAGTCTCACAGCAATGTGGGACTTTTTTATTTACAAATTATTGTATTAGTATGTAAGCACCCTTATATTAAATAACTTAAACAGCTTAGACTTATTTGGCCATAACTATTTAAGGGCATGATAGCCTTACCATATTCAAAAAGACCGAACAGCACGTACCCTTGCTTTTGCATCCCCATCCAATGCAACCAACATGGGATTGCTAAAGTCCGCTGACCAATAATACAACTCGTTTCCTCCGATCGGACTTTTATAAGTGAATGTAGAACTCCAGTATGTACAGTGATTTAAGCCATCTGAAGGACAGAACCCTCCTACAATATTACGTTGCTTATAAAGGAGCGCCAATTCGTCCTTTGTTGGCAAACGCCAACCTGGCCCTTTTGTTTCACACAAATCCATTGCCATTTTCCAATGTACCGGAACCGTATCTTTTTTATTAGCGATAAGCCCATGCGTTTGGGTTTCGTCCAAATGAAAGATAATACCACCCATATAACTATCACCAATTCGTTTAGGTTGTGCTTGCACTGATGAAATTAAAAAATACATTCCCAGAAATACTACTATATTTTTCATGATCGCTTTTTATTTTTTTCTTTAATAGTAAACAATTAAATATAAGCAACTTTTATAATTCCTTTGCCAAAAGCCTACCATTCTCTATTGCCTCTTAAAATCCAACCAATTATGTCATTTCGTTTCAACAGGGTGTAACCCTTAAAAGTCAATCAACAAAATCATTCCACACCAACACACCGTTACAATAAAAGCGGAGAGTTCACCGCTGGGTCTCGCGATAGCTGACCCAGCGGTTCCCGCGTAAGTACAGATTGTGGAAACAAAACAGGTATAAACCGCAATAAACTGTTTTAATTTTCAAAATACCTTACAGTCAATCATGAGTGTAAGAAAGAAAATAACAGAACCGAATGGTGTATTTTTCATCACGTTTACCTGTGTACGGTGGTTGCATTTGTTTCAGTTAACCAATGGTTATGATGCAGTATATAAATGGTTTGATTACCTGAAAGCTCAGGGACATTATATTGCCGGTTATGCAATCATGTCCAATCATGTTCATTTACTGATCGGGTTTCGTACTTCAGGGAAATGTATTAATACCATTATAGCCAATGGCAAAAGGTTTATGGCCTATGAACTGGTTAATAAGCTTGAAGCGCATGGTAATAAAGAGGTGCTGGAGCAGTTGGCATCATATCTAAGCAAAACGGAAAGGTTACAGAAGCAAAAACATAAAGTGTTTCAACCTTCCTTCGATTGTAAGGAATGCTACAGCATTTCTTTTATGAAGCAAAAAACTGATTATATGCATGTAAATCCCTGTAAAGCTGGTTTGGCAAAACTACCAGAAGACTATCTGCATAGTTCGGCCAAATATTATTACACAGGTAAGCAAGGTATCTACCCTGTAATAACTTATATGGAACTACAGGATATTGATTTAACTTCTAGAATTGATAACTTAGTGTAGGATCGCTTTATGCGGAAACCGCCGGGTCAGCTACCGCGAGACCCGGCGGGGAACACTCCACTTTTATTGTAACGGTGTGATGATGTAGGTTAATGATGTTGAGTAGTTTTTTAAGGGTGACACCCTGTGGAGAGGAAAAATGGAAAAGGCTATAAGATAATCTTATAGCCTTTTTTCGTTTTAATAACTGTACATTGTATTAATGTAAAATAGCGTGAGTATTCACTCACAGATACTACCACATAAATAATCTGCATTTTTTGGGGAATACGGTTCACTGGATTAGCATACAAGGTCTCTACTTTTTAACACTAAAAATACCGTATGAATAAAATCTCAACTTTACTACTATCTGGCTTATGCTTATTTTCCTGCTCTAAAACCAGTAAGCAAGAAAATACCGTATTATTAACTATCAATACAATTTCACCTATCAATAATAGTACAGTTAAACAAAATACTGATACTGAATTTTCCTGGGCAGTATCTGGATCCGACGCTTCCGAACCGGTTTATTACAAAATAAAAATTGTTGAAATTACGCAGGATCAATCTCCAGAGTCTGCTCTGAAAACAAATAAACCCATCTTTGAAAAAGATTCAATCAAAGCTATCAAAGTCGTTTTTCCACCTCCTGGTGGGGCGGGAATGCAGGGTTTGATTTTAGATAAAAAATATGTCTGGCAAATAACAGGAAAACAAACACTTTTTACCGGAAGTAGTGACTTGTCGGTATTTACGGTTGTACGCTAACTTATTTTTTGAAATACAGAACTACCGTCTTGTAAAGCACATATAACGCAAGATGAAGTATTTAAGATGTTATCCTGATGGGGTCACTAAAAAGAAAGGGGTAACTATTTTAGTTAGCCCTTTCTTTATGGTGTAACTCATCAACTTTCTATAAATATTGGTCTGCGAAAATATCTCTACATACAAAGGGTTCGCTTTGCAGCGAGCTCTTTGTTGGATTTTTAGAGGGTATATGAATTTTGGACAGTTACTTTATTTTGATCAGTTGAACCACTTTACGTCTGTTTGCTTGCGTAAACTCTGCGAAGTAATAACCGGTTTGATAGCTGCGACCAACTTCAATAGTTGCATTAGCTCCAAGTTTAGTTCTGCTATCAACTACCCTACCCAACCCATCAACTACACGCATATTTACAGGCATATCGTATTTACTTTCCAGTTTCAGCGTGAAGTAAGTACTGCTTGGATTTGGCATAACGGTTACTTTCAGTTCTTCCTCGGTATCCGCTTTAGATTCTTCAGTTACTTTTCCTTTAGATACCTGGGTATTTGTAACCACTATCGGAGCAGGCTCTGCACAAGATGTCATGTTACATGCTCCCAGTTTGTCGTCAGAATGCTGTCCAAGATGCGACGGAACTGCATTTACACTGATCTCTAAAGTCTGCGGGTTGTTTTTGTTTCCCGGAGGCACATGACAGATATAAACTTTAGCACCACCTTTCGTTCCAGGAACCCTGATATCCCTTACACAGATACTGATGCTACATGTAGTGGTACAACCAAAGTTATTGGTAACAGTAACAATGAATGTGTAGTTACCCGGTGCTGTTGGTGTAAATACTGGAGCTGCAATAGTTGTGCTGTTGAGCATATTCGTTCCTGCACCACTCCACTGATAAGTATAACTACTACCACCTGTTGCAGTTACGCTCAACACTGTGCTCTGTGCACCATAACCTAAGTAGATATTATTTGGATTACCACCTGTGTACACATTGCTCGTTGGTACCGATACAATTGAGCAGCTTGGTAATTGTCCTACTACCGTAACAATAGCTGTTTTGCTTGCGGTGTTACCATTCACATCCGTTACAGTCAATATAACTGTATTGGTGCCGATATTGTTACAAGTGAAGCTTGCAGGAGAAACAGTCATCGTTGCGATAGTGCAATTATCAAATGAACCATTATTTACCTGAGCAGCGGTTATTGTAGCTGAACCATTCACTAGCGTAACAGTAACAGGTTTGGTAATCACTGTTGGAGCAATATTATCCTGAACAGTTACGGTTGCATTGGCTGTAGCACTATTACCGTGAATGTCGGTAACCATTAATACAACTGTATTCGCACCTACATTACTACAATCGAAGCTCAGCTTACTCAATGTTACACTTGCAATACCACAATTATCAGTTGAGCCATTATTGATCTGAGCAGGTGTAACACTTGCTGTACCATTTGCACCCAACTGTATGGTGATATTCTGCGATAGAACCACTGGTAATTCTGTATCGTTCACCACAACTGTTTGTGTGGTCGACGCTGTGTTGCCATGAACATCAGTAACCGTCCAAGTGATCGTGGTTGTACCTACTGGGTAGTCAGCTGTCAGCAATGCATTATCGCTGCGTACGCCCACTACTGTAGCTACACCACAATTATCGCCTGTTTCTGGTTGTGCGATCGTAACACTTGCACCACACTTACCTGCATCATTATTCACGTTGATATTCGTTGTACTGATCGTTGGTTTTTCAGTATCAACAATCACAACGGTTTGTGTTGCTGTTGCTGTATTACCATGTACATCTGTTACAGTCCAAGTAACTGTCGTTGATCCAACTGGGAATGTTGCAGGTGCATCATTCGTTACTGTGGAAACACCACAATTATCTCCTGTTACTGCAGTTCCAAGTATTACAGTTCCGGTGCAAAGTCCAGGTGTATTGTTTGCTTGTACTGCTGCTGGTGCAGTAATAGTTGGTTTTTCATTATCAACAATCACAACCGTTTGTGTTGCAGTGGCTGCGTTACCATGTACATCAGTGACAGTCCAAGTAACTGTCGTTGAGCCAACAGGGAATGTTGCAGGTGCATCATTCGTTACTGTTGAAACACCACAATTATCTGCTGTTACTGGAGTACCGAGTATTATAGTTCCTGTGCATAATCCAGGTGTGTTATTTGCCTGTACCGTACCAGGTGCTATGATCGTTGGTTTTTCAGTATCAACAATCACAATGGTTTGTGTTGCTGTTGCTATGTTACCATGTATATCTGTCACCGTCCAAGTAACTGTTGTTGATCCAACAGGGAATGTTGCTGGTGCATCATTCGTTACTGTTGAAACTCCACAATTATCTGCTGTTATCGCAGTACCAAGTAATACAGTACCAGTACATAGTCCAGGTGTATTGTTCGCCTGTACTGTACCAGGTGCT
>CALSAD010000024.1:0-10685 GCA_943372845.1 Chitinophaga pinensis | reverse complement strand
TCAAATAAAAAGTTGCATAGCCTAAGACCTTTAATTAGTCTTCAAGGACTTACTATTCTAAATAGGCCTATTGCAACTGTGGTTGGGGAGTGGGGACTAATACACCAAGTAGGTCTCAAGCCTATGCCTTTGTAAAGTTCACCCCACTTCCCTTCCACAAAATTTATATTCTATTCCTGCTATTCCAATTATCAAAGAGCTATTTTTAATCTAAAGGTCTTAGTGGTTCTAAATAGTTGAACCACTAAGACGCGAAGGCACGAAGGTTCACAAAGAAAAAATAAGGAGTTATCTAATTTTAACAGAACAACACGTTGTATTATTTGTTGTTTAGTATTCTTTTGTTTCGCATTATCTTACCGTTATGCCACAAAAAATATTTTTATCCGCTACCTGGGAGTACCTGGCAATGTTAAATTATGAAATAGATCCTGCTATTCTGAAACACCACTTACCACCTTATACTGAAGTAGATTTTTTTGAAGGAAAAGCATTCGTGAGTATTGTTGGATTTCTTTTTAACAACACCAAAGTATTTGGGATACGCTGGCCCTGGCATACTAATTTTGAAGAAGTAAACCTGCGTTATTATATCAAACAGTTTACAGGCAAAGAGTGGAGACGTGGTGTAGGCTTTGTTTCCGAAATTGTACCCAAACCTGTTATTGCCACTACTGCCAATCTTTTATACAATGAGCATTACAGTACGGCTAGAATGAAGCACAGCATGCATACTGAAAACAACCGGCTCTTTGTAGAATATCATTGGCAAAGAAAAAATGAATTGAAGAACAGTATTAAAATAGAAGCACAAGATCAACTGCAGGATATTGAAACAGGCAGTGCCGAAGAATTTATTTTTGAACACTACTTTGGATACAATGCAGTAAATCAAAAAACCACCATCGAATACGGGGTAGAACATCCACGCTGGCAGGTATATCCTGTAACCGATTTTACACTGGAATGTGATGTAGCTACTTTGTATGGTAAAGAATTTGTTCCATTTATTGAAGGCATCCGGCCACATTCCGTTTTTTTGGCAAAAGGGTCTGATGTGATTGTGAGAAAACCGATTTTCATAAAATCACAGGCCCTTTTAATAGGCAGCGGTTCTCCTTGCTCAGTTAGTACCACTCATTCTGGCATCGTATAAACTTCGTTTGATAATGCCGTACTTTTATCATCTTATTATTGATCAATAATCTGATGGAAGCTTTAGACAATCCGGTTTGGTCTGCACTCAATACTGCAGACAGCCATTTTAACCAGGGTGATGCGATAGCCGGGTATTTCCCTGTTACGGTATCTCCCTTTGCCGCCTTACCGGAATGGACGGATGCCAATCAAACAATATTATATCAGGGTTTACCTGCAGATCGTTCCTGGTCTGTGATGATCAAAGAACCGGTTACATTTTCTGCAAAATGGGAGTTAAAATTTTCTACTACCCTGCATCAAATGGTTTGTAACCGGTTGATTCCATTTCATTCCGATACCATTATGCACAGACAGCTTACACAAGCTGATGTTCCTGCCATGTTATCACTTACTGCCTTAACCAAGCCCGGACCTTTTATGGAGAATACCATTGCGTTTGGCAATTACCATGGCATATTTGATGAAGAAGAACTGGTAGCTATTACAGGCGAACGTTTACACCTGACTGCATTTACAGAGATCAGTGCCGTTTGTACCCATCCCGATTATGAAGGCAAGGGCTATGGCGCATTATTGGTAACCATGGTGGCGGAGCAAATTATACAACAGGGCAAAACACCATTCCTGCATGTAAAATGGGATAACCAGCGTGCCATTAAAATGTACGAACGTTTAGGGTTTGTACACAGATCGGATATGTACTTTGGGGTATTTAAGAGAAGATAACTTGTGTTGTTATTGATGTGTTGTATGCAAATAATACCTGCCAATATAATTTAGCGAGTTTACTATTAATACATGCCCTACCTGTTTATCCCATTCGCCATTTTCCCTGAGCGCTGGTTAAACAGAGACCCTTTTTAACCTTCTTTGTCAAACCTTTTGGTACAACAGGGTGTAATAAGCGCCTAAACTATTACAAATGAAAATGAAATTCTTATTGATGCTGCTGATTGGCGGCACATTGACTGCCTCTGCACAAAAAACTGTTGTAGATGTAGCTGTTGGATCTAAAGATCATACCACTTTAGTAGCTGCTGTGAAAGCTGCAGACCTGGTAAGCACCTTACAAAGTGCCGGACCTTTCACTGTATTTGCACCAACCAATGCTGCTTTTGCTAAATTACCGGCAGGTACTGTTGAAACGCTGCTGAAACCAGAAAACAAAGCTACACTGGCTAAAATTCTGACTTACCATGTAGTTGCCGGCAACCTCGATGCTGCTGCAGTTGTAAAAGCTATCACAGATGGTAAAGGAAAAGTAGTTGTGAAAACCGTAAGTGGTGGCAGCCTTACTGCCTCTCTGAAAGATGGTAAAGTAATTTTGACTGATGAGAAAGGTGGTGTTTCAACTGTTGTAGCTACTGATCTGAAAGCTGGTAACGGTGTTATTCATGTAATTGATGGTGTTGTATTACCAAAATAAGTAAGTTGACATGGTAGAAGTAAAAGCCCGGTATTTTATATATCGGGCTTTTCTTTTGTCAAGTAAACAAGCAGCGCAAAGACAATAATGCCTAAAAAAATTTAGCTGCAAGCAAAGAACTCCACAAATTTCAACAATTCAAAAAAAGCTAATTGGCATATTTGCCAATTCAAAAAACTTCCTTAAACTTGTGCTTCATTAAAGTGACGGCATCACTATAAACTCGGCATTACTATTATGACAAAAGTTACATTTCTAGACAGTACATCTATTCAAGTTGTCGCGCTCGATGGTGAGACATTTACCTTAAAGAGCCATTTGCCTATTCATCACACCCGACAGAAATCAATAGCTCAATCGCTAGCTAAGTATTTCAACGAGAACTTCTCGAATGATAAATCAAGCATGGTCTATTGGGTTTTAATGAAAATGTTAGCGAATGATGGTTTCGGATTTTCTTACGAAAAGAGTGATCGAAGTGTAGAGCGTGAAAGGATTGGTACGAAAATTCGCCAGCTTAGAGAGGACAAAGGAATGGAGGCCAAACAGCTTGCCATGTTAACAAACATTGACGCAGCTAATTTATCTCGTATTGAACAGGGAAGATATTCAGTAGGCTTTGACATACTTACAAAGATATCTCAAGCACTTGGAGTTAAAGTTGATTTGGTTTAAGTATACACATTCTTAAATACGAAGATGCCAGTAGCTAAAAAAGGATTACAGCAGTTAGAGCTGACGAATAACTTTCTTCATCTGCAACAAATATCCGGCATCAGTTCCTGCTTAATGGAATTCTAAAAAGAACGCAACTCCAAACAAAAAGGCCCGCTCTTTGGGAGCGGGCCTTTGATTGTAATCAATTGGGTCTATTATTTAACCTTGATCAGTTGTACCACCTTACGGCTGGTTCCCTGTATCATTTCTGCATAATATTTACCACTGATATAACTCTGTCCAATCTGGATCGTACTGTTTGCACGTACATTCGATTTAGCATCGATCACTCTTCCGTTGGCATCCATCACTTTCAGACTGATCGGCAGATCACTCTTACTCACCATTTTCAACGTGAAGTAGTTCGCACTTGGATTAGGAGATACTGTTACTGTAAATGCTTCTTCTGAAACAGTTATTTCGCCTTCCTTAGTGATCTGTGAAGATGTTGAGCCTGTAGCATTTGATGCTACGCCAGAGCTACATGGAACCTGAGCACAACTACCCAGTCTATCTCCACTATGCTGACCCAAATGTGAGGATACTGCATTCACACTAATCGACAATGTATTTGGATTACCAGCATTACCCGGTGGTACATGGCATACATATACTTTCTTACCATCAGTACCTGGTACCCTGATATCCGTTACACATATTGTAATAGAACAACTGGTTGTACATCCGTATTTATTCGTAGTAACTACAGTGAATGAATACTGGCCGGCAACTGTTGGTGTAAATATCGGAGCGCCACTTGTGGTGCTGCTCAATTTATTTAACGCTGTTCCACTCCATGAATACGTATACGGTGCGCCGCTGGCCGGTGCCGATACTGCCAATGTGGTGCTTTGTGCACCATAGCCTAAGTACAGGTTCGTTGATACACCACCGGTAAACACAGTGCTTGTTGGTATTGATGCAATACTGCAAGTTGGAATCTCGCCTACTACCGTTACTACAGCTGTACAAGTAGATACATGGTTGTATATATCGGTAACAGTCAGTGTTACTGTATTGGCTCCGATATTGGCACAACTAAAGCTTGTTTTAGATACCTCTACAGATTTGATACCGCAATTATCTGTGCTGCCGTTATTAACGTCTGCTGCAGTAATTGATGCAGAGCCATTAACCAATGTAACCGTTACTGGTTTACATATAGCTGCAGGTGCTTCCGTATCGGCAACTGTAACTGTTGTTGTACAACTGCTGCTAGCACCTTTTGAATCTGTTACGGTGAATGTAACATTGGTAACACCAATGGCATAAGGACCCGCAGGGAATACAGAGTAGGTTAATACATCACCAGCATCTGCATCTGTTGAACCGCCATCAAAGGCAGCAGCTGATACAATTGCGCTGCAATTAGCACCTGCAGAAAGTGTAAGTGCTTTACAAACCGCTACAGGAGCCTGGTTACACTGAACCGTAACTTTTACATTATCGGTTGCTACACAACCATTAGAAGATGTGTATGTAACCGTATAGTTGGTTGTTTCTGTAGGAAATGCAATTGGGTTTGCAATACCAGCATCACTTAAGCCGGCAGCAGGAGACCATGCATAGATTTCACCCGGAGAAAGCAATTCTGCCTGAATACCTGCAGTAGCTGTTCCACCCGGAGAATTGATAGAAACAGATATGCTGTTTGAAGCACCTGCAACCCAGAATGCCTGTATTTGTGAATAATCAAAACTAATGGTTCTAGGGTAAGTACCATAGTTAATGGCATCACAGGTACAAGCTGTTCCAGGATCCGTATAGGTTCCAATGGTATTTCCATTGATTATAAACGTAAATGTGGGATTTGAACAAGTGTAATACAATTTGAAATTAATACCGGTAAGATTTCCAATAGAGGTTGACTCTGTGAAAGTGGCATTGTTTAAAAACTGATAATTGTCGCTACACAAATTATTGGTAAGCGAACAGTTATTGCCAGCGGCACTGAATAAACACAAATTGGTTATCTGTGGTGTATTGGGTGCACCATTACTATTTCCAACAGCAATTAAATTGGTTGGAGAAGTACAAATAGTAACATCATTACCTGCATTTACAGATGGGGAAGGTTTAACGGTTACAACTGTATTAGCTGATTTAGAAAAACAACCATCCGCATTGGTAACGTTTACAAAATAAGTACCTGTTTCTGAAACAGTAATGGATTGTGTTGTTGCACCATTGCTCCATGCGTAGCTCTGTGAAGCAGGTACTGTAAGTACCACATTACCACCTGAACAAAAAGTAGTTGTTCCACCAGCAGTAACTGTTGCATCCGGAAGCGGAGCAGATTTTATCGTAACAACAACAGGTGCTGTAACCGATGAGCAACCATTTGCATCAAACACAGTTACAGAATAAGAACCTGCTGTTCCTGTAGTGATAGATGGAGTGGTAGCACCTGTATTCCAGAAATAAGCACTACCGGCGCTACCGGTGATGGTTACTGTATTGCCCTGACAAATATCTGCAGAACTTGATAAGGTTGTTGTTGCTGCACTTACGGCACTGATAACAACATCAGTAGCTGCAGATGTGCCTGAGCATCCACCTGCATTGGTTACTGTAACAGTATAACTTCCAGAAACAGTAGCAGTATACGTTTTATTAGTGGCACCTGCAAGCAGAACGCCATCTTTATACCACTGATAGCTATCACCCTGGTTGGCATTCAACACAACGGTTTGTCCCTGACAAACGGTGGTTTGTCCTGACGCAATAATCGCCGCAGCAGCAACAGTAACCGTAGCCGTACATGAAGTTCTGTTACCAGCTCTGTCAATTACAGTAAGTGTTACAGTATTCGCTCCAATATTTGCACAGGTAAAATTAACAGAAGCTCCATTGTTGATTTCTATAGATCCGATACCACAAGCATCACTGCTTCCATTATCAATCATATCGGCAGTAACGATTACGCTTCCTGAAGGAGAAAGCGCTACTGTTATGTTTTTACATACAGCAGTAGGTGCAGTATTATCTGTTACACTACTTCCGTTCCTGAATATTTTCAACTGGTTATAACTGATACCGCTTGTAGAAATATCCGGTACATAATCACCGTCTAAATCAGCAATAACAATACCACTCACTTCAGCAGGATCCGGATAGTCCACACGGTTGGCAAAACTAATATTGCCCGGGCCGGTACTTGTATTCACGTAAACTGAGAATACATTTTCGCCTGAAGATTTTGAAACGATGTCCGGACGACCATCACCATCCGCATCGCCTACACCTAATCTGTAGTTTGAGCTGGGAGAAGCCAGGATTACTCTTGAGTCAAAAGAAATCGTTCCCGGAGTAGAGGTGTTTCTGAAAACAGAAACCGAAGCTCCAGAGAAATCATTGTCCGCAAAATCTATCTTACCATCTTTATCAAAATCACCAATAAACAAACGATAAGGGTATGAACCGGTTGGGTATGTTTCTAAATTACCAAAACTAAAAGTAGTGGAACCGCCGGTAGTAGTGCTTCTGATCGCGTGTAATGTGTTGGCGCCACCATTGGCTGCACCAATATCTTTAACACCATCACCATCCACATCCGTTACTACCAAGCCTGTTACAAAACCACCAATACTCACACTTGTATTTTGTGAAAAACTGATTGAACCGGGTGTAGAGGTATTACGAAGGGTAACCACATCGTTTCCGGAACCAACTGCCAAATCAATTTTACCGTCATTGTTTAAATCTCCGGCAGCACACTGGTAACCACCGATATTCGGAACATCTACTGGAGATGCAAAACTAAGTGTACCGGGTACACTGGTGTTTCTGTATATCCGAACACCATTAATACCGTTATCTACTACAGCCAGGTCAATTTTACCATCGCCATCATAATCAGCAGGGGCAATACAACGGGTAGCACCGGCAAAATTCAGATCAAATTTATTGGCAAAGCTAAAATTACCGGGTGTACTCTGGTTTAGCATTACAGAAACCTTGTTGCTTGTGAAACCACAAACCAACATATCCGGCTTACCATCTAAATCCATATCCTGAGATAACATCTGGTAACCACCGCTTACTTCTTTACTATAAGATAAAGTATTGTAAGTACCGGTGTTAATGCTGGTAACACAAAAAATTCCATTGAAAGGATACGAGGTAGCAGCAATTAATCCGCAGCCATTTTTAACTGAAATGGGACCATACGTAGCACCAACCGGTACCGAAACCGTTAACTTCCCAAAAGCAGCTGTTAATACAGTGGCTTGTGTTGAACCAAAAAACACCTGGTTATTGGCAGGCGTTGGATCAAAAAAAGCACCGGTAATGGTTACTGTACTCCCAATAAATCCTGTATTGGGTGCAAACGTGTTAATGATTGGGGCATTACACTGTGCCTGCACAAAATTTTGTGTACAGGATAGCGTGGCCACCAATAAAATGAGTAATATTTTTTTCATAATCAGGGTTTAAGGCTTGAAGGTTACTTTAACTGAAATACCCATGGGGTTAAAATTGGCAGGCAAATTAATTTTCAAAACATCTAATGAAGCATCGCTTTCACACAGCGCTTTGTATATGGTGGCTTTTGTACAGGCCAGATTAATTTCTTTGGTAAATTTTTCTCCCGAAGCAATATTGGTAAATTCAATGTTGAAGTGTGCATTCTGGGCAACACTGTTCTCATTAAAAACCATCAAATGCGCCTGAGTTACAGAAGTACATTTAACGATGCGGTAAGACACGTCGATTAAAGTAGTAGACTCAATAACCATATTCCAGTCTTTGTATATTACCGGAGAGGCATTGCCTTGCGCTTGTGTCATAGCAGGAATTGCTAACAATAACACAATAAATGAATGAAGGATTGAACGTTTCATCAGATTGATTTTAGTTTGATTTTGTTAAAAAAGGTATCAGAAGAAATAAGATTGGAGCGGAATTCGTAATGCGCAGGATGCGACTCTCTTTCAGAGGCATAATAGATAGAAATACATCTCATGAGCATTAGTTTGGGTATAAATTGATCAGATTGTAGGGTTTAGCACAAATAGATGTAACCAAATACCTACAATAGATAAAAGTAGCGGGTTGTTTGATCGTAAAAAATCGTTTTTTAGGATTAATTTAATTAATCGATAAGAGGTTGTAATTAAAGGATGTAATGGGTAAATCAGTAGACATGAAAAAATAAAACACCGTTTTTTCCACGCAAAAATTTCTGATTATCCTGTTTGCTGAAAATAAAACACCGTTTTCCTGCTAAAAAAGCTTGTAGTATTCTGTGTTGAAATAAGGGTGTTTTTTGAAGTTGCTTTACAATTTTGACCAGAGGAGAATGACAATAACGCAACCTTTATTCTGATTTCAGAATTGCTGTTTTTTTACTTATCCCGTTTTCATTAAACGCTTCTATCTGGAAATAATACGATTGGTTTTTTTCCATAGCAGAGAAGTAGTATTCATTGGTGCCGTACACCATAATACTGGTATACAATTTATCAGGAGCTGTACCCGTATAAATGGTGTAGCCGGTAGCTTTTTCATTCACCTGCCATTTAAGCCAGCTGTTTCTCCGTTCACTATCCCCACGTAATGCAGTAAAATGTTGTACCGTATCGGGCACTACCCCATTGCCTTTTCCAAACACCCGCAAACCACTGATGGCAAATTTGCCAGTGGGCATATGTACATTTTCCAATTTCAGGTAACGTGCTTTTACAGGAACAGATAGTGCTACATATTCATGGGGAATATCTGTTTTGTTTTGGCTCTTATCAACCAATATTTTCCAGTTCCTCCCATCTATGGAACTATATAATTTGTATTGATGATAATTATTAGTTTGCTTACCCATTAAAGTGGCATCCTGATCTGCATAGTTAATCTGTACGGCATGCAGGGTTGAAACAGCACCGAGATCCGTCTGTATCCACTCACCTTTTTTTCCGGTTGCTGCACTCCAATGCGTTTTCATGTCTTCATCAACAGCAAGGTTTGCATTAAATGCACCAAGTGTAGAAGATACTTTTACCGGCTTCTGGTAATTCAATAACATCCAGCCTGTAAACTGCGATACACTATGATTGGCAGTTTGATTAGGGAGGTAATGTGGGTAATCGCCATAGGCAGTATTCGTATACAACACATCATCTTTATCAAACTGTGCAGGCCAAATGCCGATTCGTCTTTCAAAATTATTTTTTACACCAATAATAATGGTTGATACATGCCACCATTGATTAAACAGATCCTGGTAGGTGGCACCATGCCCTGCACCTTTCGCAAACCCACCAGGCTTATACGAAAAGGGATTGTGTGATTGATACCTGAAAGGCCCCAATGGTTTATCACTGATATACACTCCATCTCCATAACCACTGAATTCTGTACCAGGGGCGCCGTATTGCAAATAGTACTTCCCACGATACTTATTCATCCACGAGCCTTCCATAAAGGGTTTGAGAAAGGTATTGTCATTATGCTCACCAAAACGTTCCCAACCATGTATCTCATCCTGCAAACGGATGGTTTCTACTTTTTCGCCTATGGGTTGTAACGTTTTACGATCAATTTCCTGCGCATACATTGGATAAAAATTACTCGAGCCCCAATAAATATATACGCGCTTATCATCATCTACAAAAAACGCAGGATCCCAGGCACCTACGCGGAATGAATCCACTGCTTCTTTCCATTCGTCCTTTTGCGGATTGGTACTCATCCATAAAGGAAAATTTTTTTCATGTGTAGAACCAATCACCAATAAAGTATCGCCCAGCACCAACGTTGCTGGTGCACACAACTCATCATACACTTTGTGCCAGGGTTTGAGAAATTTACGCGATACAAAATTCCATTTCACCATATCTGAACTCCACCAGTAACCCCATTGATTGGTAGAGAATAAATAATAATTGCCTTTAAATACAGTAATTACCGGATCAGCCGTGGCACGGTGTTTACCCTGTTCAGAAAAATTAGGAATAGGGCAATAGCCGTAATCAATATTGATGGGGTTACAGTAGGTTGTCTGTTGTGCAGTAACAGAAGCGGTAATTGAAAAAAAGATAATTACCCATATGGCGGGGCGAATGGCAGATCGTTGGCGCATAGACAATGAATGTAAAAAATATTTTTCAAATCCTGTCTGTATTACGTTCTTTAGCAACAATCAGTTTGAAATGTATCTGCGGCGAGAAATGCTGAATTTATATATATCAACTATTTATTAGTTAACGTACTGTGCTATTAAAATCAATTCCGCCACTATTCGACATTGTGTATCGCTCACGGCCGCTGGGCCTCGTGCCTGTTACCGGGCTGCTTTGGCCTCTGATCAGATCTGCTTCGCATGATCTGATCTGTCTACGCTTCGCTGGACACCGAACCCAAAGAGGCCCGTCCACAGGCACTG
>CALSAD010000023.1:0-28395 GCA_943372845.1 Chitinophaga pinensis | reverse complement strand
GTGGCGGTGGTGGTGAAAATGAGCCGGGGGGTGTACCGGTTGATCCTGGCACCTACAAAGTAGTGGTTAGTTTGGGAAGAGATATGGCAGACAGTATGATGGTTACCGTAAACGATGACCCCAATGCACCCGTGAGCAAAGAAGTACGCGATGCCATCCGCAAAGCAAGTGCAAGAGTGGATGTACAAACCCTGAAATTGGTTGGTTTGAACGACCGGCTTACTGAAGCAGACGAAATAGTGAGAAAGGTGGAAGCCAATTTGAGAGATATGGACCAGAAGCAGGCCGATACTTTACGCAAGCTAGGTAAAGCAGTACAGGACGGATTAAAAGCCATTCGTGAAGAGTTAAGTGGCAAACCACAGGAGAAACAAGGGTATGGAAATATTCCGCAGGTAACCGTGAGCAGTATCATGGGCGAAGCACGTTCTTATATACTCAGTAAAAAAGTAGCTCCCGGCGCGCAGGAAGAAAGACTGATGCGGGATGCAGAAACCGTTGTTACTGCAGTTCTGCAAAAAGCCAATGCTTTCTTTGATGGTGTCTGGAAACAATACCGTGCAGTGGCAGAAAGCACACCGGTAAAAATATTTAAAGATTATAAGCCGATTGAATAAGGATCAGCAGGCTTATCTGCGCTGAACGTTAGTGTACGTTGGCAGCAAATAATAGCAAAGGCTCAGATTAACCGGGAGGGTACCATTTCCCGGCTGATCTGAGCCTTTTATCGTTCATGAATCTCCTTTCGCAGAAGAAAAATACCCGTTCAAAGAATCAGTAAACATCTTGCCGTAAGTAATTGGCAACTTTATATAGCCTAAGAAGAGTGGGGGTCTGGAGCCGGTTCTAAGCATGGAAAAAATTGAAAATATAGATCCCCCTGTTTATTACAAACGAATGGCGCCTAATGGCGCCATTCTGTTTTCAATCCTTTTTATTTCAACAATTCGTTGATCACTGTTTTGTAGGTTTTTCCAATAGGTATCGTGTCTTTACTATCCTGCAAATAAATAATCTCTTCCTGTACCAATTTAATATGCCGTATAGCAACCAAATAAGAGCGGTGAACCTGTAAAAAACCAAAACCGGATAAGCGTTTGGAGAGTTCTGAAAGGGATAAGTTTACCAAATGGCTTTCATTGGCGGATAGAACCAGTTTTACATAATCGCGCAATGCCTCTGCATACACCAGCTTTTCCATTTCAATTTTAATGATCTTACTACCACTCTTGATAAACAGAAATGGTTTTTCTTTAACCGGTGTGGTGGCTGGTTCAACAGAAACCGCACGATTCATAATTTTATCTATGCTTACTTTAAAACGGTTTGGCAGAATAGGCTTCTTCAAAAAATCGATCGCCCCAATTTCAAAAGCAGTAAACGCATAATCTTCATTACCAGTAATCACAATAATGGCAGGCTCACCAGACATAAAGGGAATCAGGTCAAAGCCCTGCCCATCTGCCAGTTCAATATCAAGTAGTACAATATCCACTACTTCTTTTTCAAAGAAAGATTTGGCTTCGGCAAATGAACGGCAAATACCAGCGAGCTCCAACAGCGGGTACAAACGGATCATACCGGATAACATGGCAGTGACCATCGCATCATCGTCTATGATCAATATCTTTTTTTTCATCCCGCTACTTTCTATTATCAAAGTAATGAAAAAACAAATATGATCACAGGCGTTTTCATGAAGCATTTGTTATTTGTACGTATAATTCTATTAGTTTTTTATTTATTTGCCTGAGCCACAATGCAATCGTGTAATTTTGCGGTCGATTTTATTAAAAACGTTTTTATGAGCCAACCAACACTCAGCCATCTTGCCGGAACATTAGTCGGCAGCGAAATTGTAAAACTGGGAAATATGATCAGCGAGCGGATTCGCAATGGTGAGAAGATTTATAATTTTACCATTGGCGATTTTGACCCACAGGTATTTCCCATCCCGGCTGAACTGGAAGCGTTGATCATTGAATCGTATCAGCAAAAAAATACCAGCTATCCTGCCGCAGAAGGTGTGCTCGACCTTCGTAAATCCGTTAGCAGCTTTATTAAAGAATGGGAAGGCATTGATTATGCACCCAATGAAATACAGATTGCCTCCGGCGGACGACCATTGATCTATACCATTTTCAAAGCCATTGTTGACAAAGGCGATAAAGTGATTTATGGTGTACCCTCATGGAACAACAACCACTATGTACACATGACCGATGGCGAACATTGTTTGATTGACTGCAGTGCAGAGAATGATTTTATGCCAACACCTGATGACATTAAAAAGAATATCAAAGGTGCCACACTCATCTGTATTTGCACACCACAAAATCCAACCGGTACTACGCTTTCTAAAAATGCATTGGCAGAGATCTGCGATCTGATACTGGAAGAAAATAAAACACGCAGCGAAGAAGAAAAGAAATTATACCTCATGTTTGACCAGATGTACTGGACACTAACTTTTGGAGACACGCAACATTACAACCCCATTTCGCTTAGACCCGAAATGAAGCCCTATACCATTTTTGTGGATGGCATTTCAAAAGTATTTGCTGCAACAGGTGTGCGTGTGGGTTGGGCATTGGGGCCAGAAACAGTGATCGCTAAAATGAAAGCGATATTAAGTCATTTAGGTGCATGGGCACCCATGGCAGAACAGAAAGCCGTAGCCAAATATTTACTGCAGAAAGATGCCATTGCAAAATACCTCGTTCATTTTAAATCAGAGATAGAAGAAAGGTTACGTACTATTCACGCTGGTTTTATTGCATTGAAACAGAAAGGATACCAGGTTGATTCGGTTTCGCCGCAAGCTGCCATTTATCTAACCATTAAAATAAACCTGGTTGGTAAAACCACAGCCGAAGGAAATTTACTGGCCACACAAACGGATGTTACTTCTTATATTTTAGGTGAGGCCAAACTGGCCGTAGTTCCTTTTTCTGCATTTGGTGCAGGAAGTAATAGTGCCTGGTATCGCCTGAGTGTAGGCACCAGTAAAAAAGAAGAGATACCGGAAATGCTGGCAAAACTAGAAGCTGCTTTGGAAAAACTTAGCTAGGCATTTCAACATTCAGATAAAATTATTGTTAAGGGTGATGCTATGCAGGCTATCACCCTTATTTTTCCACACCAGCTTTTTAAAGAACATCCTTCTTTAGAAAAGAAAAAGCCTGTTTACCTCGTAGAAGAATGGCTTTTCTTTCGCCAGTATTCATTTCATAAACTAAAACTGGTATTGCACAGGGCCTCCATGCAATGTTACCGGCATTGGCTTTCGGAGCAGGGGTACAGTGTTACCTATGTAGAAAGCCATGATAAGGATAACGATGTTCGCCATCTGATTACTACGCTCGCAAAAAAAGGAGTGACCACTATTCACATAGCCGACCCGGCAGATAACTGGTTACAGAAAAGAATAGTAGAAGCCTGTGCATTACATCAGATAAAACTGATTACTGAGAGATCGCCGGGTTTTATCAATAGTATGGAAGAAGTGCATGGTTATTTTGATAACCGCAAAACTTATTTCCAAACAGATTTTTACACCCACCAACGCAAACAAAGAAAAATTTTATTGCAGCCGGATGGAAAACCTTTAGGCGGTAAATGGACTTTTGATGCAGAGAACCGTTTAAAATTTCCTAAGAAAGAAACCGTACCTGCAATTAAATTTCCGAAAGAAAATGGATGTATTACGGAGGCCCGCTCTTATGTAACAAAACATTTTCCCGCAAATTATGGCAGCATGGAAGGCCCTTTATTTTTTGTTACCAATTTTGAAGAAGCAGAAAACTGGCTGAATGATTTTATAGATACCCGCCTGCAAAAGTTTGGTGATTACGAAGATGCCATTGTACAGAATGAACATTTATTACACCATTCTGCATTAACCCCTATGTTGAATATTGGATTGTTAACCCCGCAACAGGTATTACAAAAAGTATTGGAGGCGGGTAGTAAAAAAAACATTCCCCTTAATTCGCAGGAAGGATTTGTGCGGCAGGTAATGGGCTGGCGCGAATTTATCCGTATTGTATATGAAAGAGAAGGCAGTAAACAACGCACTACCAATTATTGGAAGTTCACCAGAAAAATTCCTGCATCATTCTGGAAGGGAAGCACTGGTATTCCGCCAATAGATCAAACCATACAAAAGGTTTTACAAACAGGGTACTGCCATCACATAGAGCGCTTGATGGTACTAGGCAATTTTATGTTGCTCTGCGAGTTTGATCCGGATGAAGTATATCGTTGGTTTATGGAATTGTTTATTGATGCCTACGATTGGGTAATGGTACCTAATGTGTACGGTATGACGCAATTTGCCGATGGCGGACTCATGACCACCAAACCCTATATCAGTGGCAGTAATTATCTGATGAAGATGAGTGATTATGAAAAAGGTGAGTGGCAATCAACATGGGATGGCCTGTTCTGGCGTTTCATGCACGTTCATCGCGATTTCTTTTTACAGAACCCAAGGTTAGGCATGCTTATTGGCACCTTTGATAAAATGGCCAAAGAAAAGCAGGCATCACACTTACACCATGCCAGCCAATTTCTTAATGAACTCGATGCACAAAACCTTTCTTAACCCATCCAACTTTTTTAACCGCTTTAACCATTTTAACCACACCCCAACTATGCTCTCCCCCGAAGACAAAGACCGCATTATAGAAATGGCCTGGGAAGACCGTACCCCATTTGAAGCCATTGAACTGCAATTTGGTTTACCGGAAAAAGAAGTGATCGCATTTATGCGCGCTAATAGTAAACCCTCCAGTTTTCGTATGTGGCGTAAGCGGATGGCAGGCAGGCAAACAAAACATAGAATGATTAGAGGCACTGAGGTGAGTCGTTTTAAATGCAGCTTGCAAAGAAATATTAGTATGAATAAAATCAGCAAGCGATAAATGTCTGATTTGCCGCTGTTGGTCGCTGACCACTAGTGTTCGGAACACTACATTTTGCTACTGGGGGCTAAAGCCCCAACAAGAACTCTCTTTATACTTTGTATCCACGCTCTGAAGAGCGTGGCAAATTGACTTCCCATCTTTTGCCCCGCTCTTTAGAGCGGGTGGAGCATTGTCCTAAAAAATCTTTTTTGGGACTTTAGTCCCGAGTAAAAATTATAGAAAAAAATCTTCCGAACACCTGTGGTTAGCTGACAACAATGGAATAAGAATACCAGGGATTAATTCTTATTACAGGTAAACACAAATGGTTTCTGCTTTTTCTCAGTAAGTATTTGTTGAATGAGGTGCGTTTTGCGGATGATCTTGTGGCGGTTTACATCCAGTATTTCATTGGCCGTGCAGAAAACAGGCCAATTCTCGGTATGAAATAACATGGTATTTAACTGTGCCAATTCACGTTCCAGCACATCGGGGTTTTGATGGGCAGCTTGCGATAACACCAGTAAATCCCTGTTCATATCCTGCATGGGTTTGGGTTTTCCCTTGTTTAATGTTTGGGGCAGCCACAAAAAGGTGTTCCATTACCTTTCTTAAAAATACCACATGAACTACCCACCATGGTAATCAATAACAGCAAAACGATTATTTGGTTTATTTTCAGTTTCATATTCTGTAAACTAAAATACTACTTTAGGCGTAACATAAACCGGTAATCATTCTATTGTCTTCCAATTTTAACATACAAAAAGTGCTTATCGCCCCGCTGGACTGGGGTTTGGGCCATGCTACGCGCTGTATTCCCATTATCCGGGCATTAGTGGCACGCGGTTTTTCCATAGTTATTGCAGCAGAGGGCGCACAGGCACATTTGCTGCAATCCGAGTTTCCCACATTACCCATATTGCCCTTGGCCGGTTACCGAATCAGGTATAGTACCTACAAATGGACCCTGCCTTTCACATTACTTGCCCAATTACCGCGGCTGCTTAGAACCATTAAAGAGGAGCAAGTCTGGCTTGACAAAGTAATTGATGAACACCAAATCAATCTGGTGATCTCTGATAACCGATACGGCTTATTTACCCAAAAGGTTTCCTGCATTTTTATTACGCACCAGCTTACCATTAAAGCACCGTTTGCCTGGGTGGAAGTGCTGCTACAAAAAATCAATTACCGTTATATCAACCGGTTTAGTGTTTGTTGGGTACCGGATATGGAGGGAGATAACAACCTTGCCGGCAGCTTATCGCATCCTTTAAAAATGCCCGTGGTGCCTGTCAGGTACATTGGTGTACTATCCCGATTTCAGCCACAAACGGCCAACAAAATATACCAATACTGCATTCTTTTATCCGGACCAGAGCCGCAACGAACCCTGCTGGAAAACAAATTGATTCCAGATTTACTAAAAATGAAGAGCCCTGTTTTATTGGTGAGAGGCAAACCCGGAAGTACCGAAACATTGGTTTTAGCAGATCATATCGCCGTGAAAAATCATTTACCCGGCAACGAATTGCAGCAGGCCATTTTGCAGAGTGAATACATTGTAAGCCGCAGTGGCTATACTACGGTAATGGAATTAATGGCACTTCAAAAAAAATCCATACTCATACCCACCCCTGGCCAAACCGAACAGGAATACCTGGCAAAACGATTGGCAGAAAAAGGCTATTGCATCACTGCTACGCAGGATGCATTTGATTGTGTTGACCAATTACAGAAAGCAAAGCAATTTCAGTACCAGATGCCAAAAGTTAATTTGTTTGAGGAAGGAGATATTGTTTCGTTGTTAGATATATTAAAGAGATCTGTGTAATTAATTGAAAGGTGTTTTTTGTCCACAGGTTTTACTTAAATAAAAAACAGAACCTTTCTTCACAAGTGTTTCTCGATAGAGGATTCTGTACCTACAATTGCCATATACAGTTAACACAAAATTTCACCAAGTGGGTTATCGGGAAACATTTTCGGAGGACGCCTTTTATAATGTTTTGCATTGCCTCTGGCTTTAGCCAGAGGATGGAAATAGGTAACAAATACATGCCGGCACTTTAGTGCCAAGTGTGGTGGCACTCGCAACCATAGTAGATTTAATTAAACAGCTGCGCCATCTTCTTTTGCAAAGCTTCGCCGCGTAAATTGTTGGCAATTACTTTTCCCTCTCTATCAACCAGAAAACTGGTGGGCACTACTGTTACGCCATACTCTTTTACCAATCCACTTTCCCATCCTTTCAAATCGCTTACATGTTTCCAGGTAAGACCATCCATATGTATGGCATTCAACCAGGCATCTTTTTGGGTATCGAGTGAAATGCTCACAATCTCAAATCCTTTATCGTGGTATTTTTGATACGCTTCCACCACATTCGGATTTTCTTTGCGGCAGGGGGCACACCAGCTTGCCCAAAAATCTACCAGTACATATTTACCACGAAAAGAAGATAGCTTCACTATTTTGCCCAAAGTATCCTTTGCCGAAAACTCGGGTGTAGCACCTATCCCCGTTTTAGTAGCTATCCGCTGGTATTCGGCAATTCTTTTTCCGTACAAACTGTTTTTGGCTATTTGTCCTAAAACAGCAAAACTACTTTTTGCCATTTCGGGATTTGGATAACTGATATACCTATCGTACACAATAAACGGTGCTACCGGTGAGTTGGGGTACTTTTTAATAAAAGCAAAAACCGCTTCATTGGTTTGTGCTTCCAGTGATTTCATGCCATCATCAAAGATCTTTCTTTCGGCTGCCGATTCTTTTACTTTCCCTCTCTGGCTGGCAGAATCTAACCGTTTGTACATAGGCCCTGCCTGTGCGGTTATCCTGCTCCATTCTTTACTCCACTCTCTGAATTCGGTATTCGATTTACTTCCTGTAACAATTGCTTTATGGAGAGAATCTTTTTGAGCATTGATGGTAATGGTACCAGGTTCCACAAAAAATACAAGCGAACCTATTTTCGGTACATCTGTTTTCAATACATATAATAAAGGTTCTTCAATATTTCCCGAAAAACGGAAATTACCATCGTTGGTTACTACAGAATCTATTTTTTTAGTATCGGTATCCGTATAAAAAAGATAGATTTTACCAGTAGTCAGTCCTTCAATCTTACCACTTACTGTATACACTTTTTGTATCGGTTTCTTTTTGTTTGCTTGTGCTGTTACGCAAACAGAAAGAGCAAGAAAAAAAACAATCACCAAAATTGGTTTCAATACTTTCATTTCATCAGATTAATAAAATAAAATTACCGGAAAAATAATAAACCCACTACACAATACAGCTAAACCAATCCCCGCACCATTCACGTCTCCCACAAACTCTCCTTACCTTTACGCCACATGACCCGTAACACCAAAGCCCATGTCGCTGTAATTAGTGCCAATGTAATTTTTGGAGCCAATTATGCCATTGTTAAATACATCACACCTGCTTACCTGCATCCTTATGCATTAAATGTGGTTCGCATACTGGTGAGTTTGTTTTTATTCTGGGCGCTGTTCCTATTCAAGCCGGGCAAAGTAAAACTGCAACGGAAACACCTGCCCCGTTTTCTGCTTTGCGCTTTAACGGGTGTGGTTATTAACCAGATCTTTTTTATCAAAGGGGTATCGCTTACCACACCTATTCATAGCGCATTACTTGCGCTGGCAACGCCTATTTTTATCACATTGATTGCTGCATGGCTGCTGAGAGAAAGTTTTACCTGGGTAAAATTTCTGGGTTTGCTATTAGGTATTGGCGGTGCCGCATTATTAATTTTATTAAAAGATGCACAGCACACGGGAAATAATATTTTACTGGGCGATATTATGGTACTGATAAATGCCATCTCGTATTCTTTTTACCTGGTATTGGTAAGGCCCTTGATGCAGGTGTATAGCGGCATACAGGTATTACGATGGATTTTTACATTAGGTTCTTTGGTAATACTGCCTTTTGGTATGCAGGAGTTTTTAGGAACCGACTGGAACGCTTTTGGTTTTTCGCACTGGATGGCATTGGCAGCAGTAGCCGTTGGTGCCACATTTCTTGCTTATCTGTTAAATGTATATGGCATCTCTATCATTGGTGCATCTGCTACCGGTGCATATATTTATACCCAGCCTGTTTTTGCTGCTGTTATTGCCATCATTTTTGCAGGAGAACATTTTAGCCTGGTAAAATTGATAGCCGCAATCCTCATTTTTACCGGGGTATACCTTGCTAATTTTAAAAAGCAGGCAGCTTGATTGTGCAGCGTCATCACTTCATAGCCTGAAATTCGTAGATGAAAAATCTTACATTTTCGGATAATCAAAAAACCAGAATGTTTTTTTAGCAGTCTTAAAATCTTTCCAACAATCTGTATCTGCTTTAATGGCAAAGATGCCGCAGGTAGGCATATTGTCTATTTGGGTAGTGGTTAACTCATTTACAAAATCGGTAATGCCGGGATTGTGCGAGAAAACAGCAGCACTGCTTATCGCATCATCTATCTCAGTTATCACATCATAAAATATTGCTGCACGGGCATGATACAGTTTACGCACAATAGCTAAACATCCCTTTTTCAATGCATAGGTATCTGCAAAATAATTGGCGGTGGTTAATGCCCTATTGGCCGGACTGGTAATCATTATATCAATGGCAATCTGCTTATCCAGCAATCTTTTTGCCATCATTGGGGCATCTTTGTGACCGCGGTCATTCAGCGGACGATCAAAATCATCCTGGCCAACCAATGCCCAGCTGCTCTTGGCATGTCGTATGATCAATAACTGTTTCACGGGCAAAAGTTACAAAAATCTCCCCTTACATTTGTTGCATGGCCATTACCCGACTGAACATTGAAGAATTTATTGCACTAAGCAAAGCACATCCGGTACTGGATGTTCGCAGTCCGGGTGAGTTCTTACACGCCCATATACCCGGTGCCATCAGTTTGCCCCTGTTTACAGATGAAGAAAGAAAAGTAGTAGGCACTGCCTACAAACAGGAAAGCAAACAAAAAGCCATTAAGTTGGGATTGGAATACTATGGTGTGAAGATGGTGAAGATGGTGGAGGAAGTGGAAAAAATAGTTGCCGGTTGGCAGTTGCCAGTTGGCAGTAAACAAGAAGAGCTGCCTGCTGCTACTGCCCACTGTGTACTGGTTCATTGTTGGCGTGGTGGTATGCGAAGCGCCGGTGTGGCATGGTTGCTTGATCTGTATGGCTACAAAGTATATACACTGGCCGGCGGATACAAGGCCTATCGGAAATGGGTGTTACTACAATTCGAAAAAGAGTATCCCATTCGCATACTGGGCGGCTTTACAGGAAGTGGTAAAACAGAAGCCCTGCATGCATTGGCAAAAAAACAACTTCCCGTTATCGATCTGGAACAACTGGCACACCACAAAGGCTCGGCTTTTGGCAGTATGGGGCAACCCAAACAACCTTCACAGGAAATGTTTGAAAATTTACTTGCGGGAGAATTGAAAAGAGTTGATGACCAATGGCAAATAACAGATGCAGCAGATGTTACTTCTTTTCTATGGCTTGAGGACGAAAGCCAGCGAATAGGCGAAGTAAATATCCCAACGGTTTTTTTTAGCCAGATGCGCAAAAAGCAAGTATTCTTTTTGGATATCCCATTTGAAGAACGGTTGAATTTTATTGTTGCGCAGTATGGAAAATTTGAGAAAGAAAAACTGGTGAATGCCATTATTCGCATCAAGAAAAAATTGGGTGGGTTGGAAACCAAAAACGCCATTCATTTTTTAATAGAAGATAATATCAAAGGATGCTTTGACATCCTGCTTAGTTATTATGATAAATTTTACCTCAAGAGTTTACAGAACCGCGAAAATTTTACGGAGCTTTTTACGAAAATAGAAGTACAAACGGTATCGCCTGAAAAGACTGTAAAAACCTTACGGGATTATATTGATAAAACACTTACTACTTAGCAAGCCACTCATAAATAGTCAGGTAGCCCATCCAACCCATTACCAATACAACTACCCATCCGGCAGCCTGCATCCATCTGGAATGTTTATACCCGTTCATTAAACGGGGTTTGGTACAGGCTATCAATAATACAGCTAATACAAGTGGTAATATCAATCCGTTTACCAGTCCTGCTAACAACATAAGTTGTTTTGGTTTTCCTATCAGCATAAATATGATTGTGGTAATTACAATGAACAATGAAATACAAAGGCGTTCATATTTAATCAGCATCGGATGAAATGTTTTTAAAAAAGAAACCGATGTATACGATGCACCGATTACAGAGGAAATAGCAGCACTCCATAAAACAATACCAAAAACACGATAGCCAAAATCGCCCGCTGCAAAACGAAATACACTGGCCAATGGGTTGTCCTTATCCAGAATAGCACCATGTGTTAGTGTACCAAGGATGGCAAAAAAAAGAATGAACCGCATGATACCTGAGATGAGGATACCACTGATGGCACTTTTATCAACCTGTTTAATATTTTCTTTCCCTTTGATATTGGCATCCAGTAAACGGTGTGCGCCGGAAAAAGTAATGTATCCACCAACCGTTCCGCCAACAATGGTAACTATGGCTTGTGAGCTGAAGACTTCGGGAACAATGGTATGGTGCAAGGCCTGCAGCACGGGCGGATGCGAGCTGATGGCAATAACTAAAGTGAGTATGATTTTTACCGTACCTACAATGCGGGTAAAATTATCCAGCATCTTACCCATTTCTCTTATCCAGAATAAAAGTAGCGCGATTGTGCCGCTTAGCAGTGCCCCTGTTTGAAAAGACATACCACTCAAAACATTTACACCCAATGCGCAGCCGGCTATATTACCAATATTAAAAGAAAAACCACCCATTACTACCAATGCTGCTATTACATAACCAAGGCCGGGTAATAATTTATTAGCCAGATCCTGCGCACGTAATTCACTTACCGTAAGAATGCGCCATGTGTTTACCTGTGCACCAATATCCAGAATAAAAGATACCAATATCACAAAGCCAAAGCTGGCCATTAATTGCTGTGTGAATACAGTGGTTTGTGTTAGAAAACCCGGGCCAATGGATGAGTTAGCCATCAGGAAAGCCGCACCCAAACCAACGCCACCAAAAAAATTATATTTAGATGGTTTTGATGTCAACAGAATATTTTTGCAGGGTACGATAAATATTTTCCGAAAAAGATACGGCATGCGCTCCATCTCCATGAATGCAAAGTGAATCAGCCACTATCGAAACGCATTCTCCACTTAGGGCGTTCACTGTTTTATACTCGATCATTTGTAATACTTGCCGAAGGCAATCTTCTGTGGATTCAAGCATAGCTCCGGCTTTTGTTCTGGGCGTTAAACTGCCATCAGCCTGGTAGGTTCTGTCGGCAAATACCTCACTAGCAGTTGTTAACCCGATTTTTTTTGCTTCGCTGATAGAGCAACTTCCACTCAACCCGTATAAAACCAAATCTTTGTCTGCCTGATACACCGCTTTGGCAATGGTGTTGGCCAATAGCGCATCTTTGGCCGACATATTATACAATGCACCATGCGGTTTTACATGGTGTAATTTTGTACCGCTTTCCTGGGTAATTTTTTGGAGTGAATATACCTGTTCTGCCACCAGGTCAAATATTTCATTCAGGGGTAATTTCTGTTCCGTTCTGCCAAAATTTTCCGGATCGTCAAATCCGGGATGTGCGCCAATGGCTACTGAATATTGCGTAGCCAATGCCACTGTTTGCTGCATGATGGATTTATTTCCGGCATGGTACCCACAAGCAATATTGGCACTGCTGATCCATGGCATCAGTTGGGCATCATTACTGAGGCCCTCGCCCATATCGCAATTAAGATCAATGGTATACATGTATTACCTCCAATGGTTAATGTGCTACAAAGCAAGGTATTGTTGCAAACGGAAGTTACAGGCATTTATCAGTTGCTGCAAATTCATTTCCTGTGTACGAGTGCTATATTCTGCCTCTTCTATAGTTATCATTTGTAAATGGAAGGTCTGCCCAACGCCACATTGTGCCAACGAAGATATATCTGTACTGATGATATGCCCAACACGCGGATAACCACCCGTGGTTTGGTGATCGGCCATTAATACAATCAGCTGCCCATTAGGTAACAGCTGTATGGTTCCTTTGGTTACAGCCGTTGAGAGCATTTCTTTTACAACAGTTGTTTGTAAATCTGCGCCCTGCAAACGATAGCCCATCCGATTACTACTGCTGCTAATGGTAAACGGGGTAGCAAGCAATGTTTTTTTTGATGCATCATTCAGTAAATCAAATTCATTACCTGCTACACAACGGATCTTTCCGTCTGAATAAAAATCAGCTACTTTGGCCTGCCAGGGAAGTACTTCAAAAAATGAATGGTTTTCTGCAAATAGATAATTGGATTCTTTTTTTAGTACCAACCGGTCGTTCTTCTGCAATTGCCTTCCTTCTAATCCTCCTGCACCCACCTGCAAATGGGTGCTGCTGCTACCCAGCCATTGCATTGTTTCAAAACCGCCCTCTACTGACAGATACACACAACTGCCTTTTTTCTTTTGGATAAACTTTAGTGCCGCACCTTGTTTAACCAATACGGGATGGTGTAACGGAACTTCTTTGTGATCGATGGATGCAGAAAAATCTGCACCGGCCAGTGCTATTAAAACGGTAGCTTCAAAAACCATTTCCGCTGCAGGAAAATGCATTTCCAGCACGGCTTCATTTGCCATATTGCCAACCAGTGCATTGGCAATACGCATGGCAATGCTATCCATTGCACCACCCGGATTGATACCAAGATGTTGGTAGCCATACCGGCCAGCATCCTGCACGGTATCTAGTAAACCGGGTTTTATAATACGCACACTCATACCTGCTTTGTTTTAAAAAATTCTTCAACAGATATGGAAAAGAACTGAACAGCATCTCCGGGTTGCAGGTAACAGGGTTGTGATTGGTTTACTGCAAACATGGGTAACGGCGTTTGCCCGATGAGTTGCCAGCCACCCGGCGAAGCAAAGGGATAAATACCGGTTTGCTCTCCGGCAATACCCACACTCCCTGCCGGAACATTTGTTCTGGGCGATTCTTTTCTGGGCGTAATGATTCTTTCCTCTACCGAACCCATATAAGCAAAGCCGGGAAGAAAACCAATCATATACACGCGATAGGTAACTGCTGTGTGCAATTGTATCACTTCTTCAACAGTAAGTTGATGCAATGCTGCCAGCGAAACTATATCGGGTGCCAGAGAAGTATCGTAACATACCGGTATCCGTATCAATCGCGTTTGCGCAACAACGGCACTCAATACATCGTTGGCTGCATTTTGCAAAACAGCATGCATGGTTTCATACACAGATGCACCTGTGAATTGTTTGGTTAACAACCGCAGATCATACACTATGGTAACCGAGCTATAGGCGGGAATAATATCCAGCACACCAGGAAGTTTCAACGATCGTATTTTTTGATAGAGTGAAATAACCTGCCGGCTGATTTCCACATCAACCCTGTTATCCAGTTCAATGGTAATAGCATGATCGCCGCAGGGATAGATGGTATAAGGAGAGGTGTTGATCACGGACTACAAATTACATCATAACGTTTTATGCTATTAAACTACTTCGTTGTAAACTGTGCCTTTGTGTGAGAAATAGTTGCACACTAAGGCACCAAGGCACGATTGAAATACTTGTACACTAAAGAATACGTGATAGTTATACTTTATTACACAGGCATTGCTATGGTTGTATTCTCATGTTGCTGTAACCAGCCAAAGATTTTTGCTGTTAGCGACTCCGATGTATAAGGCGCAAATATTTTTTCATCTAACTGGCGGATAGGTATCACTCTTTTGGTAGAGCTGGCAATAAACGCTTCTGTAGCGGAATGAATATCGGTTAGTGAAATATCTTTTTCCAATACGGTAATTCCTTTTGCTTTGGCCAGCTCTATGATTTGTTTCCGGGTAACACCTTTTAGAATATGATTGGCCGGCGTTACCAGTGTTTGTTCATCCGTCACCATAAAAAAATTAGCGCGTGGAAATTCTGAAACAATTCCATGGTTATGGTACAATACTTCATCCGCCCCCTGCTCTTTTACCCAAGGTTGCAACCAGATGGCCATTAGGTAATCGGTAGTTTTTACATGAGGCATTTGCCGCTGGTGCGGATAGGTAACAATGGTATATCCAGGCAACAATACTGTACCAGGTGGTGGTGTTAAGGGCGACTGTACAATGACCAAATTCGGTTCTACAATACTATATCCATCCTGAGAGCTGCCACCAGATAACATGATGCGTATGCCGGAATGGGCCAGCCCATTACTTGTGATTAATTGTCTGATAATAGTTTGTAACGCTTCTTTGGTATGCGGCACCGGCAATCGCATTTCATCAGCAGAATAATAAAATCGATCTAAATGATCATTGATGTATAAAGGTGTTGTACCCACTACTCTTAAAAAATCAAAGATGCCGTAGCCTCGCTGAAAACCGAGATCATTCAAGGGTAACGAAGCCTCTGAAAATGGCATGAATTGGTTATTGCAAAAACAAATCAGGTTATTCATAAATGAATACGGTTATATTTTTTCAGTATAGTAATCAGTTTATCTACCGGTAATGCTTCGGCTATATGCCCGCTAATACCCTTAGTGGTTGTAGCCGCCAATAATGAATTGATGATAGCTTCCTCTGTTGCTTCTATCGCTGCCATAAAAAGTGGCGAAACGGCATCGTTGGTTAACAGACTCATCGTTTGTTTTTTTTCTCTACTGGTATGCGCAACACGCAATAAAGAATCAGTAGAAAAAGCTATTACATAATCACCGCTACCATTATGGGCAATGCCGCCTGTTTTGGCCAGTCCCATAAAAGCTCGCTTGGCCAGTCTTGTTAAGTTACGGCTATCCAGTGGCGCATCGGTAGCCACTACTATCATACAGGAGCCGTCTTCTTTTTTATTGAGTTGATCGCGCAGATAATAATTATTCAATTCTTCACCAACAGGCACACCATCTATTTGCAATACACCTCCAAAATTAGTTTGTACCAATACGCCCACAGTATAGCCACCCAGCGCCTCAGGTAATTTTCTTGAAGCCGTACCAATCCCTCCTTTAAACTGAAAACAAACGGTACCGGTACCCGCACCCACCGATCCTTCAGTAACAGGCCCGTCTTTAGCTTCGCGTATTGCTTTCAATACATCGCTTTTTTGTACATGTCGGCCACGTATATCATTCAAATACCCATCATTGGTTTCGCCCACTACTGCATTCACAGAAAAAACGGGCTCATTACCTTTTTGTTGAAGCGTATGTTCAATTATGGCTTCCATGCCTGTGGCTACATTCAGGGTATTGGTAAGAATTACCGGACTTTCCAGCGTGCCCAATTCCATCACTTGTGTGGTGCCTGCCAGTTTACCAAATCCATTACCTATAAAAATACCGGCTGGTACTTTGTGCTGAAAAATATTGCCATCAAAAGGCAGTATGGCGGTAACACCTGTTCGTACAGAATCGCCTTTTACCAAAGTAGTATGCCCCACTTTTACACCAGCCACATCGGTAATGGCATTATGCAAACCAGTTGGCAAAACGCCTATCTGAATACCCAGTTCCCGTGCTCTTTTTTTCTGTGCATTTGCAGAAACAAATAGTAACAGGCTGGTAAATAGCAAAACAAAATGATTCATACACTAGGGATAGGTTTTAAAAATACAGTTTCTTTTCGCTACACATTCAAAGCTATCTGCAAGAACTTATTAATTCTGCTTCTAAGCCGAAGAGAGCTGTTCATTTTCGAAGTGGGAAATGTCATTTACCAATCCCTTTCAACAGCCTTTCCTTTTTTCACCGTTCTTTCTTACCTTCCTCGTTCATAAAACTGCTATGAAAAAAATCAAACTATTGTTACTGGCCGCTCTGACCAGCTTTCAGACTTTTGCTCAGGTTGATCCGGGTTGGTTGCGTTATTCAGCCATCTCTCCCAATGGAAAAACCATTGTATTTACTTACAAAGGCGATCTCTACCGTGTTGCCGCCACGGGTGGTAATGCCACTGCCTTAACGGTTCATGAAGCGCACGACTTTATGCCTGTTTGGAGCCATGATGGAAGAACGATTGCTTTTGCTAGCGACCGTTATGGCAATTTCGACATCTTTACCATTGCTGCCGAAGGTGGAGAAGCCAAAAGAGTCACCTTCCATTCTGCACAGGAATATCCCTATGAATTTGCGACAGATGATAAATCCATCCTCTTTGGATCATCCCGTATGGATATTGCCAGCAACCGTACTTTCCCAACGGGTTCACAGCCTGAATTGTATAAAGTACCAGTTAGTGGCGGCAGGGTAGAACAGGTTTTAACCACGCCTGCAGAAGAAGTAAAATTCAGTAAAAACGGACAGTACCTGATTTACCAGGATAAAAAAGGCGGAGAAAATACCTGGCGCAAACACCATACATCTGCTATTGCACGCGATATATGGATCTACGATAGTAAAGTCGGCACGCATAAAAAAATTACTTCTTTTGCCGGTGAAGACAGAACGCCCGTTTTCACAGATAACGACAAAGCTTTTTATTACCTGAGTGAAGAGAGCGGCTCATACAATGTTCATAAAATGGGCATCGAGGGCGGTAAATCACAAGCCGTTACATCCTTCAAAAAACATCCGGTTCGTTTTCTTACTGCAGCCAATGATGGAACACTTTGTTACAGTTACGATGGTGAATTGTATACACAGAAAGGAACCGCCAAAGGAAACAAAGTTAAGATCAGCATTGCGGCCGATGCAAAAAGTAACAATGAAAAAGTAGTTCCTGTAAGCGGTGGCGCACGCGATGTGGCAGTTGCTCCCAATAACAAAGAAGTAGCTTTTATTTTTCGTGGCGAAGTGTTTGTAACCAGTGTGGAAGGCGGTGTTACCAAACGCATTACCAATACACCTGAGCAGGAACGACTGGTTAGTTTTTCTCCCGATGGAAAAACATTGTTATATGCTTCGGAACGCGGTAATAGCTGGAAAATTTTTGAAACCAAAAAACTGCGCGATGAAGAACCGTATTTCTATGCTTCTACCGTATTAAAAGAAACACCGGTGATTGTAAATGAAAAAGAAAATTACCAACCGGTATATTCTCCCGATGGAAAAGAAATTGCTTTCATTGAAAACAGAATGACGCTAAAGATCTATAACATCGCTACCAAACAAACCAGAACCATTCTTACAGATAAAGAATTGTTTTCTATGGGCGATAACGACCAGTATTTTCAATGGGCCCCCGATAGCAAATGGATTTTGTTTGATTACTCCGTACCCGGCATTGCACCCGGAGAAATTGGTATTGTAGCAGCGGATGGAAAAGGAAAAGTAACCAACCTTACCGAAAGTGGTTTTAATGATGGTCGCGCTAAATGGATCATGGGTGGCAAAGCCATGTTATGGTTCAGCAACCGCGATGGTTTGAAAGGTGTAGCGCAAAGCGGCGGTGCACAAAGCGATGTATATGCTATGTTCTTTTCGCAGGATGCATTTGATAAATTTAAGCTGAGTAAAGAAGATGCAGCGTTGCAGAAAGAATCAGAAGAAACCAAAGCAAAAGCCGATACATCCAAGAAAAAAGACATGAAGAAAGATAGTGTGGTGATTGATTGGGATGGACTTACTTTCCGCAAAACCAAACTCACCATTCACTCTTCTTCACTGGGCGATGCATTGGTAAGTAAAGATGGTGAAACACTCTATTATCTTGCACGTTTTGAAAGAGGCAGTAATTTATGGACCACCAACCTGCGCACCAAAGAAACCAAAATGCTGGTGCCGCTAAATGCACAGGGTGGCAGTTTAACTTGGGATAAAGAACAGAAAACTATTTTTCTCGCAGCAGATGGTGGCATTTCTAAAATAGATCCTGCTAGTGGTAAAAGAGATGTTATCAGCATTAATGGAGAAATGACACTGAATACGGAAGCCGAGCGCCGCTTTATGTTTGAACATGTTTGGCGCAGAACCAAAGAAACTTTTTACACCGCAACCATGCATGGTGTTAATTGGGATAGCTACAAACCCGATTATGAAAAATACCTGCCGCATATTGGTAACAATTACGAGTTCTCAGAAATGCTGAGCGAGTTATTGGGCGAGTTGAATGTAAGCCATAGCGGATCCAGCTATAACAATGTTTCGCCTAATGGTGATGCTACTGCTTCACTGGGTGTGTTTTATGATCAGACCTACAAAGGCAATGGCTTTAAAGTTGAGGAAGTAATTAAAGATGGTCCGTTAGACAAAGCCGGATTAAACATCAAACCCGGAATGATCATTGAGGCCATTGATGGCGAAACCATTGGTACTGAAAAAGACCTTGCCCAATACCTGAACCGCAAAGCCGGTAAGAATACATTGCTTGCCATACTGGATGGGGCTGCTAAAAAAGAACTCATCATCAAACCCATCAGCACCGGCGAAGAAAACCAGTTGCTATACAAACGCTGGGTAAGAAAAAACCAGGATGAGGTAGAACGTTTAAGTAATGGACAGTTGGGCTATGTACACATACCCGGCATGAACGATGGTGCTTACCGAACTACCTATGAAGAAGTGATGGGTAAGTACGCCGGTAAAAAAGGAATTGTGGTAGATACCCGGTTTAATGGTGGAGGAGATCTGGTGGCCGATCTGGCCATGTTCCTAAGCGGAAAAAAATTCATGGACTATACAACGGATAACCGCAGCAATGGATATGAACCTAATTTCCGCTGGACCAAACCCAGCATTTCCATAGCCAATGAGGCCAACTACAGCGATGGCCATTGTTATGCGTACACCTATCAGGAACTGAAACTCGGCAAACTGGTAGGCATGCCAGTACCGGGTACCTGCACATTTGCCGGATGGGAATCTTTACAGGATAATACACTCCGTTGGGGCGTACCCCCATTAGGCGTAAAAGCCATGACCGGACAATACCTCGAAAACCACCAAACCGTTCCCGATATTCAGTTGATGAATGAGTATGATGTAGTGATCAAAGGAAAAGACCAACAGCTGGAGGCAGCGGTGAATGCTTTGTTGAAAGAAATAAAATAGGAAGAAGTCTGGAGTTAGGAGACTGGAGTCTGGAGTATAAATTTTAATGTCTACTCCAGACTCCAGTCTCCTAACTCCTAACTTTTAACTGCCTTCTTACTATTCCTCCCCACTGCATAATGCGGTTTCAATTCTTTGTAAATTTTTCCGAGCAGCTCGTTGCCCGATTCTGAGGCGTTTTTGGAGTTCTGAAAATACGCGCGGGTTTGTTTTAAAATTTCATTGCCAATCACCAGTTTGGCATCTTCCAATTTGGTTTTTACTGAATCCAACTCTTCTATCAGTTCTGAGTATTGGGCATACAGGTGAACATTGTTATTACACTCCATCACATCCACAAAATTGGGAACGGTATTTGGGTTCTTTCGCATAAACTGGATGGCTTTCTCTACAAATTCATGTCGCTTGGTATTGAGCTTAAACATGCTCCGCCGCTCGGTGGGTTGTAGCTTAATGTTATTGGGCACCATATTACGAACAGCCGCAATGTTCTGTTTGATAGACATCAATTCACTGGCAACAAAGCTCCTGAAGGTAGCCATACAGTTAGATTTACGGTATAACGCTGTTTTGAATTAGAAAATTGCTTATTGCAATGTCTTTTTGTGAAAGGTGAATGGTGAATTGTGAATTATCTATTGCCCATTCACAATTCACCTTTCACCATTCACGCCTCACGATTCACGTCTCACAATTTCTTATTATCTTGTAAATCAGAACAATTGCAGCCACATGAGATTACTCTGGAGCCTATATCTCCGTATACGGGGGTGGACCCATACCGGTTCATTTCCTCACCAGCTTAACAAAGCAGTGGTAATTGTTGGGCCGCATACAAGTGCATGGGATTTTGTAACAGGGCTTGCCTTCCGCAGTAAATTAGGCCTGCATCACCTCAAATACCTTGGTAAAGATTCGCTGTTCAAAGGTCCGTTTGGATTTTTCTTTCGCGGCCTGGGTGGTTTTCCGGTTGACCGTTCCAATAAACACCAGATGGTAGCACAAGTAGTAAACCTGTTTGCTACCCATGATCGTTTTATACTAACCCTTTCGCCCGAAGGCACCCGAAAAAAAGTAGAACGCCTGCGCACCGGGTTTTACCATATAGCCAAAAAAGCAGGCGTGCCTATTGTAATGGTAGGTATGGATTTTACCCGAAAAGAATTATCCATTGCCGAACCTTTTTTTGCATCTGATGATGAGGCCGCCGATTTTCAACGCATCTATCAGTTTTACGCCCCTATTCAGGGAAAGATTCCTGAACAGGGTATGGCTCATTTATTAACTCCCCAATTTTAATAACGCATATGCAACCATCACTTCCCACCTTACTGGATAAATTTTGTTCGTTCGAGCAAACACGTGCCGATAAATTGTTTTTAGCCGAACCGGTAAAAGGCGTTTACCAAAACTTTACCTGGCAACAGGCAGGTAACCAGGTGCGCCGCATGGCAAGCGCTTTGAAAGAAATGGGACTTGGTAAAGATGATAAAGTAGCCATACTCAGTAAAAATTGCGCGCACTGGATTATGGCAGATCTGGCCATAGCGATGGCGGGCTGTATTTCTGTTCCACTCTATCCAAACATTACACCCGAAGCACTCTGGGAAATTATTGACCATAGCGAAAGCAAAGCCATCTTCATTGGTAAACTTGATAACCCCGAAGAACTGCGTAAAGGTGTGCCCAATCAGTTAATACAAATTAGTTTTCCTTTTTACCCTAATGCGGGTTGTATTAACTGGGATGAATTAATCGCTGACAAACAACCTTTACAAGGCATACCCGAGATTGATCCACATTCACTGGCCTGCATTGTATACACTTCCGGAACCACAGGCCAGCCAAAAGGGGTAATGCATACTTTTTATGCTGTTGCTTTTGCTGTAGACGCTTTTCTCATTAGCTACCCAGATATTAAAGAGGAAATCTTTTTTTCTTACCTGCCTCTATGCCATGTGGCCGAAAGAATGCTGGTTGAATGTGGTGCCATCTTCACAGGCAGCACCGTGTATTTTGTGGAGTCTATGGATACGTTTGCCAAAAATCTGGCCGATACCAAGCCCACTGTATTCCTCGCCGTTCCGCGCATTTGGGAAAAACTGCAGGAGGGCATCCTGAAAAAAATGCCGCAACAAAAACTCAGTCGTCTGCTGTCTATTCCCATCATCTCATCCATCATCAAAAAAGCCATTCTAAAAAAATTGGGATTGGGTAATGCCCGTTTTGTATTTACCGGTGCATCTCCCATTAACCCTGCCCTGCTTGTCTGGTTTGCCAAACTGGGTATTGTTATTCAAGAAGCGTATGGTATGACGGAAAACGTTGCCCTCTCTCATTCCAACAGAAAAGGTGCCGTTCGTTTTGGTACCGTTGGTCAGGCATATACCGGCGTAGAAGTTCGGTTGGGTAAAGACAATGAAGTGCAGGTAAAAAGTCCGGCCAGTATGATCGGTTATTACAAAGAACCCGCCTTAACCGCAGAATGTTTTGAAGATGGTTTTTTACGCACCGGCGATGAAGGATCGATAGATGCCGATGGTTACCTAACTATTACAGGCCGCATTAAAGACCAATTTAAAACCAGTAAGGGCAAATACATTATGCCCGCACCGGTTGAAAGTAAATTATTACAAAGCCCCGAACTGGCACAAGTATGTATTGTAGGATCGGGCATGCCCAGTGCCATGGCACTCTGCACCTTGTCTGAAACGGCCAAACATCAACCCACCCATTCACTTACACCGATATTACAAGAAGTGTTGGCTTCTGTTAATAAAAGCCTTGAGCACCACGAACAGTTATCCAAACTGATTGTACTGGGAGAGGAATGGACCATAGCCAATGGCTTACTTACCCCTACGCTTAAAATCAAACGTAAAATGATCGATGCGGCTTTTGGAGAAAAATACAACGACTGGAGCAAGGCCGATGCTACTGTATTGTTTGTAGCATAAACATCAGCCTGGTTCTTGTTTCTTATCAAACAAATGCATCTGCAAGCCGGAATGCCCATAATGATGGTTGTTGAAAATGCAGCCAAAACGACCCAGGTACCCATTTATTTTCTTTTCAGTAGTGATTCGAACAATTTTTTCACCCATTCGCACGTTGTAAGGGGGCTATTATTATCATCTACTAACTGAATGATTATGAAATCAAAGATTTATGTATTGATTGCTATGGGTTCCCTGGCAATGTTTTCCTGCGTTAGTCCCAAGAAACTGGAAGAAGAAAAAGCCAAATACAACGAACTGAGTGGAAACTATCTGGCCATGCAGGCTAAGTACCGCGACCTGCAAGATGAGCTGAAAAGATGCCAGAACGAATCATCTGCCCGAATCTCTGACCTAACTAATCGCAGAAATACCCTGGAAGGCCAGATTGCCGACCTTAATAAACAAATTGATTACCTGAAACAGAACAACAATACAGTACTAAGCCAACTGAAAGACCTGTCAGTGGTTACTGGTTCTCAGGCAGAAAGCATTAAAAAATCATTGGAAAATATTGGTGCAAAGGATATTTACATCAAAGACCTGCAAGGTTCTATTGCACGCAAAGATTCGCTGAACATGGCCCTGGTAATGAACCTGAAAGGTGCCATTGGTAATTTAGATGACAAAGACATCAACATCAAAGTAGATAAAGGGGTAGTATATGTTGATATTTCTGATAAACTACTCTTCAAGAGCGGCAGCTACGAAGTAACCGACCGTGCCAAAGAAGTATTGGGCAAAGTAGCCAAGGTATTGAACGCACAGCCTGATATTGAGTTCCAGGTAGAGGGGCATACCGATTCATTGCCTATTAAAAGTAACGCTATTATGGATAACTGGGATCTGAGTGTAAAACGTGCTACCACAGTGGTTCGTATTTTACAAGACACCTATGGTCTGGATCCTAAACGCATGACTGCCGCAGGCCGTAGCCAATATGTGCCACTGGCAGACAATACTACACCAGAAGGCCGCGCCGCTAACCGCAGAACCCGTATTGTTATTCTGCCACAACTTGATCAGTTCTTCAAATTACTGGAAACAAAAAAATAATTACCAAACAGATTCTATTTAAGAGAGGGGCCGTCTGAATATGACGGCTTCTTTGTTTATGGGCCTATGAAGAGGCAGAAGAATCAGTAGCTAACCTAATATATTATTGAACAGATTATATTAAGCTATATTAAATGGAAGGAGAAAAAAAATTATATAGATTAAGATGATAGATTCATTTGTCACCTATTAACTATATTTTCTAAGGAGTTTAACTTCTTTAACAAATAAATAGCCCCAAAAAAAGGCCAGAATGGGGAATGAAATAAAACTAAACATGTTATATGCATAAGCATCTTCAAACTGAAAGTGTATTAGATGCATACATGCTCTTGCCAAACCGCAAGCTGGACACTCAATATGAAAAAAAACCTTGGATACACAAAGTGAATTGCCATTATCGAAATAATTACCTGGTAGAATTAAAAGAGCAATCGGAATGATAATTCTGAATGCAATTTTAATTCTGACCAGGTTTAATTTGCTATTTAACTTTACTAACAACATGTAATATTAGTATAATTACAGAGTTGACCCATATTCACCATTTTTGGGTTTTAAATCGCCGGTGATAATTCTAATTAAGTCGATGAGTGACCAAATTCCGCAAACTCCTAATGTTAAAAGTTGAACAATTCCCTGCCATGTATAGCCAAGATAAAATCTATGTATTCCTATGGTTCCGACAAGAATACATAAGATCAAGGCAATTACCTGCGATTTACCACCAGCATCTGATTGAGAGCTATATGCATCAACAGCCTTATTAGATATTTTCTTTCCAAATAATTTGAATGCAATTTTTTCTTTTAATGATAGCTTTTTGCCTTTTAAAGTAGTAGCTACATCCTTCAACTCTTTGTAAGAAAGTTTTTTATCCAGGGTGTATTTACTTAAATCAACGCCAGCTTTTTCAATGGCTGCTTTTCTCTTTTCATCAACTTTAGTATCATCCGGTTTGATTACAGGGAATGATGATGTTAGAAAAAAAATCAGAAGGAAACATGATAATGCACAAAGGAGAGTACTTTTTTTCATAAAGCTTTGGTTTTGGTTGATGAAAATATTTGTTCTAAAACAGTAAATAGATTTAAAAAAAATGATTTGAACTTCAAGATAACTGTCTGCTAGACCTATCATTTTCGTTTACACAGTTCATAAAGCTTGTAAGAGGTTCTCCCAATATTGTTGATAAAATATAAATTTGATAAACAGTTGTATTTATTTTCCCAAGTTCGATTCTACTAAGCTGAACATATTCGATTCCTGCCTGATACGCAAGCTCTTCCATTGTAATACCTTTTTTTAATCTTATTTCTCTAACCTTATAGCCCAACAACGTTGCGAAATCCTTTTTATTTAACATATATTTAAAAATATTGCCATTAGGTGATATGCCTTGTAACATTAATGACATATTTTTTTCCTAAATAAAAGCAGAAAAAGAGTAAAAAATATAAAATATCATTTTTTGTATATCCCTTTAAATCATTAATAATTGCATTAAAATATATTTTAATGCAATTATTATAGTCTATTCAAATAGGGGGAAAACACCCATTTTTAATTGAAAAAAAAATAGTAAATATTTTTAAACCAAATCTTGCTTAGAACACTGCTTTTAGTGTTATAAACCAATTATTATCCGATAGAGGGAGTTTACAAAAGAAGCAAATATCATTAGCATCAACATGTCACCTCGCGCAAGATTTTTTTTGCGATTCTTATCGTTGTAAAACTCAGCTTCTTTGTCGTTTTTCTGACAAATACGTGTTTTAATGCTGCTATTTTGAAACATCAACTATTAAAAAAAGACAAAGGTCAAAGCGGAATCCGCTTTGACCTTTGTCTTTTAACTTTCGCCTTTTTACTTTTGAATTTACTTCACACTCGCCCAGGCTTCCAGCACCTCAGCCGTATGATCTTTACTCACCGGCTTATCAATGATCTTAACGATCTTGCCTGTTTCATCAATCAGGAAAGTGGTGCGGGTGGTACCCATATAGGTATGGCCCATCATTTTTTTCTCGCCCCATAAATTGTATTTGTCTACAATTTTCTTGTCCGAATCAGCTACCAGCGGAAAAGGGAGGTTGTTTTTTTGCTCAAACTTTTTGTGGCTCTTTACATCATCTGTACTAACGCCAACAACTACATATCCCTTTTTCTGTAACAATGCATAGTTATCGCGCAGATTGCAGGCCTGAATGGTACAGGTAGGGGTATCATCTTTCGGATAAAAATATAAGATCACTTTCTTCCCTTTGAAATCAGCCAGTGAAATAGGGTTGCCATTTTGGTCAACCGACTTAAAAACCGGGGCTTTACTGCCCTCTTTTAATACTGCCATGTTAAATATTTACGTAAACAATTTGTAATAATAACGCTATTTGGCCTGTTTTGTTCCTATTTGCTGTTTTCTGACCAAAAATTTACAACTGCTTTCCTTCTGCGGCCTTACATTTGCACAATTTATTTTTTTGCAATTATGCCCAGAGATCTCTCCATTACATCCGTTTTGATAGTAGGCTCCGGCCCCATTATTATAGGCCAGGCCTGCGAATTTGACTACTCCGGCTCTCAGGCCGCCCGAAGCCTTCGGGAAGAAGGCATTAAGGTAATCCTGATCAACAGCAACCCCGCCACCATTATGACCGACCCCATGATGGCTGATAAGGTGTACCTGTTGCCCCTTACCGTTGAAAGTATTGAACAGATACTGGAAGAGAACCAGATAGATGCAGTTTTACCCACTATGGGAGGCCAAACCGCGCTTAATCTTTGTAAAGAAGCAGAAGAATTGGGTGTTTGGGAAAAATATGGTGTGAGAATGATTGGGGTAGATGTAGCTGCCATTGATACCGCCGAAGACCGCGAAAAATTTCGTCAGTTGATGGTAAAAATCGGGATTGCCGTAGCGCCCAGCCGTGTGGCCAACAGCTTTCTGGAAGGAAAAGAATTTGCCCAGGAAATTGGCTTTCCACTGGTAATACGCCCTTCGTTTACCCTGGGTGGTACCGGCGGCGGATTTGTACATACCAAGGACGATTTGGATGCCGCACTCGAAAGAGGTTTAAAAGCATCGCCCATACATGAAGTATTGGTGGAAAAAGCAGTATTGGGCTGGAAAGAATTTGAACTGGAATTATTAAGGGATCAGAATGATAATGTGGTAATTATCTGCACGGTTGAAAACGTAGACCCTATGGGTGTTCATACCGGCGACTCCATTACTGTAGCTCCTGCTATGACCTTAAGTGATACCTCGTTTCAGGATATGCGCAACAAAGCCATATTAATGATGCGCTCACTGGGTAATTTTTCAGGTGGTTGTAACGTGCAGTTTGCCCAAAACCCCGAAACAGAAGAACTCATTGCGGTAGAAATTAATCCCCGAGTTAGCCGTTCGTCTGCACTCGCTTCAAAAGCTACCGGTTACCCTATTGCTAAGATAGCAGCCAAATTAGCCATCGGTTATTCATTGGATGAATTGAAAAACCAGATTACCCAAACTACTTCTGCTTATTTTGAACCGGCACTGGATTATGTGATTGTAAAAGTACCCCGCTGGAATTTTGATAAATTCAAAGGTGCCAACGATACACTCGGTTTACAAATGAAAAGTGTGGGTGAGGTAATGGCCATTGGCCGCAGCTTTACCGAAGCCATTCAGAAAGCCTGCCAGAGCCTGGAGAACGAAGCCATTGGCCTTGGTTACTATGGTAAAAGCCTGATGAAAAGCGAAGAGCTGGTAGAATACATCAAAACCCCGAAATGGGACCGCATCTTCCGCATTAAAGATGCCCTGATGCAGGGCTCTACCGTTAAGAGCATTGCACAAGCCACCCGTATAGACCGTTGGTTTATTTACCAGATACAGATCATCTGTAATATGGAAAAAGAAATGGCTAAGCACTCGCTCGATACCATTCCAACCGACCTGCTGAAAGAAGCCAAGAAAAATGGTTTTGGCGATGCACAGATAGCCCGCATATTACACGGCGATTGCACCGACCAGCAAGTATACGAAAAACGAAAAGCATTGGGCATTACCCGCGTATACAAAATGGTAGACACCTGCAGTGCCGAGTTCGAAGCCAAGACACCTTATTTTTATAGCACGTTTGAAGGATGAGGCGTGAATGGTGAATAGTGAATGGGCAATTGATTTATTAGGGTAGATTTGCATTCGCGATTTTATTGACCATTGACCATTGACCATTGACCATTGACCATTGACCATTGACCATTGACCATTGACCATTGACCATTGACCATTGACCATTGACCATTGACCATTGACCATTGACCATTGACCATT
>CALSAD010000022.1:0-29628 GCA_943372845.1 Chitinophaga pinensis | reverse complement strand
TTCAAAAAGATATACAAAAGAAGTAAATGAAAATTTCTGGAAATTAAATTTTGAATATGGCTCATATGCCGGTTACCCTGATGATTTCAAAAATACCTTACTAAATACCGAAGTGTGTCATTTCGCGGCTGCTTTTGAAAAGAATTCCGCAATTACGGTTAGTACCTTTACAGATCAGGCGCTAACCGAAGAACAGATAACTATCCTGCAACGTTTTGCAAAAGTCTTTGAACAATCGTATATCCGTTTTCTCGATCTGCAAAAAGCAGAAACACAGGCAAGAGAAGCACAAATTGAACTGGGTCTGGAAAGGGTTCGTGCAAGAGCTATGGCCATGCACAATTCAGAAGAACTCAATGAGTTGATTGGAACTGTTTTTAATGAACTAACTAAACTTGATTTTTCACTTACCCGCTGTGTGATCATGATCTATGATCCCATCTCATTTGATGTTCGCTGGTGGATGGCTAATTCAGAAGCTCCATCAAAACCAATGAATTATCTCGTTAAGCATCATCCTATGCTTCTTCCACAGGAATATGTAAAAGCATGGCATGCAAGGGAATTGAAATGGCAGTATCAACTGGCAGGCGAGATAAAAAAAGAATGGGATGAATTCCTTTTTTCCAAAACAGAACTTTCTTTATTGCCCGATTTTGTGATTGCCGGAATGAAAGCGCCTGAAAGTGTATGGTTATCTTCTTCCTTCAATAATTTCGGTAGTTTAACACTGGCCAGCCTGGAACCTTTATCCGATGAGCATTTTGATATCATGCTCCGCTTTGCCAAAGTGTTTGATCTTACCTATACGCGTTTTAATGATCTACAGAAAGCAGAGAAGCAGACAAAGGAAGCGCAAATAGAAGCAGCCCTGGAAAGGGTAAGAAGCCGAACCATGGCTATGCAGACAAGTGTTGAGTTAACGGAAACGGTAACATTGCTATTTGAAGAATTTAAAAAATTCCAGACCGAGCCGGATATGGCTAATCTGAGTAGAGGTTTTATCACAACTATTCATCAAGAAAAACAATGCTTTGATCTGTGGATTACGGATGTGAAAGGAAATGAGATTAAACAGTATTTTAAAATTGATTTTGCAGAATCCACAACCGGTATGCATATCTATCAGGGCTGGAAAAACAAACAACCCAATGTAATCGTAGACCTTTCTGGTGAACAACTAAACCAGTGGCTTGATTACCTTACCAATCTGGGTTTTCCCGTGGGGCCCGGCATTTATGGTACCCGAAGAGTAAACAACTTTATATACCATAGTAATGGGTTTATAGGCATCACTTCCTCCTTTCCGTTAACCGAAAAAAGTCTCCGTTTGCTGGAACGTTTTGCTAAAGTGTTTGATCTTACCTATACCCGTTTTGCCGACCTTCAACAGGCAGAAGCCCGTGCTTTGCTGGCAGTAAGGGAAGCCTCTTTAGACAGGGTGCGTGCAGAGATTGCATCCATGCGCACAGCCGAAGACCTGCAACGCATTACCCCATTGGTATGGAGAGAATTAACCACTTTGCATGTTCCCTTCTTTCGCTGTGGTTTGTTTATTGTAGATGAGGAAAAGGAGCATATACATTTTTACCTTTCTTCTGTGGATGGAAGTCCGCTGGCTGCCATTGAACTGCCCATTAATGGTAACACAACTACACAAAATGCTACTGCGCATTGGCGCCAACAAAAAATATATACGTCACATTGGAGTAAGGAAGAGTTTATACAATTTGCAGGAAGCCTCGTATCTCAGGGTCAGGTACATGATGTAAGCACTTACCAGGGCGGCATAGAAGCACCTGATTCATTAACCCTTCAATTCGTTCCATTTACGCAGGGTATGATGTATGTAGGTAGTGCCGAAGAATTATCAGCCGAACAACTCAACCTTGTACAATCATTGGCAGATGCATTTTCTACTGCTTATGCACGTTATGAAGATTTCATTAGGCTAGAATCTGCTAAACAACAGATTGAACATACCTTAAAAGATTTGCGTGCCACACAGACCCAGTTGATTCAATCAGAGAAGATGGCTTCATTGGGCGAGCTCACTGCCGGCATCGCCCATGAAATTCAGAACCCATTAAATTTTGTCAATAATTTCAGCGAAGTAAGTGCCGAATTGGTGGAGGAGATGTATGAGGAGCTTGCAAAGGGCAACACAGAGGATGCGAAAGAAATTGCAACCGATCTGAAATCCAATCTCGAAAAAATCAACCACCACGGCAGAAGGGCTGGCGATATCGTAAAAGGTATGCTGCAACACAGCCGCAGTAGCAGCGGAGTAAAAGAGCCTACAGATATCAATGCATTAACGGATGAATACCTGCGATTAGCGTATCACGGGTTACGGGCAAAAGACAAATCATTCAATGCAACACTGATCACGGATTTTGATGATTCTATTGGTATGATTGATATGATTCCGCAGGATATTGGCCGGGTAATATTGAACCTGATTACGAATGCTTTTTATGTAGTGGATGAAAAGAAGAAACAAATAGGCGAAGGCTACGAGCCTACTGTTTCAGTTAGTACAAAGAAAACTGACGGTAAGATAGAGGTCAGTGTGAAAGACAATGGCAACGGTATCTCCCAGAAAATACTCGATAAAATCTTCCAGCCCTTCTTCACCACCAAACCCACAGGCCAGGGAACCGGGTTGGGATTGAGTTTGAGTTATGATATTGTGAAAGCGCATGGTGGGGAAATAAAAGTACATACAAAAGAAAACGAAGGCATGCGTGGCGAACAGTCGGGAACTGAGTTCACTATACAATTACCTATTTGAATTTTAAATTATTATGAAGCAAAAGGAGTTTAAACTAATATCAATCTGTTTGTTTACGATGTGCACAAACATTGTAATAGCCCAGCAGAGTAAAGTTGATTCTGCTATTATGTATCTCAAAAGTAGCTATGCAACAAAAAAAGTGGATTCTGTCAGTTTGAAAAAAGCGGATAAATTAATAAAAGGAATATCATTAAATGACAAACAAATTGCACAAATAGAAAATACTTTAATCAGTTTCAAAAACTGGGAAAACAAACTGGATTTAAATTTTGTAAAGGGAGAGATTCTTTCAAGTCTGATCAATTCTGATATTGACAAGGCTATCAACTATGGAAAACAGCAAATTGCCCAATTAGACAAAATCAAGACTCCGGAGGCGTCAAGAATAAAATCCAGATACCTTAATATGCTAAGATTTCCGTTTAGGAATTCCAACTGGCTGGAAGATGGGTTTCAGTATTACACAAAAAAAATAAATGAATATAAAATACAAAATGACTCTTTGTGTTTAACACAATGCTATTATGTATTGAGTGGTTTTTATAGAATCTCTGGACTGATTGATTTTGCTATTTATAATATGAAAAAGTCAATCAGCTATATTGATTCATCAAAAAATCTAAGAAATTGGGCTAGTAATACAAGTACACTTGGAATGTACTACCTCTGGAAAGGGAACGCTGACGAGTGCATAAAATATAACCGAATAACAAAAAAAATATACATCAAATTAGGCGTAGCCTTTTCTTATATCTCCATCAGAATTGCTGAAGCCATGTTGGTGAAGCATCAATTGGACAGTGCTGCTTATTTTTTGGTATTGGCTAAAACAGAGCCAAGCATTATCGTACCAGATTATACAGCTATTTACTATCAGACAGAAGTTCAATTAAAAATTCAGTCAGGCGCATTTGCAGAAGCAGAAAGTATATTAGAGGAATATAAGCAACTAATCAAAAAAAATAATATATCCGTAAATTCATTTGCAGGAACCATTGCACCTGATTATTATTTTGCCCAGCTCCGAATTAAGCAAAACAGGTTGCAGGAGGCAATTGATTTGCTTCAGCTGGATATTTCAAGGCTATTGAACAATCGTATAGAAATTCTAAGAGATTATAGGTTGATATCAGAACTGTATACCAAAATGGGCAATGGTACTAAAGCAGCAGAGACCTATGCTATTTTTCTGACTAAGCAGGAAAGCTTGCTTGCCGATCAGGAAAAATACCGTTCTATAAGCTTTGAAGCAGAGCAGCAGATGAATGAACAAGAACGTTCTATTGCCAATCTGGAAAGTCAAAACAGAATTGCATCACTTTATCGAAATTTTTTGTTAGGATTTGCCGCACTATTGATACTGGTAGTGGGAGGTATTTATCAAAGGTTTCGTTTTAAGAAGAGGGCAAATCAATTGCTGCAATATCAAAAAGAAGAAATTGAATTGCAGAAAATAAATGTGGAAAAAACATTGAGCGATTTAAAAGCAACTCAATCTCAATTGATTCAATCTGAGAAGATGGCTTCGCTGGGAGAGCTCACCGCTGGCATCGCCCATGAAATTCAAAATCCATTAAACTTCGTTAATAATTTTTCTGAAGTAAACAAAGAATTATTAGAAGAGCTAAAAGCTGAACGCTTAAAGCCAAACGCTGAACGCCAGGAATCTTTGGAAAATGAGCTGATTAATGATGTGATCAGTAACGAAGAAAAAATCAACCACCACGGCAAACGTGCCGATGCCATTGTAAAAGGCATGTTGCAACATAGCCTCAGCAGCAGTGGCGTAAAAGAACCAACCGATATCAATGCATTAATGGATGAATATTTGAGACTGGCCTATCATGGGCTACGGGCAAAAGATAAAACCTTCAATGCAACCATGCTCACGGATTTTGATGATTCGATTGGTATGGCTAATGTAATTCCGCAGGATATTGGCCGGGTGGTACTCAATCTCATCAACAATGCTTTTTATGTGGTGGATGAAAAGAAAAAACAGACAGGAGGTAAGTATGAACCTACTGTATCCGTAAGCACCAGGAAGAGCAATGGTAAAATAGAGATCTGTGTAAAAGATAACGGCAACGGAATTCCTCAAAAAATACTAGACAAAATCTTTCAACCCTTCTTCACCACCAAACCCACCGGCCAGGGAACGGGGTTGGGTTTGAGTTTGAGTTATGATATTGTGAAAGCGCATGAGGGTGAATTGAAAGTGGAAACAGAAGAAGGAATTGGAAGTAAGTTTATTATTCAACTACCCTTTAAATTCAATGGATAATGAAAAAGTTGATTAGTCTGTTGCTTATTGGGTATTTATCACAGCCATGCTTTGCACAGGGCTATCGGCAAGCCCTCATCGACAGCTTGAAGCAGGAGATTTCAATAAGGAATATTGATAGCAGCAATGTACTGTCGATGGTGGAACTGGTTAATCAATATAAGTACTCTAACGCTGACTCTGCATTATTCTATGCTCAGAAAGCTTTGATTCTATCACGGAACATAAAATTTCACGAAGGGGAATTTAGATCCCTTTTGATGATGGGGTTTGCACTTTCCCTGGCCAGCAACCACTCCCGGGCTCTGGAATTGGAGCTGAAGGCCTTGCGGATTTCGGAGAAATACAATTTTACGATAGGTCGGGGGGAAGTGCTTAACAGGCTTGGGGTAATATACAGGGAAACAAAAGATTTCCCCCGAGCATTGTTTTATCATAAAAAGTCAAAGCAGCTCTTCGACTCATTACATAATTATTACAAGGCGGTAACGGCAGAAGTACATCTTGGAAGGACATATTATGCGATGAATCAAACAGACTCTGCCTTGCATTATTGCCTGATGGCAGATAATCATATCAAGCGCTATGGCTCGGAATTTATGAGTTGTACCAATTTTATAACACTTGCCAGGCTCCAATTAAAAAAAGGAAATGTACAGCTTGCGCTCAATTATTTTCGACAAAGCCTGTTGACTGGTTATCCAAGCGGTCAATATATTTTTACATATAAATCAAACCTTGAAATTGCGGAGATATACCAACAGGCAGGGCAAATTGATTCTTGTATCTATTATGCACAAAAGGCTCTTGACGACGCACAAAAAAGCAACATTGGCAATTCGATTGCAGCAGTCAGTCTTTTTTTGTCTACAATGTATGAAAAAAGCAACTTGTCACTTGCCCTTGAGTACCAGAAAATGGCCCTGGCAGCAATACAAAAAATGAACAGCTTTGGAAGTCTGAATACTATGCAAAACCTTGCAGCATTTGACGAAGAGGAACGACAATACGAATTTGATATAACACAGGCTGCCTATCAAAATCGTTTAAAGCAGTATGCGATGCTGGCTGGGTTAGTGGTGTTCCTTTTGATTGCGTCTTTTCTCTACCGAAATAACAAGCAGAAACAACATGCGAATGCATTGTTGCATCATCAAAAAGAAGAGATCAGTGCGCAAAAAGTGATAGTTGAAGAAACGCTTTCTGAACTTAGATCTACTCAGTCCCAACTCATTCAATCCGAAAAAATGGCCAGCCTCGGCGGACTCACTGCTGGTATTGCCCATGAAATTCAAAACCCTCTGAACTTCGTGAATAATTTTTCAGAAGTGAACAAAGAATTATTGGAAGAACTGAAGGCAGAACGCTTAAAGCCAAACGAAGAACGACAGGAAGCTTTGGAAAATGAGCTGATCAATGATGTGATCAGTAACGAAGAAAAAATAAACCACCATGGCAAACGTGCCGATGCCATTGTAAAAGGTATGCTGCAACATAGCCGTAGCAGCAGCGGTGTAAAAGAACCTACGGATATTAATGCACTGGCTGATGAATATTTGCGATTGGCGTATCATGGATTACGGGCAAATGACAAATCCTTCAATGCAACTTTGATTACAGATTTTGATGAGTCCATTGGGATGATTAAGGTAATTCCGCAGGATATGGGCAGAGTCATCCTGAATTTAATTACCAATGCATTTTATGCTGTTAGTACCCACCAACCCCCTGAAGAAGCAGCTGGCACAAGTGCTATACAATATGAACCTACAGTTAAGGTATCAACAAGTTTCAAAACGACTGGTTCTGGGGAGCAGCGCATAGAAATAAGGGTAGCAGATAATGGTCCGGGAATACCTGACAAGATATTGAACAAAATATTCGAACCATTCTTCACCACCAAACCCACCGGCCAGGGAACAGGATTGGGATTGAGTTTGAGTTATGATATTGTAAAAGCGCATGGCGGGGAATTAAAAGTAGAAACAAAAGAAGGTGTGGGAACAGCGTTTATTATTCAATTACCAATATAATATAAATCAAGTAATGAGATATTCAGTTATTATAGCCCTCCTTTTGTTTTTCCCATTGATTGGATGGACGCAAAATACGGTAGTAAACATCACACCTGAAAAGTTTAGTAAAAACATAGATGCTTTCAATATTGACGCTATCGATGGCTGGATTTTCCACAAAGGAAATGATAGCAGTTGGGCAAAAAATAGTATTGATACAACGGGCTGGGAAAAATTAAAACCCACCGATCTTTCAGCAAAGTATGCTGATAAAAATGGCAGAGTGGAAGGGTGGTTTCGGATAAAAGTAACCTTTGATAGTTCTTTGCTCAATAAAACATTATATGTTGATTTTGGTCAATGGGCTGCGACAGCATTTTATGTTGATGGAGAACTGGTTGCTGCCAGAGGTAATACGGGTGCGATGGGAAAGGATTTTAGCGAATATAACGGTGGTTTAGATCCTAAATCTATTCGTTTCGATACAGCGGCTGCTCATATTCTCAGCCTTCATTATGTTGGATATTTGTCTCCAATACCACCGTATGATGTAAAGACCCAGTTGATGAAAAAAGTTATTCGTCTTGGTGGCCCAAATTATACAACCAGTGTATTAAATAATTACAAAACAGTGTATACTTATCGTACCTCATGGGCGGTGATTTGTGCTATTCTTTCTGTGCTTTTCTGGCTGTTACTCTTTCAAAACCCAAAGGAAAAAAATCTGTTCTGGATTGCATTGTATACAAGTACTATATTCATTTATATTTATTACGCATATACTGAACCTAGCGGAACCTCGTTTAATGAATTTAAAACTAAAATAATAATAAGTGATTTAGTTTCAAACTCCACTGTAGTATTATTGCTACCTATTCTTTTAATTAAAATTTTCAAAAGAAAAATACACAGCTGGCTTATTCTGAGTCTCATTATTTTAATTGTAGCGATTGAAATTGGGACATTTTTACCCAGTTCCTTTTCAACAACCTTTCTTTATGTCTATGCGGTTTCTTTCATTTTTGTATTGGGTATATGTTTATTTTATGTTATTACTTCATGGAAACATCTGATGGGCGCCCAATGGGCCATTGTTGGAGGCTTAATTTTTACAATTTCTTTTACTTTAGCGGGGTTACTATTGGTTTTAATTTCATCAAATCTCTTTCAATCGCAGTATTCTAATTTGTTATTCAATTCCTTTTATAATCTTGGGGTTCCTTTTTCCTTACTGATTTATGTATCCATGCGCTTTAAAGAGATGATAAATGAGGTACAGGCAAATGCGCAGACAGTACTGGAACTTTCCGAAGAAAAAAGGGAACAGGCTTTGATCCAACAAAAAGTACTGGAAGAAGAAGTAAGCAGACAAACCAGTGAGATACGACAAACAATGGAAAACCTGAAAGCCACCCAATCCCAACTAATACAATCCGAAAAAATGGCATCGCTGGGAGAACTTACTGCTGGCATTGCCCATGAAATTCAGAACCCGTTAAACTTTGTGAATAATTTCAGTGAAGTAAATTCAGAATTGCTTGATGAATTGGGCGAAGAAGCTGACAAAGGAAATTTAGAGGAAGTAAAATCACTTGCAAAAGACATAAAGGAAAACGAACAAAAAATAAATCACCACGGCAAACGTGCCGATGCTATTGTAAAAGGCATGCTGCAACACAGCCGAAGCAGCAGCGGTATAAAAGATCCTACGGATATTAATGCACTGGCAGATGAATATTTGCGATTAGCGTATCACGGGTTACGCGCAAAAGACAAATCATTCAATGCAACACTACTCACAAATTTTGATGATTCTATTGGTATGATTGATATGATACCACAGGATATTGGCCGGGTAATTTTGAACCTGATTACAAATGCTTTTTATGTAGTGGATGAAAAGAAAAAACAAATAGGCGAGGGCTACGAGCCTATTGTTTCAGTCAGTACAAAGAAAACCGAAGGTAAGATAGAGGTCAGTGTGAAAGATAATGGTAACGGTATTCCCCAAAAAATTCTCGATAAAATTTTCCAACCCTTTTTCACCACAAAACCTACCGGCCAGGGAACTGGATTGGGATTGAGTTTGAGTTATGATATTGTGAAAGCACATGGCGGTGAAATAAAAGTGACCACCAAAGAGAATGAAGGAACAGAGTTTATTATTCAATTACCAGCTAACAACGCATAAACATGGTCAAAATAGTAGCACTCTTCATTGTCATGATTACCAGTAGTTATAGTTATGCTCAAATAAACAAGACAGACAGTCTAAAAAATGAGCTGGATAGGTATACAAAAATGGATACTGGTAAGATTAAAAAGATGCTGGATTATAGCCATAGCCTTTACAATACAAATGCTGAGAAATCATTTCAAATAGCAAAAGAGGCGCTTTCACTTGCCAATACATTGAATTGGAAAAATGGCCAAATAGATGCCTTATTAGAACTTGGCTTCATGTTAGCTGGTCAGCAAAAATATGACGAAGCAATTTCTTCAGGATTAAAGGCATTAAAATTTTCTGAAGCTAATGGTGATATTACAAGGGAAGCTTACGCTCATTATGACCTTAGTGAAAGTTACAGACTATTTGATAATGATAGCCTTAGTAATTACCATGGTCAAAAAATGCTTGTTATTGCCACAACTTTACAAAACAAGGATTTATTGAAAAAGGCATTGGTAATTGTAGGTCAAAGATATCTTTGGAAAGATGACTGGGCTAAAGCCGATTCCCTTTTTAGTAAAGCACTTAACATTGCAAACGAACAGAATGATGAAAAAACTATATATCACCTATCATTTTTGAATGCTCAAAAACTTGAATATTTAAAAGATTATAATGCCGCCATTAAAGCTTATAAAAAGTGCTTACCGTTTTATCTAAAATCAGATAATTATCATAAGGCTGCCTTTACAAAAGTATTGCTGAGTAGAGCATATACAGATTTTAATAACAAGGATAGTGCCTATTTCTATGCCCAAGCTGCTCTTGAATTTTCAAAAAAACATTTGCTTATTAAAGAAATGAGCGACACATATTATGCGCTTTCTTATACTCATTATAAATTTAAGGATTATAAGAACGCATATGAGTACAGACTCAAATTCGATTCACTTTTTAATATATCCTATGGCCAGGCAGCTGGTCAAAATGCCGAAAAGGCAAGAATGCAGACAGAACAGGAAAAGAAAGATGCCCTGACTAAAATAGAAGAGATAAAAAAAGAAAATGCCACACGGAGGACGAGAAATTTACAGTTTACTGTAATTGGCTTTTTTATGCTACTAGCCGGCTTTCTCTTTTGGAATAATCGTCAAAAGCAAAAATCTAAATTAATAATTGAAAAGGCATACAGCGATTTAAAAACTACTCAATCTCAATTGATACAATCTGAAAAAATGGCAAGCTTGGGCGAATTAACAGCTGGCATTGCACACGAAATTCAAAACCCGTTAAACTTCGTGAATAATTTTTCAGAGGTAAACGCAGAATTGATCGATGAATTACAACAGGAATTAAAAACTGGTAATACTGAAGAAGCGATTGTCATTTCAAATGATATTAAAGAAAACGAACAAAAAATTAACCACCATGGCAAACGTGCCGATGCCATTGTAAAAGGTATGCTGCAGCATTCAAGCAGTAGCAGTGGTAAAAAAGAACCAACTGATATTAATAAACTGGCAGATGAATATTTTCGGTTAGCCTACCATGGATTGCGGGCCAAGGACAAATCATTCAATGTCACAATGATCACGGATTATGATGATTCGGTTGGCCTAGTCAATGTGATCCCGCAGGATATTGGCAGGGTAATATTAAATCTGATTACGAATGCTTTTTATGTAGTGGATGAAAAGAAGAAACAAATAGGTGAGGGTTACGAACCAACTGTTTCGGTTAGTACAAAGAAAAATAATGGTAAGATAGAGATCGGTGTAAAAGATAATGGCAATGGGATTCCTACAAAAGTATTAGACAAAATTTTCCAACCCTTCTTTACCACCAAGCCCACAGGCCAGGGAACGGGACTGGGGTTGAGTTTGAGTTATGATATTGTGAGAGCGCATGGTGGAGAACTAAAAGTAGAAACAAAAGAAAATGAAGGCACAATATTTACCATCCAACTGCCTTTGTAAATGAGTTAATAATATGAAGAAACTATTTGCCTCACTATTATATTGTTGTATCGGATTGTATTTTATTCCAGCCTATGCACAACCTGCGAAAGTGGATTCTATACTTTCTTTGTTGCGGGCAGCCCCTAAACAGGGGCGGGTAGATACAGTACTTGGAAAAAAAGTATTGGCCATTATAAATCGAACCGTCTTTACTGATGGCGATATTCAAAAAACGGTTACTGAGGCAAATCGCTTTGTAACCGGGGATGATGAGGATATGAGTATCAATATCTGTCGTATGATTTTAAATAATCTTAGTGCTGCAGATTGGGATAATGCGATTGACTTTGGAAAATCAATGTTGGAAAGAATAGATAAAAGTAAAACCCCTGAGAAAAAATATTTTCGTAATAATTTTCTTCTCATTTTACGCATTCCCTATCGAAACTCAACCCGAGTTGCGGAAGGTCTTACATACTACAATAACTATCTGAATAAGTTTATAGAAGTAAAGGATTCTTCGGGTATAGCCGTTTGTAGTTTTGTATTAAGTAGTTTTTACAGAACTGCCGGATTAATTGAGAGGGCTTTTTATCATGCCCAAAGATCGCATGCTTATTTAGATTCAAGTCAAAAAACAGGCAAAAACTATTTTGGCCAGACAAAATATGAAGGAAGGAGCGTTTGGATAAATAACCTGACACCTTTAGGGGAGCTTTATTTTTTAAAAGGGGATACAGCGAATGGGATTAGGAATGCAAGGCTATATCTGGAATTAGTACAAAAGCAAAATAATCCCGGAAGTCATGCCTTCATATTTTATCGCTTAGCAAAAGCATGCCTGGAGACGAACCGTTTGGATAGTGCCGATAATTTGATACAGTACGCCTACGATTCAGCTAAAAACAGTGACAGGAGTCTTTTAGCGCCTGTTTTCCAAACATGGTCATTAATCGAATTAAAGAAAAAGAATTTCAGCAAAGCAGACTCTCTGCTTGTAAAAGCCTGGGAAATTATTAAGGAAAGAAATATAGCAGCCAATACTCCGGGTGGCATTGTTGACCCCGATTATTACCGGGCCCTTATCCGTATTGAACAAAAAAAGTATGCAGAAGCCGTGGGTTTTCTGGTCAGCGATATTGTAAGGATTAAAATCCTGCGAAATGAAACACTAAGAGATTACAAATTGTTGGCAGACCTGTATGATAAGATAGGTGATAAAGCAAGATCAAACGAAAGCTATAAAGCCTTTATTAGTTTGCAGGACAGCTTGCTTGCAGACCAAAGTAGATTCAGTGCTATTAGTTTTGAAGCAGAACAACAAATGAATGAAAAAGAATTGTCTATAAGCAAATTGAAAAGTGAGAATGAAATATCGGTAATTACCAGGAATTTTTCTTTAGGTATAATCGTATTGGTATTGGTATTATCTGGTGTTATCTATTATCGTTACAAATCAAAACAAAAAGCCAATACTGTCTTAGAAAAAACATTGACTGATTTGCGATCTACGCAAGCACAATTAATTCAATCAGAAAAAATGGCTTCATTGGGCGAACTGACAGCAGGTATCGCGCACGAAATTCAAAACCCATTAAACTTTATAAATAATTTTTCAGAGGTTAATACAGAATTGATAGATGAATTAGGGGAAGAACTAGATAAAGGCAACCTGGATGACGTAAAAGCCATTGCAAAAGATATTAAAGCCAATGAACAAAAAATCAACCACCACGGCAAACGAGCCGATGCCATTGTAAAAGGCATGCTACAACACAGTCAGAGTAGTACCGGGCAAAAAGAACCAACCAATATTAATGCATTGGCTGATGAATATTTTCGTTTGGCATATCATGGCTTACGGGCGAAGAATAAATCTTTTAATGCCACCATGGTTACGGGTTTTGATGATTCGATCGGTATGGTTAATGTAATTCCGCAGGATATTGGAAGGGTAGTCCTTAATCTTATTACCAATGCGTTTTATGTGGTTTATGAAAAGAAAAAACAATTGGGAGAAGGATACAATCCTACTGTTTCAGTGAGTACAAAGAAGTACAATGGTAATGTAGAGATCAGTGTAAAGGATAATGGTAATGGCATTCCTCAAAAAATAGTAGACAAGATCTTTCAACCCTTCTTCACTACCAAACCTACCGGGGAGGGAACAGGACTTGGATTGAGTTTGAGTTATGATATAGTAAAAGCACATGGTGGAGAATTAAAAGTTGAAACAAAGGAAGGCGAAGGAAGTATTTTTAGTATACTATTACCCATGGCTAATTAAAGAAACAACATGAAATATCTGTTAGCAGTATTTTTTTTATTGAACACTTTTTTTTATGGAAGCGCACAGGATACCACCATTGTGCTTACATCATCTATGTTTAACAATGAGGGAAAGATTCAACTCGGCGAAATTGAACATTGGTTATATAAACAGGGAAATGATCCATCCTGGGCCGACCCTGGTATTTCCGTAAAAAACTGGCAGCACCTGAACCCGGCAGACATCACCAAAAAGAATGCTGATCAAAACGGAAGGTTGGAAGGATGGTTCAGAATGAAAATTAAACTGGACAGCAGTCTTAACCAGACATCGCTTTTTATCATACAACGAAGTTATTTGGCTTCAGATATATTCATCAACGGCAAGCCTTTCTATTCATTTGGGAATACAGGGTATAACGGGAAGCCATACAGCGAATTCACGGATTTTAATAAATTACCAGATGCGATAAAACTGGAACAGGGAAAGGAATTATTTCTGGCTGTACATTTTGTGGATTATACCGATTATAAAGGTCAGTTAAAAGATTTCAGTTTTACAAAAGCCAGATTTATAGGCATTGCCAACTCTGCGTATGTAGCAACATTTTATACGAGTTCATTTTTATTAAGGAAGTTTATTGTAATCCTGACTATTCTGAGTGTATTGGCTGTACTATTTTGGTTTTTATTTTTTTTAAATCGAAGCGAAGATCACCTTCTATTTGTTGCACTCAGCACCACGAGTTTACTTGGATTATTATTATTCCATCTTCTCTCATCGTTGGCATTTAGCACCTATAATCAGGAGGAATTATGGAAATTTCTTGCAACCATCAGCTTTGCCGGCGTTTTCACTTTCATGCTACTTTTGGTTGCTAAAGTGTTCAAAAATTATTTCCCGCGTCCATTAAAAATGTATGCAATAACCTCTATCATTTTGACGAGTATTTGCTTCTTTACCGGATGGGAAAAAATAACGTTGGCTAATGAGTACTTATCTTTCCTCTTATGTACCTACTATTTGATTGTATCTAGGAAAATATTAAAGGGAGCAAAATGGGCAATTGTCATTGGTTTGATCCTAACCCAGCTGATAGGTGCATCAATGGACACTATAAATATGTTTAAGCTTGATGTGAGCAACCTTTCTTTATCATTACTATTGTTTGGTTCCTATCTGTCTTTCCCATTATGCCTTTTGGTGTATGTTGCCTTGCGTATGAAGGAAGTGAATATCGATGTACTTACCAAGGCCGAAAAAATAGTTCAGGTTACGGAAGAAAAAAAGGAATTACTGGCTAGTCAAAATAAGCTATTGGAAGAACAGGTAAAAGAAAGAACCATCGAGCTAACGCAATCGCTTGAAAATTTAAAGGCAACGCAAAGCCAATTGATCCAATCAGAAAAAATGGCTTCACTTGGTGAACTAACAGCAGGTATTGCGCATGAAATTCAGAACCCGTTAAACTTCGTGAATAATTTTTCAGAAGTTAATACAGAACTGATTGATGAATTGCAACAGGAGTTGAAAACCGGAAATACGGAAGAAGCTATTGCTATTTCAAATGATATCAAAGAGAATGAACAAAAGATCAATCACCACGGCAAACGCGCTGATGCCATTGTAAAAGGCATGCTGCTACACAGCCGAAGCAGTAATGGAGTAAAAGAGCCTACGGATATCAATGCACTGGCAGATGAATATTTGCGATTAGCCTATCACGGATTGCGTGCAAAAGATAAATCATTCAATGCAACACTAATCACGGATTTTGATGATTCAATTGGTATCATTGATATGATTCCGCAGGATATGGGAAGAGTGATCTTGAATTTAATTACCAATGCGTTCTATGTGGTGGATGAAAAGAAAAAACAGATAGGGGGTGATTATGAGCCTACTGTATCCGTAAGTACCAAAAAAGCCAATAATAAGATAGAGATCAGTGTGAAAGACAATGGCAATGGGATTCCTGCAAAAGTATTAGACAAAATCTTCCAACCTTTCTTCACCACCAAGCCCACAGGCCAGGGAACAGGATTGGGATTGAGTTTGAGTTATGATATTGTAAAAGCGCATGGAGGGGAATTAATAGTAAATACAAAAGAGGGAGAAGGTACCACCTTTAAAATCCGATTAACTGTATAACAAATGCACTTTAAAAGAATTTTTTCGCTTATCCTGTTCATTATAATCTGTAGTGTAAGCTTTTCACAAGACACTGTTATGATCATGTCCCCATCTATGTATGAAGATGTGGAAGAAATTTATCCGGCTAAATGGCAGGGCTGGTATTTTAAGCAAGGCAATGATACTGCTTGGGCGGCACAGAAGATAGACATGAAAGGTTGGAAAAAAATGCGCCCCGTTGATCTCTCCGTGAGCCTGGCAGATGCCAATGGTAAAGTAGAGGGATGGTTTAGGGGTATCGTAAAAATAGACAGCAGTTTTGGGAATACACCATTCTCTTTATATTTTGGCCTTTGGGCTGCTCAGGATATATATATCGATGGCAAAAAAGTTGCTGCTGCTGGTAATACAGGTAGTAATGGTAAACCGTATGCAGAAAAAAGAGTGTCGGCAGATAACTTGATTTTTTTGTTGTCAGATTTTAAAGCCGGAACAATTCATACTGTTGCCTGGCATATAGTGGATTCACGTGCATTGCCATTCAACGGAAATAAATTAAAGAGCGAAACAAGAGGGCTGCACAACCTGCTGGAAATTACAAGTCCTGTCTTTACCGAGTGGAGGCTTGTTAAAATTAAGTTTTTAGCAGTGGTTGATTCTGGTATCAATGCCAGTCTTTTATTATTTGGGGTATTATTCTGGCTTTTGTGGAGCGTAAACAGGAAAGAAACCAATCTTCTTCATTTTGCGTTGTTTACCACTATCCTTGGTATGCACTTTATTGCTGATTCCATTTTTGACAGTCTTTATTTTTCGATAACCCCATCCTTTACCTTTTTTCAATGGAAAGGGGTAGTATATACTATTTTAGCCTTTATTATTATTGGCTATATTCCTTACATACTGGCTTTAATTTTCAAACATCCGCTCACAAAACGCCTCCCTTTGGTTATTGGGTTGGTTATATTTATAGTGTCGATTGTAATATTTTTTAATATTCTGTATGTAGTCGGCATCATTATTTTCTTCATTCTTTTACTACTCATTATATATGTCGCAGTTAGTTCCCTAAAAAAAGCCAGCGGTGGAGACTGGGCAATCTTGATTGGTCTGTTGCTTACCACCTTATTTAGTTATTTGTATTTCACTTTTTCCAAGAATGCTTATAATTTTACAAAGTACATGCCTTATAAAGCGGGGTTTGCTTTGTCTTTTCCATTATCTCTTCTAATCTATGTTGTTATCCGTTTTCGGGAAATGATTACTGACATTCAAAGCAATGCCCAGCAGATCATTGTATTGTCGGATGAAAAAAGAATACAAGCAGAGCAACAGCAGGAATTATTGGAAGTACAGGTGAAAGAAAGAACTATTGAATTGGAAAATAGTATTAATAATTTGAAAGCCACCCAATCTCAACTTATCCAGTCTGAAAAAATGGCTAGCCTGGGTGAACTCACTGCCGGCATTGCACACGAAATTCAAAATCCGTTAAACTTCGTGAATAATTTTTCAGAAGTAAATAAAGAATTATTAGAAGAGCTGAAGGCAGAACGCTTAAAGCCAAACGCCGAACGCCAGGAAGCTTTGGAGAATGAGTTAATCAATGATGTGATCAGTAATGAAGAAAAAATTAACCACCACGGCAAACGCGCCGATGCCATTGTAAAGGGCATGCTGCAACACAGCCGCAGTAGTAGCGGCATAAAAGAGCCTACGGATATCAATGCACTGGCAGATGAATACCTACGTTTAGCCTATCATGGCTTACGGGCAAAAGACAAATCATTCAATGCAACACTAATCACGGATTTTGATGATTCAATTGGTATGATTGATATGATTCCGCAGGATATGGGAAGAGTGATCTTGAATTTAATTACCAATGCGTTCTATGTGGTGGATGAAAAGAAAAAACAAATAGGAGGTGATTATGAGCCTACTGTATCCGTGAGCACCAAAAAAAACAATAATAAGATAGAGATCAGTGTAAAAGACAATGGCAATGGAATTCCTCCAAAAATATTGGAGAAAATCTTCCAACCTTTTTTCACTACCAAACCCACTGGTCAGGGAACCGGATTGGGATTGAGTTTAAGTTATGATATTGTGAAAGCGCATGGAGGAGAGTTAAAAGTGGAAACAAAAGAAACAGAAGGAACCACTTTTATTATATTACTCCCAGCGTAACTGTAAGAGGGAGTAAAGAGGCGTAGCCTCGATAAATATTGTAACAACGGATTTCAATCCGTTGAGAAGGCAATGATAAAATAGATAAAGAACCGTAGGTTCGGTCAATATAATTTTTGATCAAATATTATTCGAAATATGGCAAACACATATCACCAAATATACCTGCAAACTGTTTTTGCCGTTAAATATCGAAATACTATAATTAATAAAGATTGGGGTAGTGTGCTATATGGTGTAATTGGAAACCTGATAAACGAATCGAATTGCAAAACAATCATTGTAAATGGTGTAGAAGATCATGTACATTGTTTCTTTGGACTAAAGCCAGTTGTTTCAGTATCAGAATTAATGAAAACTGTAAAAGCAAAATCTTCGAAATATATCAATGAAAATCATTTAACCAAACAACGGTTTGAATGGCAGGAAGGATATGGGGTGTTTTCTTATAACCAGTCTTCTATTGATTCTGTATCTAAATACATACAAAATCAGGCGGAGCATCATAAAAATCAGACTTTTAGAGATGAATACATAGCATTGTTAAGAGCATTTAACATTGAGTATGATGAGAAATATATTTTCAAGGATCTCGTATAAAAATGTATCGTGCCTACGGCACTTTCTATTTTTTGGGTTTGCAGATTCAACGGATTGAAATCCGTTGTTACAGAATAAACCGAGCCTATGGCTCTACAATTAAATTAGAATGAATATAATCTTTCAACCCTTCTTTACCACCAAAACTACCAGCCAGGGAACCGGATTGGGATTGAGGTTAAGTTATGATATTGTAAAGGCGCATGGAGGAGAATTGAAGGTGGAAACAAACGAAAAAGAAGGATCTCTATTTATTATTCAACTGCCGGTATAAATTTGATTGTTACCATGAAAATCATCAAGATAATTCTCCTGCTTTGCCTACCTGCTTTTGTAATGGCGCAAAATAAAAAAGCAGACAGCGTTTCATCAAAGCAGGCTATGGCCAATCCATCGGAACCGGATATGTATTTGATTATCGCCGATACGGCTACTGACATAACGCTTAAGCCCAATTATTGGCGCATACTGGGCGATAAGGAAGGTAAGCTATCCATTGAACAGGTACATTCACCAGCATTCCGTGATCGGTTTTACCAGCACGATTCAGCAAAAGCAATGGATTATTCCATCCATACCATTTGGTATAAATACCGTCTTAAAAATACCCTTTCGCACATGGTTAGCGTGTGTGTTTCTGGTGATGCAGAATTCAATGACCAGTACTATTTAGATAGTGCCGGTAAATGGAAACATGAAAAAAACGGGTGGCGGGTTCCTTACAGTGAGCGGGATGGATTAAAACGGATTGGGCATATGCCCATTCGTATTGAAGCTGGCAAAGAAATGGTCATTTATGAAAGAAGAAATTATACTTGGCGGGTAAAGGATCAATCAAGTGCTCACCTTGATTTCACTGAGACACTTATCAAAAATAGATATATTGAAAACGACAGTTTTTTTAACGAAGCATTGATTGGGGCTTTCATATTTGGCTTGTGCCTGATTACTTGTCTGATTAATATCATGTTTTACCGGGTAATCAAAGAAATTGAATATCTCTATTATGCACTCTTCATCATATCAGTTGGTGCTACTTATATCAATGGTTTATTAAGGTATGGACTGCTTAGAGAATACCCGTTGGTGAATAATTGTATATCTAACATTGCCTTTGCGGCCTGGTTTTTCTTTCTCATGCAATTTATCCGTTCCTTTTTCAGAACAAAGCAGTATTTCCCCCGTTGGGATAAAGTACTGAAATGGGTCAATATTCTCGCACTGGTTCCTTGGTTTAGTACTTATGTTGTGATGGACCAGCCCTTGGAGAAATACCAGCTGATTTCGTATTCCTTAGGCTCCATTCCTTACCTGTTTATGAATTTTGTTTTTATCACTTTACTCCTGTTTATACGTAAAAAAAACAGGCAGGTCAATACCATTATTGTTGCTGCTGTTCCTATTTTTATTATATGGGGTCCGGTCTATACCATCGGCCTGTTTTATTCGATTAAGGATCTCCTTTTCCATACAAATACCACGCTTCCTTCATGGCTAAACTGGATAATGGAAAGAAACTCACTGGTAACGCTATTGGGTTTACTCTGGCTGATCATTATCTTCTCGTCATTATTATTCAGGCGATACAGCAAACTGCTGAAAGATTTGGCAGATGAAGCGTATGCCAAAGAAAGAATTGCCAAGGAAAAAGAGATAGAGAAGAATATACTGATTGCAGAAAAGAATGCAGAGCTGGAAGACAAAGTGATTAGCCGCACGAAGGAACTGGAACAGAGCATGTTAACGATGAAAGCTACTCAAAAGCAATTGATCGAATCGGAGAAAATGGCATCATTGGGAGAGCTGACTGCAGGTATTGCCCACGAAATTCAAAACCCATTGAACTTTGTCAATAATTTTTCGGAAGTAAATAAAGAATTATTAGAAGAGCTGAAGGCGGAACGCTTAAAGCCAAACGCCGAACGCCAGGAAGCTTTGGAGAATGAGTTAATCAATGATGTGATCAGTAATGAAGAAAAAATTAACCACCACGGTAAACGCGCAGATGCCATTGTAAAAGGGATGCTACAACACAGCCGAAGTAGCAGTGGTATAAAAGAGCCCACTGATATCAATGCATTGGCAGATGAATATCTGCGATTAGCCTATCATGGATTGCGGGCAAAAGACAAATCCTTCAATGCAACTCTAATCACGGATTTTGATGATTCAATTGGTATGATTGATATGATTCCGCAGGAAATGGGCAGAGTGATCTTGAATTTAATTACCAACGCGTTCTATGTGGTTGATGAAAAGAAAAAACAGATAGTAGGAGAGTATGAACCTACTGTGTCAGTAAGCACTAAAAAAGTTAATGGGAAAATTGAGATCAGTGTGAAAGATAATGGCAATGGAATTCCTCCCAGAGTATTAGACAAAATCTTCCAACCTTTCTTCACTACCAAACCCACAGGGCAGGGAACAGGATTAGGGTTGAGTTTGAGCTATGATATTGTGAAAGCGCATGGAGGAGAGTTGAAGGTGGAGACTATAGAGGGTGAAGGAAGTGAATTTACTATTCAATTATCTCTCCAATAAAATTATACGAAATGAAATATTTAAATATATTTTTCTGTCTTCTCTCGCCTCTCTTTTCTATTTCACAGGTGAATCCATTATATCTTGAGCCCACAAAAAAGCAAGCGGATAGTTTAGGCATCGAGTTGAGAAAAGAAATTAATGATACACTTCGAATGTTAGCCTACAGGGAGTTATCTCTTTTTTATCTAGATATTAAATCTGATAGTGCTTTGTTTTTTATAGAAAAGGATTTACCACTAGCAAAGAAATTGAATTTAAAGTTATGGGAAGCAGATGCCTATGATCTGATGGGGCTTACAACAAGAAATCTGGGCGACTATGCCCGGTCATTAAAATCTTTTAATGCAGCACTTGAAATAGCTAAAAATACTGATTGCGAAAAAAATATTTGGAATATCGAAAAGTTTACGAATGGTAAATTGCCCCAATTTGCCCGTTTGAGTATGCTTGCTACAATTCAAAGTGATGTTTCTGGTCTATATAGTATTACAGAAAACTATGACAAGCAGCTCAAATCAGTTCAAAATTCTATACAAGTTGCTCAAAGTATTAATGATAATACAATTCTTTCACAAGCAACTAGAGGTTTGGGTGAAATATACTTTAGGCAGGGCAAATGGGATTTGGCATTAGCTGCTTATAAAAGATCAATCAATTATAGTAAAGAGGTACGGTATTATAAATATGAGGGGGGCTCTTTTTTACGCATCGGTAATATTTATTTGAAACAACGATTACCGAAGTTGGCATTGGAAAATTATTTAATTGCTTCACAATCTAACATAGAAACAAATAATTTATCTGGATTAGGCGAAGTACATATTGCTTTAGCTAACTATTATAATACTATTGGGAAAAATGATTCGGCACTTTATTATGCCAAATCAGGTTTAGGTATTAACAAAAATATTCGTAATGTAAGTGGTATCATTTTTGCTTATAGTGCTTTAGTAACTATTTATAAAAGTCAAAAACAATCAGATAGTGCACTTTTGTTCCTCCAACTTGTTACGGATACAAAAGATTCATTATTGAGCCTTACAAAAATTAAACAACTACAGAATGTTGGGTTTGATGAAGAGCTTCGTTTGCAGGAGTTAGAAAAAAATAGAATTGAAACAAAATCAAAAATCAGAACATATGGAATGCTTGCCGGAATTACGGTTCTCTCTATCGTAGGTTTGCTTCTGTACCGCAACAACCGTCAAAAGCAAAGTTTAAATTTAATTTTGAAAGAACAGAAAGATAAAGTAGAAAGTACGTTAGAACAACTCAAATCTACCCAATCGCAGTTGATTCAATCTGAAAAAATGGCATCTCTTGGCGAACTCACTGCCGGTATTGCCCACGAAATACAAAACCCTTTGAATTTCGTCAATAATTTTTCTGAAGTAAACAAAGAATTATTGGCTGAATTGAACGAAGAAATTGATAAGGGCAATTATGAAGATGTGAAAGCCATCGCAAAAGATGTGAGTGATAATGAGGAAAAGATCAACTACCACGGCAAACGCGCCGATGCCATCGTGAAAGGTATGCTGCAACATAGCAGACGGAACAGTGGCATAAAAGAGCCAACAGATATCAATGCATTGGCAGATGAATATTTGCGATTGGCCTATCATGGGTTACGGGCCAAAGACAAATCCTTCAATGTTTCGATGATTACGGATTATGATACATCAATAGGTATGATTACTGTCATTCCGCAGGATATGGGCAGGGTTATTCTCAACCTGATCACCAACGCGTTTTATGTAGTGGATGAAAAGAAAAAGCAAACCGGAGCTAACTATGAACCTACTGTAACAGTAAGTACAAAAAAAGCCAATGGTAAAATTGAGATCAGTGTAAAAGATAATGGCAATGGGATTCCTCCTAAAATATTGGACAAGATCTTTCAGCCCTTCTTCACCACCAAACCTACAGGACAGGGAACGGGGTTAGGATTGAGTTTGAGTTATGATATTGTGAAAGCCCATGGTGGGGAGTTGACAGTAGAAACGCATACAACTGATGAATCTGTATCAGTTGCGCAAACAAAGAGTATTGAGAAACAGGGCAGTAGTTTTACCATTATATTACCTATTTAAATTATTGAGCGTGTATAAAAAAATACTACTGATGCTGATTTGCGGAGGAATTTCCTGTGCTTGTTTTGGACAATTTTCGTTGGAACAAATCAGGCAGTTGAAAGGTCTGTTAATAACTGCAAAAAAGGATTCAGGCAAGTTGTATATTTCTTATCAATTAGCAAGTGGGTACCGATTTTCAAATATTGATTCTTCTTTATTGTATACAGATAAAGCAATAGCAATTGCTGACAAAATGGATTTTCAAGCGGCAAAAGCGCAAATACTATCTTTGAAAGGATCTACTTTTTTAGAGGCAGGCAAACTGCCCGAGTCATTGCAATTTCAATATGAATCATTGAAGATTGGTGAAAAAATAAAGGACAGTTCTGTTATAGCTTATGCACTCAATGGAATTGGAAACATTTATATGGAATTAGCAGATTATGGAAAGGCTAATCAATATTATTTCTCTTCTAAAGACCTGTTTCAGAAAATAAATGATACGGGAATGTTTTATAATGAGATTTCTAATATTGGCAATGTACATGCACTTATGCGGAAACCAGACTCAGCTTTGTATTACCAGCAGATGGTTTACAATACGCTTTTAAAAACCAATGATCGGGATAGATTCACCAGGCCGGAGATTATGTACCGGATGGGCACAGCATACAAATTGAAAGGAGATAATTTAGAGGCTTTGAAGTATTACCAAAAAGGAATTGTTGAAGCGGGTATTGATAATGATGTAAGAGGACTTTCTATAAGTAATCTCTTCATAGCAGAACTCTACAAACAAATGAAATATCCTGATTCCAGCTTGCTTTATGCTTATCGTGCCTTGCACTTAGGCGAGGAGGTTTCTTTTAGAAAAGGGATATATGATGCTTCGATTTTTTTAAGTGATATGTATAAAAATACCCATCAATTCGATAGTGCTTTTAAGTATTTGACCAGAGCGAATGTAGAAAAAGACAGTTTAATAGGATCCAAAAGATTTCAGCAATTGCAAAGAATCGTTTTGGATGAACAGGAACACCAGCGTGAGGTGGATGCCAATAGAGTGGCGGTAGAAAATAGAAGAAAACAGAATTTACTTCTCGCATCCTTGGGTGTTTTCTTAATTGTTGCAGCTATTTTATATCGAAATAATCAATTGAAACAAAAAACGAATAAAACCTTAAAAATAACATTAGACAACCTGAAAGCCACACAAGGCCAATTAATACAGTCAGAAAAAATGGCCAGTCTGGGAGAACTCACAGCGGGTATCGCCCACGAAATTCAAAACCCGTTAAACTTCGTGAATAATTTCTCCGAAGTAAATAAAGAATTATTGGAAGAGCTCAAAGCTGAACGCTTAAAGCCAAACGCTGAACGCGAGGAAGCTTTGGAAAATGAGCTGATTAACGATGTGATCAGTAACGAAGAAAAAATCAATCACCACGGTAAACGGGCAGACGCCATTGTAAAAGGCATGTTGCAACATAGCCGTAGCAGCAATGGTGTAAAAGAACCTACGGATATGAATGCATTGTGTGATGAGTATTTACGCTTGGCTTATCATGGATTGCGTGCCAAAGATAAATCATTCAATGCAACTCTAATCACAGATTTTGATGCGTCGATTGGGATGATTAATGTAATTCCACAGGATATTGGCAGGGTAATCCTTAATTTAATTACCAATGCATTTTATGTGGTAGATGAAAAGAAAAAACAGGTAGGAGATGATTATGAACCCACTGTATCCGTAAGCACCAGGAAAGCCAACGGGAAAATTGAGATTTGCGTGAAAGATAATGGGAACGGGATTTCTGCAAAAGTATTAGACAAAATCTTCCAACCCTTTTTCACCACCAAACCCACTGGCCAGGGAACGGGATTGGGATTGAGTTTGAGTTATGATATTGTGAAAGCGCATGGGGGAGAATTAAAAGTAGAAACAAAGGAAGGCGAAGGAACAACATTTGTTATTTTACTTCCTGTTTAATAGTAAGGAAATGAAGAGGCGTAGCCTCGACAAATATTGTAACAACGGATTTCAATCCGTTGACTGGAAAGGAATAGTAGCAAGAAGAACCGTAGGTTCGGCCGGTATATTTTTTAATCAAATGCTTTAAAAATGTATCGTGCCTACGGCACTTTCTATTTTTGGGATTGCAGATTCAACGGATTGAAATCCGTTGTTACAAAATAAACCGAGCCGATGGCTCTACAATTAAAATTATAGTGAATATGATCTTTCACCCCTTCTTCACCACCAAACCCACAGGGCAGGGAACGGGATTGGGATTGAGTTTGAGTTATGATATTGTGGAGGCGCATGGAGGGGATCTACAGGTAAAGACTAAGGAAGGAGAAGGTTCAGAATTTATTTTTCAACTGTCAATTTCTTAAGATATGCATGTAAGGTACTTTCTGATATTTCTATTATTAATGCAACTTTCTGTTAGAGGTAAAGCCCAACAAAAGGTTATAGATAGCCTTCATGAGGCATTTTTTAAAGTAGAAGACGATTCAACTAAGTATCAGATGCTCAACGCATTTTATACTTATTTCCAGGAAATCAATCGTGACTCTGCCTTGTATTATGCTGAACAGCAAATAGTACTGGCTAGAAAGAATAACAGCCCATTACTTGAATGTTTCGGACTAAATATCAAAGCATATCAATTAACGCATTTAGGTAGGTTTGGCGAAGCGTTAAAAATTTTCTTAGCGGCAATTAAAATTGAAGAAGACCCCATAACCGAAAAAACAATTAAGTGGCTTCCTTCAAATACTACACCCCTGAAAACGCGATTGAGAATTCTTGCTGCCACTCGTGCAAACTTCGGTCATCTGATGAAGTATACAGATAATACCGAGCAGTGCATACATGAGTATTTTGAAGCAAAAAAACTGGCAGAGGGAATTGATAATAAAGCTTTTCTGTCTGTGATATATAGTAATTTGGGTCAGATGTACCTAAAAAATGACCAACTAGATTCTGCACTGATTTTTGAGCAAATAGCAGAAAAAATCGCTAACGAATCTGGGTATAAGAAATACTTAGGCAATGCATACCATAGGATGGGTACTATTTATTTTAGGAAAGGAGACATTGCGATTGCAAAGCAATATTTTCATAACGCTATAGTTTCTGGGAAGGAACAGAATAATTTTACTATAGTAATACAGGCTTATTTTAGTCTCACTAAAACATATCTACAGGAAAAAAATTTAGATTCAAGTCTCTGGTATGCCAAAAAAACAATTGACGGACTAAGTAGTTTGGGAGCATCGATTGGCAGTGAGATTAATTATGGAACGGGGTATGAAAACTTGTACCTGGCCTACGATTTGAGAAAAGAATTTGACAGTGCTTACAAATACCAGAAACTTGCTTTAATAATAAAAGACAGCTTATACACAAAGCGACTGCAAAGCCTTTCTGAATTTCAGAGCCTAAATTTTAGTGAAAAGATTAGGTTGCAGGAGCTGGAAAAAGAAAAAGTAGTTTATCAAAGCAACGTAAGAACTTATGGGCTATTGGCCGGGCTTTCGCTATTTCTTGTCATCCTAATATTACTTTACAGGAATAATCGTCAAAAACAAAAAGCAAATAAAGTGTTAGAAACAGCACTTACTAATTTAAAATCCACCCAATCCCAACTAATCCAATCCGAAAAAATGGCCAGCCTCGGAGAACTCACTGCAGGCATCGCCCACGAAATTCAAAACCCCTTAAACTTCGTCAATAATTTTTCAGAAGTAAATACCGAGTTGCTTTCTGAAATGAAAGAAGAACTCAATAAAGGAAATATTGATGAAGCAAAATCTATTGCAGATGATGTGATCAGTAATGAACAAAAGATCAATCACCACGGTAAACGCGCCGATGCCATTGTAAAAGGCATGCTGCAACACAGCCGTAGCAGCGATGGTGTGAAAGAGCCTACCGATATCAACGCCCTGTGTGATGAATACCTCCGTTTGGCGTATCATGGTTTGAGGGCTAAGGATAAATCGTTCAACGCTTCCATGCAAACCAACTTTGATCCTGCATTGGGTATGGTGAATGTGATTCCGCAGGATTTGGGCAGGGTGGTGTTGAACCTGATCACAAATGCTTTTTATGCGGTTACAGAAAAAAAGAAGCAGTCTGTTGAAGCATATGAGCCATTGGTAACGGTAAGTACCCAACAAAAAGCCGGTAAACTGTTGATTATCGTAAAAGATAATGGCATGGGAATACCACCTGCTATCAAGGAAAAGATCTTCCAGCCATTTTTTACCACCAAACCAACCGGGCAGGGTACAGGGCTTGGCCTATCCATGAGTTATGACATTGTTACCAAAGGGCACCAGGGAGAACTAACAGTAAATTCACAATCAGGCGAATACACAGAATTTACAATTGTTTTACCCCTATAACTTCTTATTTTCACTTAAACCTACTAACGCGCATGAAAATTCTTGTGGTTGATGATGAAGCGGATATGCAAACACTGTTTCAGCAACGGTTTCGCAAAGAGATCCGTGAAGGATTGGTGGATTTTGCCTTTGCTATTTCCGGCGAACAGGCACTCGAGTATTTGAATAACAATTACCACGAAGCGGTATTGATTTTGTCAGATATCAATATGCCGGGCATGAGTGGACTTGATTTGTTAGGCCAGATCAAACAAAAGTACCATACACCTCCCCCCATTGTTATGATGATTACAGCTTATGGTGATCAGGAAAATTACGACCAGGCGATGCAATTAGGTGCGGATGATTTTTTGACCAAACCTGTTGATTTCTCCTTGTTAAAAGAAAAGCTTAAAATATGAGCACCATAGCAAAAATTTTAGTGGCAGATGATGAAGTGGATCTGGAAACACTCATCAAACAAAAATTTCGAAAGCAGATTCGCGAACAAAAATATGAATTTGTTTTTGCCATCAATGGTAATGATGCCATCCTTAAATTAGAGGAACATCCGGACATATCGATTGTACTGAGCGATATCAATATGCCGGAAATGGATGGACTTACTTTATTAGGCAAACTGAATGATAGTAACCCACTGCTTAAAACAGTAATGGTATCCGCCTATGGCGATATGGATAATATCCGCTCTGCCATGAACCGCGGCGCATTTGATTTTGTATGCAAGCCGGTTAATTTTGAAGATCTGGAACTAACCATTGAAAAAACCATTAGGCATGTGAACCAGATCAACGATACTTTGCAGGCCATCAAAGAAAATAATATTCTGCGGATGTATGTGGATGATTCCGTTTTAAAATTTATGGGCAGTCAGCAATTCGAAGATTCGCTGATGGCTAATGAAACTTTAAACGCAACGGTGGTATTTATTGATATCTGTGGCTTTACCGCCATTACGGAACAGGCACCTGCCGATACCGTAGTACACATGCTCAACAAATATTTTGATGTAATGGTGAAAGAGATCCTTGCACAAAAAGGGCATGTTGATAAATTCATTGGTGATGCCATCATGGCGGTATTCCGCGGCGATTACCAGTTAGACCGGGCAATCGATGCCTGTCTCTCTGTTCGCACACAGATCCAATCATTGGCAGCGGATGAAAAGGAAATCGGCTTTCGTCCCGAAGTGTCCATTGGCATCAATAGTGGTGAACTGATTTCGGGTAATATCGGATCTGCCAGTCTGCGCCGGTTGGATTATACCGTGATTGGTGATGTGGTAAATACCGCAGCCCGCTTGCAGTCTGCCGCAAAAGCGGGTCAGATAGTGATCTCAGAGGCGGCCTACCAGCAGGTAAAAGAGTCGTTCAATTGCCGCCCTGTAGGAGAAGTGAGTTTGAAGAATAAGCAACATGCCATGAATATTTATGAGGTATTGGATTAACAAGGTTATAAAGTAAGACTAGCCAGCTGTATTTTTTTTAACTGATCATTCGTCCATGCAAAAATAATTCTGTTGCCAGACTTTGTCATTTGCGGAAAACCACTCGATCTTGATGTTGAGGAAGAAGCAATGGTAATGGAAGGTTCTTTTGTTGCATCTGAATGAATTTTAGCAGCTTTTATAGATGCACCTTCCATCCAACTCACCATAGCAGTGTTATCATCTAATAAAATTACATCCACCCTGCCAATCGCCTGTCCTTCATCAACACGGATAGGAGAGCCAAAACTGGCACCGCCATCGTGTGAAAAAGCAACACTTACCTGGGCGTTCTGATCAGGTGATGAGAATCTCGCAACGGCCAGATGGTTACCTCTTGCATCAACTCTTGGCCCATTCACAGGGCAACCACCGATCTTCCAGTTGTCAGGGAATATTTTTTTGGGCTCAGTCCATTTTCCGTTAACCAATCTAACCATTGCAATATCCCTGATTTCTGTTTCTGAACGGTCGCGGTAAATAACAACAGGGCCATTAGAAGTAATGGCGGCAGTGGTTTGGCAACAATCACATACCCTGTTATCCAGTTCCCATTCTGCAGACTTAGTGCCTGATTTATCAATCATAGCAGCTCTCAGGGTCATTTGTCCATGATGTCCGCCACTATGATCGCCTGTTGTTTCAGAAGCGGTATTTCTTCCATCAAGCCATGCAACAAAAAAATGAT
>CALSAD010000021.1:0-42130 GCA_943372845.1 Chitinophaga pinensis | reverse complement strand
GAAACAGCAGAGGGCCCTGCAACGAAAGACCAGGTACCTGAACCTGAAGCGGGTGTATTACCGTTAAGAGATGCAGAAGTTACATTACACAAAGCCTGATCAGCTCCTGCATTGGCAACGGTAACAGGTTGCAGAACAGTAATGGTAATATTGTTTGAGAATAGTGCGGGGCACACACCACTTTGCGCAGAAGCCCTGAAGAGTGTGGTAGCAGAAAGATTAGAAAAACTTAGTGTGTTGGTGGTATTAAGAATGGTATTCCATGTGGTACCATTATCAGTGGAAGATTGCCAGTTAAGAATAGTACCTGTAACACCTGTTAAAGAAAGGGTACCACTGTTGGCTGTTGCACAAACGGTAGCACTGGCAGAGAGTGTACCGGGAATGGTTTGTGGGTTGATGATAATTTGAAGAGTATCTTTTGAAGGAGCACATTGTCCATTAGTAATGCTCCATTCAATTTGATAAGTACCCGTGGTTAATCCGTTCACCACAGAAGCAGGATCATTTGCATTTACAAAAGAAACAGCAGAAGGTCCTGCAACAAAAGCCCAGGTACCTGTTCCGGAAGTTGGTGTGTTCCCGCTAAGAGATGCAGAAGTTACATTACACAAAGCCAGATCAGTTCCTGCATTGGCAACGGTAACAGGTTGCAGAACAGTAATGGTAATATTATTTGAGAATAGTGCGGGGCACACACCACTTTGCGCAGAAGCCCTGAAGAGTGTGGTGGCAGAAAGATTATTAAAGTTTATTGTGTTGGTGGTATTAAGAATGTTATTCCATGTGGTACCGTTATCAGTGGAAGATTGCCAGTTAAGAATAGTACCTGTAACACCTATTAAAGAGAGGGTACCACTGTTGGCAGTTGCACAAACAGTAGCGCTGGCAGAGAGTGTACCGGGAATGGTTTGTGGGGTAACGGTGATGGTTACTGCATTGGTATACGCACCACCACAACTTCCACTTTGTACAAATGCCCTGAACAGAGAAGTAGTAGTGAGGTTGGTGTAATCATAACTGGCAGTTGTATTCGCTATGCTGTTCCAACTCGTACCATTATCAGTTGAAACCTCCCATCTTACAATACTACCTGTAAATCCTGCAATAGTAAGTGTGCCACTATTACTTGCAGCACAAACCGTTGCATTACCTGAAACGGTTCCTGCTACAGAAGTGGGATTTACAGAAATGGTTGCCACACTGCTATTGGCAAAACTACAGGTTCCGCTTTGCACAACAGCTCTGTATTGTGTTACTGCGTTGATGTTGGTATAGGTAAGTGTTGGGGTAGTGTTGGTAATGGAATTCCATGTACTGCCATTATCGGCAGAAGACTCCCAGCGAATTATGGTACCGGTATAACCACTTACAGTAAGTGTACCAGTATTATTTCCCTGGCATACAATAGTATCCGTTACAACGGTTCCACCAACAGAGGGTGCGGCATTTATAATTAGCACGGTATCTCTCGAAGCACTGCAACTACCATTAGTTACTGACCATTGCAACTGATAAGTTCCATTGCTTAACCCGCTCACCGTACTCGAGGGAGACGACTGCGATCCAAAAATCACAGAACCGGGGCCGGATATCTGAGACCAGGTTCCGCTGCCCAATGAAGGATTGCCGGCGGCAAGTAAAGCGGCACTTACATTACACAATACCTGATCCGTTCCCGCATTTGCTAAACCGGATGCACCATACACCAAAACATCTGTTGAATCTACGTTACTGCATCCTGCAGGCGATGTGGTTGTAATTCTATATCTAACAATGGCATTTGTGTTAGATGGGTTTGTTAATATATCCGTAATTGTATTGGTTGCAGATGCAACAGCATTCGAACTGTTACCTGTAACAGTTCCTGAAATAACAGAAGAAACCCATGTATACATAGAACCCGGAATGGAACTGGTAAACTGAATATTGGTGCTGCTACCTGTACAAATAGAAGCAGTAGCATTATTGATATTGGCAGAAGGCTTGGGTTTGGCAGTTACGGTGTAGGTAAAGGGCGTACCGTTACAACCAATATTCGATGGCGTAAAAGCATAAGGTGTTATAGTGTATACTACCACAGCATTGTTACTGTTGGAAAGATTTACCAGTGAGTCAATAATATTACCGGTACCACTGGGAGAATTACCAGTTATAGAACCGGACGTAACGGATGATATCCATGAATAGGTACTCCCCGGTATGGCTGCCGACGGTGTAAAATTCAATGCCTGATTAGAACATATCAGTAACGAACTGTTTGTGCCTACATTATCCGGGTAAATCCTTAGTATCATGGAATCAATACTGGTGCTGTTTCCGCAATTACCGGTTGCATTTAAGGTAGAAGAGCCCGATAAATAAATTTTTATCGAACCGGCTGCTTTATCTGCCGCACTTGGTGTAAACGTTGTTGTTAATGAGTTGGGATTTGAAAAAGTTCCACTACCAGTGGTTGTCCACAAAAAATTATTTGTTACAGGAGATGCTTTTCCGGAAAGACTCACGGGCGATGTATTGAAACATACGGTTGTATCATGCGATCCCACTATGGTATCTGCTGCTACTACATTTTTATAAACCATTTGTGTATCGCTGCAGGTAATGCCATTGGTGGTAAACTGTATGATCGTTTGATAGGAGTAACCGGTTTGTAATTGTACGTTCGGATACCTGGAGGCCGGGGTGGCTGATCCCTGAAAAGAAAATGGGCCACCGGTAATTGTCCAGGCATATACATTACCCACGTTGGTGTTACTATAGGTAACACCATAATAACTATCCGTTGCATCAAAATGCGAGATTCCGTTATTGCACTCAATTACATCAGGATGTAACTGCACACTGGCCCCGGTAACGGTAAAGGAAGAACTGGCAGTGCAGCCTGTGCTGGTTACGGTATAAGAAACCAAACTGGTTCCCGCAGCTATCATGCTTACAATTCCTGTATTGCTTACGGTTGCTACCGCAGTATTGTTGCTGCTCCACACACCACCTGCTGTTGTATTGGCCAATGCGAAGCTGGTTCCCGCACAAGCACCTGCATTACCTGTGATGGGTGCAACCACAGGTGTGGCATTTACAACAACCGCCTTTGTATCTGTTGCTGTACAATTTTTATTATCTGTGATGGTTAAAGAATAATTACCTGATGCCGCTGTGCCTGCATTGGGTATGCTTGGATTAGCGGTAGCGGATGCAAAACTATTGGGGCCTGTCCACGCATACGTATAGGGTGAAGTGCCTCCTGAAACTGTGGAAACAAGTGACAATGTATTTCCCGAACAAATGGGACTGGCACTGCTTACACTAACCAATGGTGTTGGGTTAACCGTTAATGTAACTGCGTTGGATGCCGTAATACAGCTTGCACTGGAAAGACTGGCCACATCAGGACCTACCAACACCCGGTACATGGCTCCATCCGCAACAACCACACTATTAAAAACGTAACTGGTAGCCGTTGTGCCGGGTGTACCGATATTACTCCAGCTTACGCCACTGTTGGTACTCTTTTGCCATTGATAAGCAGGGGTGCTGAACGGACTGTTGATCAGCGAACAATCAATACTGGTAGCGGCGCCGGCACAAAGGGTTGATGCAGTACTGATTGCTGCCGTAGCAGTAGGTGTACAGGCAGAAAAAACAATATCATCAATAGCCAGATCATTACCACACTGTGGAAGGCCACCATAATAATCTCGCATTTCCAAAATCAATGAAGTAGTTCCCGAGGGAAGGCTGAACTGAAAACCATATTGCTGCCAGTTGGGTGCTACAATACGGTCAGTAGTTAAGGGTAATGTATCGGTTGTAAAACTCTGCAGAATAACACCCGAAGTATTTTTAATATTGAAAGTAACTTTAGGCCAAACAAGTCCTGAGCCACAAATCGATTTTGTATTGGAGATCGTATTTACATTGGCCAGCCAGGCAGAAAAACTATAAACGGAACCCGGACAAAGATTATCAACCTGCTGGTAAAAGAAAAGTGAAGCACCGGTACCGGCATTTACCAAAAACATATTCCCGTTGGTATTACCGGTATGGTCTTTCCCTTTTGCCCAATCATTTTTTTGTGAATTTTCTACAAGCGGGGTAACCATGTACTGACCATCACTTAATGCAGTGCTGCCATTAAAGGTATAGTTGGTAATAAATCCGGAGGGTACGGTTGTTTTGGTAGAAGAGGCTATACTGGTACCAAAGGTTTGGCTGAACACCGGTGTTAATGCACTGCTGCTGCAAACTCCCTGTGCAATTGTGTATGCATAGGGGCATATGCTAATAAGCAGTGTTAACAGATATGTATACCTGTTCTTTTTCATGGATATTGGATATAATACAGGAATACGTTCGTTGAAACGCATTCACTGATATTGGATACTTGAAATTAAGTGTTAATTAAGCGTTAAGTATCACACACTGCAAAACTCCGTGTAAACCACTTTTTATCCCGTTTAATCAACTGTATTTTCTTGTGGATTTTTATTGTTTTCTTTGTAGTATAAAACCGATCAATTGTCGCTCATGTGGTATAAGGCAGGTAAATTCATTCTACAACAACGCTTATTATTATTAGTACTTCTCATTGCAGCAACGGGTTTCATGGGTTGGCAGGCATCCAAAGTAGAACAGAGCTATGATTTTACACGGGCACTTCCTACCGATAATCCCAAATACCGCGATTACCAGGCATTTCTGAAAAAATTTGGCGGAGATGGCAACACCATGGTCATTGGTATCCATTCTGAGGCGTTTTACAAAATGTCATTTTTTAATGAAGTAGGGCAGCTTCATCAACAACTGAAAAAAATTCCCGGTGTTACAGAGATCCTGAGTGTGCCGGAAGTAGTGACACTTAAAAATGATAGTGCTGCGCACAGACTGGTGCCGGAAAAAATATTTCACTATCCCTATACCACACAATCTTTACTCGATAGCGAAAAAGCGGTTTTCGAAAACCTTCCTTTCTATCGTAACCTCTTATACAATGCGGATACACATAGCTACCTGATGGGGGTAAGTGTTAACAAAGACACCATCAACAGCAAAAGCCGTTCGCGCCTTATTGATGATATCTTGCAACAGGTGCAACTCTTTGAAAAAAAAACCAATACCACTGTGTACAGCAGTGGCTTGCCTTTTATCAGAACCACCATTGGCAACCGCATTAAAAATGAGATGAGTTGGTTTTTAATTGGCTCAATGGTTTTACTGGTGGTAACACTCCTGCTTTTCTTCCGTTCTGTAAGTGCCACTATCATGAGCTTACTGGTGGTAAGTATGGGCGTTGTATGGAGCCTGGGTACCATTGTATTGATGGGATATAAAATCACCCTGCTTACCGCACTCATACCGCCATTGGTTGTGGTGATAGGCATACCCAATTGTATTTATTTTTTGAATAAATACCATACCGCATATCGTGAAGTGAATGATAAAGACAAAGCATTGATCACTATGGTGGGCCGCATGGGTATTGTTACCCTGTTTTGTAATATTGCCGCCGCCATTGGATTTGCCGTGTTTGCACTCACACACAGCGATTTGCTGAAAGAATTTGGTGCAGTAGCGGGCATCAATATCATGGTGCTGTTTCTGATTTCGCTGGTGTTTATTCCGGCCGTACTTAGTTACCTGCCTCCTCCCAAAGCAAAACATACCCGTTATTTAGACAATGCTTTTCTGGAAAAAATATTGGTGCGAATTGAAAAATGGGCCTTTCACCATTCTCGTTGGGTGTATGGTATTACTGCAGTAATTACCGTGTTTGCTATTGTGGGGATGCTTCGAATAAAAAGCGAAGGATTTATTGTAGATGATCTGCCTAAGAACGATAAAGTGTATACCGACCTCAAATGGTTTGAAAAGAATTTTGGTGGCGTAATGCCATTGGAAATTGTGGTGGATACCAAAAAGAAGAAAGGTATTCTGAGAAGTAAACCCATTTCAAAAATTGAAGAGCTGTCGGCATATATCGATGCCAATCCTGCAACGGCACGCCCACTTTCTTTTGTAGAAGGATTGAAGTTTGCCAAGCAGGCTTATTTTGATGGGGATAGTATGAGTTATACGGTTCCTTACGAAGCTGACCTTGTATTTATGGCTCCGTATTTACAGGCATCAAACGATAGTAGTAGTGCGGCAACCAAAAAAGGACTCAACAAACTGCTCAGTAATTTTATGGATAGCACACAGCAAATGGCCCGTATCAGTGTTAACATGAAAGATATTGGCAGCGTACAGCTACCCATTTTGCTGAATGATTTTCAACAAAAAGCCAACGAAATATTTGATACGGCAACCTATCATGTAACCTTCACCGGCAGCAGCATCAGTTTTCTGGAAGGTTCCAGTTTTATCATTAAAGGATTAAAAGAAAGTATATTCTGGGCATTTCTGCTGATTACTTTGTGCATGTTGTATCTGTTCCGTTCTTTCCGCATACTGGTTTGTTCGCTTATACCCAACCTGATTCCTTTAATTGTTACGGCGGGTGTAATGGGTTGGGCAGGTATTGCGTTAAAACCCTCTACTGTGCTGGTGTTTAGCGTTGCCTTAGGTATCGCCATAGATGTTACCATCCGTTTTCTTATTAATTATAAGCAGGAGCTGCCCCATTACCACCATAAAGTAACTCCTACACTGGTACAAACCATCCGCCATACGGGTATCAGCATCATTTATACATCGCTGGTATTGATTGCCGGCTTTGTCATTTTTTGTTACAGCGATTTTGGTGGTACCAAGGCACTTGGCTGGCTTACTTCACTTACTTTGGTGGTAGGTACACTCACTAACCTGATTTTACTTCCCGTGTTAATTTTAACCACCAGCAGCAAAAAAGACAAAGCTTAATACCAACAAAATATTTTCAGTACCCTTAACAAGCATATAGCCTCCTATTGCTGCAAATAATTGGTGGTTGGATTATTTACATGAATAGAAATATTAAATAATCGTAACGTATTCTTTTCTACACTGTTTGACGATAAAACATATTTATTGATCGAAAGCAAAACAAAAGCTAACCGTTCATCATAAAAACGGCTTCTGTTTTCATATACATATATCGTTGATTTTCAATTGTTATAATTTTTTATTGGAAGCTATAACCATGATTTTTTTAAAAGTTGCAGCTTAAAGGAACATAAACTTGTCTTGCAATGTTATATAACGGTTTCTTTAATTAACTTGCGCCCCCGCAATCACTAAAAACTAAAATGATGAGAAAATTGTTTATGATGCTGTTGTGCATCATGCTTGCTGCAACACAGTTGACAGCGCAAAATCGTACCGTTACGGGTAAGGTTACTGATGCAGATGGCAAATCTGTACCGGGCGCCTCTGTACAGGTGAAAGGTACCAAATTGGGTACATCAGCAAATGATGAAGGTGTGTATTCTATTTCAGTTCCTGCCACAGCCAAGACTTTGGTTGTATCCGCTGTTGGTTTGCTGGAACAGGAAGTAAGAATTGTTTTTGGATCGCCTCTTAATGTTACACTTGCTCCCGGCGATAAAAGTCTGGATGAAGTGGTAGTGGTAGGTTACCAATCAGTAAAGAAAAAAGACCTGAATGGTGCTGTAGCTGTGGTAAATAGTAAGGAACTGGCTCAAAAGCCAATCAGTAACTTTACACAGTTATTACAAGGTAAATCTACCGGCTTACAGGTGGTAGGTGCCAGTGGTCAGCCAGGTACAACAGGTTTTATCCGTATCCGTGGAACGGGTTCTATCAATGCCTCTTCAGAGCCTTTGATCATGATTGATGGTATTGCAGTAACGTCTACTGCATTTGGTCTGATCAATCCAAACGATATCGAAAACGTAACAGTTTTGAAAGATGCATCTGCCGCTGCGATCTACGGATCACGTGCTGGTAACGGTGTAATCGTGGTTACTACCAAATCCGGTAAAGCTGGTCAGGCTCAAATCCGTTACTCTTTCCAGAGAGGTTTTGTTTCCTTACAGGAATTACCGAATGTTCGTTTGATGGATTCAAAAGAAAAATTAAGCTGGGAATATGCAGCTGGTCTTGTGAATCCTATCATTGATTCTATGATCAACAACAGAAAAGCGTCAGGTGCATTACCTGCTACTGCTACTCTGTTCAACTTATCAGATGATCAACGTAACGGTTTATGGGATTTAGCAACTTCTCGTGGCGCAGGCGACTGGAAGAATTTTTATTTGCAGAATGCAAGTACTGAATCACACGAAATTTCTATCAGTGGTGCTACAGACAAAATGAAATATTTCTTCTCTGTAAATAAATTTGACGAAGTAGGTCTGGTGTACAAAAGTACAAGAGACAGAGTGGGTGCAAGATTTAACATGGAGTATAAGGCAAACGACTGGTTAACTACCGGTATTAACGCCTCTACTGCCTATGTAAAAGAATACCAAAACCGTGAGTTATTCAACTCACAGGCACCATGGACTGCTTACTTTTTAACCAATCCATACGAGCCAGTGTATTTACCGAATGGTAATTACAACCTTACTTTCCAGGGATTCTCTGCATTGGAAGGTCAGGATCTGAATACTTTCTTCAATAACAACCTTTCTACATTTGCAACAGCCTTTGCAGAAGGAAAGTTCTTTAAGCACCTGACCGTTAAGTCACAGCTTGCATTGAACTATAATACACTTTTAACTGAAAGTTATTTACAGCCCGGATCTAACCTGGCAGCTATCCTTGGGTACAACTCAAAAACGGATGGTGGTAACCAGGATTTCCAATATGTGTTTACCAACACTGCTAACTGGACCCAGAGCTTTAAAAACAAGCACAATGTTAGCTTCCTTGCAGGTCAGGAGTTTACCAAAAGAAACTTCTATTCCTATGCATTAGAAGGAAGAGGTTTCCCTACACCTACGGTTAATACAATCGATAATGCTTCATTGGCACAGCGTGCTACCACCAGCAGAAGCCAGTGGTCAATCATATCCTATTTCGGAAGTGCATCGTATGATTTCAACAGAAAATATGGTGTTAAGTTTAGTGGAAGAAGAGATGGTTCATCTCGTTTTGGTGTGAACAATCGTTTTGCAAACTTCTGGGCTGCAAGTGCCTGGTGGAATGCTAAGAACGAAGACTTCTTTGCCAATGTTTCTTTCCTGAGTGATTTGAAAGTGAGAGGATCTATCGGTACAGCAGGTAACGTACCTAACCAGTTTTATGGTTCTTTAGGAACGTATGCTTTGAATACTGCTTACAACAATTTACCAGCTGCCGTTCCAGCGCAGATTGCTAATCCTGATTTGACTTGGGAGAAAAACAAAAACTGGGATATCGGTGTTGATTTCGGATTTTTATCAAACAGAATTACCGGTACTTTCGATTACTACAATCGTGTTACCAATGACCTGTTGTATCCACAACCTTTAAGTTTGGCTACCGGTTTCGGAAGCGTATTAAGCAATATCGGTACCCTGCGTAACAAAGGGTTTGAACTTAGTTTAAGTGGTGATATCGTTCGCACAAGAGACTTGAAGTGGAATGTATCTGTAAGCTATACCAATAACCAAAACAAAGTAGAAAGCCTGATCTCTGATAACGTACCATCAGGTAATACACGTTTAAAAATTGGTCAGCCTTTGAATACTTTCTTCCTGGTAAGATGGGCTGGTATCAACCCTGCCAATGGTAAAAACCAATACCTGAAAGCAGATAACACAGTTACAGAAACCTATTCATTGAGTGATGCTGTTTTGCTGGAAGGTAAAACACCATTGGCTAAATTCTACGGTAGTGTAAATTCAAGCCTTACTTATAAGAGCTTTGATCTGTCATTACAGTTCTACTACACTGGTGGTAACTATACCTACAATAACCAGTACCAGAATAACCTGGCAGATGGTGGTAATACTTCTGTTGGATTCAGACCTCAGTATGCTGATGCATTCAACTACTGGAAAAAAGCGGGTGATATTGCCCAGTTCCCAAGTTTAACCGATCCTACCCAGAAGCAAAATCTGGCTACAGACAAGTACCTGGAGAAAGGTGATTATGTTACACTGAGAGATGTGGTGATTTCTTATAATCTTGCTGAATCAATAGTAAGAAAAGCACGTTTGAGCGGCGTACGTTTCTATGTACAGGGAACCAACCTGTGGCTGAAAACCAAATTCCACGGACTTCCTGAAGTGGGTGTTTCTAACAGAGAAAATGGTCAGCCAGTACAGCCAGGTTTGAATAACTTGTATGCTTACCCATCTTCTAAAGCAGTTACTGTTGGTTTGGATATCAGATTTTAAAAGTCTAAATAATTAATACAATGAAAAAATTACTTTACATCTTGGCTCTTTCTGTTGCCTTTGCTTCTTGCAAAAAAGAAGAGCTGAATTTAACCCCTTTCAACCAGATTGAAACGGCCAGTGCGTTCACAACGCAAACGGATGTTACACTTGCCATTAATGGTATGTACACCGGTTTACGTACCAATAACTATGTAAACGGAACATGGAATATTGTTGCCGATGCATTAGCAGATAACCTGATCATCAGTAGCCTTGGTAGACAAACCCTGACTGCTTTTGGTGACTGGAGATATACTGCCGATAACACCTTTGGTCTTTTTGGACAAGGATATGGTATCGTAAGAAGAGCGAACGCCATTCTTGAAAACATTGATGCATTTCCTGCAGGTGCTTTCAAAGACAATGCTAAAGGTGAGGCCTTGGCATTACGAGCGATGATTTATTTTGATATGGCAAGAGTGTACAGCAAAACATTTGAAAATGCTGGTGCAACCGACTCAACTTTATCATACATCACTACAACAGATGCCAAGATTTTACCTACTAAAGAAGCCGTTAAAGGTTTCTATGGTAAAATTATTGCAGACTTAGCAGCAGCATTACCACTGGTAGCAACCAGCAATGGTGTTGGTCGTTTTAATAAAGCCGCGGTAGCAGGTTTGTTGTCAAGAGCGTATTTATACACTGGTGATTTCGCTAACTGTATTACTGCTGCAAACACCGCTTTAGGTGGATCTCCAGTATTGCCAAATATTGCTGATTTTCCAAAAATCTGGACTGATGACACCAACAACGGTGTATTGTTGAAAGTGTTGAATACTACATTGGATAATATCAATGCGCAGGGTGTAAACTATTTTCAGATTGTAGGTGGATTGGTTAAATCTGAATATGTAGTTGAATATAACCTGAGCAAACTGTTTTTGAACAATGACGTTCGTACCAGCTCATATATTCAGGTTAGTCCTTTCAATGGGGTTAATCAAAACCACGTTGTAAAATACAGAAGCAGATCAGGTGCCGGTGTTGCGGGCGTTGTGGATGCTAAAGTATTAAGAACTGCTGAAGTACTGCTTAACAGAGCAGAAGCTTACCAGCGTTCTGGAAACAATGTGGCTGCTTTGGCAGATTTGAATTTGCTGAAAGCAAACAGGTACACTGGATTTACCAACCTTGTTGGTTTAACAGGTGCTCCTTTGTTAGCTGAAATCTTAGCTGAAAGAAGATTAGAGCTGGCTTTTGAAGGTGATCGTTTCTGGGATTTGAAGCGCAGAAACTTGCCAGTTGCAAGAGATGCACAATGGGGTGATAGAGCCGATGGTACAGGTGTGAAATACATTTTCACCAGCTTACCAGCCGGAGACTATCGTTTCCAATTGCCTTACCCTTCTACTGAAGTGAACTTCAACACAGGATTTAAGCAGAACCCTGGTTATTAATCAGGTTTAAGTTTGGTTCTGATAACAATATAAAAAATCCCGATGCGAGTAGCATCGGGATTTTTTTGTTGGATAATTTCATTCTTATATTATACCAATTAGACTTTAAAAGTGCGTGATTTATAAAATATCAGGGTGATATTATTGATAGCGAAGCGCGCAGTTGAACGTCATTGTGAGGCACGAAGCAATCTGTGTTACAGTGTTACAACATTCGACGTGTCTGTAATTCGAAGCACAGATTGCTTCGTGCCTCGCAATGACGGTGTGTGCATATTTGCCAAAGCGGAACATCATGCGTAAGTATTTGTAAAGGGTAATTGGTATTGTATAGTTCTCTCTCTGCGAATACTCCCCATTCTCTGCGGCGCTGCGGTTAGTTGAGTTCATGCAATCGCGAAGCCCAGCGTTTTTAGCGTTTCCCCAAAGCGTAAGCAAAATTAAACTCAAACAACTTTTTATTACTTCAAAACCTCAGCCAGCTTTTGTTCCAGTTGTTCACCACGTAAACCGTTAGCAATAATTTTTCCCTGTGGATCAACCAATACATTAAATGGAATACCATCAAACTGGTAAAGAGGAACTACACTACTTTCCCAAAATTTGAGATCACTAACATGTGTCCAGGTGAGGTTATCAGCTTTAATGGCTTCTTCCCAAAGGGCTTTTTCTTTATCTAAGGATACGCCCAAAATGGTAAAATTTTTATCCTTGAATTTGTTGTAAGCAGCCACAACAGCTGGATTTTCTTTTCTGCAAGGACCGCACCAACTGGCCCAAAAATCAACCAGTACATATTTGCCTTTCAGGCTGCTTAATAAAAAGGGTTTACCATTTACATCAGGTAAATTTATTTCAGGTGCTTGCTGATTCAGCAATGCATATTGTGGTTCAGTAGGTTTTTGAACGCTAAACAAGCTTTTAAGTTTAGCCAATCCGCTGTGCTCTTTGAACTTATCTGCTGATGCATTGGCCAATACCAGTATTTCGGCTTGGTTTATGGTTCTGGATGCCATACCTATAGCATAATATCTGGCAGCCGGGCTATTGGATTGGTTGATGAAATTTGTAACCACGGTATTCATCTCTTTTATTTCTGCATCTCTTTTGGCACGAACAATTGTGAGAGCACTATCAGTTGCATTTTGATTTTGTAAATTGTCAATCACACCAAAAGTGGCACGTAGTGAGGAATCAATTACACGATATTCTTCAAATAATTTGTGCAAACTTTCACTGGCAGGCGAGCCTTCTATTTTGTAAGCGCGGTAATTATTTACATCCAGTTGCAGCTTGATGCTTTTGTTATCGTTTACCACCAATACATCAGGGCCATTTTCAATAACCACACGATACAGACCTTCTTCTTTACCCATACCCCGTAGTTCAAAATTGCCACTTGTTTTTAGGGTGGTTGAATCGAGTATCACCGGCTGCTCTGCGCCAAAAGGTAATTCCTGGAGGAATAGTTTTTGTCCGGCCGCGTTGTCAATTTTTCCGCTAACGGTAAAGGCGCCGTATTTTTTTTCCCGGCAGGATGTAATGAAGCATACAACTGCTGTGATGATGAGTAATTTTTTCATGATGTTTGATTGACCTTTCCTGCAAAGGAAGGGAAAATGAGAATGGCTATTTAGTTGTTTAATTTTTCTTCCAGCATTTGTGTAACTACTTTCGGATCAGCTTTGCCCTTACTTCGCTTTTTTACTTCGCCTACAAATAATCCGATCAATCCTTTTTTTCCTTTTTTGTATTCTGCTACTTTATCGGGCATACTTTCCAGCGCGCCGCTGATCCAGCTTTCCAGTTCATTGGTATCACTTACTTGTAGCAGGTTCAGGCTTTCAGCAACGGCTAAGGGTGAGCTGTTGCCGGCAACCAGCACCGGTAATATTTTTGAAGACGCTACAGAAAAATTAACCTTACCCTCTTCTACCAATTGTATCAATGCCGCCAGAACGGAAGCCTGCAATGGTAACTGATCTAATCCAATACCGGTTTCATTCAGGTATTGTTTAACAGGGCCCAGTATCCAGTTGGCAGTGGCTTTGTAATATGTGGTATGTTGTAAAACGGATTCAAAAAAATCAGCGGTTTCTTTTTCATCGCATAATTGGCTAGCATCGTAAATACTAAGTCCATATTGCGTTTGGTACCGGCTAATACGTTCGTTAGGAAGAGCGGGTAGTTCTGATTGTACTTTCTTAATAAAACTATCCGTTAAATGAAATGGAGCCAGATCAGGATCTGGGAAATAGCGGTAATCATTGGCTTCCTCTTTATCGCGTATGGCAAATGTGGTGTCGTTGGATGCATCAAAACTGCGGGTTTGTTGTTTTACAGCACCACCACTCTCCACCAATTGTATCATTCTGTCTATTTCATACTCGATCGCTTTTTTTACATTGCGGATAGAGTTGAGATTTTTTACTTCCACTTTAGTACCCAACGTAGTTTCTCCTTTTAAACGGATAGATACATTGGCATCACATCGTAAACTGCCTTCTTCCATGTTACCATCACATATACCAATCCATCGAACCAGTCTGCGCACTTCGGTTACATATTGCCAGGCTTCTTCTGCCGAGAAAAGATCGGGCTCTGTTACCATCTCTACCAAAGGGGTTCCGGCGCGGTTCAGATCAATGCAGGTGTAATTTTCATCCATGTCATGAATGCTTTTGCCTGCATCTTCTTCCATATGAATGCGATTCAATTGAATATCTCTTGCACCATTTGCTGTTTTAATAGTTACAAATCCACCTTTACAAATAGGTGTGGTGTGTTGGGATATCTGGTAGCCTTTTGGAAGATCGGGATAGAAATAATTTTTTCTCGCAAAATAATTGTCCTTTTCAATTTCGCAGTTGCAGGCAAGGCCTAAACGAATGGCATATTCGACTGCTTTTTTATTGGTCTTGGGTAAGGTGCCGGGATGACCCATGGTAACGGGACTGATATGCGTATTGGGTTCGGCACCAAAGGCGGTACTATCGCCACAAAATAATTTACTGTTGGTAGCCAATTGGGCATGCACTTCCAAGCCGATAACGGCTTCGTATTTTTCGTTCAATAACATACTGGCTCAAAAATAGTCCTAATCGGTGATTTGTGGGTGCTTGTGAGATTAATGATAGCCTAAATAGTTACTGTGTGTGATTTTTCTCGCAAAGGCGCAAGGGCGCAGTTGGATTATCATAGTGCTAAGATCTTTTGTAAGTCTGCTGTACTGACGGTTAGCAATCCAACTGGTGGTAGGCGGCGGGTAAGTTCTTTCCAGTTTTTGTCTTTGGTAAAAATACCTTTCAGCATGGGTAATGCTTTAGCCAACTGTTTATTATTGGCAAGGGTAATGGCAGTCCAGTATTGCATTTCCAGATTAGCGGGAAATAATTTCATGGCGGCATTATATTCGTTCATGGCTTTCACCATATCATTTTTTTCTACTGCCAGGTCACCACTATTCATGTGTTCATAGGCAAGGTGTACATTGTATAACCTGCGCAGTTCCTGCAATGGTTTGGGTGAATCATCTACCCGTAAATCAACGCTTTTATTGTTCCAGCTTTCAGTTGTTGTTCCGGGTACCACTATAATAGCAGCAGCCTGCATGCCACGAATATCGCCACCAGCTTTTTGTGCAGCTTCCAGTGCCAGTAAAACCCGCTCTGCCAAAGGTTTTCCGTTTGTTTGTTCAAAAGAGCGAACCATATATTCGCAAACCTGATCGCCTAGCATCATATTGCTTTGCACACTAAAATTGGTGCCTTTGATGTGTTTGGCAAATTGTATGCAATTTTTTCCCGTGTGTGCGGCTACATTTCCTTTACTGTCTATAATGGCAACCTGCCTTACCTCTCTGCCTGCATCGGCGGCTGTTAAACTATCCATAGCCTGTTGTGGTGTAAATCCTTTTTTTAATAAAGCCAGTGCTTTGGGGCCATACGATTTATCGGTAAACGATTGTGTGGCCACTGCACCCACACCAGCTTCGGCCCAGGGAACGGCGGTACCTACACTGAACCAATGGCTTTGTACACCCACGGCCATCTCGCCTGTTTTTTCATCGCGGGCTACAATAGAATAGGTATGTACCAAAGGTTCTTTGTTAGAAAATACCTGGGCGTTTGCGGTAAGGGTAATCAATAAAGCCAGCAGCGAGAAGATTTTTTTCATGAGGGTGGGTTGAGGGATAAAGGTACAGGTAGAAAAATAAAATTTGACCGAGGTAGTTGTTCATTTTTACCGCAAAGTCGCTATGGCGCGAGGGAACGCGAAGGTTTTTGAACAATTACCTAGCGAACCATTGCGCCCTTGTTTCCTTGCGGTTAATTAAATCACTTGGGGCGTTCTAACACTTACATCCAAAAAGAAAACCGCGCTGAGAACAGCGCGGTTTATGCAACATGAGAAAAATCCAAATAGTTATTCGGGTTTCCCCGATTACGAATTATAATTCTGCGGTCTTTAATTTTTTTGGAAGCCTGATGGTAGCCGTTTGTGTTTTACCCGAACGCTGGTAAGTAACAGAAATGCTATCACCCTCTTTCAGATCTTTCAACCTGCTTTTCAGTTCATCCACCGATGCGATTGATTTTCCATCTATTTCAGAGATCACATCATTTTTTTGTAAACCGGCTTTGGCGGCGGGCGTGTCATCGTCAACATCTAAAATTTTTACGCCTTTGCCTTCTTCTACATCCTGTATTTCCATACCCAGGCGTGGCTTGCGGTTGAATGACATTTCCATACCGTTCATTCTGGGTAAATCCGGCATTTCAAAGCGGAAATTATTACCCATGCCTTCCAGTTTGTCAAGGTTAAAAGTTCTTACATCGGCTGATTTACTTTTACCCAAAACAGCGGTAGCTGTAGCTTCTTTGCCATCTCTTAGATAGCTAATGGTAACTTTATCTTCGGGTTTGTATTTGCCGATGGCTTCGTATAAATCATCACTGCCTTCAATTTTTGTGTCGCCTACTTTGGTAATGATATCCTCTTTTTTCAAACCGATTTTTTCGGCGGCACTTTCTTTTTCTACAGAACTTATCTTAGCACCTTTATCAGACTTCTCAGAAGTTACACCCAGAAAAGCACGGTTAGAGCTGAATGTAAAATTATCGCCACCAAACATTTTCATGCTACCCATAGGGGCAAGCCTGCCTTTCAACCTTGGGCCGATGGAGGTAATACCTTTGTTGCGAAGAATTTCTACATCCGTGTCTTTCATTTCTTCAATAGGCTTGCCATTCACCGTGATGTTTTCACCATCAACCACAATAGTTAGTTTTTCTTTGGTGTCGGCTTTTTTGCGGATGGTGATGCTTTCCTTTTTTTCTTTTTCAATCTTCTCTACTTTCTCTTTGGTTTGCGCAGTAGCTGCTAAGGTAACGCCTGTTGCCAGCAGCAGGATGGGTAAAAATTTCTGGTTCATATGTTGCTGTTTTAGTTGTACGAATTTGTTAGTAGATCAAATGTAAAGAATTTTGGAAATACGAAATTATTCGGAAATGTTAAAAAAGGTTAATAAAATAGGGATAGGGTGTGATGGGGTAGATAGGGGTGGGGGTGTTTTGGCGGGGGAATTTTTATAGGTAGTTTTTAGCCGCAGATTCGCAGATTAGTTAATCTGCGAATCTGCGGCTACTATATTTACCCGAGTAACGTCTTTACTTTCTCAATTACCAATGGCAAATTGCTGGCATCCTGTCCGCCGGCTGTAGCCAGTGTTTTTTGTCCGCCGCCACCGCCTTTGATCAATCCGGCAATATGTTCTTTTATGATCTTTGGTGCTTCCAGGTTGTTAGCACTGCTCACTGCTTCATCCAGTAAAATGGCAATCTGGGCTTTTCCTTCAATAGCTGCTGCAAGAACTACTACATAATTGGTGAGATCGTTTTTTAATTCGAAGCAAAGTTTTTTCAAACTGTCTGCACTGCTCACCTCAACAATGGCACCAATAAACGAAATGCCGTTAATAGTTTCAACTTTCTGTAACAGTTCGTTTTTAATAGCAATAAGTTGTTTGGCTTCCAGGCTTTCGATTCTTTTTCGCAACTCATAATTATCTGTCTGTAAAGCTTCTACTGCTTTACTGATCTCTTTTGGATTTTTCAATGCTTCGCGAATGATTCGCACCTGCTCAAACTGTTCGTTGATGAGGCTTTCAGCAGCATAACCACTCACTGCTTCAATACGGCGAACGCCTGCGGCAACAGCAGCTTCGTGTTTGATTTTAAAGAAACCCAGTTCACCGGTTGAACCTGCATGTGTACCACCACAAAGTTCGATAGAGTAGTTGGGATCAATGATCACCACACGTACCCTGTCGCCATATTTTTCTCCAAACAAAGCCATGGCACCCAGTTGAATGGCTTCATCCTTATGCATTTCTTTGATATGAACAGGAATATTGGCGCGGATTTTTTCATTCACCATGCTTTCGATCTGTACAATTTCTTCGTCGCTTAATTTGGCAAAATGAGAAAAGTCGAAACGCAGATGTTCTTCGCTTACCAGACTTCCTTTTTGTGCTACATGGGTTCCCAATACATTGCGCAAAGCAGCGTGCAATAAATGTGTGGCACTGTGGTGAACGGCGGTAGACTGGCGCTTATGCCCATCTACTTTAGCAAGTACCGATGACTGGATATTGCCCGGTAAACTTTCTGTAAAATGAATGATGAGGTTGTTTTCTTTTTTGGTATCGGTAACCGTAATCAATTCTCCTTCAAAATCCAACATACCGGTATCGCCCACCTGTCCACCACTTTCTGCGTAAAAGGGAGTGGCTTGTAATACCAATTGATACGCTTCTTTTCCTTTGGCTTTTACTTTTCTGTATTTAACCACCTTACTTTTTATTTCAAGGGAGTCGTAACCTACAAATTCATTCATGCCATCTTCTATGAGAACGATCCAGTCTTCGGTGTCAATGGTGCCTGCTGCACGACTGCGGTTTTTTTGTTGTTGCATTTCTGCTTCAAAACCGGGCTCATCAATGGTTAGATTATTCTCTGTTGCAATCAGCCTGGTTAGATCGATAGGAAAACCAAACGTATCAAACAGTTCAAATGCAGCTTTGCCTTCAATTTGTTTATCAGAAGCAGTGATGATATCATCAATTCTTTTCAAACCTTTATCCAGTGTTTTCAAAAATGCATCTTCTTCCTCTTTCACTACTTTGCTTACAAAATCCAATTGCTTTTTCAGCTCTGGAAAAACAGTTTCAAACTGGGTGGCCAATAAAGGCATCAGTTGAAACAACAAAGGTTGTTTGTAATCGAGATAAGAATAATAATACCGAACAGCCCTTCTCAAAATTCTTCTGATTACATAGCCGGCGCCGTTATTGGCAGGTAATTGTCCGTCTGCAATGGTAAACGCAATGGCGCGAATATGATCGGCAAGCACGCGAAAGGCAATGGCTTCTTTACTATCACTATAATCGTATTTTTTGCCGGTGATCTTTTCTGTAGCGGCAATGGTTCCGGTAAATACATCGGTATCATAGTTACTTTGCTTTCCCTGTATTACACGCACTAATCTTTCAAATCCCATTCCCGTATCTACATGTTGTGCGGGCAGTGGTTGCAGGCTGCCGTCTTTCAACCGGTTAAATTGCATGAATACATTGTTCCAAATTTCAATCACCTGCGGATGGTCGTTGTTTACCAATGTTTTTCCGGCTACTGCCTTTCTTTCTTCTTCCGTACGGCAATCCACATGTATTTCTGTGCAGGGTCCGCAGGGGCCGGTATCGCCCATTTCCCAGAAATTATCTTTTTTATTTCCTAATAAGATCCTGTCTTCCGGAATCACTTTTTTCCATTCGTTATAGGCTTCCTCATCTTTGGGTAATCCTTCTTTGGCGTCGCCTTCAAAAATGGTAACGTATAAACGGTCTTTATCTAATTTGTATACTTCGGTCAGTAATTCCCAACTCCAGGCAATGGCTTCTTTTTTAAAATAATCACCAAAGCTCCAGTTACCCAACATTTCGAACATGGTATGGTGGTAGGTATCAACCCCTACTTCTTCCAGATCATTATGCTTACCACTTACGCGTAAACATTTTTGGGTATCGGCCACACGGGTGGTATCTGGTTTTTTATTTCCGAGAAAATAATCTTTGAACTGGTTCATGCCCGCATTGGTAAACAGCAGGGTAGGATCGTTTTTTACTACAATAGGGGCAGATGCAACAATCTGGTGGCCTTTGGAGGCGAAAAAATCAAGGAACTGTTTACGTATATCGGCGCTGGTTATCATCTATCGAAAAATTTTAAACAAATTGTTAGGGTCTTAGAAACTATATTTGGAAGCTTTTTAGGGGCACCAAAGGTAAGGAATTGAGGTGTGAATGGGCAATTGTAACCGTGAGTGGTGAGGCGTGAATCGTGAGATGAGCGATTTGGGCTGTTTACCATACTCACCACTGACGCCTCACGATTCACGACCGCTTCAAAAAAGCGCTGCTACAAATGAAAAAAGTTAAATACTACTACAATACCCACACCCTCCGCTACGAAAAGCTGGATACGCCTTTGCGGGTGCGGTTATTGCAGTTGATCGGTTTTTTGGCGGCTTCTATTGTAACAGGACTGATCATTTTTGTGATCGCTTTCCGCTATATCGATTCTCCCAAAGAAAAATACCTGCGCCAGCAGAACGAAGACCTGAGCCAGAATTACAGTGTTTTTATGGAGCGACTGAAACAGCTGGAGCTGAAGATGGATGAAATTGAAGGAAGGGATAACAGCGTGTACCGTTCTATTTTTGGTGCCGATCCGATACCGGATAGTGCCCGTATCAAGGATATTGAGCTGAAAAAAGAAGTGAAACTCGTACAAAGCATGGGCGAATCGGAACTGGTGCAAAGTATTGCCGCACAGTTAAATAACCTGTCTATGCGTACAGCCTACCAGGTGGTTTCTTTTGATGAGATCACCAACCTGGTTAAGAATAAAGAAAAATTACTGGCATCAACGCCTTCTATCCAGCCCATCAGTAATAAGAACCTGAACAGAATTGCTTCGGGCTTCGGATACCGGATTGATCCGGTGTACAAAGTACGCCACGCACATATGGGCCTTGATTTTACGGCACCAATGGGCACCCCTATTTATGCTACTGCCGATGGGAGAGTGGTGGATGCCGGATTTAATACGGGTGGTTTTGGTAACCGTGTAGTCATCAACCACGGGTATGGATACCAAACCCTGTATGGCCATATGGTTCGTATTAAAGCAAGGATTGGGGAAATGGTAAAGCGTGGCGAAGTAATTGGCTATGTAGGAAATTCAGGAAAAAGTACGGGACCGCATTGCCATTACGAAGTGCACAGAAGCGGTATTCCGGTTGATCCGATCTATTATTTCTATAACGACCTTACCCCCGCACAGTTCGACCGCATGTTGAAATTGGCTGCGGCAAGCAACCAGAGTCTGGATTAATCATTGCTGTGAAAAAGGCTTTTCAATTGAGCGCATCAGAACAATTATCTGTATTGTTTGTAATATTAAATTCAACATGTAATCATTATCGTGGAACCCGGCGTAAGAGAATATTTAATCCGTATTGTAAATACACTTTCCCTGGGATTGCTGTGGATGGCCATTAATTCTACGGCCGGTATTATGTATGATCTGGCTTTTGTGCATGAGCATTTTACCATTGGTAATACGCTTTTCTATATCTGGTTCATAGCAAGTCTTACGGCTTATTTATGGTGGGTAATACGCTTATGGCGTAAGCCGATTGATTTTGAGAACTGATATCCTACCTCTTATGTTGCCTATAAATACCTGTACCAATTCATAATTGCCAAAGGTTTTGCTTATTTTCAGTACAGAAACTTCAGCTATGTATTTGAAAAAGGTATCCAGAACCACCGTAATTGTTGGCACACTCCTCATCTGGACCATCAAGTTTGTTATTCGGCCTTTTGTACATGTACCTTCTGTAGTAAAACCTTTGGCCGGTTTTGCGCCTAATCTTATCGGATCTTTCCTGTTACCCTTTGGCGCCTGTTGGTTTTTTCAACGTTTTTTTAAACTGCAAACAGCAGCGGATCTTACACTAACCTGCAGTGTTGGTTTGTTATTGGTGATTATTAACGAGTACCTGCAACTGATACCGGTATTTGGCCGAACCTTTGATTACCTAGATATTTTTTCTTCGGTGGTGGGTGTTTTCTGCGGGCATCTGGTATTTGGAAAGTTACTGGCTAACCAAGCTATGATAACAGATACAACGATTTAATATGAGGCCTAACCTAATGATTCTTGCCCCTCTAAAATAAACCGTGCCTTTGTGCCTTGGTGTGAAAAAATCACTTGCACACCAAGGCACAAAGGCACGGTTTGAGATGCTTAGTTCTTCCCGTCTTTCGCATCCAGTATCACCGGTGTTTTACCACCACCCATAATAATTACTTTGGCATTGGGCGAAGTAATCAGCCCTTTCATGATCTGGATCTGTTCGTATTGTAATTGTTTATCGCCCAGTCCGGCACTGATGATCTTTTGGTAATCGGCAATACCCTGCGCTTCTACCCGTTTGCGTTCTGCTTCCTGTTTTTCTTTTTGTAACACAAATTCCATTTTCTGTGCATCCTGTTCTGCCTTGATCTTTTCTTCAATGGAAATTTTTACGTTATTGGGCAGCGTAATGTTTCTTACAAGCAGCTGCTCCAGTATTAAGCCACGGCTTTTAAAATCGGCTTCAATGCCTTTGAAAATGCGCGCCTGAAACTGATCGCGTTTGGTAGAGTACAGATCAATTGCGGTAAAGTATACAGCATTATCGCGGATCTTGGTACGGGTAAGCGGACGAACAATTTTGTCTTTATAATCCAGTCCGGTTTCTCTTACCAATCTCGGTGCCTCGGTACCAATTACGCGATACAAAACGGTAAGATCAATGATCACTTCCAGTCCGTCTGCTGTTAGTACTCTGATGGCATCATCCCCTTCTTTATCACCTTCATCGTGTACGCCACTCATGGTGTAGTTGAGGGTTTTTACATCAATGGTTTTTACTTCTACCAATGGATTAATGAAGTTTAACCCGCTGGTAAGCACAGTACCATCAATTTTTCCGAATAACGATTTTACGCCAATCTGCCCGGCATCTATCTGTTTGATGCAGGAGGTGAGTACACCAATCACTACAATAATCAATCCGCCTACGCGAAGGCCGGTAGCAAGTTTGTTCAGTTCTTCTCTTTGTTGTCTGTTAACCGCAATGGCTGCAACCAGTAAGATTACGCCAAGTATAATGAGTACCATTTGTTTTTATTTTAGTTGAATTGATAAATGAGTCGCTTTATTTGGTAAAACATTACACTAACTGCTATGGTCTGTAACAATTACCCATTTGCCGTTGATTTTACGAAAGAGTAATGTGTAATGCCCACTAAGGTCGCCGATACTTCTTTTCAGCATCCATTTGCCTAGTACAAAATAATACTCCTTCGATAGAGGGGATACTTTTAGTATGTTAAAGCTAAGCTTTCCCATAGCAGCAGTATCAGGATATCCTTTTTTATAATTCTGCAGTGTTTTATCATAACCATACGTAGGCCCGTTTTTTCCTACAAACAAAAGGCTGTCACTTTTCCAGTAGCCGCTCATAAAGGTCTCAATATTACCCTTGTTCCACTGGGTTGTTTGATCGGCGAGAATTTTGCGGATGGTTTGTTCGTCTTTGTTTTGGGCGGAGGCGGAGAGAAGGGTTAGAAGGGTTACAATAGTTAAAATGGGTTTCATGAGTAGTGATTATGTGTAAAAACTACGATTAATTTATGGATTATTTTACCGCGAGGGCGCTAAGTCGCAAAGGTTCGCAAAGATATTTTATCCCTTGCGCCTCCTCGCGTCCTTGAGCCCTCGCGGTAAAATAAGTCGAGATAAAACCAAATCGGTTCAATGATCTCTCCACGCCCTAACCATCTCTCGCTTACCCCATGGCCCCGGTATTTTGGTAACGGTAAAACCTGCCGCCATCATGGCTTTACGAATGATGGATTTGCTGCAATAGGTAACGAGCACACCACCGGGTAAGAGCATGGAAAACAGGTTTTCAAAAATGGCCTGTGTCCATAATTTGGGTTGTACTGTTGGAGAGAATGCGTCGAAGTAAATGCAGTGGATGTTAGGTATTGTTTGTGCATGCGGTAACAACACTTTTCTTTTAGTCAATGAAAAGAAATCATGCATACTTACTTGTTCTTCCCACGCTGTATTGTGCAAGGCAAGGAATTCTTTTTGTAAGGAAAGCAGGTTGCCATAATTGATGCTTTGAATTTCCTTAGCTGTTAATGGAAAAGGCTCAATCGCTGTATAATGAATGACTTGTTTGTGTGCAATGGCTTTTTGGTAGGTGAGCAATGCATTTAATCCCGTACCAAAACCAATTTCAAGAATATGAATAGGCTGTTTATTATCATGATCAAGCAATGGCTGTAGTCCGGCATCAATATATACATGCCTGCTTTCGCCAATAGCCCCGTGGTGACTATGATAGGTTACACCCATTTCCGGAATAGCGATGGTATGCGAGCCATCATTGGTAAGTTGTATTTCGCGTTGCATGGGGTGGTGAATGGTGAGTGGTGAATGGTGAATGGTCAATGGTCTGTAGTCTGTAGTCTGTAGTCTGTAGTCTGTGCTTCATGATTTTGAAAGATACTTAATTAAATAATTCTCTAAAAGCGCATAGCTCGCAGCTCAAGGCTCACAGCTATTTAATACCTTCCCTCCATGCAATACCTTACCCATTTACAGAAAGATAAAAAACTGGCAAAAACCATTGGTGAAGAAGTTCATGAATTACAACTGCATCCCAATATTCCGGTTCGTATGATGGCCAGTATTATGAGCCAGCAGTTGAGTGTTAAAGTAGCGAGAGTAATCTTTCAGCGTTTTCTGGATTTGTATAAAGGGAAAGAGCCGAAGCCGCAACAGGTGTTGGATACACCGGCTACCACACTTCGTTCCATTGGATTAAGTAATGCCAAAGTAAGTTATGTACACAACGTTGCTGCTTTTTGTATAGAACATAAGCTCACCGATAAAAAACTGCTGAAGATGAGCAATGAGGAGATCATTGATTTGCTGGTACAGATCAAAGGTATTGGCAGATGGTCGGTTGAGATGTTACTGATGTTTACACTGGGAAGAGAAGATGTGTTTGCAATAGATGATTTAGGTATACAACAAGCGATGTGCAAATTGTATAAACTTGATTTTGAGAATAAAAAAGAAATGAAAGAACGGATGCTGAAAATTTCTACTAAATGGAGCCCTTACAGAACTTATGCCTGTTTGCATTTATGGAAATGGAAGGATAATACGCCAAACGCCAAACGCTGAACGCCAAACGCCAAACGCCAAACGCCAAAATTGTAATGCATACTATCAAATAATTGATATAAAGCGTTAAGCCTTAAGCGTTATGCGTTCAGCGTTACGCGTTACGCGGAGTTTCTCGCTGCATTAATAATTCCAAACATACTTCGGGTAATTAATTTTTCATACACTTCCTTCATCGCCGGATTGGTTTCATTGGTGTGTAATTGATGAAGGGCGTATTGCTGAATAGTTAACAAAGGCAATACAATTTTATCGCGCATCTGTATAGAGGCACGGCCTGTTTTATCTTCCTGCATCAACTCGGTTGATTCGGATAACTCGAGTACCAGTGTAGCGGTAAGGTCAAATTCTTTTTTGATCAGTTCCCAAATGGCACCGTACTCTTTATCTTCTTTAATATACTGTGTTAGTGTGAAGGACGATTTCAGCATGCTCATCATACTGTTATCAATCAATGTGCGAAAGAACAATACATTGCGGAACATGGCTTTTACATCTTCCCACAATCCTTTTTCTTTCATATGCTGTAACGCAGTACCTACGCCAAAAAAACCGGGCACATTCTGTTTTAACTGGCTCCAGCTCCCTACAAATGGAACGGCACGAAGATCTTCAAAACGAAGCCCGCCACCACTGCCGCGTTTGGCCGGTCTGCTGGCGATATTGCTTTTGCTGTAATAATTCAGCGGACTAAACTGTTGCAGGTAAGCAAGAAATAAGGGATGTATTTTAAACGACTGGTACGATTCGTAACTCACTTTACCCAGTTCGTCCAGTAACGAACGGTCGTGCTGCGATAACTGCATACGATTATCGGCAAAGAGTTCATTGCTTACACCGGCACTCAGTAATTGTTCCAGGTTGTATTGCGATGATTGTATGGTACCGAAATTAGACGTAATGGTTTGTCCTTGAACAGTTAACTGGATCTCTTCATTCTCAATATTATTTCCGAGGGAGGCATAAAATTTATTCGTTTTTCCACCACCGCGCGAGGGTGGTCCGCCACGGCCATCAAAAAATTTTGCTTTGATATTGTACTTGCGCGAAATAGCAGTAAGGTTTTCTTTAGCAGTATAAATACTCCAATTGGCTTGCAGGTAACCACCATCTTTAGTACCATCGCTAAAGCCCAGCATAATGGTTTGTTGCTGGTTGCGTAGTAGTAAATGTTGTTTATAAACAGGATGCGAATACAGAAATTCCATAATGGTTTCTGCTTCCTGCAGATCATCGATGGTTTCAAACAGCGGTATAATATCTATACTAAGGCTGTTTGCCTTCCATCCGCATAAACGTAAGAGGCCATATACCTCCATCATATTTACTGCACTCTGGCAATTACTGATGATGTAGCGATGACAACCTGCTTCGCCATTGATTTGTTGAATAGACTGGATGGCGTACATGCTTTGTAAAGTATCCCTGGTAATGCCTTCTGGAAACTGCATGGGGTCCAGTGTCATGTTGAAAGAAGAAAGCACTTTAATTTTTTCTTCCTGCGATAGGGCTGCATAGCGTGGAGGTAAAATACCCTTTTCTCCTTTGGTTTGTAAGGTGGTATTGATGTCTACCAGTACCTGTGTATGTATGCGGCTATCCTGCCGTATATCCAATGCGGCAAAATGGGTTCCGAATATTTTTACTTTATGTATAAGGCTGTCTATCCGCTGCAAAAACAACGAGTGGTGTTTGTTTATTACCAGGTTACGCATTTCGGTTAACTGCTTCAGCAATTCTTCTTTGGTAACGCGTTTGCTTTCTTTGGCGCGGAATACATTTTCGTATAGCTGCTCTTCCAGACTATGCATCATGGTATCTACACCGGTAAATGTAAGTCGCCGGGTAAGTTTGCGAACATCTCTGTAATAACAAACAATAATGGCACTGCGTAAGGCTTCTGCCACTTTTAGTGTGGTGGGTCCGTTTACATACGGGTTACCGTCTCTATCGCCACCGGGCCAGAAACCCAGTTCAATAAAAGGGTTATCGCCATCATACTGGTTATCAAAAATTTCTCTTTCAATATAATTGTAAATGTTACCGATGGAGTGATAGAGGATATTTTCGAGATACCACATCAGGTTCACAGCTTCATCATACGGTGTGGGTTGTTTTTTATTGAAGAAGGGGGTAATACCGAGTTGTTGTATGTAAAGATTAATGGTATGGAAATCATTTTTACTAATGGCTTCATTCATATCGTGAATAATGCCTAACACACTACCCGGATAAAATTGTGTAGGGTGTGCCGTTAACACAACCCGCACTTTGAATTTGCGCAGTTTGTTTTTTAATGCCTGTGTTTTACCGGCAAAAGCGGCTTCATTACTGAGTGCTTTTAAACTACCTGCCCCATCAATATTATTTACGGTGGTAAAAGCGGCATCTTCAATGGCATCAAACAAAACCACCTGCCGCTCTATGTACTGGGCAAATTTGAAGAGGCGGTCTATTTTATCCGCTTCCAATGTTACATTGGTATGCTGCTCAAAAAAACGATCGATGATCTGCATCGGACTCTTGCCTTCGGCGTAGCCATCAATACAGGCTTGTAACAGAATGGGCAGTAAAGCACCCACATTGGCAATGCCTGAAAAAGGAAGTGCGGCGAACAGGCTATTGTAAATGGTATACTTGTCTGTTACGTTGCGCTTAAAATTGTTGATATATAAGGAGGAAGACATAAGCTGCTTGCTGGAGCCCAAGTTAAATCATTTGCAGAAAAGAAAAACTAACAAAATTGTGTAAATTGTAAGAAAGATGTACGTATTTGACAAATGTTTGTTAGTAAAATACTACGCTAACGATTAAACCTTTGTTGATTCCTGCCATCCAAAGGCAGTTTATTATATTTATCAAAATACCCTGCATGCACGCTGACGATAAGGAGTTATTGCACCAATTTCAGAACACGGCTACCAAGGAAAGGGCATTTACGGCCATCATCAAAAAATACCAGGAAAAACTGTACTGGCATATCCGGCGGTTGGTGGTAGATCATGATGATGCGAATGATGTGTTGCAGAATGTATTTATTAAAGTGTGGAAAGGACTGGAAAATTTCAGGGAAGACAGCCAGTTGTATACCTGGTTGTATCGGATAGGAACCAATGAAGGGCTCACGTTTCTGGAGCAACAGAAAAAACGGAGTACCGTTAGTTTGGGCGATGTGGAAATGGGTTTGAGCAATAAAATAAAATCAGATAGTAATTTTGATGCCAATAAACTGGAATGGCGCTTACAGGTGGCCATTCAACAATTGCCTGAGAAGCAACGGGTGGTCTTTAACCTTCGGTATTACGATGAAATGCCTTATCAGGAAATGAGCCGGATACTGGAAACCAGTGAGGGGGCATTAAAAGCCAGTTACCACCATGCAGCTAAGAAAATAGAGGAATTCATAAAAAATTATTAAACTTTTGGAGTAAAAAGGCGTCAAACCCTTTGTGAACATGGAAAAAAGACCAGATATCATACTTGAATTACAGGAAATCAGTCAGCTATTGGCCGGTATTTCTGCTGAAACACCCTTTCGTGTTCCGGATGGCTATTTTGCGCAGTTTCCTGAAACGGTTCTTGATACTATTCAAACCGAGACTTTTTTAGCCAATGCATCGGCTGAAACGCTTCGTGTTCCGTTGGGTTATTTTGAAGGATTATCCACGAGTATTATGGATAAGATAACAACTGTTTCCACTGAAACCGAAGTGGCTTCAGAGTTGAATGAGGTAGCGCCTTTATTGAATACCATTAGCCGTGAGGAAATATATACCGTTCCGCAAGGTTATTTTGATACCATCGATTTTGCGGTATCTGCCCAATCTGAAAAGCAGCCAGCGAAAGTGATTACCCTGCGTATTGCCCGTAAATGGATGCAGTATGCCGCCGCTGCTTTGGTAGCAGGTGTTTTAGTAACCGGTGCTTTTTTGTATACTGATAATAACAGCAACCTGCTGGAGAACGAACAGTACACCGGCCTGGACGCACCTTCGGGTTTGAATAAAGTAAGTGAAGACGAACTGGTTAGTTATCTGGATAATCCGGAGCACATTACCGCCGCACCAGCCACCAGTTTGCTGGCTAGTGATGATGAATTGAAAGAAGTAAAAAATACCATCCGCCAGTTAAGCGATGAAGAATTGAACCAGTATTTACAGGATTATGGCGAGCCTTTTGAATCTGCTGCCGCCACTGAAAAGGAATGATGATGAAACGAATATATACTTGCCTTGTTTGTTTACTGCTTGCAACAGGTACAGTTGTTGCACAGCAGGATGATGCGCCGGCACCACCTTCCAATATTGTGGGATTGAAAATGGCTTTTGTTACCAAACAACTGGCACTAACCAATGAAGAAGCACAAAAATTCTGGCCGGTATATTATAGTTATGCAGCCGATTTACGAAGGTTGAGACAAGCACGTAGAGATAAAGAAGATGTATTGGCGATGGAAGAAGACATGCTGAATATTCGCAAAAAATACAGAACAGAGTTTAAGAAGATACTAACGGCAGATGATCGTGTAAATAAAGCCCTTACCGTTGACCGCGACTTTATGAATGTGGTGAAGAAAGAATTACAGAAAAGACGTTCCCGCGGGGGAGTAGGCAAGCAATAGCTATCGTGAATCGTGAATCGTCAATCGTGAGACGTCAGTCGTGAGTTTTTTACTCACCACTGATAACTCACGCCTCACGCTTCACGATTGACGAATTAATATCGTGGTAAAATAAAAAAGTCCAGTTTTTCTCTTGCCCTTCCTGCCACCATTGCTGTCGAAGATCCATGCATTTTTTTCCATCAAAATCATACTTGGCAATAAAGCGGCTTTTCATTTGTTGCAGTTGCGGTGCTACATCGCCACCAAAGAAAGCGGTTTCTCCTTTTTCTTCAATCCAGAATACCTGATGAAATTTACTGTGCGCACCGGTTAACTGGTAACGGATATATCCATCAATCATTCCTTCATCTTCTGTTAACCAAACCACTTTACTGAACTCATTCAGCAAAGCAAAATCTTCGGTTATATAAGATGCTGTGCCCACTTCTATAGCATACTCGAACTCTCTTCGCTGTAAATACCAGGTAGCATACGGAAAACTCAGAAACCGATCAGTACTGTTTGGGTATTTGATGGTAATACCACCTGCATGGTCTTTATGTAAATGGCTCATCAACACTTTGGTAACCTGCGATGGTTGTATGCCTGCCCTCTCAAGGTTGCGATGTAATTGCGATTGCCCATCTGCTTCGTGATAGCCAAGTCCGGTATCCAATAAAATAATATCTTTTTCAGTGATGATAACAAAGGGTTGTATCTCTACCAGCAAACTGCCCACCGGCCGGCTGTTCAATTCTTCCGATGCAGTATCAAATGGAATAAATACTTTGGTTTTATCAATGGTGAAAGAGCCTTCTGATAATGGGATTATTTTCATTTGAGATTAGGTAAATGGGTAAATGGGTGAATAGGTAAATAGGTAAATAGGTAAATAGGTAAATAGGTAAATTTTTGAAACGCAAAATTAACCGATTACTGCAAAGCAATTTTCAATTTCAAAATTCCCCAATTTCAAAATTACCTAAGCACCATTTGCCTGTCTGCATCTAACCTAAGCAAGATAAATAACAGCATGGTAAACGAAACCAGTGAAGAACCTCCGTAGCTGATGAAAGGCAGGGTTACACCCGGCGAGGGGAATAATCCAATGGTCATACAGATATTGAAGGCAATATGGAAAAACATAATACTGGCTACACTGTATGCATACACACGGCTGAAGGTACTTCGTTGTCGGTCTGCAATTTTGATGATCCGGAATAGCAGGAACAGATAAATCATTAGAAAAATAAAACTGCCTATAAATCCAAAGGCTTCACCCAATGAGGCAAAAATAAAATCGGTATGTTGTGCCGGAACATACTTACCCCTTGTTTGGGTACCCTTTAAAAAACCTCTTCCAGAAAATCCGCCGGAACCAATGGCGATCTTACTCTGGCGTACGTTGTAATCATCTGGTTTTCGTGGTACTTTATCGGTTTTTTTAGCAGAGCGTTTGTTAAGGTTGCAATCGTAATCTTTTCCAAAAGCACTGTATACTCGGGCACTCTGGTAACACTCCAATACATTATTAAAGATAAATGGTACGGCGAATCTTTGTATACCCACACAGGCAAACCAGATTACCAGGATCAGGTATAAAAGTCCTTTGCTTTTTTTGATGGATTTGCGGCTAAGGTAAACAACAACCAATGCTGCCACAGTAAGCAGTATAGCTAATGTGTTGGGATCGATAAGCAGGGTAGATATGATCAAGGCAACAAAAGAAAATCCGATAATGAGTACTACCGGAGAAAGCCCCTCACGAAACATAACCAGAAAGAAACTGAAATACACAAGGGCCATTCCTGATTCGTGTTGTGCAACGGAAATTACTGCCGGTAACAGGCATATAACACCAGCAATGATTTGTGATTTGAGTTTGCTAAAATCGGTTTCCTGTCTTGATAAGTATTTGGCAAGGGCTAAGGCAGTAAAAATTTTACAAATTTCCACTGGTTGTAGATTGAATCCCCCACCCAACGGGATCCAGCTTTTTGAGCCGCTGATATTTTTACCAATTACAAAAGTGGCCAGCATTAGTAGTATCCCGAATGCATACATCAGATTGGCAAATGCTGTGAACAGTTTACTATCGGTTAACAGAATAAAAGTGGCAATCACTGCACAAACACCTGCAAAAATGAGCTGTTTGCTGTAATTGGTCTTGCCTCCCAAAAAGGTTTGCAGCCAGTTGGAATCTACCCGGTATTCTATCATAAAAATACAAAGGATACCGATGGATACCAGTATGGCGTATAACCATACAATGGTCCAGTCTACCCCCTGCGATATATTATTTTGGTTGTTCATTACCTGCTGCTCTTTTTATACTTTTTATCTTCTATGATCAATGCTGCGGTTGGGTTGTCTCCGTTTCTTTTGGGAACGGGCAATTTTTTTACAGGAGGTGTGGCCGATTTGCGTTCCAGTTCGGGATTGATGATTTCATCCTCCACAGAATCTTCCGTTTCTTTTTTATTGAGTCGTTGCTGTAATAAATGCTCATTCTCTTTGATCCTTTTTAACGAATCTTTTTTAGCAATTTCCATACGCATTACCGGTGGTATGTATACTTTATTGGTGTATTCTTCCACCATGGCTTTTCGTGCATTGCCGCGAATAGAATCTTTCAAATATTTTTCTATAATCAAACTGGCAATTGGAGCAGCCACACGGGCACCCTGGTCTGAGTTTTCGCAAATAACGGCAATGGCAATTCTTGGATTATCCCTTGGGGCAAAGGCACCAAAGAAAGAGTGGTCGGGTTGTTTTTTTAATACACCATTTACTTTTGCATAGTTTTCTACGGTTCCTGTTTTACCGCACATGATAATATCCTGTATTCTTGAACGAACGGCAGTCCCATACTCTACCACCGCTTGCATACCATCCTGTACTGCGGTAAAAATAGAATCCGGAATTCTTTTATCGGTATAGTGTTTTACTTTATAAGGATCCAGCAGATTGTATTCATCACCACCTTCAATAGAATCCACCAGGTGTGGCGTATAGAACCATCCCTTGTTGGCAATGATGGCCATTACATTGGCCAGTTGTACCATGGTGGTATTTACTTCACCCTGACCAATGGCATTAGAGATCACATTGCAGGAATACCATCTGGGCCCGAATATTTTTCGGTAATCGGCCGATACAGGAATATTCCCTCTTTTTTCAGAAGGCAAATCAACTCCCAGTTTTTTACCTAATCCAAATGTGTAGGCATAACTGTTAAACACACTTAAAGAGCTATCGGCACCATGGTATCGTGGCTGATCGAGTATTCTTTTGTATACGGTTGAAAAATAACTGTTATCGCTATGTGCCACCGCTTCAGTAAACTGAAATACACCTTTGTCAAGGCACTTGGGTTTGCCGGTTCCGCAGCCGGTGAAATAACCCGGGCAGGATACGGATGTGTGTTGATCAACCACGCCTTCGGTTAATCCAATAATACCTACCACGGTTTTAAAAGTAGATCCCGGAGAATAATAGGTACCCAAACCACGGTTGTTAAAGGGTTTACGTGGATCGAGCAGCAGGTCGGCAAAATGTCTTTTTTGCTGGCTGCCGGTTAAGTAATTGGGGTCATAAGTTGGTGCGCTCACCATACAAAGAATGCCACCTGTTTTTGGATCAATGGCTACAATGCTGCCTACTTTATTACTCATTAATTTCTCTCCCAGTTTTTGCAGCTCTACATCTAAACTGGTATGGATATTTTTTCCTGCAACGGCCACTGTATCGTACATGCCATTTTCGTAAGCTCCCTGAATACGGCTTTTGTTATCGCGGATATAATTTTTTACACCCCGCTGCCCCATCAATACTTTTTCATAAGAACGTTCCAATCCGGTCATGCCTGCATAATCGCCCATCATATATCCTTCATCTTTATGCCGGCGCAGAAAAGAAGTATCTACTTCACGTATATAACCCAACACGTGTGCGGCAACACTATAGGGGTAGGTTCTTACAGATCTTTCGGTTAAGGAGAACCCCGGGAATTTATAAATATTCTCATTTAACCGGGCAAACATTTCCACCGTAAGCAGGGGTTCAAAAATACTGGGCTTTACATAGCCATTTTTAAATATGAGATCGCGTATTCTTTTTTTGTATTCGGCGGTATCAATATTTAATAAGCTGCAAAGCGAAAAAGTATCTACTCCCCTGGCTTCTGAAGGAGTTACCACCAGATCATAACTATTGGAATTTTCGAGAATGGCTTTTCTTTTACGATCGAAAATAATACCCCGGTCAGGGTATATGATCTTGCGCAGAATAGCATTGTTCTCTGCAGCCAGTTTATATTTTACGGAAAACAACTGCAGATTGATCAACTGACCCACAATGACCAAAAATACAGCGGCAATTATTATCTGTATAATGCGCCCCCTGCTCTGATTAAATACCGGCATACCTGTTTAGTAAGTAGAATGAAATGAGTGGTGTGTGGAGTAGTCCATAGACCATAGTCAATAGTCCATTTTTAATTATGTATCAAAGTTGATGAAATGGAGTGAAGGTTGTATCAGGCGGGTAAAAAAAGTTATGCATAAGTGTGAAGTAGTTCATGGTTAATAGTTCATAGAATAACATTGCCATGAACTATGATCTATGACCCACCAACTATTTCGTACCTCTATACCTTCCTGTCCGGTTAAACAACAACTCTGCAATAAATATCATTAGCAAACTGATGGCCGTGGTACCTGCTACTTTGCCGATAAAGTAAACGAAGTTGCCAAACTGTAACCATTCGATCAATACCAGGTAAAAATGATGGATAAAACTAAGCATACCCGCATACAATGCATACGGTGCCCAGCCCATGCTTTTGTGGCCGGGTTCAATATAGCTTTGCTCGGTGGTTTCCTTTGGTATCAGCAGGTTTAGCAGAAAAGGTCTGATATAGGCAATTAATACGCAGGGGGCGGCATGCAGGCCATAGGTACCGGTAAAATAATCAAGGCTTAACCCAAACAGAAAGCTGATGAGGAGTAGCCAGAACCGATTGATGTTAAAGGGCAGCCAGAGAATAAATAAAAAGTACAGATAGGGTACAACAAACTGGTGTAATGGTGGCACCTGGTTAAGAATGAACACCTGAAACAGGATGAACAATACAAAGCGGATAATATTTTTCAGCAGGGTGCTCATGGTGTTTTCAACGTATTGGTTTCCAGTTGCACCTGTTCTGCGTACCGAACATTTTGAATCAGGTATACATACTGGATGCTGAAAAAATTAGTGGCTGTCTTTATTTTAAGTGAATAAAAATTACTGGAAGATTCAGAAGCTACCTCCGCCACGGTTCCAATCATCAGCTGAGATGGGAAGTTGGCAGAATAGTTACTGGTTACTACCGAATCGCCTTTGGCTACTTTGGAACCCTTGCTCACATTTCGCATGGTAAGGAAACCGGGGTCACTGCCATCCCATTCAATGGTTCCGGCACTATTGTCTTTTTTCATCATGGCACTTACCTTACTGTTGCGGTGCAGCAGGCTCATGATCTTACTGAAATTGTCACTGGTTTCTACCACAACACCCACAATACCTTCCGGTCCATAGGCTGCCATACCCTTAATAACACCCTGTGCGGTTCCTCTTTCTATGGTAATAAAATTAGCCTGAAGATTATAGGAATTGCCTACTACTTTAGCCGGCAGCCAGGTGTATTTACGGGAATTGCCCAGCGTGTCTTTGATCAAAGAATCAACAAATATTACTTTGTTATTGAGTGGGGATTGAAAATTGGAAGCTAACAGATTTCGTAACCGTACATTTTCCTCTGCGAGCTGGCGATTGGTTTCTTTTAATCCAAAAAAATCGCGGAAGCCACTGTAGCGTTTGTTGATACTACCGGTTACTTCATTGGCAGCAGAGGCAAAAAAAGACTGATGACTTTTACTCGCATTACTCAACATTACAATCGATACCACCTGCAACAGCAAAAAGCTGAGAAAGCTAAGGTATCGGCGTATGAAGAGGAAGATGTTTTTCACGGGGCAGCTATGAGCTATGAGCTATGAGCTGTGAGCTAAAACGAAAACTCGCAGCTCGTGGCTCGCAGCTCGAAGCTGTTTTATCTCATAATAAAAGGAAAACGCTGATAATTCTTTAAGGCCAGTCCGGTACCGCGTACAACGCTCTTTAACGGATCGTCGGCAACATGTACGGGAAGTTTGATTTTGGCGCTTAATCTTTTGTCCAGTCCGCGAAGCAAAGCACCACCCCCTGTTAAGTATAGGCCACGGCGGTAAATATCGGCAGCCAGTTCCGGAGGTGTGGTTTCCAGTGCTTTTAGAATGGCTTCTTCTATTTTGAAGATGCTTTTATCCAATGCCTCTGCTATTTCCTGGTAACTTACCATGATCTGTTTAGGTATGCCTGTTACAAGATCGCGTCCGTTAACCGGTAAATCATCGGGTGGATTGTCCAAATCTTTCATAGCAGCACCCACATTGATCTTGATCTGCTCTGCAGTACGCTCACCAATTAATAAGCTATGGTAGCGGCGAAGGGCTTCCATAATATCAGCGGTAAATTCATCACCGGCAATACGAATACTCTGGTCGCACACAATACCGGCAAGGGCAATTACGGTAATGCCGGTGGTACCACCCCCGATATCAATAATCATATTACCAACGGGTTCTTCTACATCAATACCGATACCCAGTGCAGCTGCCATGGGCTCATGAATCATGTATACTTCTTTGGCACCTGCTTGTTCTGCACTATCGCGAACGGCACGTTTTTCTACTTCTGTAATGGAGGAGGGGATACAAATCACCATCCGCCAGCTGGGTGGGAAAAGTGGCTTTTTGGGATAGATCATCTTAATCAACTCCCTGATCATCAGCTCGGCAGCATTAAAATCGGCAATTACACCATCTTTCAATGGACGTACCGTGCGGATGCTCTCGTGGGTCTTTTCGTGCATCATCAACGCTTTCTTACCCACGGCCAGCACTTCCTTCATGTTATTGCGGTTTAGGGCAATAATGGAGGGTTCATTTACCACTACTTCATCGTTATGAATGATAAGGGTATTGGCGGTACCCAGATCCATGGCAATCTCTTGTGTGAAAAAGTTAAACAATCCCATTGTATATAAAAAGTTCGAATGTGTTTAGTAATGATGGCAAAGGTGACTGAAATTAATGGAAATAACAAAGCCAAAATACTGATTTTTCAGGGGTTTTAGGGAAAATGGTGAATGGTGAATGGGCAATGGTGAATGTGTGATGGCTAATAAATGAATTCTATTCACCATTCACAATTGCCCATTCACAAAAAAATTACGCGAATTCGTAGCCAATATCCTTCCGATAATACATCCCTTCAAATGAAATTTTTTCCAGTACTTTTTTGGATTTGTTTACTGCATCCGTAAGGGTATCTCCATACGAAGTAACGGTGAGTACTCTTCCGCCATTGGTTACCACTTCATCATTCAGGTGTGTGGTTCCTGCATGAAAAATAAGGGAATCATCTGTTGCAGCATCTGCTAATCCATGTATGGGAATATGCTTTTTGTAATCTCCCGGGTAACCACCACTCACTGCCATTACGGTTGCACAATTTTGTTGATAGAATTCTACATTGGCATCAATTAACGTGCCATTATCCATCGCGGCAAACAAACCAACAATATCTGTTTGCAGTAAAGTCATCACTACTTCTGTTTCAGGATCACCCATTCTGCAGTTGTATTCAATCACAAACGGATCGCCCTGTATATTCATCAAACCAAAGAAAACAAAACCATGATAGTTTAGCTTTTCTTTAGCAAGTCCGTTAATGGTAGGTTGAATAATTCTTTCTTCTACTTTCTGCATAAATGCAGCATCCATAAATGGTACAGGACTAACACAACCCATGCCACCGGTGTTCAATCCCGTATCGCCTTCACCAATGCGTTTGTAATCTTTGGCATGACCAATAATCTGGTATACTTCACCATCTGTAAGTGCAAACACACTCACTTCTATGCCCTGTAAAAATTCTTCGATCACCACTTTGCTGCTGGCTTCGCCAAACTGTTTGTGCAGGATCATTTCTTCAAATACTTTCAAAGCATCTTCATGCGATGCGGAAATCACTACCCCTTTACCGGCGGCCAATCCATCTGCTTTTAATACAACGGGTAAACTGTGTTGTGCGATGTATTGTTTCCCTTCTTCAAAATTGGCTGCTGTAAATTCTGCATATGCAGCAGTAGGAATGTTGTGACGCTGCATGAATTTTTTACTGAATGCTTTACTGCCTTCCAGTTGCGCGGCTTCTGCAGAAGGTGCCACCACAATAATGTGCTGCAGTTGCACATCGTTCTGAAAAAAATCATAGATGCCTTTTACTAGGGGTTCTTCCGGCCCAACCACCAGCATGTTTATTTTTTGATCAATACAAGCTTGTTTAATGGCCAAAAAATCTGTTACAGCAATGGCCAAATTGGTTCCGTATTGCGAAGTGCCGGCATTACCCGGCGCAATAAATAATTGATCGCAGTGATGGCTTTTCACCATTTTCCATGCCAACGCGTTTTCCCTTCCGCCGGAACCGAGTAGTAGTATGTTCATAAGCGTTTGATTGCTTCGCGAAAGTAGCGTTTATTGGTTTACTGGTTTACTGGTTTATTAGTTTATTGGTATAACAACTGCTTTACTAATAAACTAGTAAACCAATAAACTATTCTTCCTCTTCTCCAATATAACTTTTCTCCGGTAACCGTTTTGCGATCAGCAGAAATAATAAAAATGAAACAACGAGTATACCGAGGAATAACCAGTAATATTTTGCGCCGGTAAATTGGCTGAAGAATCCTTTATTTACAATATTTCCATTGATCAAACCCACCAGCAAATTACCCGCCGAAATACCCAACAGGTACAAGGCACTCATGGTACTCTTCATAGATTTGGGTGAATGTGTATAGGCATACTCAAGACAGGTAACAGACACCAGTATTTCGGAAGCTGCCAGTAAAACATAGGCCAGTATCTGCCACCATACGGATGGTTTTCCGCCGGCATCTATCTGCTCCTGTAGCAATGCAATCACAACAAATGAAAGTCCGATCACCACCAATCCTGCACCGATCTTGCGCAGGGGAGTTGCTTTGATGCCTCTTTTTTCTAAAAACGGAAAAATAAAAGAAGTAAAAACAGGGATCAATAATACCAGGAATAAGGGATTGATAAAATTGACCTGCTCGGGTAATATTTTAATATCGCCCACAAGAGTAAGGTCCAAACGAGTTGCCTGTAGTACCCACTCAGAAAGGTTTTGATCCCACAATGCCCAGAAGATGGGTGTAAAAGCAAACACGGCCAATACACGGTATACCGCTTTAATGCCATCAATCGATTTTGCAGAATATTTTTTGCCTACTGCTTCCCATACGGTTAGCCCCTTTTCCCTGCTGAATAATTTAAATAAGGCGTATAAAGTAATGGTAAAAAAATTCTCTTTTTTAATTCCTGCGGGAGGGATTTTTTTATATTTCTTTCTTCCCATCCAGAAAATAATTGTGGCCAATGCCATTAAAATACCGGGTACACCAAAAGCAATTTCTGGTCCATAGTATTTTTTTAACAACGGGATAAACAAAGGTGCGAGCGTACCACCTAAGTTAATACTCATATAAAACCAGCCATATACTTTAGAAAGCAGGTGTTCATTGGATTTATCAAACTGATCGCCCACATTGGCAGATACGCAGGATTTGATACCGCCAGCGCAACAGGCAATCACAATCAGCCCCGTACTGAAAATGGTATAACTGCTTCCGGAAATAGACAGGATAAAATGACCTAAGGTATACAGCATAGAAACAAAGAGGATAACACGGTATTTACCAAAAAACCAATCAGCCATAATAGCACCCACCAGTGGCATAAAATATGCGAGTGTAACAAACAGGTGAGACATTTCATTGGCCTTGGCATCGGCTTCTGCAGTTAGTAGCGGATTTAATGTGGGGTTGAAAAACGCAACCGCCATATAGGTAACCATAATAGAGCGCAGGCCATAAAAACTAAATCTTTCCGCTATTTCGCTGCCAATAATAAAAGGTACCGATTTCGGCATTCCGGTTTTTTGTATTCCGCTTTCTATTTCACTCATAAGTTGTATTTTGGATTTTTAAAGATATTGGAAAAAGGGGTTGCGTTGTTAAATGGGGTTAAAAGGGTTAAAATCGGTAAAGTCGTTAAAGAAGTCAAAAGCATTTTTTATAACTACCCCTCCTATTTTAACCCTTTTAACTGCCATGCCTTTTTAACAAAATCAAATCTCACTAACTAAAACTGCCTAACATGTCTGACGAGAAAAAAACATTCAAACCCTTTGTTGCGCCCGAAACGAACATGAAGGAGCTTACCGTAAAATCCATACTGGTAGGCAGTTTATTCGGGGTAATTTTTGGTGCAGCCACCGTATACCTTGCATTGAAAGCCGGTTTAACGGTTTCGGCTTCCATACCCATTGCCGTTATTGCAATTACATTGGGAAGAAAGTTTTTAAAGACAACCATTCTTGAAAACAACATCATACAAACCACCGGCTCAGCGGGAGAAAGTATTGCGGCGGGTGTGGCATTTACCTTGCCGGGCTTTTTATTTTTATCATCACCCAGCAGTGCAGAATATTTTAATTATCTAACCATATTAATCCTTGCCATCATAGGTGGATTGCTGGGAACTTTATTGATGATCCCGCTTCGCAAGGCACTGATCGTAAATGAGCATGATAACCTGCCTTATCCCGAAGGCACTGCCTGCGGCGATGTGTTGAAGGCCGGGGAAAAAGGGGGTGATTTTGCCAAGACCGCTTTCTGGGGATTGGGTGTTGCCTTTGCCTATGCTTTGCTGCAAAAGATCCTGCACGTAATTGCAGAAACCCCTTTTTACGCCACCAAACAAATCAATAAATTTTTTCCTTCTGCTAAAGTAACGGGAGAGATCACACCGGAGTATATGGGTGTTGGATATATCATTGGTCCAAAAATCGCGGGTGTGTTGGTTGCGGGTAGTGTATTGAGCTGGATGGTATTTATTCCTCTGTTGTCAACCCTGGTTCCTTCTGATATGATTGCGATGCAGCTGGCCAAATTGGGCTACCTCGCAGATATTTCGAAAGCCGGTGGTAAAGGCGGATGGGATCCCGTTACGCATACATTTACTGATTATTCAGCGGCATTGTATTATGCCTATATCCGCCAGGTAGGTGCCGGTGCGGTTACGGCAGGTGGTATCATTACCTTATTAAAAACCATTCCTACCATTGTTAAATCTATCAAAGGAAGTTTTGCATCCTTAAAAGCTAATAACGAACCCGGAGCTGCTGCTATTTTACGTACCGAAAAAGATTTAAGCCTGAAAGTGGTGGGCTTTGGGAGCCTGGCTTTAATTGGGTTGATCGCCGTTTTGCCGCAGGTACCGGGCGATAGTTTTATGCAGAAATTATTGATCGGTGTACTGGTGATTTTATTTGGCGCTTTGTTCGTAACCGTATCCTCGCGTATTGTGGGATTGATTGGTTCATCTAATAATCCTATCAGTGGTATGACCATTGCCACAGTAATGGGTACCAGTTTGATTTTTTTAAGCGTGGGCTGGACGGGTCAGGCTTTTGAACCATTGGTGCTGGTGGTTGGAGGTATGATCTGTATAGCAGCTGCCAATGCCGGGGCCACTTCGCAGGATTTGAAGAGTGGTTATATTGTAGGAGCCACACCCCGTAACCAGCAGATCGCTTTGTTTGTAGGTGCCATTGTTTCTTCTATTGTGATTGGATTAACGGTTAAATTTCTCGACAGGCCCACCACAGAAATGGTGCAGCAAGGCGTACAGCATGCCATCGGTTCTGATAAATACCCTGCGCCACAGGCAACTTTGATGGCCACGTTGATCAAAGGGATCTTATCGCAAAACCTCGATTGGCAATATGTGGTTGTGGGTATATTTTTAGCAGTTACTATGGAGCTTTGCGGTATTAAATCGTTAAGCTTTGCAATAGGTGTTTACTTGCCACTGGCCACCACATTACCTATTTTTATCGGGGGTGCCATCCGCGGTATTGTGGAAGCCAAGCAGAAAAAAGACAATATCAAACTCAATGCAGAAGAGGAGGAGCTGGGTAAAGGAAACCTGTTTGCTACCGGTTTGGTGGCAGGCGGTGCCGTTGCGGGTGTGGTGATTGCCTTCCTTGCGGGATCGGATAGTGGCGAGAAGTTTTTAAAAGCCATCAGCCTGGAAGAAAGTATTGTGGGCAGCTTATCGCAAGGAGGCTATTTTATATTGGGAACGCTGTTCTTTGCGCTGATGGGGATCATACTTTATCGGGTAGCCATTAAGAAAGCAAGCTAACGCATCATATAACCGTGCCTTTGTGCCTTCGTGTGACCAATTTTCTCACACGAAGGCACAA
>CALSAD010000020.1:0-47580 GCA_943372845.1 Chitinophaga pinensis | reverse complement strand
ATAACAAATTCACCATTGGCACTTTCTGCAAAAAACTATTGCCATTACCGGGCTCCAGTGCCAATGCCTTTAACTGTGTTTCCAGATAATCGATCGTAAGGGTTTCACCTGCTGTAAAAGGTTTGCGGCCCATAAAAGAATCAGAGGCTAAAACGGATACATGCTGTTTAAAACTATCGGCATTGAATATATCCGAACCATCTGCCGTATCAACAAGTGGTTTTTGGTTGCAGGCAATTGCGAATACCAAACAACAGATCATTAAAAAAAAGCGGGTAGACGGGTTCATGGTTTTGCTTTTTGATGCGATAAAAAAATGATACCTATTGGGTTATAGGTGTTTGAATATACGAAATCTGGCATGCAATAAATTTAGCAGCTTTGTATTATAAAACGGGATGATAGATATCTAATCTGTGAGGGCATAAAAAAGTCCTTTTCGGGACTTTTAAAGCAAAATGAATGTGGAGCGTATCGGGGTCGAACCGACGACCGTCCCGCTTCACAGCGGGACGCTCTAGCCAAATGGCGAATCAATTTAACGTAACAAAAAAGCCCCTTGCGGAGCTTTTAAAGCAAAATAATTGTGGAGAGTATCGGGGTCGAACCGACGACCTCTTGCATGCCATGCAAGCGCTCTAGCCAACTGAGCTAACCCCCCTTATTATATATTTGAACCAACTACCTTCCCGCCTTTGGCGGGACGCTCTAGCCAACTGAGCTATCCTCCATGCGGATTGCAAATGTATAGGCTGCATAGGTTATGGCAAAATTTTAGTTTATGGATAGTCGATTATTCCAAATTTGCATCCATTTTCACTAATATTTCTGCTCTACAGTACCATTTAAGAATGGTTTATTAAATCCTAGCCATAACGGCTACAGGGTCATTGGCCTGGCTCAAATACACGCTACAGGTTTACCTACCAAGAAAAGAGGAATTGTTGATTCCTTCTTTTCATTTTATAGGATTTTAAGAAAATTTTCAGGACAGGACACCCGCCATCATTTTGGCCATGGGGAAAAGTATATTGTTTTCCAGATGAACATGCTGGTGCAGATCTTCTTCAAAATATTTAAGTTCATCAAGACAAACCTTATGTGTTGTGCAGGCGTCTTCAGAGGCTGTATAGTTATTGGTGAGCTCCCTTATTTTGTATAAAAGCTGACCAGCATGATCATGCTCAGATTCCATTACTTGAATTGGGATATTAATGAGCATCGTATCGCTTTCACTTTGTTCACCACTTCTCTCAATTTCTGCTAAGCGCTTGATACGCGGAAACAGAATGGTTTCTTCTTTTTCCATATGAGGGATCAGGTCTTCCATTACGTCTACAAATAACCTGGAAACTTCTTTCATGTATGGATACCGGTCTCCGTGCTTGTTGGTAATTTTTTCAATGTGTGAAAAAATAGTAGCAATACTATTCTTAACATAAAAATGGTGATGGATGGTTATATAAGCGATCAATTCAGCTGCATTCATTTCTGTGAAAGGCATACTTCTTTTTACTGTGTCAACTGATTCACTCAATTCCTGCATAACCAAACCAGGCGAAATGTTTTTTTCAGAACATGCTTCTGACAAAGTTTTCTTACCTCTACAACAGAAATCTAACCCGTACTTCTCAAGTACCGGAATAAATGCATGATTACTAAGTGCGATAGAAGCCAGTGTTTCTTGTTCGATATTTTCCATAGGTATATTTTTTATAAAGGTCTGCCATCCCATAAGGGCAATGTATGATCCAAATCAGTTTTTATACTATTTCTGCTTTTCGATACAAATAAAAATCCAGGAAGCTCCGGCAAAAAGTATGAGTGCTGTTACAAAAAGGGCTTCATTAATTAAAGGTGTAGCTATATAATACAATGAGGTTACTCCCTGTATCATTAACAAAAATTGATTCAAAATAACGCCCGCAATAAAAACATAAATTCCTTTCATCAATTGCTTACTTATCGTAACAAGTTGAAAAGAAATGATATACCCAATTAAGAAAATACTAAAAACACCAAGTAAAACCAAGTGCAAGTATCCAATTACTATTGGCCTAAATCCAAATGCGAGTTGACTTAAGGATGGAATGGTTGATCCAAGTTGCAGTAGAAATTTGATTGTTAACGCAAAAGCAGCTAGCAACAATAATGACCTGCCTGCTATGGGAAAAATGTGTAAGAACTCATTATTATGCCTACGTCCTAATTTTATGAAAGACAACCACCCTACTATTTGTATCACAGCCGCTGCTACAACCAGCCAATATAACCAGACCGGAATGGATACCCATAATACAGATAAAAAATAAGCAGGTATACATGCCAATATAAAATAGCTGGAAATTGTATGAAGTTTATTTCTCAGGAAGGTAAGATGCTCCATTTTCGCAATTACCAATCCCAGCATCGCAAAGAAAAACCATCCGTTATATTGGAAGTGAAGAAAATAATAAATAGATGCCAGGTACCAACTCTGGTGCATATTTTTTGTTACCATCATAAATGCCAGTGCAAATGGTCCGGCGGAAGAAAGTACATTCAATACCAAAGCAGCCTTGAAGGAAAGATGTGATAGCTGACCCGGAGATCTGTTCAAATCTTTCCAATACATAACAGCAAATGCATAAGAAACAAAAATGGACAGTGTTGAAAAACCAATTGACCAAAATCCATAACCCTGCATCAGGAAGCTGAACAACATACCATAGGCAGTAATCAGGTTAGCATATAGCAGAAAATGATAGGTAGGATGGTTTATAGTATCATTTTTTTTAACAAGTACATCGATGAGTAAAACCATCAATGTATGTGTTATCCATCCGGCAAAAGCAAAATGAGAATGGCCGTGTAATAAATATTTCTGATCAAGAAAAGGAAAAGAGAATGCAATCTTATAACGCATAAGTACGCCAAGCAGCGCTATAATAGCTAAGTTTAAAAAAGATAATTTAAGCCAATAACTTAAGTGAAATTTCATACCCTTGCTTTGCAACAAAGGAAGGGTAGATAACCATAGAATGGTATGATTTGAATCATAAACTCAGCAAAAAACTTTACCATGATCTATGCGTAACTCCCCACGATCATGCATGTGACGCATAGATCTTATGACAGTTTCTACGCGGAGGCCTGTCATATCTGCTATCTGTTGCCGGGTTAGTTGTAACTGATTACATTCAGTACAAAAATTCTTATGTTCTTGCTTAAAATGATTTAGTAAAGTAGCAATCTTACCCTCAGGTGAGTGTTGTGCAACCGATTTCAGCAATACAAATTTGAAACGGACTCTTTCTGAAAGTAAGCGTGTAAATGCAAAATGAATATCAGGATTATCTTTGATTAAGTGTAAAAAGGTGGGCTTGCAAAGACGTAAAAGAATGGTTTCTTTATCTGCAATAGCAGTGGCTGCATAAGGCCCATCATCAAAAAGAGGTAGTTCTCCAAAGCATTCACCGGGCTCAATAAAATTCTGAATAAATTCTTTCCCTTCTTCGTCAACATTGGTCCATCTCACTCTACCCGATATCACCTGATAATAAAAATTACAGGAATTACCTTCCATGAATATCGTTTCTTCCTCGTTAACTTTTTTATAAGAAGCCCCCCATGCGAGCAGCATATCTATGTCAATTATCATATGGGTTGTTTTAGAGAGATATAAGGTTACCCTCTCATACCTGTAAGGTACCTATAATCACCCGCCAGAGATATGATTAATATCATGTTTTGGTGATATTACCTGAAAATCACAAGCATTTACAACCAGAGACAATAAGAATGTAAGTACTCCGAACGGAATATGATTCTACGCATAAAAGGGTAGCTGTATCCTTTCTAATCTTGTGCTGTCAATTATCAATTATAAAATCAATTTGTATGAAAAAATTCGTTGTTGCGCTCGTTGTTATGTCTGCCATCTATGCATGTGGTAATCAAAATGGTTCGCCCGCCATAGCCAAGGCGAATGATGAAAAATCAGTTTCTGAAAATCCATCTTACGATCCACATCGCGGTGAAGGAAAATTCAAGGATGTGCAAATACCGGCAACCTTAGATGCGGCTATGGCAAAAAGTGGTAACGATGTCTATGCTGTGAAATGTGGTGCCTGTCACAAAACGACCGACGAAAAATTAGTTGGCCCAGGTTGGAAAGGTGTGACAGAGAGAAACAGTGCTGCATGGATCATGAACTTTATTACCAATACCGACGAAATGCTGACCAAGGACCCCAAAGCCCAGGCACAGCTTGAAATATGTTTGGTAAGGATGCCTAATCAAAATCTTAGTGATGCAGATGCAAGAAATCTCTATGAATTTATGAGAAAGAATGATGGTGTTAAATAAACTATTATAAAACAACTAATATAAACAATATGAAAAAAATCAAATGCTATGCAGTAGCGATGGCGTCTGTTGCATTATTTATGGGAATGCAGTCCTGCAAACCTAAAAACGCCGGTAACGCAGTAAGTGCTGATGCCGCAGCAAAATCATATGTTGCCCCAGGCAAATATGACGAGTACTATAATTTCGTTTCAGGTGGTTTCAGCGGTCAGATGAGTGTGTACGGGCTGCCGAGTGGAAGACTGCTGAAAGTAGTTCCCATCTTCTCCGTTAATCCTGAAAACGGGTATGGCTATTCTGAAGAAACCAAACCCATGCTGAACACTTCACACGGTTTCATTCCCTGGGATGACCAGCATCACCTTGATCTTTCACAAACCAATGGTGAAGTTGATGGAAAATGGATTTTTGCTAATGCCAATAACACACCCCGTGTGGCAAGAGTTAACCTCTCAACTTTTCACACGGATGAGATTATTGAACTTCCAAACAGTGCAGGCAACCACAGTTCTCCTTTTATTACAGAAAACACAGAGTATGTTGTAGCTGGTACAAGGTTTAGTGTACCTCCCGATGATAAAAATGGAGATGTTCCAATCAATACATACAAAGAAAATTTTAAAGGAACCATCAGTTTTATCAGTGTAGATAAAGACAATGGCAATATGGATATTGCTTTTCAGTTACAGTGCCCCGGGGTAAACTTCGATTTAAGTCACGCTGGTAAAGGCAAATCGAGTGGCTGGTTTTTCTTTAGCTGTTATAATACCGAGCAGGCAAATACATTGCTGGAAGTAAATGCATCCAAACGTGATAAAGACTTTATCATGGCGGTAAACTGGAAGAAAGCAGCCGAACTGGTAAAAGCCGGTAAAGGACGTAAGCAATCCGTTAAATATGCAAGTAACCGCTATGATGAAAAAACACAAACTGCGAAATCTGTTATTAAAACAGAAGTAACCGTAATGGATGTGAAAGATTATCCGGGTCTTGTATATTTTATTCCTTGTCCTAAATCACCGCATGGTTGCGATGTAGATCCTTCAGGGGAATACATTGTAGGTAGTGGAAAATTAGCAGCATTGATCCCTGTGTTCAGTTTTGATAAAATGATGAAGGCTATCGACGACAAAGCATTTGCCGGCGACTATGAAGGAATACCGGTTATTAAATACGAATCGGCTTTATATGGCGAAGTGAAAAAACCCGGTCTTGGGCCTTTGCATACTGAATTTGATGACAAGGGAAATGCATATACCACCATGTTTGTTTCAAGTGAAGTGGTGAAATGGAATATTAAAGACCTGGCCGTTTTGGATAGAATAGCTACTTACTACTCTCCGGGCCACTTAATGATTCCCGGAGGCGACTCAAGAAAACCATCCGGCAAATATATGGTTGCCTACAATAAAATTACCAAAGACAGGTTTTTACCAACAGGTCCTGAACTGGCACAGAGTGCTCAGTTGTATGATATCAGTGGCGATAAAATGCAATTGATACTCGATTATCCAACCATTGGTGAGCCACACTATGCACAAGGTGTTGCTGCAAGCCTGCTTCGTGAGAAATCAGTCAAATTTTTTAAGATTGAAGAAAATAACCACCCCTATGTTTCCAAAGGAGAGGGAACAACAAAAGTAGTAAGGACAGGAAATAAGGTGGATATATATATGACCGCTATTCGTTCTCACCTTACACCTGATAACATTGAGGGAATTAAATTAGGCGACGAGGTATATTTCCACGTAACCAATATTGAGCAGGATTGGGATGTGCCACATGGCTTTGCCATTAAAGGTGCAGTGAACGCAGAATTGTTAGTCATGCCGGGTGAAACATCAACGCTTAAATGGACACCCGATCGCATTGGTATATTTCCGTTTTATTGTACTGATTTTTGCAGTGCCCTTCATCAGGAAATGTCCGGATATGTTCGCGTGTCACCGGCAGGTAGTTCCTTACCCTTAAGCTTTAGTACAGGAACCAATATTTCAAAAACGGATGGCAGTTCGCCTAACAAATAAAATGTAAGAAAAGAGATATCCTCGCTGAGGAAGGTCATATGCCTGTGTAGTATGGTATCTCTTTTCTTTTCAAAAAAAGTCATGAATAATCAAAAAATGTCAATACTTACCAGGTCATTCGTGTTTGTATGTGGGCTTTGTTTAATTGGTGTTTTATTTACGCCAATCTGGCGGATTGATCTGCAGGCACCTCAATACCCTGAAGGATTGAAACTATATATTCATGCAAACAAATTAACAGGTGATGTATCCATTATTAATGGTTTGAATCATTATATCGGGATGAAAACATTACATGAGGATGATTTCAAAGAGTTTAAAATATTACCAACCATTATCGTTTTGTTTTCTGCCCTATTTATGATAACGGCTATTGCTGGCAAAAGAAAATGGATGAATGTACTTTTCCTACTTTTCATAGTTTTTGGTATAGTGGCGATGGCAGATTTTTGGAGATGGGAATACGAGTATGGACATAATCTAAATCCCAATGCTGCGATAATTATACCAGGAATGGCCTACCAACCTCCTTTAATTGGTTTTAAGCAATTACTCAATTTCGGTGCGTATTCAATTCCTGCAACAGGTGGCTGGATTTTTGTAGCTGCTGGAGTTGTGCTTATGGCCTGTGTTGTGTATGAGTGGACACTTGCGCGAAAAAAAATTATTATGAATACCGGTAGTACTTTATGCATTACAGGACTGGCATGTATATCAATGCTTATGGGCTGCAGTTCAGTGCCGGAACCGATACAGGTGGGACAGGACAACTGTGATTTTTGCAAAATGAAAATTAGTGATAATCGTTTTGGGGCAGAAGTAATTACCAGTAAAAATAAAATATACAAATTTGATGATGCACATTGCGTTCTCGCCTTTACAAAATCAGCAAGTATGGCAAAAAAAGAAATAGCATCGGTGTACTTTACAAATTTCAACGAACCTCATGAGCTGATTATAGTAGACAAGGTGCACTTATTACAAAGTCCTGCTTTCAAAAGCCCAATGAATGGAAATATTGCTGCTTTCGCTAGCAACGAAATCCTTGTTAGCATGCTGCCTAAATTCGATGGCAGAAAAATTTTATGGGAGGAAATGATGAAATGAGATCGATCCTTATGATAGCATTTCTTTTAAGTAATTTCTTTGGCTATTCCCGAACCATACATGTAGGTGCGCAACGGGAATATAAAAGGATAAAAATGGCATTGTCTGCTGCTAAAGATGGCGACACCGTTTTAGTAGATATGGGAATATACCGTGAGCAGACAATAGTGATCACAAAAAAAATTATTTTAAAAGGAATCCAATATCCGGTAATAGACGGGGAGAGAAAATACGAAATCATTGCTGTAAAAGCAGATGGTGTTGTAATTGATGGATTCAGGATTGTTCATTCAGGTATCTCGAGCCTGGATGACATAAGCGGCATTAAGATTTATGATCGAAAAAATGTGGTAATCAAAAACAATATTTTAGACGATACATTTTTTGGAATATACATACAAGCCGGGAAAAATTGTTTGGTACAAAATAATAAAATCACTGCCTACAATAAAGAAGAACAGCAGAGTGGCAATGGAATACATTGTTGGAAGAGCGATAGCTTGCAGATTATTGGCAATAACATTAGCGGTCAAAGAGATGGCATTTACTTTGAATTTGTAACCCATTCTATTATCAGGTATAACCAATCCAGTAAAAATATTCGTTACGGCCTTCACTTTATGTTCTCGCACAACGATTCATACGTTGAAAATGAATTTCGAAATAATGGTGCCGGAGTTTCAGTTATGTATTCGCATGGTGTAAAAATGATGAACAATGTTTTCGAGGAGAACTGGGGTGATGGTGCTTATGGATTATTGTTGAAAGAAATTACGGACAGTCATATTGAAGGCAATAGTTTTATTAAAAATACCAGTGGCATTTATATGGAGGGTGCCAGCCGTATACACATGCAAAAGAATCTTTTTAAAAATAATGGATGGGCTATGAAAATACAGGCCAGTTGCATGGATGTTCGCGTTTTAAAAAATAATTTTATTGGAAACACTTTCGATGTAGGAACCAATGGCTCACTTGTACTCAATACATTCGATAATAATTACTGGGATAAATACGACGGATACGATCTTAATAAAGACAAAATTGGCGACATCCCCTATCGTCCGGTAAGCATGTATTCAATGATTATTGAAAAAAATCCTCCAGCCATGCTGCTTTTCCGGAGTTTTTTTACATCACTTTTAGACAAAACCGAAAAAATCATTCCAAGCTTAACACCCGAATTGCTCAAAGACAATAAACCCATGATGAAAAAACTATTTTAAACCTGTGTATATATACCTAACTATATGATTATCGCCAGCAATGTTTCAAAAAAATTTGGCAAACTAAAAGCACTGGATAACATTTCATTAACCTGCACTAAAGGTGAATGCATTGCATTGATAGGCCCGAACGGCAGCGGAAAAACTACGTTAATTAAGAGTATTCTTGGCATGGTTGTACCTGATAGTGGCTTTATCACATTTAATGGAAAAAACATTTTGCACAGCTGGGAATACAGAAGTCAGATTGGATACATGCCGCAAATTGGGCGATACCCGGATAATATGTCGATTGGCGATGTATTTGATATGATGAAAGATATTCGCGGATCAAAAAATACACTTGATGAAGAATTAATTGGACTTTTTGGTTTGAAAGAGCAGATGAGTAAAAAAATGCGAACACTTTCCGGGGGAACCAGGCAAAAAGTAAGTGCTTCACTTGCATTTTTATTTGACCCAGACGTACTGATACTGGATGAACCCACCGCCGGCCTGGATCCTGTAGCTTCAGAAATCCTTAAAGAAAAGATCATCGCACAAAAAAAGAAAGGGAAACTGGTGATGATTACTTCTCACATATTAAGCGACCTGGATGAACTGGTAACACAGGTTATTTATATGCAGGAAGGAACCCTGCAGTTTCATAAAACAATTGATGAGCTACGGATGGACACTGGTGAAAATAAATTATCAAGAGCCATCGCAAATGTTATGCTAAAAGAAACTTCATGAAAAAAATCATCAAATATGTTATGTCAGATATCCTGCAAAACAGGATTGTACTGGCATACACTTTTTTTTTATTAGTAACGTCTTTCAGTGTGTTCAGTCTTGAAGACAATACTAACAAAGGACTGCTTAGCCTGCTGAATATTACTTTATTGATTGTACCATTGGTAAGTATCGTTTTTTCAGCTATTTACATATATAATTGCAGTGAGTTTTTAGAACTACTGGTAAGCCAGCCCCTAAAAAGGAAAACGCTCTGGTTAAGCTTATATACCGGCCTGGCTGCATCGCTTTCCCTTTCCTTTTTTATGGGAGTCGGTATTCCTATTTTAGTTTATCAACCCAATAAGATTGGATTAATTATGTTGGGAACAGGTATATTACTCACCTGTGCTTTTGTTGCGGTTGCCATGTTCGCCGTTGTTAAAACACGAGACAAGGCAAAAGGAATTGGTGTGGCCATTTTATTATGGTTGTATTTTTCCATTCTCTTCGATGGTCTAGTATTGTTTGCCTTATTTCAATTTGCTGATTATCCATTAGAGAAAGTAATGATTGTGGTAACTGCCTTTAACCCGATTGATCTGTCACGGATTTTGATTTTACTGCAAATGGATGTGTCAGCAATGATGGGGTATACGGGGGCTATTTTTAAAAACTTTTTTGGCACTGCGATGGGCGTGTCAATATCAATTCTTGTACTATTGTTGTGGAGTGCTTTACCACTATGGCTATCAACCAGACGATTCATCAGAAAAGATTTATAACAAATTTTATATGAAAAGACATCCTTCAATCGTTTCACTTTCCAGAGAGCACCATGGGGCTTTGATCCTTGCAAAACTTTTACAAAAAGATGCACCGCCGTATAAAAATTTGCCCTCCGACTTAGATGGTAAGGCAGCTTATGCTATAAAACAATACCAGACTGAATTAACAGACCATTTTTTAGCAGAAGAATTGGCTGTTCTGGAGCAGGTAAGAGGTGTAACTAAAGAGATTGATATACTAATTGAGGAAATATACACTGAGCACAAGCAACTTCGATATCTCTTTGAATGCATAACAGAGAGTGATCATCTGGAAGAAGATTTACATTCATTGGGTTCTACTTTAGAAAAACATATCCGTAAGGAAGAGCGTGTTTTGTTTCCTTTAATACAGGATAATTGTAGTAAAGACCTACTCAACCATATTCAAAACCTGTTGTCAAAAAAGATAATACCATGAAGGATATTGAGAACAGGAAAGATATTGAACAACTTGTAAATGAATTTTACGAAAGAGTTCGCGAGGACGGTATGATTGGTTTTATTTTTAATGATATTGTAACCATCGATTGGGATAAGCATTTACCCATCATGTGTGATTTTTGGGATAACGTACTATTCTTCTCAGGAAAATATGCTGGCAACCCAATGGACCTGCACAGAAACCTGCATAGCATACGGCCAATTGACAGTAAATATTTTACGCGCTGGGTTCAGCTTTTTACTGAAACAGTGGATATGCTATATTCCGGAGAGAAAGCTGAGTTAGCAAAACAAAAAGCCAAAAGTATTTCTGATATCATTCAGGAAAAGATACTATTACAAAAAACTTAGCTTAGATAAAACGTATGACTTGTCTTAATCAGCGCGATAGCCCGGTAAGCAATGAGAACTGTTTTAAAACCAAAACTGCATCCCTGATGAATAAAAATTGTCTGAAAGAATACAGTAGTTAAATATCTTTATAGATGAATCGACACCCATTCGCATGAAACTATACACAAACATGCCCAAGGCACTGTACCCTTACTTTAAAACAGAATTAGCTGCGGCCCGTGAATCTTTCGCCAGTAACTATTTACTAAATAGTTGGCAGCACCTGGAACGCGCTCATATTATTGGGCAACCGTATCCCTGGCATCATACCCTTGTTCATTGGCGTATGCTGGTTTTTGGCATTCGGATAAAAAATTATAAAGAAGTAATAGGCCAGTTACCGCGCCTGCTGGTTGGTGGTGTAAAATCTTTTGTAGGTACCATTCCAACAGGCAATACGGGCGGCGCAAATGTTCCACCTTTGCAAACCATGCAGATACCTGCTGATCTGCAAACGATCATTTTACAAAATAGCCAATAAGCCGATCAATACATTTTAAGCAATGGAAAACTCTCTTGAACAACGGAAAGCGTGCTTACAATTATAAAATTTTTGTTATACGCTTCTGGCTATTAGCTGTAAGCCACGAGCTTGACAGGTGCTTATCGAAGTAATACTAATTAGACTTTAAAAATACCTTCGCGTGATTTTCGGCTTTGGTAAAGATGCCTGTACCGTCATTGCACATTTCGCCATAAACAATATCACCCTGTTATTTTTTGCTATATCCATCCCATTTTCACAAACGTTTCATACCCGATTTTAATAGCTGTATCAATATCTTTCAAAAGCGAGACATCCTTTTTTTTGATATGAAAACAACACTTGCCTTTCAGGCATTTGAGCAGTTCGGGACTAATGGCTTTTTTCATCGGATCGTTCATGTATATGGGCATATAATAAAACCCAACATAGCCTTTCTGCACCAGCGCAGACACAAACCAAATCTCTTCTTTATGTCTTCCTTCAATAACAACAGGTTTATGACTTACCAGGTTGGCCTGTCCACCTGTTGTTGCATGTAAAACCAGGTTTCGTTTCTTATCATACGGCAATAGCATCTTTTTAATGGCTTCGAATATTTCCAGCATTTCGGGTTGACCTGCCGATTTATCTGCGTATTTGATGTTGATGGATGCTTCTTTTTCGGCAGGCTTAGCCACTTTTGCCGTTTTAGAAACCGCTGTTTTCTTAACCGTTTTGGTTGCTATTTTTTTGATAATTTTTTTTGTGGCTGCTTTTGATACAGGAGTTGACTTTGCCATCTGGATTGATTTTGTACAAGATAAAAAAAATCCGCTGAAGCGTTTAGCCTGAGCGGACTTTTGTGAATGGCAATGGTGAGTGGTGAATCGTCAATCGTGAGTGGTGAGTTGGAAGTGGTTGGCATTCGTAAAAAGAACGCAAGCATACCCATCAATCATTCTCTTAACTCACGATTCACGTCTCACTACTCACGCTTAATCCCAAATCTCATCCTTCCCTTCGATCCATAATTTAACCGATTCGGTGGTAACAGATTTTGGTCTTTCGAGTGGGAAGCCAAGGGCTCTATCCCAACAGAGGCTGGCCATCACGCCCAATGCACGGCTTACTGCAAAGAGTACGGTGTAAAATTCATATTCTACCATACCATAGTGAACCAGTAGTGCACCGCTGTGGGCATCTACATTGGGCCATGGATTTTTAATCTTTCCTAATGATTGCAAGATTGGGGGAACGGTATCGTAAATTTTCCAAACAGTATTAACCAGTTTGTCATCCGGCATATGCTTTTTACCAAACTCCATTTGAGCAGTAAAGCGTGGGTCTGTTTTGCGAAGTACCGCATGTCCATAACCCGGCACTACTTTACCGGAAGAAAGGGTTTTCTGTACATAATCAGCAATCTGTTCTTTGGTGGGATCATCGGTGCCCAATTGCTCCTGCATTTCGAAAATCCATTTGATCACTTCCTGGTTAGCAAGGCCGTGTAAAGGACCTGCCAAACCATTCATACCGGCAGCATAACTCAGAAAAGGATCGCTAAGCGCAGAACCTACCAGGTGTGTGGTATGCGCAGATACATTACCTCCTTCATGATCGGCATGAATGGTCATGTATAAACGCATCAGTTCTTTAAAACTTTCATCTTCAAAGCCCATCATATGTGCCAGGTTACCGGCCCAGTCTAACAAACCATTGGGCTGTATATGTTCGTTGTTCTTGTACTTTCGGCGATAGATATAAGCTGCAATGCGCGGCAGGCGGGCAATCAGATCCATAGAATCATCATAGATGGCATTCCAGTAATCTTTCTTATTGATGCCTTTGGCGTATTCTTTGGCAAAATGGCTTTCTGTTTGCAGTGCCATTACCCCGGTAACAAACATGGTCATAGGGTGTGCACTAATGGGCAATGCATCTATGGTGGCAAAAACATAGTTGGGTACATGACTTCTGCGCTGCCATACACTAGTGATATGGGCAACTTCTTCTTCGCCGGGCAATTCTCCTACCAGCATCAGGTAAAATAGTCCTTCGGGCAGGGGTTCGCCGCCACCGGGTGCTTTGGGTAATTTCTCCTGTAATTCAGGGATGGAATAGCCGCGGAAACGGATACCTTCCTGCGCATCCAGCAAACTGGTTTCGGTAACCAGTCCGGTAATACCGCGCATGCCCTGGTAAACCTGCGAAAGGGTTACTTCACCTATCTTCTTATTTCCGTGTTCTTTCAGAATATCCTTGATCTCAGCATTGGACGCATCTGCCTTTGCTTTAAACCGGTCTTTAACGATTCCCATGACGAAGCTGTTTTAGTAGAGTCTTTGATAAATATCCAACCTGAAGCGCTTGTAAAAAACGTTTTAGTTAGAAGGGTTAAAGGTAAAACAAGTTGCTATCTACAACAAAACAAATAGCCCGAAGGTTGCAGAATTGATGATAAAATTACTTAGGTGCTTTGCGATAGAGATAAATGACCACAAATACAAAAATCAAATTGGGTATCCAGGCGGCAACCAATGGCGGAAGATTACCCTTGGTAGAGAATATAGTGGAAAACCGGTCTGTAATAATGAATAATGCTGCCAGCATAAAACCCACGGCAAGGTGTACACCACTGCCACCCCGCACCTTTCTTCCGGCAACTATGGCCCCTATTATGGTTAGTAATATTACCGTTACGGGCGTTGCATTGCGCCTGTTGCGTTCTACCCTCAATTCATTCAGCCCCTCAGAGCCTCGTAATTCCTCCAGCCTGATAAAACGATCTAGTTCGGGCGAGGTTAGCTTGTCTTTGGTGTATTTATCCCTGCTCAGATCATAGGGTTTAAAATTAAAATTCACCATCCTTGTCATTTCCAACACCACATCTTCTTTTAAAGGTTTCAGCGTTCTGTCTACCAGCGATTCCAGTCGCCATTTTTTGGTGGTCGTATCCCAGGCAATCAAATCTGCCCGCATATTCTGGATCACCTGGTTGCCCTGTATCTTATAAAAGAAAACCGTACCGCTTCGCTTGGTTAAGGTATCATAGGAAGTAATGCCTGCATAGGTAAACGAATCTACCCGCAGGTAAATGTTACTGCTGGTAGCCACGAGTGCATTGTATGAATTGTTACCATCAATGTATTTGGCTTCAAAAGCACCACGAACCTGGTTAGCGCGGGGTACCACATATTGATTGGCAAACCATAACATCACCGCCAGTATACTTCCCCCAATCCAGTAAGGGCGAAGCCAGCGCGGGTAACTGGTACCACTGGCCAGTATGGCAATTATCTCACTTCTCCCGGCCATTTTAGAAGTGAAAAAGATAACGGCAATGAATACAAAAAGCGGAAAAAGCAATGCAATAATGTGCGGAACAAAACCAAAATAATATAGTGTGATGATCTTGCCTATTCCCAGTTTTGTTTTTACAAAATCATCCGTTTTCTCGCTCACATCTACCACCACGGCAATAATGGTAAACAGGAATATGGCAAAAAAGAAAGTGGTTAAAAATTTCTTCAGTATGTACCAGTCGAGTTTCTTCATGTTGGGTTATCGGGGGTAAAGATAAGCGTCTGTGGGGTTGCGTTAATCGTTAAAAAATAAGAAGCTGTTTGAGTTAAAAATTACTAACAACTTATATCTCTGCGAAAACTCTAAAAACTCTGCGGCTCAGCGGTTAGAGCAAGCTAAAACCAACCGCGGAGCCGCAGAGAACAGGGAGTTTTCGCAGAGAAAAAGGATAAGACCAACTAAAAATAATTAACTCAACAAGTTTCTAAAAGCTAATAATTAGAGATGCTACACAAAGAACTATTAACTTTTAACTATTTTCTAACTACAGGCGCTGCTTCACCACTTCCACCATGCTTTTCTTCCAACTTTTAAAATCGCCTTCCAGAATATGTTTACGGGCTTCTCCTACCAGCCATAAGTAAAAGGAAAGATTTTGAATGCTGGCTAACTGTAGTCCCAGTATCTCATTGGCCACAAATAAGTGGCGGAGGTAGGCTTTGGAATAAAATTGGCTCGACTCAACCGGTAAGCCCGGATCAATAGATGAAAAATCGGACGCCCATTTTTTGTTACGAATATTAATCACTCCCTGTGTGGTAAACAGCATGCCGTTTCTTCCGTTGCGTGTGGGCATAACACAATCAAACATATCAATACCCAAATCAATGCACTCCAGAATATTCCATGGTGTTCCTACACCCATTAAATAACGCGGCTTTTGTACCGGCAAATGTTCCGTACAGAGCTCCGTAAATTCATACATCATCTCTTCCGGCTCGCCCACACTTAATCCGCCAATGGCATTACCGGTAGCTTCTTTGGAAGCAACGTACTCGCAGGATGCTTTGCGCAGATCTTTATAAGTACTTCCCTGTACAATGGGAAACAGGTTTTGCGTATAACCATATCGGTCGGGTGTTTCGGCCAAACGTGCAAAACACCTGTCTAACCAGCGATGCGTAAGCTCCATACTTTTTTTAGCATAGGTATAATCGCTGGGGTAAGGCGGGCATTCATCAAACGCCATGATGATATCGGCACCAATACTACGCTGAATATCCATCACGTATTCGGGACTGAACAGATGCCGGCTTCCATCAATATGTGATTGAAACATCACGCCTTCTTCCTTGATCTTTCTGTTGGCCGCCAGTGAAAAAACCTGATAACCGCCGCTATCCGTTAGTATGGGCCTGTTCCATCCATTAAACTTATGCAGACCGCCAGCTGCTTCCAATACTTCGGTACCGGGACGGAGATAGAGATGATAGGTATTACCCAAAATTATCTGCGCATTGATCTCCTGTTTTAATTGCTGCTGGGTTACTGCTTTTACACTGCCAACGGTACCCACGGGCATAAAAATAGGTGTCATGATCTCGCCATGGTCGGTGGTAATCTTTCCTGCCCTTGCCTTTGAGCCTTCGGCTGTTGTTTGTAACTGAAAATCCAATGAAGCCATTGGGCAAAAATAAGGATTGTTATTGTCAGTAACCGAAAGTAGCGGTATCAGTTGGCAGTAGCAGTAAGCAGTAGGCAGGTACATCCATTATACGATAAAGCTGCCTACTGCTACTGAATACTGGTAACTGGCAACTGGTTTATCTTTTCCACACCCTTACCGCCGGAAACCTTCAAAACGTTATTTTTGCCGAATGATGTTACCTCCCATCGTTTTTGAACTGGCCTTTTATATTTTTTGTGCAGTGATCGCCATTCAGGTTGTGTATTACCTGTATTTTTTCAGAAGACTGGCTTTTTACAAAGCAACAGAACGGCATACCACTTCAGAACATCCCCTGTCTGTTATTATTTGTGCACGCGATGAAGCTGATAACCTTGCCCGCAATTTACCGGGCGTATTGGTACAGGATTATAAGACTACCCACGAAGTGGTGGTGGTGAATGATAATTCAACCGATGAGGGGAAATATGTGATTGATGAATTTAAAAAATCATTCAAGAATATTAACCATATCCAATTAACACAGGAAGCCAAGATGATCAGTGGAAAAAAATTCCCTTTGTCTATTGGCATCAAAAGTGCCAAGCATGAAATTGTTTTATTGACCGATGCTGACTGCACCCCCGCTTCTGAATTCTGGATGCAGAAAATGCAGGATGCATATGATGAGCAAACAGAAATTGTATTGGGTTATGGGGCTTATCATAAAAGACCCGGCATACTGAATAAATTAATTCGTTTTGAAACCTTTCATACAGCTTTGCAATACCTATCATATGCACTGGCAGGTACGCCCTATATGGGTGTGGGTAGAAACCTGAGTTATAAGAAAGATGTGTTTTTACGAAACAAAGGCTTTTCTTCTATCAATCAAATACCCAGTGGCGATGATGATTTGTTTATTAACCAGGTAGCACATGAAGGCAATACGGCTGTAGTGATTGATCCGGAAGCCCATACAGTAAGCGAACCTAAAAAACGCTGGAGCGATTGGATGACGCAGAAGTACCGCCATTATACCACCGGAAGATATTATAAACCCAAACATAAATTTTTATTGGGTTTGTATTCATTCAGTTTGTTTTTGATCTATCCATTGCTAGCGATATCTATTATTTTCTTTAACTGGTGGATAGCCTTGGCAGTATTTGGTGTTCGGCTGATTATACAAGCCATCGTTTATTTTAAAGCCATGAAAAAACTGAATGAAGCAGATCTCTGGCCATGGTTTTTATTTCTGGATATCTGGATGTTCTTTTATTTCATTTTTACATTACCTGCCATATGGAAAGCGCCCCGCAAAAACTGGGATTGATCCTCAAATATTTTGATGATTTTACGGAAGAACAAACCAGTCAGTTTGCTGCATTGGAAGCATTGTATGGCGAATGGAATGCAAAGATCAATGTGATCTCAAGAAAAGATATTGACAGTATTTACCTGCACCATGTATTGCATTCTTTAAGCATTGCTGCTATTGCCGATTTTCAGCCCGGTATGCAGGTGATTGATATTGGTTGTGGTGGCGGCTTTCCGGGTGTGCCTCTGGCTATTTTTTTTCCGAAAGTAAAATTTCATTTGGTAGATAGTATCGCCAAAAAATTAAAAGTAGTGGATGCGGTTTGTGAAGGAGCCAATATTAAGAACATTACCACACAACATACCCGCGCCGAAGACATCAAGAACCGAAAATTTGATTATGCTATTTCCCGTGCCGTGGCTCCTTTACGTGAGTTATGGAAATGGAGCGGGCCTTTGATAAAAAAAGACCATACCAAAACCCTTCCCTCCGGATTAATTTGTTTGAAAGGCGGTGATCTTGCCCAGGAAATATTTGAAAGCGGTTTGCGCCCTAAGATGATGCCGATCTTTAAAATTTTTCCTGAAGAATACTTTGAAGAAAAATTTGTTTTGCATGTAGCAAAGTAGCTATACCAATTAGACTTTATAAGTGCGTGAGTTATAAATAATATCAGGATGATATTATTTATAGCGAAGTGTGCATTGAAACGTCATTGCGAGGAACGAAGCAATCTATGTTACAACATTCAAAGTGTCTGTAATTCGAAGCACAGATTGCTTCGTTCCTCGCAATGACGGTGTGAACATCTTTACCAAAGCGGAGATTACGAAAAGGTATTTTAAAAGTCAAATTGGTATTAATTAGGTATCACAATTTTATTATTAGAACGATTGATATCAGCCAAACGCTGGCTGGGATCTATCTCTATGGATTTGATATCCCCAATTGACCTCGATATAGTGAAATTATATTCCGGATGTGTCCATTTCCATTCTGCATGAACGGTTCTGGGTGTTTTATCTTCCGCCGGTTTTTCTCCGAGCATTAAACTCAGTGGAACATAATGCAATTCCTGCGAGCCATCTTTAAATGTTACCAGCACATCCAATGGCATTGGCATTTTACCAATCCGTTTTACGGTAATGGCCGCTTTCCCATCTTTCATGCCAATATCGCCAACGGCATAATCAATGGTTTTGGTGGTATTGATCCAGTATTCTTTGTACCAATCCAGTTCCACACCGCTTACTTTCTCCGCCACGCGGATAAAATCATTTGGGTTGGGATGTTTAAAACGCCACTGGTTATAATAGGCTAACAAAATTTTATCTCGAACCGCATCTCCAACTACATAACCCAGTTGCTCCATAAACACGGCTCCTTTACTGTAAGCAGCATTTCCATAGGCATAGTTGGTATTGTAATGATCCGCATGGGTACTTGACGGCTCTTCCCATCCGCTTTTCGCCAGGTTAAAATAACCCTGATAAGAATCATGCTGCCAAAAACCTTTGCTGTTGCGAAGCGCGGCCATGGCGCGGGTGCTGGCATAATCGGTAAACCCTTCATCCATCCATGAATACAATGATTCATTAGTGCCCATTAACATTTGGTACCAGGTATGCATTAATTCATGAATAGCCGTACCCATTCCGGAATTTTTTATCAGGGTAGCCATGGGATACTCCATACCCCCATCTCCTCCCTGAATAAACGTGTAGGTTTTATAGGGGTACGCTCCAAAAGTTTTGGTGATGAAAGGAAATACTAATGCACTGGTATCCGCCAGTTTCTGCCAGCTATTCTCTAAAGAATCTACCGCTTTATACACCACACGGATCAATGGCCCATCTTTTACCGTGCGCGTGATCATTTTATAATCAGGATCGGCGGCCCATACAAAATCATGCACATTGTATGCCTGCCATTTCCAAACATTTGTGTTGCCGGCTATTGGTTTTATGGTGGTGCCGGCTGACTGGTAGCCAAATCCAACTTCATTCGGATTTTGCAGATCTCCACCCGCAGCTACCATGTATTTTTTATCAATGTTGATGTTTACATCAAAATCGCCCCACACACCATAAAACTCCCTTGCGATATAGGGATTGGCATTCCATCCCTGGTAATCGTATTCTACCAATTTGGGATACCACTGGCTCATACTAAACTTTACACCCTCTGCATTATCATGGCCACTTCTGCGTATTTGCTTTGGCACCTGTGCTTCAAAATTTACATCCAGTATTGCTTTCGATTTAGGAAGAATGGGATTGGTAAGTACTACTTCGAGAATGGTTTCATGCTCTTTAAGTAGTTGATCAACGCCATTTATTTTGATGCTATTTACTTTTTGATATCCTATTTCAGCAGTTGATAATTTACTGATGCGGTCTTTTACCCTTGCATCCCAATCCAGGCCATCCGTTTCTCTGCCACCTCTTTTTGTGGGTTCAGTAATTCTTGTCTTACCCAGTTCAAGACTTCTAACATCCATGCTACTACCCGGCTGAAAAGCATTCCAATACAAATGAAAATATACCTTACTTAAAGTATCGGGTGAATTATTGGTGTATTCCAGTTTTTCCGTTCCGGAGAATCGGTTAGTGGTTACATCCATATTTACATTGATGGTGTATTTGATTCTTTGTTGCCAGCGATCAGGCTGCGCTTGTGCAGATGTTAGGCAGCAGATGATGGTTGACAATAATAAAATAGCGTGTACCTTTTTTCTCATGATAAATGGGGGTTTTGAAGACGTAAATTTCAGGAAATAAGGCTTAGAAAGTGCAGATGAATGACCAATGGGTTAGAAAGTTGGCGACTTTGTAACAATTTTTTTCACGCCAAGGCGCAAAGGCGCAATTTATTATACGCTTTAAGGCTTACCAGCAACAACAATCACAATCTCACCTTTTACCGTTTTGGCTTTGAAGTGGTCGGTCACTTCACGAAGTGTACCGGTTTTGTTTTCTTCAAAGAGTTTGGTGAGTTCGCGGCTAACGCAACATTCTCTTTCAGGTCCGAAATATTGAATAAATTCTTCCAGCGTTTTTACCAATCGCATAGGGCTTTCATAAAACACCATGGTTCTCTCCTCTTCTGCTAATTGCTTCATCAGTGTTTGCCTTCCTTTTTTCAAAGGCAAAAACCCTTCGAATGTAAACCGATTGGTAGGTATGCCACTATTTACCAATGCCGGAACAAATGCGGTGGCACCTGGCAAACATTCCACTTTAATTTCCTGTTTAATACATTCCCTCACCAATAAAAAAGCAGGATCAGAAATACCGGGCGTACCTGCATCGGTAATCAATGCCATGGTTTTACCGGCGCGCAACTGATCTACAATATGCTGCACAATTTTATGTTCGTTGTGCTGGTGATAGGGCGACACTGGTTTCTGAATATGATAATGATTCAGTAACCTCGAAGAAGTTCTGGTATCCTCACACAAAATCACATCTACCTGCTGCAACACTTCGAGCGAACGAAGGGTGATATCTTTCAGGTTACCGAGTGGTGTGGGGATGAGGTAGAGCAAGGATTATAATTAAAAATTAAAAATTAAAAATTAAAAATTAGGAATGGAGGATGCTGAAAAAAGTATTTCAACAAAATCAATTGCTAATTTTTAATTGTTAATTATTAATTACTCAGTTGATCATTTCAATTTCATAAAACTCCATCACGGGATTGGCGAGTAGTTTTTTGCTGGCGTCTTCGGCTATTTGTTTGGCTTCTGTTTCGCTGGCGGCTTCTATTTGAAGCGTTATGTGTTTGCCAACACGCACATCTGCTATGGCACCAAGACCAAGGTTTTGCAATCCACCCAAAACGGCTTTACCCTGTGGATCTAACAAATCTTTTAACGGCATTACTTTGATCTGAACATTATAGGTCATGATTCTTGTTGTTTAAAGGTCAAAGATAGAATTACATACGCAATAAAGGTAACAGGAACGGCCAGCCAGCCAAAACTTAGTCCCGATGCCAGGGCCACTACAGCCAATACCAGAAAAGGAAGCATTTTCTTGATGGTAATACCCGAGAATTTCATAGCCAGCATGGGTAAACGGGATACCATCAGGTAACTAATGAGTACAATTACCGCATACCAAAACCATTTATTGAGTAATAAACGAATCAAAAAATCATTATTCGAATACCAATAAATTAATGGAAACGAAGCAAACAGCAAACCCGCCGCAGGTATGGGCACCCCTTTAAATCCCTGGCTTTGAGAGGTATCAATATTAAACCTTGCCAAACGGTAAGCCCCTGCACACGGAATCAGGAAGGCAGGTAATAACCAAAGCGTATTGATATCCAAACCATCGGGCTGTTGGGCGTAACACAAACGTAAAAATTGGTAAGCGATCAATCCGGGTGCCACGCCAAAACTTACGGTGTCTGCCAGTGAATCCAGTTGTTTGCCCATTTCAGAGGGCACTTTTAAAAGGCGAGCTACAAAGCCATCCAGAAAATCAACCAGTGCGGCGGCCCCTATAAATAAAGATGCCAAATAGATCTTCTCCGGTATCACTACCAGGTTCTCACCATTGCTGTCTGCAGATATGGTGATGCCTGTTTGCATAATACAAACAATGGCAAGACAGCCGGCGAGCAGATTGAGCAATGTAAATAAATTGGGGATTTGTTTCATGGAATGGGTTAATAGCTCAGCTTAAAGAACTTTAAATTATGCAAATATTAATTGAGATACATTTCATCCTATTTTTCTTAACTATTTGCCCCACTCTTCAGAGTGGGGGGAAGATTTTATTTAGATTCTGATTCGGGACTTTAGTCCCGAGTGTAAAAAACCAAGTATCTGGATAAGATTTCTTACACCTAATTATCGCACTCGCGGGACTAAAGTCCCAAAAGATATTTTTTTACATTCCATATCCGCGCTCTGAAGAGCGCAGCAAAAGAATCTACACATCGAAAACTGCTATTTCCTCTTCATCAAAGTTTCAATCTCTTCCACCGTAATCGGAATATTTTTCATTAAATCAACATTACCATTTTTTGTGATCCAGAAATTATTTTCGATGCGGACTCCCATCTGTTCTTCTTCAATATAAATACCCGGTTCAATGGTAAACAGCATGCCGGCTTTGATGGGTTCAGTGCGGGTGCCAAGGTCGTGCACATCCAAGCCAAGGTGATGTGAAATACCATGGTACAGGTATTTGCGATACGCACGGTTTTCAGGATCTTCATTCTTCACATCTGATTTGCGCAGCAAGCCAATCTTTATAAACTGTTGGGTAGCTTCCTCTCCTACTTTATCCGTATAATCCAGAATAGAAATGCCCGGTTTCAAAATGCGTTTGGCATAATTGTGTAAATGTAAACAGGCATTGTACACTGTTTTTTGTCTGCTGGTAAATTTACCATTCACGGGAACGGTGCGGGTAAGATCGGCGCAATAGTTTCCGTATTCGGCACCAAAATCCATCAATATCATATCGCCATCATTACAGGCAGCGTTGTTAGAAACATAGTGCAGGGTTCTGGCATTATCGCCACTGGCAATGATGCTTCCGTAAGCGGGACCTGTGGCACGCTGGCAAAGAAAACTATGCCAGATCTCGGCTTCTATTTCATATTCGGTAACACCGGGCTTGATGAATTGTAATAAGCGGCGGAAAGTGTTATTGGTAATATCTATAGCCTGTTGCACTACTTCTATCTCTTCTTTAGATTTAATACTGCGCAGCTGCTTCATAATCCTGGCGGCACGCTGAAAAGAATGCAGCGGGTAAGCCGCTTTCATCTCATCTACAAAACGATACTCACGGGTGCGAATAGGCGAGGCTTTGCGATCGTTTTCGTTGGTATCAAGGTAAATATGATCGGCCAGGTGTATCCAGGTTTGTAATGGTGCCTCTATGGCATCCAGCCATACAATGGTTTTGATGCCAGACATTTGGGAAGCTTCTTTGGCGCGTAACCTTTTTCCATCCCATTTTTCTTTCAGTTCATTGGGGCGTACCAGTACCAATACTTCTCTGTATTTAGGATCGGGGTTATCAGGAAAAAGAATCACCATCGAATCTTCCTGTTTGATACCGCTTAACCAGAACAGCTCTGTATTCTGCTTAAAAGAATGCAAGGCATCGCCATTAGCGGGCCATTCATCATTACTTACAAATACCGCGATGCTATTGGGTAACATTTCTTTGGCAAAGCGTTTCCGGTTATTGATAAAGATGGCCGGATTCAGGGGTAAATATTTCATAGAGGGCAGTTGGTAGCACGCAAGATAAAAATTAAGCGGCAACCGTGAACAGAATTATGTGGTTGGTAAGTTTGTCGATTGGCGATAGTTCATAGTCGATAGACCATGAACCATGACTTGTTAAAAAAATAAAAAAAATCAACCCATATTTCCTAATTACGAATTGAATCGTATATTTACTACGAAATTATTCGTTTAACAAAACAGCATCATTTATGAAAACAAAACAAACATGGCTGGCAGGGGTGGCAATTGCCTTTGTGGCCGTAGCACTGATCTCATGGAAAAAATCGGAGAACAACCAGTTACCGGTAAAACCTTACCTGATCAAATACCAGGAGGATACACTGAAGCCACGCAAAAAATCAACAGATAAAAAAGAATACCGTACGGGCGAACTGGATGAAGCCATGAAAGAACTTGACCGGGCAATGGCAGAAATGGATAAAAGTATGAAAATCGATTTCAGCAAAATGGATAAGGATATCAAAGCCGCCATGGAAGAACTGAAAAAAGTGGATTTTGAAAAGATCGGTCGCGAAGTGGAAGCTTCTTTAAAAAATATTGACTGGGCCAAAACCAGAGCTGAAATTGACAAAGCCATGCGTGAAGTGGAAGTAACCCTGAAAGAAGTGGATAGAAAACAGATCAAAGAACAGATGGCCAAAGCAAAGGAGCAGTTAGAAGCCGCAAAAATCAGTTCGCAGATTGATATGAAAAAAATAAAAGAGACCGTTGAAAAAAGTATGGTTGCTGCCAGAGCAAGTATGGAGAAAGCCAAAAAAGAAATGTTACTAATGAAAGAATTTACAGAGGCCCTGGAGAAAGATGGACTGATTGATAAAAAGAAAGGATATAAAATTGATGTAAAAAAAGGGGAACTGTTTATTAATGACATGAAACAGTCTAAAGAAGTAAACGATAAGTACCGGAAATATTTTAAGGAAGAGGACTATACTATCAGGACTAATGGAGAAGGGATTGAGAGTGTGTAATGTTAATATGCTATCACGTCATTTCGACGAAGGAGAAATCTGCTAATCGATTATGAGATTTCTCCTTCGTCGAAATGACGTTTTATTGTTTGAGAGATTTCTCCTTCGTTGAAATGACGTTTTATTGTTTGAAAGATTTCTCCTTCGTCGAAATGACGTTTATTGAGTATGTATTTATTAAAAACGTACTGTAGGACAACGAACAGATTTACCGGCACTGGATGGAAATATGCCGCTTTTTACAATAGACAATTCATAGGCACCGCGGGTTCCATTGAAACTGCCGAGGCCGGAAGTGGTGGCATCGTAGTTCACGGTAAACTTAAGATCGTTTACCTGGTATCCAACCATAGGTATCAGCGCGTCTTTATTACGATAATACAATCCTACAATAAACTGACTTGTTCCATCTCCTGTAAGATCACGGTTGGCATTAAAACCAACTACGGTTTCCCATGCATTACCCATTTTACTTACATACATATTAGGATTGAAAATCCACACATCCTGTATTTTCATACTGCTGTTTACAAAAGCCGTATATCTTCTATTTATCCTGTTATTTGAAACCGTTGGATCAAAAAAACTTTCTCGGGGGTTGGTAATATGCATGATACTGATACCGGCATTAAAATACATTCTGTCGGAAGCAAAATACGCATAGTTCAATCCCATCTGTAAATCAAAATAAGTACTCTGGCTATAAGAGAAGGGTTCATTGGACGGAATGGTAACATCAAAGAATTTTCCGTTCCACTGGTTATCAAAACTAAGTTTGGCAATATCTATCCGTTTGCTAACAAAGCCAAGACCAAAACCACCACTTAGCAAACTGTTGTACCCTATCATCTGGTGATAGGCTACAGTAGCATAACCAGAAGTTGCGGAAAGACTCCCCCCGCCCGCCATATCTTTCAATAAAGATCCACCCACACCTACCCAGCCATTTTCAAACCGGTCTGTAAATAATTTTGTATCGCCCCAAACACTCATGGTTTTATAACCAGTGCCTACAGCGGCCCATTGGTTTCGGTAGTTCCCGCCAATTCTAAAATCATAATCCGGATTGAAACCTGCGTTGGCCGGATTTACCAGCATAGGTGCATTGAAGTATTGTGAAAAATGAAGATTCTGCGCATGCACAAAACCCACCATCATCACCATGGTAAGCACCAGCATTTTTATCATTTTTCTATCACACATAATCGTCTGTTATCTTAATAATGTAATATCCCCTTTTTTAGTTAGCCGTTCCTTACTTCCAAACTCAACTACCAAGGTGTAATGATATACTTCCTGTGGTTGCAGTTTACCCTGATAAGTTCCATCCCACCCTTCGGCTGGATTAACTCCTTTGTATACCACCGTACCCCATCGGTTATAAATGGTCCATGTCATTTGCGCTATCCCAAAACCACGAACATAAATTTTATCATTGCGGCCATCGCCATTCGGTGTAAAAGCATTGGGTACATCCAGCAGACTGTTGATGGTTACTGCAATGGATTGACAGGAAGTATCACTACATCCCGAACTATTATAAGCCACCAAACAGGTATTGTAGGTTCCTGATGCGTTATACAGGTGATTCACAATGGTATCGGCCCTAAAAGTGAGGAGCGTATCTCCATCTCCAAAAATCCATTTAAAACTACTACCTCCTGAAGATGAATTCAAAAAGGAAACAGGCGTATTGGGCAATGTAGGCTGCGGACTATATGAGAAATCTGAGATGGGGTTGGGACTAACCCTAATGGTAAAATATGCCGATGTATCTATCTTGTTACAGGTGTTGGTATCTATGGCAATTAACCTAGCATTGTAGGTGCCAATAGAGGGATACAAATGCTGCGGATCGGATAAGGTAGAACTTGTTCCATCACCAAACTCCCATCTGAATTGTTCGCCACCAAGGGAGGTATTGGTGAAAGAAGCCAAATAGGGTACACAACCAATGGACGGTGTTTGAAACTGTGCTTTTACATTGGTAGCAATACGGATCTGTTTTACGATACTATCGGGTTCATTACAGTAATTGGTATCAATTAATGTAAGGCTTATGTTATAGGTACCTGCAGCAGCATAGGCATGTGTAACAGGACCGGTACCTGCCAACTGGGTAGTACCATCTCCAAAATTCCATCTGAAACTGGTATTGGTAAATGGTTTGATGGCTGCTGAATTATTGGTAAACTGATAGGTCAATGATGCACACGGTGGTAGTTTCGCAGAAGTAAAAGCAAGTGCAGCCTGGTCGTCTCTTACACGAATGGTTACATATGCTGTATCAGCAATATTGCAACTGGTAGAATCTACAGAAACCAATTTTACACGATACAAGCCAATGGTATTAAATGTATGCGATATGGCGGGTGTAGTAGCGGTAACGGGAGGCGTGCCATCATTAAAATCCCAGATGTACTTTTTCCCCATGGCCAGGGTATCTGTAAAATCAACCACCATTGGCACACAGCCGGACGTATCTCTTACACCACTAATTGTTGCCTGTATTCCCGCACCGATACCGGCGAGGTTGAAAGCAATTTTAATAGCCGCCAGATTGCAGTCTGTAGCACCATTGGATTGCGACCAGGCACCCGGCGTAGTAGGGAAATTTGGTTTTGTAGTACCACAATTGGCACAGATAGATTGATAAATAACGCCATTTCGATCGAAGCGGCTGGTACCCCCATCTACGTGTTCACCATAGCCACCTACCTGCCCAAAAAAGCTTCCGTACAGTTGCGATTTGGCATTTTTTTCCAATACAAAAAAGTATAAATCACTATTATCTGTTGTTCGCTGGTAAGCATCTGCAGTAACGGGAAGACCGGTAGTTCCCGCATTGGGAAAACCATCGGCAGTGTTCACACTACCACCCCATCCGGATACATATATGTTCTCACATCTGTCTACCAGAAATGCCGTGGGAGAAATATTCGGATTGGCAAGACCTGAACCGAAAACAGTGGAATACACATAATCAGAAAGGTCTGGTTTCAGTTTTACAATAAACTGTCTGCCATCCGTTTGGCTGAAGGCAGCATTCATAACAGGCCATGTTCCGGTAGTTGTTCCTGTTATGTATGGGAATCCGTATTTATCAAACTGTATCCCATAAATAATATCAATACCACCGGTACCAAAAAAGCCGTTTTTGATCAATGCACCATCACTGGTAAATTCAGCCACAAATCCATCAGCAATACCCTGAAAGCCGGGAAATTTAACGCCTGATTTATTTCCGGGAAAATTAGCACTGGCCGTTGCACCGGCTACAAATAAATGGTTATCGGCTGGATTGATGGCCAATACAAATGCAGCATCATCCTCATTACCTCCCAGTATCACACTAAAGAGTACGGCTGAGAGATTGGCATTTAATTTAAGTATCACAGCATCCTGTGCCCTGCCTTTGGCATTGGCACCTCCTAATGTAGTTTGTGCAGAAACTGCTGTTACGGGAAAATTGTTTGATTGCGTACAGGAAGCAAAATAAATATTTCCGGCTGCATCCAGAATTACTTCACTACGGGCATCATCGCCATAATTTCTATTGATGGATTCTGCACCTGGTGCAGAATATTTTGATTTGATATTAACCCCATCATCAGATCGGCCACCAATTTTTACAGAACCAACTAATGCGGTACCGGTAGCGTTCAGTTTGGTGACCACAATATCCCAGCCGCCGCCTAAAGGACCATACGTTTGTAAAGTACCCTGTAAGGGATAGTCTGTAGAAGTGGATCTTCCCGCAACCACAAGGTTACCACTATTATCAACCACCAAACTATGGGGCTGTTCATTACCAACTTTTCCGCCAATATAGGTGGCATACAAACGTTTGGTGCCGGATGGATCGAATTTAATGATGGCCATATCAAAACCACTTGGCTCACCGGTATTACTACTACCCCCCTGGTAACTCTGTTGAAATGCGCCATTACTTGTTGGAAAACCATTTGCAGGGCTGCCAAAAGCAATACCTCCTGCATAAAAATTTCCAGCTCCATCATAGGTAGCCGTATAGCCCCAGTTATCAGATCTGCTTCCGGTAAAGGTGGAAAATATCAGAGAAGGATCAATAACCAATGTAGCTGTTCGGGAATAGGCGGAACCTAACCGGAATTGTACAATATTTCCTTTTACATCAAAACTGCAGGGCACTTCAGATCTTGTGTTTCCAATCAGTTGGTACGTATATGGCGCCATTTCAACCACTTCGTCAACGGTGGTTTTGATGTGGAGTTTTCCTTCTTTTACTTTCAGGTTATCTGCCCCGTCAAAATACATGGCAATATTCGAAGCATCGCCGCCGGGGTTTACAATGAAATCGTATTTCAATACGCCATTGGACGTATAGTAGCGCACATCAATTTTTGGATACACATTTTTATACGTGATGCCTGTATACGTTTTACAATTGCCTGCCCATTTGGAAGAATCACTACCGATAAAATAGTTGGCATAACTCTCAATGGCTTTATCAGGAACAATCTGCGGATTTTTATTAGCATTCAGAAAACGCATTTCATATACATGCCCGCGTAAAATATCGGATGCCCCATTACTTTTTCCGGGTATGTCTTTGGGTTGATAAGTAGTGGAAGAAGTTTGAATAGGTTTCGCATCTGAACCTCCATGTGGATGTACGGAGGCACTTCTTCGGGCAAGATCTTCTTTATTGTACAGAACTACTCTGTAACCATTGTTCTGCAACAGAAATGAGCCCATGCTCATATCGCCCTTGAATCGAATATCTTTCTCCCACTGGCCTTTGTTCTCTACAAACTCAAGGTAATCCTGCGAAAATACTTTCGAACAAACCAGCACCAGCACCGCAATCCTTACTATCGTTCTATATACGCCCAATCTTGTTTTTTTAAAAGTTACGAATTATATACGTCCGATCTGTGCTGAGGGATTAAAATATTTAGTTAATAGTTCATCATTGCAGTTAAAAATTACTAGTTAAAAGTTACTGGTCTAGCGGCTACCCCAACCATTCACCACTGCCAACTCACTACTCACGATTGACGATTCACGATATCTTCCCCCATCCATGTTTTCTTTTCTGCGATTGCAGGAAGTTCTTTAGCTGCAAATTCTTTGCCATGTTCAACTCCACGTCCTCGCTCACCAATTTTTCAGCTTCAGCCCTTGCCAGCTCCAGTAATTCCTTGTCATTAACAATACTGGCTATCTTAAAGTTCAGTGCCCCGCTTTGCCGGGTTCCTTCAATATCGCCCGGACCACGTATTTCAAGGTCTTTTTCTGCAATCTTAAAACCATCATTGGTAGCACACATGATCTTGATACGTTCGCGGGCTTCTTTGCTTGCTTTGACACCCGTTAATAAAATGCAAAAACTTTTTTCAGACCCTCTTCCTACCCTGCCACGAAGCTGGTGCAACTGGGACAGGCCAAATTTTTCAGCACTTTCAATCACCATAACGGAGGCATTCGGCACATTTACCCCCACTTCAATTACGGTGGTGCTTACCATGATCTGCGTATCGCCACTTACAAAACGCTGCATATTGGTTTCTTTCTGCTCTCCCGGCTGCCTGCCATGCACCATACTAATGCGGAATTTGGGTTCGGGAAAAAAACTTTTTACCTGCTCATAACCCTGCATCAGGTCTTCATAACTCATCTTCTCACTTTCTTCTATCAGTGGATAGATGAAATAGATCTGTCTTCCCTTATCAATCTCTGTTCTCACAAAATCCATTACACTGGCTCTGGCAGTTTCATAACGGTGAACCGTAGTTATGGGTTGCCTGCCGGGCGGTAACTCATCCATTACACTATAATCCAAATCACCATAAGCCGTCATGGCCAGGGTTCTGGGAATAGGTGTTGCCGTCATCACCAGCACATGCGGCGGAATAGCTGCTTTGCCCCATAATTTGGCCCTTTGCGCCACACCAAATCGATGTTGCTCATCTACAATCACCAAACCAAGATTTTTAAACTGCACCACATCTTCAATAACAGCATGCGTGCCCACTACAAAATGAATGGTGTCGTCCAGCAGTCCTTTTAATATCCGTTTTCTTTCAGCTGTTTTGGTGCTGCCTGTGAGCAAAGCAATTTCTACCGGCATTTCTCGCAACAGTTCCCGTAAACTTTGGTAATGCTGTTGTGCCAATATTTCTGTAGGTGCCATTAAGCAACTCTGATAGCCATTGTCGGCCGCCAGCAACATACTAAGCAAGGCTACAATGGTTTTACCGCTTCCCACATCCCCCTGCAACAGGCGGTTCATCTGGTGGCCGCGGCCTGTATCGGTTCGTATTTCTTTTAACACTCGTTTCTGTGCACCCGTTAACTGAAACGGAAGGTATTTTGCATAAAAGGTATTGAAGGTATCCCCTACTTTTTCAAACACCACACCCTTGCTTACTGAATGTCTTTGTAAACGAACCAGGTGTAAACGCACTTGCGCAATAAACAATTCTTCAAACTTAATGCGCCTGATAGCTTGTTCAGACAACTGTACCGATTCGGGAAAATGGATGTTTCGATAGGCTTCAAAACGATCCATGAGTTGTAGCTTACCCAATACCGCTTCTGGTATATTTTCGGGAATATCTTTTGCCTGTAATAAGGATAGTAATGTATAGGTAAGTTTACCCAATTGTTTTCCATTGAACCCTCTGGCTTTTAATTTTTCTGTTGTGGGGTACACGGGTTCCAGAAAACTTTTACCCTGTGCATGTACCATCAAAAAAGGTTCTATTTCCGGATGCACCATTTGCGGCTTACCATTAAAAAAACCTGTTTTACCAAATACCAGGTAATCGCTTCCTACATGTAAGCCTTTTACCACCCAATTGATGCCCTGAAACCAGGCCAGTTCTATTATTCCAGTAGCATCTCTCAATTGCGCCACCAATCTTTTGGCCCTACCTGCACCTACGGATTCATAGCTCAGTAAAGTACCGGCTACCTGAATATAATCTGTTTGCGGAGTGATGTCTTTGATTTTACCCACCTTGGTTTTATCAATATGCCGTATGGGAAAATGATCCAGCAAATCGGCAAACGTAAAAATCTCCAGTTCTTTTTTTAACAAATCTGCACGCAAAGGCCCCACACCTTTCAGGTATTCTATGGGAGAGGATAGTATGGAAGGGGTTTGGTTTATTGGTTTACTGGTTTATTGGTTTATTGGTAGAACATGCAGGATGAGCCATTTTCAAATTTTCAAATTCTCAAATTTTCAAATTACCTACGTCAAATATCCTTACACAAATCCATATTCCGTTATCTAGCCGGTATCTCTTAGCCAATCTAAAAAAAACCATTCACCATTCACCATTCACCATTCACTAATATTATCTTCGCCCGTATGGAAAAAGAGGTTGTTGTAAGTGGTATTCGTCCAACCGGGTTTTTACACCTGGGAAATTATTTTGGGGCTTTGCGCAATTATGTGCGGATGCAGGATGCGTATAACTGTTATTTCTTCGTGGCCAACTGGCATAGCTTAACTACACACCCCGATACCAAAGAGCTGCAGAACAGTGTGCATAGGGTAATTGCTGAAAATATTGCTTGTGGACTGGATCCTGATAAAGTAGCCCTGTATATTCAGAGCGATGTGCCGGAGATTGCAGAATTGTATTTGTACCTGAACATGTTGGCGTATAAGGGAGAACTGGAAAAAACCGTAACCTTTAAAGACAAAGTAAGGCAGCAACCAGATAATGTAAATGCCGGATTACTCACTTATCCTGTGTTACAGGCGGCCGATATTCTGATTCACCGAGCGGTGAAGGTACCGGTGGGTAAAGATCAGGAGCAACACCTGGAAATGGCCCGCAACTTTGCAGAAAGATTTAATTACCGCTACGGCGAGGTATTGCCCCTGCCCTATGCATTTAATTACGATAGTGAGCTGGTTCGCATCATGAGCCTGGATGGAACGGGTAAGATGAGTAAAAGCGAAAACCAATTGGCTACGCTATATCTGGCTGATGATGATGAAAGCATCCGTAAAAAAATCATGAAGGCCAAAACCGACCAGGGACCTGCAGAACCCAATGCGGTAAAACCGGATTATATTCAAAACCTTTTTACATTAATGAGCCTGGTAAGTACCCCAGATACCCTGAAAAAATTTGAAGATGATTTTGCTGCCAGCAGCACCGGCAACTGCATTATCCGGTATGGCGATATGAAGAAACAACTGGCAGAAGATATGGCCCGATTCATCAAACCCATCCGTGAAAAGGCGGCTGATATACAAAACAACAAGGCATTACTGGCTAAAATCATACATCAGGGAGCAGATAAAGCCAGGGCAAGCGCTTCAAACACTTTGCAGTTGGTTAGGCAGGCGATTGGGATGAATTATTAGGGTTTAGCATATGGTTCATGGCCTATGGGTCATGGTTGAAGGCAAGTATCGAAACCTTTCTTTATTATAAGCCATGAACCATGACCTATGAACTATGAACCAAGCCCCCTTTCAAACCAAAGACTACCTAAAAAAATATCTCTTTTCATCATCCCCGATACCCCGTATTTCGTACTTTCATTCTTATGGCAAAAGTAAAAAAACCAAAACACATAGCTGTGGCCGGCAATATTGGCGCCGGAAAAACCACACTGACTGAGATGTTGAGCAAGCACTACCGCTGGATACCCCAGTTTGAAGATGTGGACCATAATCCTTACCTCATGGATTTTTATGAGGATATGCCGCGCTGGAGCTTTAACCTGCAGATCTATTTTTTGAATAGTCGCCTAAACCAGTTATTGGAAATACACCACGGAACTGAAACCGTAATACAAGACAGAACCATTTATGAAGATGCCAACATTTTTGCTCCCAACCTGCACGAAATGGGATTGATGAGCAAACGTGATTTTGATAACTACTATCTTTTTTTTCAAACACTGAAAACCATGGTGCAACCACCCGATCTGCTGATCTATTTAAAAGCATCGGTACCTACATTGGTTGCGCAAATTCAAAAACGTGGCAGAGAATACGAAGAGAATATTCGCCTGGATTATTTGAAAAAGCTAAATGAATATTACAATAAATGGATCGACAGTTACAAAGAAGGCCCGTTGTTAATTATTGATTGCGATAAAAATAAATTTGCCGAAAGCGAAGAAAACTTTGGAGACATTATTAGTAAAGTAGATAGTACGTTGTTTGGGTTGTTTTAATGAAGAGAGAAGAAGGAATATCGAATATCGAACAAGGAATTTTGAATGTCGAATGATACAAAAGCCGCAGTTTCATTTTAACTGCGGCTTTTTCATTTAGTTATTCTTACCTACTCAACACTTTTTTTCTTTTCCTTACTTCAACATTCGATATTCGATATTCGATATTCAATTCTCCTTGTTCGACAGTAGATAGTAAAAACGCCACCTTCCGGTGGCGTTTCATGTAACAGACAAGCAATCGAATCAACCAAGTTTTGTTCCGGTTATGCCGGAACGGTAAGCAGTTAGTATTTGGGTGCGGCCATTCGTATTTCTTCCGAAACGCCGGAAGCATATTTCTCAAAATTTCTGACAAATTCCTGCGCCAGTCCTTTCGACTTGGCATCATAGGCAACCGTATCGGCCCAAGTGCTGCGTGGGTTTAAAATTTCTGCCGGAACTCCGGGACAACTTACCGGCACCTGCATTCCAAATACAGGATGGGTCTCAAAATGAACATCATCCAGTTTGCCTTCCAGCGCAGCGGTGATCATGGCGCGGGTATAGCTCAATTTCATCCGGTTACCTATTCCATAGGGGCCACCTGTCCAGCCGGTATTGATCATCCATACATTTACCTGATGTTCTTTCATTTTCTTACCCAGCATCTCGGCATACTTACCGGGATGCAATGGCAGAAATGGGGCACCAAAACAGGCGCTGAATGTTGATTTGGGTTCTGTAACACCTGCTTCGGTACCTGCCACCTTAGCCGTGTAACCACTAATAAACTGGTACATGGCCTGGCCTGGTGTAAGTTTACTAACAGGTGGTAAAACACCATACGCATCGCAGGTTAAAAAAAATATATTTTTAGGAAGCCCGCCAATACTAGGCTCCAGTGCATTGCTGATAAAATCCAGCGGATAACTCACTCTTGTATTTTCAGTGATGGCTTTACTGCTGAAATCGATGGTTGTAGTGCCGGGATAGAACTGTATGTTTTCTACCAAAGCCCCGGGTTTAATGGCATGAAAAATTTCGGGTTCTTTCTCTTTGCTTAAATCAATGGTCTTGGCATAACAGCCTCCTTCAAAATTAAATACCGAATTGTTTGTCCAGCCATGCTCGTCATCTCCAATAAGCTTACGATTGGGATCGGCACTGAGTGTGGTTTTACCAGTTCCACTCAACCCAAAAAATACTGCTACATCACCCTCTTTTCCCATATTGGCACTACAATGCATACTAAGCACCTGTTTGTTATGGGGAAGAATATAATTGAGCACACTGAAAATTCCTTTCTTCATTTCTCCAGTATACCCTGTACCACCAATCAATATGGTTTTATGGGTGAAGGAGAGAACGGCAAAATTGTGTTGCCTTGTTCCATCCACAGCAGGATCGGCTTTAAAACCAGGTGCCTGAATAATATGCCATTCAGCTTCAAAATTGTCCAGTTCATTATCTGTTGGACGAAGGAACATGTTGTAAGCAAACAGATTGCTCCACGGGTTTTCATTGATCACACGTATGTTGAGGCGATACGAAGGATCAGCACAGGCATAAGCATCACGAACCCATACTTCTTCTTTTGTTCCCAGATAGTTGAGCATTTTTGTGCGCAGCTGATGAAAATATTTTTCATCAATGGGGATATTGAAATTATTCCAGTCAACAGAATTTTCTGTGATGGCATCCTTTACAATAAACTTGTCTTTAGGACTACGGCCGGTAAATTCTCCGGTTTGAATACACAAAGCACCCGTATCATTCAAAACACCCTGCCCTCGTAAAACCGTTTGTTCTGTTAATTCAGCGGAACTTAATTGGTAGTGAATACCTATGTTAGCTGATAAACCCAGCTTACGTAATTGTTTTTCGGGAATCATCATGGTTGGCACAATCATAAAAACAAACAATCGTTAGTTAAAAGGCAAAAGTAATTGTTTAACGCTTCCAACGTATTTTACGTGTATACGGTACACATAAATAAATATGACCATATTGGGTAAATGATTAGAGAATTTTCAAAGAAAAGTGGTCTTTTTAGACACTAATCAGTCCCACATTCATTTCTATTGAAGGAATTAAAAAAAAATCTTCCTGATTGCCCAATCTTTCGGGTACAGATTTCGTTATTGGATGGAAGTATATGCTGCGTGTACATTTGGCAGCAAACACAGATCACAGATATTTTTTGTTAACGGCGTTCTAACAATATTTTGCATAACAAAAAAAATGTATGCCTGCTAAATATGTAGGTTTGCAGTAAATCAAGACCATGAAGAACCTGAAAATGCTTTTTTGCATCGCAATCCTGCTAATGGTTACGCGCGGATTTGCCCAGCAGAACGAAGAAGATGAGCAGAAAGGTACATTTAAAAAAGAGAATATTTTTCTGGGTACCAGTTTAAACCTTGGTTTGGCAAACCGTTCTTTTAATGTAGGATTGAACCCCGAAATCGGATACAGCATTACTAAATGGCTAGATGGAGGTGTATCGCTCAACTTCAATTATTTTTCACAGAATGCTTCTGAGTTCAGCAATATCCGTTTTCGCAATTTTAATTATGGCGGCGGGCCATTTTTACGCGTATGGCCTTTGAGTTTTTTACACTTTCAAATTCAACCGGAATACAACTGGATCAGCTCTAGTCAGAAAAATGTACTGAACGGACAAACCGGTAGTTATAACTACAATGCAGGCAGTTTATTGGTTGGTGTGGGTTACGGAACCCGTTTAATTGGCTCGCAATATTCTTATGTAACCTTGATGATCGATGTTTTACAAAACATCAACTCTCCCTATCGCGACCAATTCAATGATCCGCTTCCTGTATTCAGAGCGGGTTTTGGCATGTACCTTAGACCAAAGCGGAGATAGCTTCTTCGGGGGTATTGCAAACAACCAACCTTTCGCGCCAGTTACCATACAGGAAGCCCTCTGTGGCCATAGTATCCATATGTCCCATTAAATGATCATAAAAACCTGCTGTATTCAATAAAATAATTTGCTTGTTGTGAATGTTCAGGTTATTCCAGGTAAGCATTTCAAACAGTTCATCCAGTGTTCCGTTTCCGCCGGCCAGTATAATGGCTGCATCGCATAACTCGTACATCATTTTTTTACGTGTATGCATATCCTCTACCACACGCAATTCAGTGATGCCCTCGTGTTGTGCTTCCCATTGCAGCAATACTTTTGGGATTACACCAATTACCTTACCACCATCATCCATCAGCGCATTGGCCACAGCACCCATCAAGCCTTTATTGCCACCACCATACACCAGTACCATGTTCTTCTCAGCCATTAGCTTTCCCAACGTTTGTGCATCTTTGGCATAGCACGCGTTAACCCCTTCTTTCGATCCGCAAAAAACGGCAATACTTTGTACCGGCATATTTCTGTTTTACAGGAGGCAAAATAGGTTAAATATTTTTTACTACTTTTCAGGTTCTATTTCGTAACAGTTTAATCACGCCATATGTCTCCACTCCTGCTGTTTTCTTTTGTCATCGCTTATTTCCTGGTACTGCTTGGGGTTGCCTGGTATACGGGTAAGAACAGCACCAATGAATCTTTTTTCATTGGCAACAAAAGCAGCAACTGGATGCTGGTGGCATTTGGTATGGTAGGTACTTCGTTAAGTGGGGTAACTTTTGTAAGTGTACCCGGTGCTGTGGCCCGCGAGTCTTTTGCGTACTTTCAAATCACACTCGGATACCTGATAGGCTATGCGGTCATTGCTTTTGTTTTGCTGCCTTTATATTATAAACTTAACCTGACTTCCATTTACAATTACCTGCACAAAAGACTGGGGTTTACTTCTTATAAAACAGGCGCAGGTTTTTTTATTTTATCGCGTATACTCGGTGCCACGGCACGTTTGTACCTGGTGGTAAATATTTTGCAGGAGGCCATCCTTAACAGCTTTCACGTTCCTTTCTGGGCCACCACGCTCATTATCCTGATCATGATTTTGCTGTATACCTATGAAGGTGGTGTAAAAACCATTGTGTGGACAGATACCCTTCAAACCACCTGTATGCTTGGAGGACTGGTAATTTGTGTAATCTATATTCTCAGTAACATGAACATGAGCTTTGGTGAAAGTTTACAGGCCATGGGCGAAAAAGGATATTCAAAAATATTCTTCACCGATCCCAACAGTAAACTCTTTTTTGTAAAACAAATACTGGCCGGTGCTTTTATTACCGTTACCATGACGGGCATGGACCAGGAAATGATGCAAAAAAATATCTCTGTTAAAACATTAAAAGATTCGCAGAAGAATGTGTTGTCAATGTCGGTGGTGTTGATGGTAGTGATCCTAATATTTTTATTCCTCGGAGGCTTGTTATATCTCTATGCATCACAATTAAACCTTCCCGTAACAGGCGATAAATTATTTCCTACCATTGCCCTGGAACATATGCCGCCTTTTGTGTCTGTGATCTTTATCATTGCATTGATATCGGCTTTGTTTCCCAGTGCAGATGGTGCCATCACCGCATTAACGTCTACTTTCTGTATTGATATCATTGGCATGCAGCGCAGGCCTGATTTATCCGATGCGCAAAAGAAAAAAATGCGCCAGCGGGTACACCTTACGTTTGCTTTTATCTTTTTACTTTTTGTGATGATGTTTAAATGGATCAATGACCCCAGCATGATTGGTCTGTTATTAAAAGTGGCCACATTTACTTACGGACCACTTTTGGGTTTATTCACTTTTGGTATTCTGATGAAACGGAGTGTAACAGACAAACTGGTACCATTTGTGTGCATTGCCTCTCCCATTATTTGTTTTGTGCTGGACCGTTTTCAGAAACAACTTTTCGGTTCTTTTGAACTGGGCCTGGAATTACTCATCATTAACGGATTAATCACTTTTACCGGGTTATGGTTGATATCGAAGCCTGCTATGGCAGAGGAAGTGAATAGCTAAATTAGTCAAGAGAGTTAAAGTGGTTAAAATGGTTAAAGAGGTAACGTGTTGTGCTATTAACTTCAACAATCTTTGCGAACCTTGCGCATCCTTTGCGATCTTTGCGTTACTGCTTTACTTTTTAGTATCGCAAGGATCGCCAAGAACCGCAATGAACGCAAGAAAGCACTGTACATCATACAGAGATAGAACCGTGCCTTCCTTCGTGCTCTTTGTGTGAAAAATAATCGCACACAATACACCAAGGCACGGTTTACAATAAACCAGTTTAATAGCAAAACACGTTAAAGAAGTAATGAACTTGTTTCAACTATTTTAACTCCTTTAACACTTTTAACCACCCTATGGACCCTATACATCCTCTCACAGAAGCCTATGCGGCCCATTTCACCTCTCCAGAAGAAGCGCTGTTGCAGGAGATAAACAGGCATACGATGGCTAACCATCCGCAATCGCATATGCTGAGCGGGGCGGTGCAGGGAAAATTTCTTTCTTTCATAAGTACGATTCTGCAGCCCCGGTACGTTTTAGAGATAGGTACATTTACCGGCTACAGTGCCTTATGTCTGGCCGAAGGCTTACAGACAGATGGAGAACTACATACCATTGAATTGAGAGAGGAGGATGCAGCCACCTCCAGTGCCAATTTTAGCAAATCAACTAGACAGAATCAGATACATTTGCACATTGGAAACGCCAAAGAGATCATTCCGGAATTAAAGCATACATGGGATCTTGTTTTTATTGATGCAGATAAAACCGGCTATATTGATTACTACGAACTGGTGTTGCCCAATGTAAACCCGGGTGGCATCCTACTCGCAGATAATGTGCTGTTTCATGGACAGGTGCTGGAAGAACCCATCAGTGGTAAAAATGCAAAAGCCATACAGGCTTTTAATGAGCATGTACAAAAAGATACCAGAACAGAGCAGGTGCTCTTAACCATCAGAGACGGAATACTGATGATCAAAAAGAAAATGTGATGAAAAAAGGAATCCTATTTATTGGCCTGTTGATTACTGTTGCAGTGCAGGCACAGAAAGAAAAAGCGGAAGCCTATATCAATACCTATAAAGAATTGGCTATTGAAGAAATGATGCGCACCGGCGTACCCGCTTCCATCAAGCTGGCACAGGGCATACTCGAATCACAATCCGGCGAAAGCAATCTGGCCAAAGGCTCAAATAATCATTTTGGTATTAAATGCAAAACAGAATGGACAGGTATCAAAACCTATCAGGATGATGATGAGCGGGGAGAATGTTTCCGCGTATATACCAGTGCAGAAGAATCGTTTAAAGATCATTCAGATTTTTTAAAGAACAGACCCAACTATGCCTTTCTCTTCAAACTGGATCCAACCGATTATGAAGGATGGGCCACCGGATTAAAAAAAGCAGGCTATGCCACCAGCCCCAGTTATCCGCAACGTTTACTGAAAGTGATCAATGACTATAATCTGCAGCAATACAGTTTACAAGCCATGGCCCGTTTGCAAAATACGCCACCGGTACAAACCACTACGCCCTTAACAGAAACAACAACTATAGAACCCATAATTGCACCCACGCAACAAGGAACAATTAAGACAGGATGGAACTTTTATTACGTTGAACAGGCTAAATCTACCAACGATGCCGATACGATCAAAGAAGAAACGGCAACCACAACAACCGCTGCAACCAGTACCCCTTCGATAGATAAACCTAAAAAGAATAACCCTTATCCATCAGGTATATTCACGATTAACCAGACCAAAGTGATGTATGCAGCAGAAGGTACTTCACTGTTATCCATTGCTAACCAATTTGATATTGCATTGAGTAAACTGATAGAGTTTAATGAACTCGCAGAAATGGATGTACTGGATATGGACCGGCTTTTATTCATTGAAATAAAAGCTAAAAAAGGAAGTGTTGATTTTCATGTAGTGGCAGAGGGAGAAAGCATACACGACATTAGCCAGCGTGAAGGCATACGGCTGGAAAATTTGTTGGAGTATAACCGCATCGCAAAAAATGCAACCCTTAAAGCAGGCGATAAAATCCAACTAAGAGCCATCAGTGCTTCCGGTGCTCCATCGCCCCGTTTGCCTGAATAATTTTACTTATTTTACAGTCTTATCAATATTAACTGCATGTCAGCCATTACCGTACACGATAAAACATTTGTTCCCTACCTTCCTGAATCTATCATACTTGAAAAAGTAAAAGAACTTGCAGCACAACTTGATGCTGATTACAAAGGAAAGAAACCCCTGTTTATCGCCATACTGAATGGTTCATTCATGTTTACTGCCGATCTTTTTAAGCACCTAAGCATAGAAGCAGAAATCTGTTTTATTAAACTGGCTTCTTATAAAGGAACCAAATCTTCGGGCCATGTCATTACCGCCATTGGTTTGGATACGGATATTACCGACAGGCATGTGGTGATTCTGGAAGATATTATTGACACCGGTAAAACCATGAATGAGTTTTTACCGCAATTACGCAACCAGCATCCCGCCTCTCTGAAAGTAGCTGTATTACTGCATAAACCTGACGCAACATTGTTTCCTATAAACATTGATTATTGTTGTTTTTCTATTCCTAATAAATTTGTTTTAGGCTACGGACTGGATTATGATGGCCTTGGAAGAAACATCCGTGAGTTGTACCAATTGAGTGGAGAAGAAGCTTAAAGTTCTGCAAATTATCTGCAGCCGTACATAAATACCAGGTTTCCTTCGTTATATTAACAGAAATCCCCGTTGACAAATGAAAAAAGTCATTTGGGTCCTGTTTTGTTGTCTTGCCATCAACACCGCTTACAGCCAGTATTATCTGCGCGGCGAAGTAAGGGATGAGCGGGGACGTTTGCTGCAGGGAGTAAAAATTACAGTCGGTTCTAAAGGTGCATTTCCCTATTACAGTGGCAATGCAGGAACCTTTGGTATTTCCGTTTCAACCATTACAGATACGATAACATTATTACTGGATGGGTACGAGCCCGTTCACAACAGGATTGATACCCGAAGGTTTCAGAATCTAGTGATGAAGATGCTGCCTACAACCGCGCATTTGTATGCAAGAAAATTATCATCACTTACAACCAACTTCAAAGCGGAGACATCGGGTATGTTGTCTGTGTTAGGAGAGAGTTACAGTAACCTAGCTGAAAATGTTTTTGTAACAGCAGATAAATATCCGGAAACCGGTTTTGCATTGAATATCGACAAGGCCTCGTACAGTAATATCCGACGGTTTCTTAGTAATGAAATGCTTGTACCAACAGATGCCATTCGCATAGAAGAAATGCTGAACTATTTCGATTTTAGTCCGGCATACAACCCAACAAACAGTAAACAGTTTTATTGCCGCACACAATTAACTACCTGCCCATGGGAAGAAAAAAATCGTCTGCTGTTTCTCAATATAACAGCACCCAAACTCAACCTGGATAGTGTGCCTCCTTCCAACCTTGTTTTTCTGATTGATATATCGGGCTCGATGGATAAGCCCAACCGTTTGCCCTTATTGCAATCCGCATTCAAACTATTGGTCAATAACCTGCGTGCCATAGATACCATTACGATTGTAACGTATGGCGGTGGTGTAGGCATTGCTTTGCCACCAACCGGTGGTGACCATAAAAAGAAGATCAGGGATGTAATTGATTCGCTCACTGCCAGTGGCGATACGCCGGGCGAAGGTGCCGTTCGCATTGCCTATGATATGGCAAAAAGAACATTTATGCCAAAAGGAAATAACCGCGTGATTCTGGCCACGGATGGTGATTTTAATATTGGGCAGACATCTGAAAAAGATCTGGAAGATTTGATTGTTGGCTATAAACAAACGGGCATTTATCTTACTTGTCTCGGAGTGGGAATGGGTAACTATAAAGACAGTAAGCTGGAAGCCTTATCCAAAAAAGGCAATGGCAATTTTGCTTACATAGATAATGTTCAGGAAGCGCAAAAAGTACTGGTAACTGAATTTACGCAAACCTTATACTCGGTTGCCAACAACAGTTTTTTGAAAATACGATTTGCACCAAACACCATACAACAATACCGTTTGATTGGTTTTGATAATAAAAAAAATATTGCAGAAGACAGCAGCAGCGAACTGGAGGGGGGTGAAGTGGGCAGCGGCCATTCATTAATGGCCATCTTTGAAATAAAACCCTTACCACATGATTCCATGTTAAAAAATAAAGCACTGGCATCGGTTTCCCTGCAATACAAGATACCCGGCCTTGATAGCACCCGCCAGCAAACATTTACAGCATGGTATCAACCGGAGGATATTGACAAAACAGATACTGCTTACCGGTTTGCCGCTTCGGTGGCTATGTTTGGATCGATACTAAAACATTCGCCTTTTGTAAAAAATTATGTACCGGAAGATGTTTTATTATTAGCTAAAACCGCTGTAAAGAAGCATGAACCAACCGAGATGGAGTTTTTGTCTCTGATTGAAAAAGCCATTAAATTGTATCAACCTGGTAAACGAAAAAAGAAGGACTGAGTGTATACTAATTGCGGTTAGCCCAAGCCCCATCCAACCGCGGAGCCGCAGAGAACAGGGAGTTTTCGCAGAGGTATTTACAATTGATAGTGATTAACGCAAACGTGTTGTAGCTATTATACTAGTTTATTTAAAACCGTGCCTTGGTGCCTTTGTGTGAAAATAATCGCACACAAAGGCACGGTTCTATCTCTGTATGATGTATAGTGCTTTTCTGGGTTAATTGCTGTTCTTGGCGATCCTTGCGATACTAAAAGATAAAGCAGTAACGCAAAGCCTGCAATGGATACGCAAGGTTCGCTATGATTATTGTTTTTAATAGCACAGTACGTTAACGCAAAGTAATTTCAAAAAAAAAAGAGCTATGAATTTTTTCCATAGCTCTTTATAATTCCTTACTGGATACTTCGAAATTCGATATTCAAAATTCTGTATTCGATATTAATTAAACGCTTCTCTCACCCTATCAAAGAAACTCTTCTCTCCTTTATTCGGGTTTGGTTTAAAATTGTCGCTCTTGTTCATTTTTTCCAATGCTTCTTTTTCTTCTGCACTCAGGTGTTGCGGTGTCCATACATTTACCTGTATCAGTTGATCACCTTTGGCATACCCCTGCACTTCCGGAAAACCTTTTCCTTTTAAACGGAATATTTTTCCACTTTGAGTACCCGGTGGTATTTTAATTTTGGCCCTGCCATCAATGGTAGGTACTTCTACCTGTGTTCCAAAAACCGCATCTGGTATAGAAATATGTAGATCGTAAGCCACATTCAATCCATCCCTGTGTAACTCACCATGTGCTTCTTCTTCTATCTGTATAATTAAATCACCCGGTGCTCCGCCTCTTTCTCCTGCATTACCTTTTCCACTCATGCTTAACTGCATACCTTCCTGTACACCGGCCGGTATTTCTATGCTGATGGTTTCTTCGCCATATACCCTGCCTTCGCCTTTACAGCCACCGCATTTAGCAGTTACAGTAGTGCCTTCGCCATTACAGGTTGGGCAGGTAGTTACGGTTTGCATCTGGCCCAGAAAAGTACTGGTTACTTTTCTTACCTGACCACTTCCATTACAGGTACCGCAGGTTTGTAAACTGTTTTTATCTTTTGCACCATTACCACCACAAGTGGTACACAATACGTGTTTCTTAACTTTTACATTTTTAATAACCCCTTTGGCAATTTCCTCATAGGTTAATTTCATTTTGATGCGCAGATTACTTCCACGCTGCCCACGCGAAGCCCTTGCACCACCGCCGCCTCTTCTGCCACCACCAAAGAAACTGCCAAACATATCATCACCAAAAATATCTCCAAACTGGCTGAAGATATCATCTGTATTCATGTTGCCATAACCACCCCCCGAAGTGCCGGGACCAAATGCCTGATGACCATAACGGTCATACTTGGCTTTCTTATCCGCATCGCTCAATATTTCATACGCTTCGGCCGCTTCTTTAAATTTTTCTTCCGCCTCTTTATCACCGGGATTACGATCGGGGTGAAACTGCATAGCCGTTTTCCGGTACGCTTTCTTGATCTCTTCAGTAGTAGCAGATTTGCTTACCCCTAATATTTCGTAAAAATCTCTTTTTGCCATTGATTGTCCATTGTCCATGGACCATCGTCCATAGTTGTTTTAGATCAGGTTACTACTTACCTACCACCACTTTTGCAAAGCGGATGAGTTTATCGTTCAGGTAATATCCTTTTACTACTTCATCCATTACTTTACCCTGCATAGTTTCATTCGGGGCAGGTATTTCGGTAATGGCTTCGTGTTTCTCTACATCAAAATCTGTGTTGATGCTTTCCATCACTTTTACGCCTTTGGCAGTAAGTGTACTTCTTAGCTTGTTAAACACCAGTTGAATACCTTCTTTCTGCAAAGCAATATCATCCGATGCCTGTAACTGCTTTTCGGCACGGTCGCAATCGTCCAGTACATCCAGCAGGGAAACAATCACTTCTTTTCCGGCTGTTTGCATCAGTTCCAGTCTTTCCTTGGCTGTTCTACGTCGAAAATTGTCGAACTCTGCCATCAGGCGCAGGTATTTATCCTTTTGCTCCTGCAATGCTGCTTCCAGTTTTTCCAGGGCACTCTCTTCCGCCACAGGTTCATTCAAATGTGAGGTACCGGCTGCATTTTCGTCAGTATTCATATCCATTCCGTTCAGTATGTCGGTGGTCTCGGTGTTTTGGGTCATTTCTTGCTCTTCCATAGTAAATATTCGTTGTGTGGCTATACTGTCAAAAACATTGCCGCGGCAAAGAAACGAGAAAAAATGGCAGATAAAGTACGAAATACGAGGTACGAAGTACGAATTGGCCGTTTTTTGGTACTGATGGGGCGGTTGAGAATTCATAATTACAAGTGAATAGTTAGACATGGTGCATCCCCCATAATCACTATTCACTTGTAACTCCAGACTCCAGACTTCTAACTCCCAATCCCCAGTCCCTATCTTTGCCGGATGACAAAAGTGTATTTGCGAAAGAAGATCGCCCCGCGTATTGCCAATGGCCATCCCTGGATTTATGGGAATGAAGTGGACAGAATTGAGGGAGAAGTTACCGGTGGGGATATTGTGGATGTGTATTATGGGGATGGAAAAATAGCGGGCCGTGGTTATATCAACCCAAAATCGCAGATCCTGGTACGCCTGCTTACGCGCAAAGGCGAGACCATTGATGAAGCTTTCTTTCACAAACGCATTTTGCAGGCATGGGAATACCGCAAAAAAATAGGGTATACCGAAAACTGCCGGTTGGTTTTTGGAGAAGCCGATCAATTACCCGCACTCATCATTGATAAGTTCAATGATTACTTTGTAATACAAACCCTTTCCTTAGGTATTGATGTATGGAAAGAAGCTATTGTGAAAGCCTTGCAAAACATCTTCTCACCCAAAGGTATTTATGAACGCAATGATGTACCGGTAAGAGAACTGGAGGGATTACCACAACAAAAAGGATTTTTATCTGCACCTTTCGATACCAATGTATTGATCAATGAAAATGGTTTACAATTTCTGGTGGATATTGAGAATGGACAAAAGACCGGCTATTTTCTGGATCAACAGGATAACCGCCGCGCCATTCAGCATATTGTAAAAGATGCAGACGTGCTGGGGGTGTTTACCTATACCGGAACCTTTGAAATTCATGCAGCACACTATGGTGCCAAATCTGTTTTGGGATTAGACATTTCAGAAAATGCAGTAATGCAGGCCAACAAAAATGCAGCTTTGAATAAACTCGAAACCATTTGCCGTTTTGAAGCCGTGAATGCATTTGATGTATTGAAACAATGGGGCAAAGACGGCAGGCAATACGATGTGGTGATGCTTGACCCGCCTGCGTTTACCAAGAGCCGTGAGAATATTCAGAAAGCGTTAACGGGTTATAAAGAGATCAATTTACGTGGTATGAAACTGATTCGTAATGGCGGGTTTCTGGTTACTTCCAGTTGTACCAACCTGGTTTCTCCGGAACAATTTTTACAAACTATTTACGAAGCAGCTAAAGATGCCCGCAAAAAAATACGCCAGGTAACTTTTCAGGCCCAGGCCAGCGATCATCCCATCATCTGGGGAATGGAGAACACGAATTATTTAAAATTTTTGATCGTAGAAGTGACGGAGAGATAATTAATAATTAGCAATTAAAAATTAAAAATAGAAGTATAGGTAGTTTCACATGTAAAATTTAAACACATACAATACTAAAGATTACAGACGCTTGCAATTTTTAATTTTTAATTTTTAATTTTTAATTTTTAATTTTTAATTTTTAATTTTTAATTTTTAATTTTTAATTTTTAATTTTTAATTTTTAATTTTT
>CALSAD010000019.1:0-52617 GCA_943372845.1 Chitinophaga pinensis | reverse complement strand
ATTGCAACTGTGGTTGGGGAGTGGGGACTAATACACCAAGTAGGTCTCAAGCCTATGCCTTTGTAAAGTTCACCCCACTTCCCTTCCACAAAATTTATATTCTATTCCTGCTATTCCAATTATCAAAGAGCTATTTTTAATCTAAAGGCCTTGGTGTGCAATTATTTTTCACACAAAGGCACTAAGGCACGGTTTATAATTTACAAGCTTACTGTATAAGTAGCTATAGCTAATATTTTTTTGATTTTTAGTCGTCATTAAAACCCCAATACCAAAGCCGGATAATACTTCGCTATCATTTCTTTTAAATATGCCAACTCCACCACAATCGCATCGGGGTTTGTATTCATATTATTACTTTCGTTGGCACCCAGCCATGCCTTGCTGATATATTCGCCCTGATGTTTGTAGCGAATCACTTTCCAAAAATAGTCCGGCTCAAACACTGCATTCATTTTTTTAGGATGCGTAGTATGTATCAATACGCCCGTCCACACATGTATGCTATCTATAGGTGGTGTATTGATTTTACCCCTTGATAGTTTTAGAATAGATTGTTCTATGGCCTGCCATTGGTGCCGGTTAAAATAACTGGCCTGCGGAGCCGTATTGGAGTAGTACATGCTTTCCAATGCAGCATCTTCTGCAAAATCAAAAGCCGTAAATGGATTGATGTGCCCGCGGTCGCGCTTTTCATTTGGGTGGTTGCGGTTCCATGTTTTGTACTGCACATCATTGGCCCATACTTTTCCTTCCAGCAAAGGGTCTTTGGTAAAGCGGGCAAATTTTCCGCTGCGGGGCATTTTAGGTTGAGCGGTGGAGTGGGCGGTGGTCTGTATATAGTAACCAACCAACTCGGTAGATTGCACCGTATCAAACCACATGGTATAATACGTGTGTGGTATTTCAATAGTATGCTGGGCCGGTAGCCAATGGGCTATCAGAAAGCTGAGTACTATCAATACCGTTTTCTTCAAATTGCCTTTTTAAAAAGTAAGCTCTAAAGAATGAAGATAGCGGTAACTGCTGTATTCAAAAACGGGGATCGCCATTTTGAATAGAAACAGATATCCATTTTATTAAAACCATTTATGTGATTTGTATACATAATACCCTAAAATGTGTAAGTAAATACTGTTAAAAATCACCATATTTACCACATCTTTTTACAGCAAAACATCTGGCATGAATAATATTTTTAGAGGCTTACTGGCAGGTTACGGGGCAAAAAAATTGGGTGGCGGTTGTTTGGGTACCATGGTACTTTTTGTTGTGTTCTGGGTATTACTGGGACAATGTAATTAGTCCACCTCTGCAATCATTGGCCATCAGCTGGCGCATAGCCCTTTTTCTGACCGAGCAGGGGTATCTCTTTTAACCAACCTAGATCTGCGATAATGGGTTAGTTGTATTTTTTGTAACTTTCATTAGTGTTGCGAACGTAACATGAATGAAAGTTTTTTTATTTTTAAGCAGCTATCCTTTCAATGGCAAAAGCAATAAAACCTTCCGATACAGAACAGGTAACTGCGCATATACAAAAGCTCGATCCTGCACTTGCTTCTGTCATCGAAGCGATCAGACAAATTATTCTCAAAACAGATACAGCAATAGCAGAACGTATTAAATGGAACAATCCCAGCTTTTATTATACCGGGCCGATGCAGCCGTTTGACCCCAAAGAATATAAACGTGAAATACTAGTATTCAATGTATACAAAGGACGAATTATGTTGGTTTTTCCCAGTGGTGCCAAAGTGAGGGATACTTCGGGTCTGATGGAAGGTGAATATGCCGATGGAAGACGCCTCATTATTTTCAAAGATGGAAAAGCCGTAAAAGCAAAAGAAAAAGCATTACAGAACATTGTAAAAAAATGGATTAGTCTGGTGGATACATGAAACTGTATTTCGAGTTGTATTGCATCGAAGTTTGCTGTAACAATCAATGCGCTTGAATAGCGATTGAGTGTTACAGATAGAAATTTTACTTTAATCTTTGTAACTGTTATCTTAAAATTAACTTGCCATGAGAATCGCCTTCCGATTTCTTTATCTGTGTTTATTGGTATTTGTTTTTTTTACTTTTTCCTGTCAGCCGGGTAATAAAGATCAGTCCAACACAAGTGATACACTAACTGAACAGCAATGGTGGAAAGAAGCCATTGTATACCAGGTATATCCGCGCAGTTTTAAAGATAGTGATGGTGATGGCATCGGTGATCTCAAGGGAATCATCTCGGAACTGGATTACATCAAAAGCTTAGGTGTAACCGCCGTTTGGCTCAACCCCATCTACAGTTCTCCCAATGATGATAATGGGTATGATGTAAGCGACTACAAAAACATCATGAAAGATTTTGGTACCATGGCAGATTTTGATGCCCTGCTGAAAGGGATGCATGAACGCGGCATTAAACTGGTGATGGATCTGGTAGTGAACCATAGCAGCGATGAACATGATTGGTTTAAACAGAGTAGAAGTTCCAGAACCAGTTCGTACCGGAATTATTATCATTGGTGGGATGCAGAGCGCGGTAAACCCAACCCCCGTTATAGTTTATTCGATGTAAACCACGACGCGTGGAAATACGATTCGTTAACCAACGCATATTACCTGCATTATTTTTCACGTAAACAGCCCGATCTGAATTGGGAAAATCCCGCTTTGCGAAAAGAGATCTATGATATCATGCATTTCTGGGCTGGTAAAGGTATTGATGGGTTCAGGTTGGATGCTTTTCAGTTTGCTGCCAAGGATACTTCTTTTCCAATGTTTCCCAAAGGTTACGAGAAAGAATTTATGAAGTATTATGCCATGGGCCCTAACCTGCATTCGTATTTGCAGGAAATGCATAAAGAAGTTTTTAGTAAGTATGATGTAATGAGTGTTGCCGAAGGTGCGGGCAATTCTTTTGCTGATGCACACGATCTGGTAGATGCCAAACGTAAGGAACTGAATATGGCCTATGCTTTTGAAGGAGTGGATATAGCGAAAGCAGAAGGATATAGTCTTTTACATTTTAAAGAAGTATTTACAAGGTGGGACAGCGCTTTTGCCAATGATGGATGGCTCTCCATTTTTTTAGCCAATCATGATCAGGCAAGATTGGTAAGCCGTTTTGGCAATGATGCTCCGGCATTTCGCGAATTGTCGGCCACTATGCTGAATACATTTATTTTATCCATGCGCGGTACCTCATATTGCTATAATGGGGATGAATTGGGAATGACGAATGCCGGGTTTACAAAAATAGAGGACTATAAAGACATAGCCACGCTAAACGAGTACCAGCACCAGAAAGATATCAAAGGGGATATTGCTGCGTTCATGAAACGGATTCAGTTTGAATGCAGGGATAATGGCAGAACTCCTTTTCAGTGGGATGCTACTGCTAATGCAGGATTTAGCAATGGAACACCCTGGATACAGGTAAATAAAAATTATACCCGTATCAATCGTGAATCACAGGAAAAGGATCCCAATAGTGTTTTGAATTATTTCAGGAAAATGGTAACCCTGCGAAAGAACAACCCCGTGTTAGTGTATGGGAAGTACCAGCTGCTCGATAAAGATAATGCCAGCGTATACGCCTATACCAGAGAATGGAAAGGGGTAAAATGCCTGGTGCTTTTAAATTTTACAGATAAAACCGCTTCCGTAAATACGGGGTTGGATATTGGCAACGCAAAACAACTGATCAGTAATTATCCATCAGCCAATGCTGATGCTACATTGCGTCCTTATGAATCGGTGATTTATCAACTGTAAGTAGCTGCTTGCGTTATTTTTTTTAAATTAATTATATTATTGCGAAAACTCAGAAAGCGCTTCGATTCTGCGGTTAGTGCAAGATAAAACTAACCGTTGAGCCGCGGAGAGCAGGGAGTTATCGCAGAGAAAAGTAGACTATGAATAAAGTGTTGTGCTATTGAAATCAACACTCATAGCGAACTTTGCGTTACTGCTTTACCTTTTGAGTATCGCAAGGTTCCATGAACTGCAATGAACGCAAGGAAATGTTATGTATCATACAGAGATATAACCGTGCCTTTGTGCCTTGGTGTGAAAAAGAATTGCACACCAAGGCACAAAAGCACGGTTTAAAATAAATTAGTTTAATAGCAGAACACGTTAAGAATAATTAACTTAAACGGCTTTAATGGCAGATTCAGAAGTACTATTTTTTTATCTGTGATCTGCTATCACTACTTCATGCACCTATTGGATACTGTACATAAAAAACCCACTTACCGTTTTGTTACTTCCGCATCATTGCAAATGGAAAATAGAACAAAGGATAAGCGGGCTGTACTCGTCTTTGGCAAGACAAATAGTTGTGTGCTTACAGTGGTCGTCTACCCTGTATAATTCGCAGGATAACAGCGATTGCGGCAATCACTAATAATATGTGTATGATACCACCGGAGTTGTATCCTACAAAACCGATTAACCAGAAAATAATCAGTATTACGGCGATGAGGTATAATAAGTTTCCCATTTTGTTTTTTTTAAGGTGTGAATCAGGTATACTGAAATAGTGGTTTAATTTTTATTTGTATTCTTTACCGTCAGGTCTTTGAATGCTTTGCCGAGTTCATCCATGTCATGACTGAATTCTGCTTTGAACAGCTGCCAGTTATCGATTGTACTTGGCTGATAATTATCCATTCTTTTTTTCATCTCAATATCTTTCAGTTCCAGTTCTGCAATTTTCAGATCATACATGGCACGATCTTCTTTCTTGCCTTTTGCAATGCGAAGTTTGAATTCTGCAATGGTTTTCTCATTTTCTGCAATTTTCACACCTGTTTCTGCTTTGTATTTTTCAATATCGGCCAGGTATTCGGCATTGGCTTTGTCAAGGTTATTATTAGCTTCTTCTACTTTTACTTCTGCTTTTTCCACTTTTTCAGCCGGTGTTGTACAGCTGATGGAAAAACTGGTAATGACTGCTAGCGCAAGGATGGTTATTTTCATAGTTGATTTTTTAGGAATGATAAAAGAATAATAATTATAAGGAAGAAATGATTTCGTTGATCTCTTCTTTTGATTTACCAAGTTTCACCTGTAACCTGCCCAATAATTCATCTTGTTTTCCTTCAATCAGTAAAAGATCGTTATCGGTAAGCATGGCAAATTTCTGCTTCAGTTTTCCTTTCGTTTCATTCCAGTTGCCTTTTAATTCTGTTAGATTAGTCATGATGTTGATTTTAATTTTGTGAATTTATTTCACACTGTAAAGTTGCTTATTTGTCAATAAGGCTTGTTACATGGGTATTGATAAATATTACATCATTCACGTGTGTACCAAAGCAAAATGCATCTCCGTTGGGGAGATGCATTTTAATGAGAATTTTTTATCTGGATAATTTGATATTAACCCTTTCCTTTTCCTTTTTTACCATTACCATTGTTGCCATTACCCTTACTATTTCCATTACCATTACTTCCCTTCCACTTACTGTGTTCCGGATGGTTTTTATTCTGAAAATATTTTTGTTCATTACTGTTGCGAATTACTACCTGACCGCCCTTGCCTTTAAATCCGGCATATTTGGTACGGTACATGGCCGCATTTTTGTAAGGATTCTTTTCATTGATTACTACTTTATACCCTTTGTACAGATCATAGCTTCTGTAGCGTGCCGGTAAAGAGGATACTGTAACCCATTGATTACCGTTCAGGTATGTGTATTGTCTGCGCGGAACATTGTAATAAACATCAATGTCGGGCATGTAATAATTTTCTGCATAGTCGTATCCTACTGGGCCCCAAACGGGTTGTGAGCCAATATTTATATTAGCCCCAATAGTAATCTGTGCCTGGGTATTGTTTAGCGAAAAACTACTTACTAAGACGGTAAGTAATACAAGGATTTTTTTCATGATAGTTGTTTAAGTCAAATGATTTTGCCTGTATTAGAGGCTTATCCGGAAAATGGCCGGATAGTAAATGTAAAGATGTATGGTTATGAGGAGGAAGTTGTTACAGCTTTTGCCTTAGAAATTGTAATATTCACAGATGGATAAAAGTGTTATCTATACTACAGTGATACAACGGTGCTTTGGGTATGAAAATTAGTGCACACCAAGGCACAAAGGCACGGTTTTAAAGGGAATGGGTTAATGGCCCAAACATTATCTGGGGTAGAGAGGTATTACATCCGTTCCATATACCAGCTCAACTCTTTTTCAATTTTTTTGATTTTGTATATGGTGCTAATGCTTTTTTGGAGGCGGATAAATGCCGTTTCACTTTTTACTACATAGTCAAAAGCGAAATGGTGCATACAATCAACTGCAACTTCAATCTTATCCTGTGCAGATAGCATAATAACCGGTATTGCAATGTCAAAAGCTTTAATCTGATCCAGGGTTTCAATACCGTTAATGGCATTGGGATCTACACCATCCAGCAAATAATCTAAAACAATTACATCGGGCCTATTTGAAAGATGCGCAATGCACGCTTCACCGGTAGCATAGGTTTCAACTTCAAAATCACCATGATCTGTAAACTCAATAGCAAGTAATCTTAAATAAATTGCATCATCATCAACCAGAGAAATCTTTACTTTTTTATCGTTTTTCATACATGCGTACTTTTAATGGTGTTTAATTCTTCGGTTAATTCTTCACAAGCTTTGGTACAGATCATTTCCAACTGCGATACCATCTCGGTAATGGCTTCCGTTGGTTCTGCAGCAGCAGCAAATTCTTTTATGTGTACAGCCATTTTTTCAAAATCGGCGCTGATACCCATGATGGCAAAAGAAGGTATCATTTTGTGTGTGGCAGCATACAATGCTTTCCAGTCTTTATTTTGATAACTCTCTTTCATAATACTAATGAGAGGTGGTGTTTGTTCAAGATACAATGAAATCATTTCCATCATCAGTGCCGGATTGGATTTGGTTCTGCGTGATAAGTAACCCAGATCCGTACATTTTCCTGTTAGGGTACTTTCTGTTTGTATGAGCGATTCTGTTGGTGCAGTTTGTATTGGTTTTTTTACCAGACTAATAATTTTGCTATATAATAATCTTTCATCAACGGGCTTGGCAATGTAATCGTTCATGCCTACGGCCCGGCATTTGGCCAGATCAACCGTTGTTACATCCGCAGTGAGCGCAATGATGGGGATGGTTAATTTCATTTTGTTACGTATGTGTTCCGTTGCTTCAAAGCCATTCATCTCGGGCATTTGCAAGTCCATCAATATGATGTCATATACTTGTGTTTCCAGTTTTTCGATAGCAATTTTACCGTTAGATGCAATATCCCGCTCAAAACCAAAATCATCCAGCAGGGTTTTCATCAACAACTGGTTCAATGCCATATCTTCTACTACCAGTACTTTAATGTGTTTAATGCGGTTGTCCAGTTCCAGTATTTCTACATCTTCTTCTGCTGCGGCTTTGGTTTTTTGAAAGGATAAGGTAAAGCTGAATGTAGAACCTTTACCTATTTCACTGGTTACGGTAATTTTGCCGTTTTGTGCTTCTACGAGTTGTTTTACAATGGCCAACCCTAATCCCGTTCCGCCATAAATACGGGATGTGCCACTGGATGCCTGTTGAAAGTTTTCAAAAATGGAACTCATTTTATTTTCAGCAATGCCAATGCCGGTATCTGTTACAGAAAACTGTACAACTACTTTTTCTTCATCTTCTTCCTGTAACAATACCTTTATGGTAATGCCGCCGGTTGTGGTAAACTTAACGGCATTGCTCACCAGGTTTAGAATAATCTGGTGCAGTCTCACCGGATCTCCTACCAATACCGTAGGAATGTTTTCGTCGTATTCTTTTACCAGTACCAGGTTTTTTTCTTGGATCTTCAATTCAAATAAATGCAGCATGGCCGAAATGGATAAGGCCAGTTTAAAAGGGGTTTCTTCAAAAACCATTTTACCGGCATCTACTTTGGCCAGGTCAAGTATATCGTTAATTAAAACAATCAATGCATCGCCACTCATTTTAATGGCCATCAGGTATTCTTTCTGTTTGGCTGTGAGCTCCGTTTTTAAAACAACTTTTGTAAATCCAATAATGGCGTTCATGGGTGTTCTGATCTCATGGCTCATATTGGACAAGAACTGCTGTTTGGCTTTTACGGCATCTTCGGCAATATGGGTGGCTTTTTCGGCAATAAGGGTAGCTTCTTCCGCTTTGCTTTTGGCTTCTTCTGCTATTCCTGTAGCCAACTCGGCAAATACTTTGGCTTCAATAAATTCTTTCTCAATTCTTTTTTGCTCGGTAATATCACGTGCAACCACTACGGCTCCCAGCACTCGGCCCCTTTCATCTTTATATACAGATCCGTTAAACAATACTTCGGTTAGTTTATGATCACGAATGGTAAGCGGATAATCGGCTACAAAACCTTTATCAAAAACCTCTTTGTATACCTCCCGGGCTTTCTGTGCTTCGGTAAAGTATTCGAAGAAATTTGTACCAATTAAATTTTCACGACTAACGCCGGTGATCTTGATAGTGGCTTCGTTCATATCCGTGATCTTGCCTTCTGTACTGATGGTTACCAGTGGATCGTGACTGGCTTCAATAAGGCTGCGGGCGTATCCCGATTCTTTTTGGTTAGGTTGCATCGGGCTCATATGTTTTCGTTTTCTGCCATTGGTGTATTTCCGATATCTTCTATAGGGCTTCGTCTTTTATTTTTCAACTGTTTAAAATGTGAGGGGGTAAAGCCTGTAATTTTTTTAAACTGGTTTGATAAATGTGCCACACTGCTGTAATTCATTTTCCAGGCAATTTCTGTGATATTATATTCATCGTAAATGATCAGTTCTTTTATTCGTTCTACTTTATGGATAATGATGAATTGCTGTATGGTAATTCCTTTTACCTCAGAAAATAAATTGGAGAGATAGGTATAATCATATTGCAGTTTATCACTGATGTGATTGGAATAATTTACTACCGGTAATTCATCTGACTCATGTATCATTTCCATGATCACATTGATGATACGTTCTATAAGGATAGCTTTTTTATCATCCATAAGTTCCAGCCCCGATAGTAATAAGTTTCTTTTTAATTGGCTACTTTGTACTTCTGTCAGTGTTTCCATAATCTCCACTTCACCCAGATCAACCACGATAAAATGGAGCCCCATTTTTCGCAATTCCTCCTTCACTACCATTTTACAGCGAAGGCTGACCATATATTTAATAAATAATTTCATATTGAGGGATTTTAAACAACAAACAACACCGGGTAGAAAAACGCTTTTCGAAATTTCTGGTGAGGATGGTAAAGATGATTAGAGGTATACGCTTTACAGCTGCTACTTTGGTTTATGCGGTAAGCGGTACTGCCTGAAAGTAGTTCATTCGTTCCATATCCTCTTTTATATATGTTACAGATGCTTGGTATTTATACAAAAAGAGCCTGTAAGTAGTTACTTACAGGCTCTTTTTTATGATTGATTACTATTAATATAAGGTAAATTCAACACGTCTGTTTTTTTGACGGCCTGCATCAGTTTTGTTGCTGGCAACCGGTTGTGATTCACCATATCCAACTGCTTCTACTCTTGCACCGGATACATTTTGTGATAACAGGTAGTTTCTTACAGATTCAGCCCTGTCTCTCGACAAACGCATATTGGCTGCATCAGAACCTACGTTATCTGTATGGCCGGCCAGTTTCAGGCTAAAGCCTTTCTTTACCAGTAATTCTGCAACTCTTGTAAGATAAGGTAATGATCTGCTGCGGATAGTAGCTTTACCAAAATCAAACTCAAGGTTACGGATGGCTTCGCTTACTACTTTTCTGTCTTCTTCTGTAATTACATAAGTATTGTTATATACTTTGGTAACGGTATCTCTAACAGGAGGAGGCGGAACTGGTAATGCACAACCTGCACCATCAACTTTTACACCAACGGGTGTGTTAGGACATTTATCGAAGTAATCAGAAACACCATCGCCATCAGAATCCATTTTCATTTTGTTCAGGTCTGAACGCAATGCATTGATCTCGGCTAAACGCTGGTTATATCTTTCTTCACTTGCTGCCAAAGAAGCTGCCATCGCATCATCCTTGTCTTTCATGTTCTTAGCCAGTTGAGCCGGAGGATTGTGTCTGGCTAACTGTGGTTTGCTTCTGTTGCCTAAGCTAAATTCAAGACCAATATGCGCATAAGAGAATTTATCTCCTAAGTAAGGCGCTTTCATGTATCCATCAATATTGTCGGCATCAACAAAGGCCATATTATAACCCAGGTCAAGATTTACATTGGGTGATAAATTGGCTTTGATACCCACACCAACCGGTACAAAAAATTCGGTAAGGCTTTTTTCAGTACTGTAATCAACCGTTGTTCCGGCTGCAGTAACATTTCTTGCTTTGAAATTAACAGCACCACCACCTAAAGAAACATACGGCTGGATAGATGTGTGTAATTGTGACCAGTTGATGTTACCCAGTGTAGCTACAGCACTTAAACTGGCAGCCCAGTATAGTTCTGTTTTAAAAGATTTGTAAGGACTGATCGGAGGCTGGCCTACCCATAACTTATCGTTATTGGCTTCGAGCGATCCACGAAGCAAATCAAGCTGCACACCAAAAACATGTGATGCCTGGTACTTAATGTTTGCGCCATATCCCAGTGTGGGCTTCCATTTGGAAAAATCATTTCTGCCGCCGGTAGCAGCAAAAGGGGCCAACGCTCCTGCATTCAGGCCAATAGACCAGGTTCTAAATCCCTGATGGCCAGAAAACAATGCAGGTTGAATAAGGGCTGCGCTTTTAAAAGAGCTATCCTGCGCAATTCCCCCGGTAACACTGATAAGTGCCAGGGAAAATAAGGTGGTTAATGTAACGATGTGCTTTCTCATAACTGAATTTTTGAAATTTGCTGATACCCTTTATTGGGCAAATGCGATTCATGCAAAAATCGGTTGGGCACGGTTGTGTATCGTTACAGTATTGTGCGTTTATGTTACATCATTCACATATTGACTGTGATGAATGGATATCATACGATACAATTGGAGGATCAGGTAATAGGTAACTATATAATTAACGTGTTGTGCTATTAAACAAGTTTACTCTAAACGCTACCTTGGCCTTTGTGTGCGATTATTTTTCATACAAACGTAGCAAGGAATGGTTCTATCTCTGTATGATGTGTAGTGCTTTCTTGCGTTCATTGCGATTCTTAGCGCTCCTTGCGATACTCAAAAGGTAAAGCAGTAACGCAAAGCCCGCAGAGGATGCGCAAAGTTCGCTATGATTGTTGATTTTAATAGCACAACACGTTATATTATAAATCAGCAAGTTGCCACAATTGAAAATTGTAATAGGTATCAGCAATAAAGTAGCAGTATGCTATGGAGTTAGTTTAAAAACCAATGCTTCATTTGAGGTATGCATATTGGCTGCATCAAATTTGATATGGAGATTACCGGAATTTTTTTGGAAACTGATTTTTTGATCGCTGCCCAATAACTGAATTTTTGAAATAGCAGTAAATGCTTTTCCTGATAATACTACAGTACCAGTAATTTTTTCAGATTCACTCAACTGATAGATGGCGTATATCGTTTTATCTTTTCTGGTAAATACCCAATTACCCTGTCTGGCTAATGCGGCATCAGCTTCTGTATCATAAATGGCTTCACCATTTACCTTCATCCATTCGCCTACCTGTTGTAAACGTTGGTAAACAATGGGATCCCATTCGCCATTGGGCGCAGGGCCAACATTTAATAACAGGTTGCCATTTTTGCTGATAATATCTGTTAACAGGTGAATGATCTTGCGGGATGATTTGTACGTATCGTTGGGAACATAAGACCATGAGTTGCCCATGGTAATGCAACTTTCCCATGGGTAGGGAAGGTAGTTGTCGGGTACCTGTTGTTCTGGTGTTACATAGTTTTCATATTCGCCATGCACGGTTCTGTCTACCACAAGCAATCCCGGCTGCGTGGTACGGGCCATTTTTGCTATGCGCGGCATATCAATATCCTGGTTATAGGGAATAGTTCTTTGCCATTCAACAGCCGTATCAATACTACTGAAAGGGCGTACCCAGCCACCATCCAGCCAGAGAATATCCATCTTTCCATAATCACTCATCAGTTCTTTGATCTGGTTATAGGTAAATGTTTTAAACCCTTCCCATCGCTCAGGATATTTTTTAGGATCATAAGAAACATTGCGGCTTTTGGGTGGAAAATATTTCCACCAGTAGTGATCTGTATGCCAGTCGGGTTTTGAAAAATAAGCACCAATCATAAAATTCTTTTCCCTGAAAGCCTTGAATACTTCTTTGGCTACATTGGCTTTTGGGTGAGAAGCAAATGGAGATTTTGCGCCGGTAATTTTGTAATCCGTTTCCTTTGAATCGAACATACAAAATCCATCATGGTGTTTGGTGGTGAATACCACATATTTCATTCCGGCTTCTTTTGCAGCACTGGCCCAACGTTCCGGATTAAATTGTGTGGGGTTGAAAGTAGTTTGTAAATTTTCGTACGCTTTCAAATACGTATACCAATCAGCGGCATAGGGGCCGCGGCGTTTGGTCCAGTCTTCATCTTCCGGACAAATACTCCAGCTCTCCACCACACCCCATTGGCTGTAAGTACCCCAGTGCATGAGTAAACCGAATTTTATTTTTTTCCATTCGGCCAGTTTCTCTCTAACCTGTGCATCAGCTGGTGCCTGGTATTGGTAACTGGCATTGTGCTGCTGGGCATGCGTAAGTGAAAAGAAAAGCAAAATAAAAAAGAATAGTACGGGTTTCATAAAACTAGTTTAATACACTGTGTTACCTCTGTTGCTTTGTAATAATTATTTCTAAAGCGCAATAGCATACTGGCAGGGTACACGGAAATTTATCTGGTAAAAACTTTTTTCAAAAATGCGTCAATATATTTCACCGTAGGCGTAAACCAGGGTTCAAATAAACAGAAAGAATGTGGTGCATTTTCAAATGCATGTACTTCTGAATAAATATGGTGTTGGTTCAATACAGCAATATAATCTTCTCTTCCTGCATGCATGCGTGCTACGCTGCTGTTTAAAAAAAGCGTGGGTGGTGTATAGGGGCCTGCATAACTTAAAGAAGAAGCGGCTGCCCATAATTTTTCATTTCCCTTGCGGGGATAGCCAAACCAGTGTGTAGCGGCTGATGTTCTTTTACTGTCATCACCCTCACCCGATTCAGGATGCACAAAAGAAAGGATACCATCAATATCTACTACCGCTTGTACATTGGTGGCTATGTTTGAAATAAGAGTACCCTCGAACAATGGCATATTACCGGTAACGCCAAGAAATGCAGCCAGCTCTCCGCCGGCAGAAAAACCCAGTGCCGTAATTTGCGTTGTATCAATGGCATACTGCGAAGCGGATTTTTTTACCCAACGTATGGCTTCTTTCAAATCATACACAGCAGCAGGAAATAAAGCTTCCGTTGATAACCGGTATTCCGGTGTAAAACAGGTATAACCCAGTGATGCGAGTTGTTGCGCCAGGCGGTGATGCTGTGTGCGGTTACCCGATCGCCACCCGCCACCATGAATAATGAGTATGGCGATATGATTGCGTTTGTTTATCAGGGAAGGATAAAAAGCATCCAGTAATAATGTTCTTTTGCCTGTTGTGGCATAGATGATATTTTCTTTTTTTGTTACAGAAGCGTCTGCTATTTCACCAACCCACAATGTTTCGGGATGGGTAGCACGTGTGCTTTTGTAAGCACTATAATTAGTGTAAGAAGTATCAGGGGTATTGGTAATACCTGTTGTTGACTGCGCTGAAAGGGTACAGGCAACCATCCACCCAAATAGTAATATATACACTTGTTTCATGTACCGCTTATATGAATGCATAATTTACACAGAAATATGGTTAGATGCAGCTTATCGGGTTAATTTGTATTTTTAAATAATTTCCTTTACATGTTTTTACGTTTTTGTATCACAATTTATTTACTGAGTTCAGTATACTTCGGTTATGCTACCGGTGTTTTTGACGCGGTAAAAACTGTGCCTGTTAAAGAGAGAATGGCAAAAGCCTTATTTATATATGATGAACAGGTAAAACGTAAAGATTCAGCCTACGCCATCACCGCTATACAACAGTTGGTAGAAACAGCGGTTACATTGAACGATGCAGCCCTGCATTGCTTCTCACTTTCTTTACTGGCCGATCAGTATGCACGTATCAGAAGCTTTAATGCGTACTCAACAGAATTACATCTTTCTGCTATTGCCCTGGCCAAAAAAAACAGGCTTCCTTTATTGATGGGTATTTGTAATTACCGGATGGGCGGTTACTATTACAGTTTTAAACGATACCCGTTGGCTTTTGAATACCTGTTAAGAGCGGATACGTATTTTCAGGAAATGGGTTACAAAGAAGTGCCTGACATAGATAAGATCCTTTTTTTTATCGGGGGCATTTATTATGAAACCGGCAACTATGATAAAGCCAAAGGTTATCTTTTACAGATGCAGCAACTTAGTTCCGTTAGGAATTACCTGCGCAAGCAATCGCTCAATACATTGGCCATGATTGATCAGCATAATAATGATACATCAGGTGCTTTGAACTGGTTTCAAAAAACATTACAGGAAGCCATCCGCCAGAATGATTCTACCTGGATAGGTATTTCTTATAGTAATATCGGCAACTTATATTTTTCAAACGGGCAATACAACAAAGCGTATCCCTTATTACAGAATGGTAGCCGATTGGCAAGTCAGCATGCCTTACCCGAAGATGCCGCTTCTGGGCTATTACTATTAGCGAGGATAGACCTGCTTCAAAATAATATTGCTTCGGCCGGAGAAAAAATTAATGAGGCAGTCGCTCTTGTAAAGAATATTTTCACACTTACCGGTAAGAAAAATTTGTACGAAGCACAGGCGTTATATTATGAAAAAATAAACCAGCCTGCCAAAGCACTGAGCCTGCAAAGGCAACTGGTATTGGTAAACGATAGTCTGGTGATGAGCCGCGACAGACAGGCTTACGAAAAAATTCAACTGCGTATTGAAACCGAAAAATACCTAAACGAACTGGTTAGATTGGAAGCAGAAGCAACGGCTTCGGCTGTACAGCGAAATACAGTTATTGCGGTACTTTTTCTATCGTTGGTGGTTATTTTACTGCTCTATGGAAGACACCGGTTGAAAGCAAAAAATGCAGCAGCTGTTTTGCTGGCCGAGAAGTCAATGGCCGAAGAAAAACTGCAGCATGCAAGACAATTGCTGCAGGATTTTACCAGAAACAACCGGCAGAAAAATGAGCTGATTGAACAGTTTGCCGCTGAGCTGGACAGGTTAAAATCCAATATGACGGATCATCCCTTATATGAGGAACGACTGAAAAATTTTGAGAAACTCATACAATCCACCCTGCTTACCGATGCAGAGTGGTTGGCCTTTCGGGAATTATTTGATAAAGTGCACAAAGGTTTTTTTATACGACTGGCGCAAAAATTACCTGACCTTTCTATAGAAGATACCCGGCTGCTTTCCTTGCTTCGGCTGGGGCTGGGTACTGCTGAAATGGCCAGGATGATGGGGATGGATGTTGCAGCGGTTGGTGCATCCATACTAAGACTGCGAAACCACATACACCCTGCACAGGATGGTATCCAACTGTCGGATCTGGTTCAGGCTATTTAATGGTAAATAGTTACTTTTTTTTATAGCCTGTTTACAGTTAACCTTTTCAAATACCATCGGTCTATAGAAATATATAATAGGTGGCACTATTTATCTCGATAAGCACCTGTCAAGCTCGTGGCTCACAGCTAATAGCTGGAAGCTTCCTATGTATTTTATGATTTTAATCATTGATTAATCCAATCGTATAAAATAATTTCATACCTCTATGGTGAAATTCTATAAAAAATAATACTTTTTAATTGTGTAATACCGGTATCATACTTCAAAGTAGAACATCACGAGGTAAGCCGTAAGTAATCAGAATAGTATATATGCATTTTGACAGAAAAAAAAGAACGCTTGCTGCAGGCATTTTTACCATGCTCGTTAGTAGCCTTGTACTAACCGGCTGGTTTCTGGATATAGCTTCACTTAAATCGGTGTTGCCCAATTTTATTTCCATGAAATTTAATTCGGCAATCTGTTTTTTATTACTGGGGATATCGCTGTTGTTGATCGATACAAAAAAACGGTACCCGGTTTTGGTTAGCTGTCTCACCATTGTATTCCTGATTGGATTGCTTACTTTGATTGAGTATATATGTAATACCGATCTTGGTATAGATGAATGGTTATACAAAGATGATACCGGAGCACTTTTTACGCCATTCCCCGGCAGGCCAAGTGCATTTACTTCTATCAATTTTATGCTGATCAGTTTTGTATTATTGAATCTGCGTCATAAAAAAACATTTATTTTTTCCTGGTTAGCGCTGGGTGTTTCATTCATGATTGCGCTTGTATCCTGTATTAGTTATGTGTTTGGTAACCCGGGTATTGTTTTTATCCCTTCTCTTACTTTTGTGGCATTGCATACTGCGGTTTTATTTCTGGTTATTTGTTATGGTATCTATGAAACAGATTATTTCTTCTTAACCCAACTTTCTTTTCAGCGTAGGATGATGGCAGGTTTTCTGGTAATGGCTTTTGGTTTGCTGATGGTAATTTACCTGGATACAAAGACGGGTCAGCGGTCTTTAGATGCCTCAGCCTATGAGTTGAGAAACAATGAAAGGATAGCCCTATCGGACAAAATTTTCTCATCCATTACTTCCATGGAGTCAGGTGTAAGGGGTTATCTGCTTACCCGCGAAAAAAAATTACTGCAACCATTTATTGATCGGGAGCAATCTTTATTTCGATATTTAACTGCACTCGAAAAATCATTAAAGGACGATCAGACACAAAAAATCAGGGTTGATTCATTGCGCTTATTGATAACGCAACGAATAGCACAATTTGATACGGAAATGCAATTTTTCGAAAGGAGTCGGGTCGTACAAAAAAATATACATGAAGTAATCGTTGCTGCGCCGGTGCTAATGGAAAAAATTGCTTCCTTACTCAACGAAATAAAGCGGGTAGAAGAAAATCAGCTGAGTATAAAACAGTTAGATACACAGAACAATATTATTAACACCAACAAATTGGTACTCTTTTTTGGTTTTTGTGTATTGGCAGTTTTTATAACCATGATCTCATTCGTTTTTCGCAATACGAATGCAAGGATCAGGGCTGAGGGGGAAGCCAGGCAATTGGCAAATACGATGGAGGAAAAAGTTGATCAGCGAACAATTCAGTTACACGATGCCAACAGCCAGTTACAAAAATTGGCTACACATCTGCAAGGTATCCGTGAAGAAGAAAGGCTGCATTTATCAAGAGAGGTGCATGATGAGTTAGGTCAGCTTGCGTCAGCTTTAAAGTTAGATATTGACTGGTTACAACTGAATAGTACAGACGAGAATCCAAAAGCAAAGGCGAGAATCAAAAATGCTGTGTATATACTTGAGATATTAATTGACGCTACCCGAAAAATTGCCGCTTCGCTGCGGCCTGCTATGCTTGATGAACTGGGGTTAACGGCAACCCTTAAATGGCAATGTAATCAGTTTGAAAAAACGAATGGTATTCGCTGCGTGTTTACAGAAGCATTTGATGATACCGCAGTACCATCAAAAACCAGTAATGAATTGTTCAGAATCTGTCAGGAATCACTCACCAATATTACAAGACATGCAAAAGCAACACAGGTAGCTGTAAGTTTGATTAGCAACGGAGCGGTAATTGAATTAACCATAAGCGATAATGGTAAAGGGTTTGATACGGCCATTGCATCAAACCATTTGGGTTTGGTAGGTATGCGCGAAAGGGCATTGTCTATTAACGGGCAACTAACCATTACATCTTCACCCGGTGAAGGAACTACTGTTCAGGTGAAAGCCGTTTTGGGATAGTAAGGGTACACAAAACAAAATGGTATGTTTGCTTACCTATCCCGTTTGCCATCTGATCATTTTCCGGTGTTGGTGGAGGTGATGTATGGAAAGAAATAAAAATAACCTGTTAGCGGTAATTAGAAAGATGGCTTTTCAGGAACATTTTCAATGGGTATTTCAATAATAATTTCACATCCTTTACCTCTTGACGATTTGATGCTGTACTTGCCCTGAAACGCCTCTGCCCTTCGTTTGATATTGGTAAGACCAATACCCTTGGTTTTCATATTCCGTGTATTAAATCCTTTGCCGTTATCACAGATCTGAAGTCTGATACAATCTTCATGTACTGCCAGCGTTACACTGATTTTAGTGGCCATAGCATATTTCACAATATTCTTAACCTGCTCCTGAATAATGCGATACAGGTTTTTCTGTATTTGACCGTTAAGCTGGATATGGGTAAGGTCTGCAAAATCAAGATGCAGATGGTAACTGTTATTTTCATTAATAGACAAAAGTAATTTTTCTACCAGTTGCTTTAACGAGTTGCTTTCAAATGTATCCGGTGCCAACTGGTGCGATAATTTTCTGATTTCGTTCAGTGCCATATCAATATAATGGGTTGACTTATCCAGTAGTTCAATGGCTTTTTCTTTTTCGGTTATTTTTTGTTTTACCAGGTTAACGGTAATCAGCGTTCCTGCTAAAATCTGGTTAATATTATCATGTAATTCCATTCCCAACATGTATCTCTCTTCTTCCTGTGCATTGATAATTTTTTTTGAGATCACCAATTCTTCTTCCCGTTGAAATGAGATATCCTGCATGGCACCAATCATTCGGTAAGGAATTCCTTTATCATCAAAAAGAACAAAAGTTCGGTCGAAAATATATTTATATGATCCGTTCAGGCATCTGAACCGGTAGTTTAGTTGTACGTTCTGAATTCCATTTTCAAAAACGGTATTTATTTTTTCTTTTACGGCATACAAATCGTCAGGATGTATACATTGTTCCCACCATGAAAGTTGGTTATTTATTTTATCAGGGTGGTATCCAAATACTTTTGTTATTCCCTCATTGTACGTCATGGTTTTTGTAACAAGATCACAATCCCAAATAGTATCACTGGTTGCTTTGGAAATAATTTCATACAATTCAATGGCTTTGATAATCTGCATCTCTGCATTTTTCTGTTCTGTCATGTCGCGGGATACAGACAGTAAGCGGCAAACAGTATTCTCTACATCTCTTATTGGAGATACAACCACATCCCACCATTTCAAATTTCCTTTACCGGTTTCGCAGTAACCACTGAATTTGGCAGTAAAACCATGCTTTGCTTTTTCTACGGCATTCATTGCCTCAGCGCGACTGGCCCCTGACCAAAACTCCGGCCATGGCGAATTCAGATAACATTCAATATCATCAAGCTCCATCGTTTCCAGTCCGCCTTCATTCATACTCAACAGGTTTCCATCCAGGTCAAGCACTTTAATACAATCCTTACTACTGGCTACCATTCGTTTAATAAACTCTTCGCTTTCTCTAAGCTCTTTTTCTATTTTTTTTCGCTCCTCTATTTCATTCATCAGCTCCCGGTAGGTGCGTTGCAAAGAAAGGTTGTACGCTTCCATTTTATTCAGCCGAACCAACATATTTGAATTGGAGGAGCTTAATTTTTTATTGATTTTTCCAAGTTCAATACTTCGTATTTGTAAAGCCTCCTGCGATCGCAGAAGAGCGGTTTCATTCTGTTTCAGTTTTGTAAAGGAAGGGTCTGTTACATCAATTCCTGCGTGTTTACGAACATCGCTTAGTTGCGTTTCCATTTCTGCCAAACGCAATTGCAATAGGGTATTTTCTTCCAGTAACTGCCGGGCCGTTTTTCTCATGGGGGTAACGGTGAACAGGGAATGGTAAAAGGAGGTATTGTTTTAAACGTAGTTTTTACAACATCCTATCAGGTAAGAGAACCCGTTTACATGAAAGGCAGCTTTTTCTATCCTGTTATCTACTAACAAATTATTCTAAAAAGTTAAGAAATCCTAACAGCTTGTAGTGCTGTTTAGTATTCAGATAAGATCGTATACAGTATATCCGTTATCTATTTCGCAAATGCTTATAACAGAAGCCAGCAGCTTGTGAAAACACTACAAAAAAAACAGATAAAATTGGACAGTCATTGTAGTATGCAAAAGCTTAAATAAACATTAAAAATGCACGTTTTTACTACTCTGCAATTCCAAAATATTTTCCGCAATAGATGAGGAGTAGTAACCTACAAATGAAAAGAATAATGAAAGCTTTACCAGCGGGCTGATACAGATTAATGAATATATTTAGAATAAGATTTACTACTGTAACAAATAGGTAGCATGCCTAACAGTTAATCTGATCTACATTTACCCATCCGCACCATTCATGACAGATAAAACATTCACCAAACCCTTCTATGTTTTTTTTCTGGTAATGCCGCAAGGGCTTAGTCAGGGCTTTGTAACAGTGGCTTTGCCTTATCTGTTAACACATAGTGGTTTTTCTGTTGCAGAAGCTTCCGGCATTGTGGCATTGGGCATTTTTGCCAATGTATGGCGTTTTTTATGGGGGCCTGTGGTGGATCTGTCACTTAGTTTAAAAAAATGGTACTGGATAGGGTTGGCAGCCAGTATGGGTACTTTGTTATTGCTTTGTTTTACAAAACTTACTGTAAACGATACCGTGTTTATTTCTGCCATTGTATTTATTTCGCAGGTAGCAGGAACGTTTACTTTATTACCGGTTAACAGCTTTATGGCAAAGCGCATTGAGGAGCATCACAAAGGCAAAGCTTCCGGCTGGTACCAGGCAGGTAGCCTGGCAGGTGTTGGCCTTGGCGGAGGTGCAGGTTTATGGCTTACCGAACATTATAGCCAGGTAATAGCAGGCGTGGTGATCTGTGCACTATCTCTACTTGCTTCACTTGTAATCATGTTACTAAAAGATGTTCACTACGAAAAAGGTAAAACCATTCTGCATGAAATAACGGGCATGGGCAAAGACCTCGTGTCGATGTTCAAAGTTCCCGTGGCATTGTTTGCCATGATACTAATTATTCTTCCCATTGGTTCTGGTGCCGCTGCCAATCTGTGGTCGGCTATTGCCGGCGACTGGAATACAAATGCAGATACAGTGGCGCTGATAACAGGTATTGTAAGTGGATTGGTAAGTGCCTTAGGTTGTATTGCCGGCGGTTATTTTGCCGATAAAAAAGGTGTGTTCTTTGCCTATTTGGTTTTTGGAACTGTTTGTGCACTCATTACCCTAATCATGGCGGTGTTACCATATAAGCCTTGGGTATACATTACAGGCGTGTTGGCATACTCATTCGGAACAGGCCTTGTTTATGCAGCTTTTACAGCCGTAGTATTATTTGCTATTGGGAAAAAGAATGTAGCCACCAAATACGCATTACTTTCTTCTATCGGTAATATTCCTGTGATGTATATGACGGTATTTGATGGATGGGCCCATGATGCCTATAACAGCAAAATAATGTTGCTTGCAGAAGCAGCTGCGGCTATTGTATTTATCCTACTTGCAGCATTGGTACTGAAAAGGCTGAAAGAGTCTGGAGTGAGAAGTCTGGAGACTGGAGTTGTGTAATAATATACTCCAGAACGTATTGTGCTAATAAAATCAACAATTATAGCGAGCCTTGCGCATCCTTTGCGGGCTTTGCGTTACTGCTTTAGCTTTTGCGTATCGCAAGGTTCGCCAAGAACCGCAATGAACGCAAAGAGTATAACAATCATTTACAAATACAACCGTGCCTTGGTCTCTTTGTGTGAACAATAATTGCACACAAAGAGACCAAGGCACGGTTTAAAATAAATAGTTTAAAAGCATAACATGTTAGAGTTTAGACATATTGATATACAACTCCAGTCTCCTAACTCCAGACTATTTTTTCACCCCCTCAGCCCATGCATTCATTTTTGTTTCCAGTACCGCCAAAGGCAATGAACCATCTTTCAAAAGCGCTTCATGAAAAGCGGCCAGTGTGAATTGCTTACCTAATTGTTGCTGGTATTTTTTGCGGAGTTCCTGAATTTTTAATTCACCTACTTTATAGCTGAGTGCTTGCCCCGGTATGGCCATATAGCGTTCAATTTCGGCCGTGGCTGCCTGTTGGGTAATGGCTTCATTCTGCATCATGTACTCAATAGCCTGTTCTCTTGTCCAGCCTTTGGCATGCAATCCTGCATCAACTACCAATCGTATGGCGCGATGTATTTCTGCACCCAATGCATCAAAGTATTGATAGGGGTCTGTGTAACAACCCAATTGTTTACCCAAACTTTCGCAATACAATCCCCATCCTTCTGAATAAGCACTAAACCCACCGTTTTGTCTGAACTCGGGTAAACTAGTATTTTCTCTTTGCAGCATCACCTGAAAATGATGTCCGGGAATGGCTTCGTGAATAAACAAACTTTCTTTGGCTTTTGTGTATTTGGTGGCATCAACGATTGGCACATAAAAAATACCGGGACGTGATCCATCGGTTAAACCTGCATTGTATTGCGCTGCAGCAGATGCGGCACGAAAAGCTTCTGTTTGCCGTACTTCAAAAGCGGTTTTAGGACGCATGGTAAACATGGTATTCAGGTACGGTTCTACTTTTTGTTGAATAGCCCGGTAATCAACCAATACTTGTTCTGCATTTGTATAAGGTAAGAATTGCGGATCGGTTTTGGTGAAGGTGAAAAAAGATTCCAGGCTGCCCTTGTAGTTTACCTGCTCTTTTACTTTTTCCATTTCGTTGCGGATGCGTTTTACTTCGGCTAAGCCTGTATTAAATAATTCATCCGGGGTTTTTTTAGTAGTGGTTGAACTGCGAATGGCATAGTCGTATAGTTTTGCTGAATTGGGTAATGCATGTAAGCCGCTTGTGGTTCTTGCCTTAGGTAAATATTCGGTGCTAAGAAATGTTTCCAGCTTTTTGAACGAAGGATTGAGATAAGCTGTGATCAGGTTTTTGTATTCTTCTGTTAAACGATTTTTGTCTGCATCAGAAAAACTTTTTGGGAACAACTTAACCGGACCATAAAAAACACTGGCGGTTGCATCTTCTTTTTGTAAGGCTACTAATTGCGGTATCATTTTTATCACCAATGCTTTGGGTAATACCAAGCCCTCTGCCATCCCCTTTCTGAAATACAGAATGGTACTATCGCACCAGGCCGTATATTTTTTGGCCCTGGTTAACCAGTTGTCGTAATCCTTCACCGTTTTAAAGGGTTGCGCACCGGTTCCGCTGCCAGCCTGACCAAGCGACAATTCAAATCCTGTAAACTGGTTAGAGGGCATGCGGTTTAATTTCAGTGTCAACCCTTCCAAAGCCATTTCCATATTGTAGCGGAAGATGTCATAACTGATTTTATCGTTTTCGTTTAAACTGTTCCTGTCAAATTTTTTCAAACGGTTCAGGTAACCGGTATAGTGTTCTTTTAGTATTGCATTATAGGAATCTGTGAAAGTAACCGGCAACTGATCGTTATACCGCGTATCGCCATTTTGGGTAGCCCTAACGGGGAATAGTTTATATACATCTTCTGTATAGGCTTTAAACATATCAGACAGGTTCTTATTATCTTCTTTGTTTTGTGCAAAAGCCGGATGGAGCAGAAAAAGTGTTGTGAGAATACAGAGGGTGCGTTTCATGTGAGGGTGTTTAGGGAAAATGATGAAGTAAACTTTGAAAGGAAGGTAGTGAAAAGATGCCAGTTCATTTCTGTGCAAACTGTTTTTGTATTTGCAGTAGAGAGTGCGAACCAAAGAGTTTATACGAATTGTCTCCTGATAATGGAAAAATACATGCGATATATCACTAAGTAGGGGTAAGACTAAGAAAATTAATAAGTCCAAATCCTTAAAACCTAAGTCAGAGGCTGAATGAATACAATCTAAATATCAGACTTGTGATGAGTTGAGAAAGTTGGGGTATTTGTGATTAAAATCTTCGATCAATTTTTGAGTAAAAAAGGCCATTTTTAGCATACTTTTTTTAAAAGCATCAATTTTGTCTAATACTTCTTTCATTGTCATTCGAGGCCTTACCATTCTATAGATACCTTGCTCTTCAATCATATCAACATAATAAAAGTATTCAGTAGATTTTTCTTCTTCATCCCACATTATTAGACAATGAGCTAGAATGCGCCTAATTCTGTTGAACTCCCACATTACTTTAAAATCTTCCTCCCGTTCGGAGTACTCATCAGGATGATAATGTTTCAAGTCAGCTTCTGCCATTTCTATTTTCTTACCCATCATCAAGCCCTTGAATTTTCTAACGGTTGCGTGTGGATCATCAACGATACAGTAAAGAATAATTTTTAAAAGTAAGCCTTCCATATCTGCGCTCATAGTCATACAGGTGCCACGCATATTGACCTCTTTTAGATAACACTCCTGATCAAAGGTTAGTAACTTTCCGTTAAGTATCATTTTATGTGTCAATAGTGATAAATGGTATTTATATAATTCTGATAGGGACCTCTTTGGTATAAAAGCAGATGTTATCTAAATTTAAAAGCATAAAAAAGTAGAAATAATCGTTCTTCAAAATGCTTTTAAATTTACTTCTAAATGTAAAAAGTAATTGAAATAACGTAATTAATATGAGCCTTCTTTTGCGTCTTTACGAAATGATTTAATCTGGAAATAAATTACGACTCCAGCACTTAAGGGAGCTAGATAAATTGAGATTGTAGTGATTAAATCCCAGTCCATTCCCCAGTTTTGGTTTATAGTTAGTAAAATTACATTAATCAATGATAGCCCTAGACATGGGATTATCGCACCAAATAATATACTACTTAATATTAATATCAGATATACCCAAATTCTTTCAAAGAAATGCATTTTATTAAAAGGAGTAAACTTAGTTTTATTATCTTTTCCGCACTTAAAACAGTGCAAAAACTCTGGGCCGCATCTTGTAAAATTATCAAGTGCTCCTGCTCTTTGGTATCCCCCGGTAAGTGATGTCCCGCAATAGCCGCATTTATAGTTTTTATAAGTACCCATGTATATCTTTTAAGTAAGATATGAAATAATGAGAATTTTTTCTCCGAAGGGTCTCCCGATAGGGGACCCTTCGGTTTAGAAGCAGTTGCTATCTCAATTAAACAATGCTTATTTAAAAAGAAAATTCAGTTCTCCGTAGCCCGAAGGGTCCTCTGCGAGAGACCCTACGGAGAAGGGGGTTGGTTTCACGAAGTTCCTGCTCAAAACAAACCCCTCTTTGCGCAGCTGAGAGGGGCAGGGGTAAGTTAAGTGGTCCCGGCGAGAATCGAACTCACATCTAAAGTTTAGGAAACTTCTATTCTATCCATTGAACTACGGGACCTGAATAATTAACAATTAAAAATTAGTAATTAAAAATGAGTAGCACGGGTGCTGTCCCATAATAATTTTTAATTGCTAATTTTTAATTGTTAATTAACCACGGGGTTGCAAAAATAGTAGATTCTTGTATTCGTGGTTGAACAGATTTGGGAGGTTTTGTTCGCAGCGGCGCAAAGGCGCAGAGGGGAAATATTGCGGCTTTGCGCCTTTGCGAGCAAATATATTGAGCTATGACAACCATTTCTTCAGTATTTTCAAACCATAATATAGCTATATGAAAATGCATCGGTTGCTTTTGGTAACGCTTATACTAGTTGGCAGTAGTTCCGTTTTTGCCCAGTCTGCAAATAATAAAGTCCGCGCCAGTTTAAACCACCTGGCCATTTATGTGGTAGACCTGGAAAAAACACGCTCTTTTTATAGTGGTGTTTTTCAGTTAGATACCATTCCCGAACCTTTTCACGATAACAAACATATCTGGTATTCTATTGCGCCGGGCGTGGCCCTGCATGTGATACAGGGGGCGGAGAAACCAAAAGAATATTTCCTCAATAACCATATGTGTTTGAGTGTACCCAATACGCTGGTGTTTGTAGACATTCTCAAACTGCGCGGTATGGATTGGTACAATGGAAAAGGCGTAAAAGGAGAGATTACTACCCGGGTAGACGGCGTAAAACAAATCTGGGTAAACGATCCCGATGGGTATTGGATTGAGGTGAATGACGCGAAAAACTGAGTTTCGTGAATAGGCTATGGTGAATGGGCAATCAACGTGCATCCACAATTGACCATTCACAATTCACAATTCACCCTATCTTTGCCGCTCTCAAAAAAGTGGGTTATGAAGTTTTACAATGTATTAATCAAATATCGTTTGTGGCTGGGTTTGCTGTCTATTGCGTTGGCGGTTACCGTGAATGTAATGAGTAGTTTCTGGCCTTCTTTCATATTGTATTTTATTGGGGTGATTGCTATTGCCAGTCATTTCTTTATTGGCCCCATGCGCCTGATACAGGAGCCCATGGAAGCCGGTAATATTGAAGAAGTAGAAAGAATTCTGAATACCATCTGGTATCCAGGCCTATTGTACAAGCCGGTACGTTCTACTTATTATACCATAAAGGGTAACCTGGCCATGATGAAGCAGGATTTTACTTCGGCCGAGGCACATTTGAAAAAAAGTTCTGAACTGGGTTCGCCCATGCCAGAAGCAGAAGGTGCCAACAAGTTACAACTGGGTATGATGGCCATGCAACGTGGCGATCTGAAGCAGGGCGAAAGCTATATTCGTGCGGCCATACGCGCCGGTATTCCAGATAAAGAAAGTGAGGCAGTTGCTTACTTAAGCATGTGCCAGATTTTTATGAATAAACGCGAATTCAAAGCCGCCAAAGATTTCTTCCGCAGGGCCAAAGCCTGCAAGCCCAAAACCAAGCAGGTGCTGGATCAAGTGAAGGAGATTGAAAAGTATATTTCAAGGATGCCGGGGTAAGGAAGAGAATAACGAATATCGAACAAGGAATGTTGAATGATGAACTAAGTAATACATCATTAGCATTCCTTGTTTTGTTTAAGTAGAATACGTTGGTTACGTTATTTTTTCTCTGCGAAAACTCCCCGCTCTCTGCGGCTCCGCGGTTGGTGCCAGCTCGAATCGCCGCAGAATTGCAACATTTTCAACTGCTTCTTACTAACCTGATGAAAATCATAAAATACAATACGCCTTCATGGTAACTTTATCCTATGAAAAAGAACTGGCAGAAATGGGTTGTAATTTGCATGACCTGCCTGCTGGTAACTTTTTTAATCACGATGATTTTATCCGGCTTTCAAAAAATATAAAATAAACAGTATGAAAAAAAACATGGGTACAGCAGATAAAACCATCCGCATAATTCTAGCGATTGTTTTTTCAGCCTTGTATTTTACCGGAACCGTAACCGGAACAGTAGGCTTGGTAATGGTAGTGCTGGGTGGTATTTTTCTTGCCACTTCTCTTATCAGCTTCTGTCCGTTGTATACTTTGGTAGGGATGAATACTTGTAAGAAGTAGTAAGTTGTAAGTAGTAGGCATTAAGTAAATAAGGTTTCTTGTACCTCTCACTTAGAACTTATTACCTACCACTTACCTTATCACTTCAACGCCTGGTATACAGCAACTTTAAATTTCTCCGCAATTTCTCCATGGGTAAAAGGATATTGCTGTAGTACAAATTGTGCTACTATTTTTTCTTTGGGATCTATCCAGTAAGAAGAAGCAAACATGCCGCCCCAGCTAAATGTGCCGGGAGAAGCGGTATTCCTTCCTGCATCTGCATCACTTACTACCTGAAAACCCAAACCGAATGTAATGCCCAGACTATTGGTTTGGCTGGTGGTCATTAATCGTATTGAATTTCTGCTTAGCAATTGTTTGTTGTTATAGATTCCGTTGTTCAGAAGCATCTGCATAAAGATCGCGTAATCGGTAGTGGTAGAAACTAACCCGCCGCCACCCGAATAAAAACTACCACCATCGAGTACGGGATAATCGCGGTAAAAAGTTCCGTTTACATTTATTACCTCAGGTGTATTGATCACGCGTTTGGTGGCTTTGTCTTCTGAATGCAACATGGCCAGCCTGCTTTGTTTTTCTTTGGGTAAATAGAAGTAGGTATCCTTCATTCCCAATGGATCGAAAATATTTTTACGAAAAAACTGGTCAAGCGATAACCCGCTAACAACTTCTATTAAGTATCCCAATACATCCGTATTTAATCCATAGGTAAATTTTTCACCCGGTTGATGAACCAGCGGAAGTGTTGCCAGTTTTTTAATATTATCCGCCAGTAACCCTCCCTTCAATCCAATGCCGCCAACCACACCGGCTTTTGCATAAATTGAGTTCATGGTTTCGCTGCCTATTTGTGCGTAGCCGATACCCGAAGTATGTGTAAGCAGATCGCGAATGGTAATTTCTCTTTTGGCAGGAAGGGTGGTATACGTACTATCCGTTTTATTAAATTTATCCAGCACCACCGGTTTTCTGAACTGAGGAATGTATTTGGAGATGGCATCGTCCAGTAGAAATTTTCCTTCTTCAAACAACATCATGACACCTACACTGGTAATGGCTTTGGTTTGAGAAGCAATGCGCCAGATGGCATCTCTTTGCAAAGGCTTATTCTTCTCCTTGTCATCATACCCAATGGCATTGTGATAAACAATATTGCCATCTTTAGCCACAATGGCAATGGCTCCGGAGATCCAGTTACTGTCTATGTATTGCTGAATTAGTTTATCAATTCTTTTTAAACGATTCGCTGAAAATTGATTTTTTTCAGGAAGTCCGGCTGTTAAAACCGGTTGTGCCAGTAACTGGCCTGCACACAGTAAAACCATGGCAGTAAATAAAGCAAACTGTTTTCTCATTAGTGTAGAATTGAACCGGTAAGTTCATAAACTAAACACAGAAAACAAAATGAATATCTGGTTGACAGGTAGCGTGCTGTGTAATTATTTTTCACACTAAGGCACGAGGGCACGGTTTTATATCTTTTTTGCGATCATTGCGATACTGGAAATGTAAACCAGTATCGCAAGGCCAGCAAAGGAGCGCAAGGTTCGCAATGATTTAGTTATCTCTATCTCTTTGTCTCCGATTTTAATCGAACAACACGTTACGTTGTCAATGGCTGAATTACAAGCCCTTTACTTCTACATTCAATATTCCTAGTTCGATATTCCCTAGTCTCCCCAAATCTCTGCATGCCTCGCAAAATAGGGTAAGGCAAACGTGCCCATCAGTCCGGTAATAATTTCAATGCCCATGGTTAGTCCGCGGGCACTGGCCGGCATTTGCTCGCCGGTAGGCAACATATTAGGTCCGAGTGGAATGATGGCTGCGGCAATGGTTAATACCAAGCATAAAATGGTATACACCAACAACCCTTTCTTTACATACTCCAGTATCAGCGAATACACAATGCCGCCTACTACAAGCGTGGGTATACAAAAGAAAATAATGGAGTTGATGTTTACATACTCCGAAAATTCATAGCCCGTAATTTTCCGGTAAGCAAAATCAAAAGCAAGGCCCAGTACTGCAGTGGCAATACCTACAAACAAGCCTCCTAAAATGCCCCGGGTAGATAGGGAGTAACGGTAAGAAGTGGATGTGTTTTCCATACAGGTGTTTTGAAGTGAGAGAAATGTTCACCAAAACCGGTAGTACAGGAAAGCCAAGCTGTTAGAATATCCTTGTGGAAGAACTATAGTGTTGTAAAGTTGGTGATTATTTTCCGGGAATGCAAGCGTGGGAATATTGAATATCGAACAAGGAATATCGAATGTCGAAGTATTTTATGTTAGAAAGGTTGGTAAAAAATGCTTGAGATATTTTCACTTCATCATTCGATATTCCTTGTTCGATATTCATTTTTTTTCACCGCTTTCTCCACTACTTCCGGAAAATGCCTATGCTCCAGTGCATGCACTTTTTGTGCCAGGCTTTCGGGTGTGTCTGTAGGCTCTATGGGGCAGCGGGCCTGAAAAATGGGTTCGCCCTCATCAAAATGTTCGTTTACGTAATGGATGGTAATACCGCTTTCTTTTTCGCCTGCAGCGATAACGGCTTCATGTACCCGCATTCCATACATGCCCTTTCCTCCATACTTGGGAAGCAGGGCAGGATGTATATTGATGATTTTAGTAGGGTAGGCTGCAATCAATGCTTGCGGAATTTTCCAGAGAAAACCGGCCAGTACAATAAAATCAACCCCATAATTTGATAGTTCGGGTAAATAGGCATCGCCTCTAAAAAAACGTTCTTTCTCTATTAATAAGGTTGGAATTTGATGGGAGATCGCAATAGATAATACACCAGCTTCCGGTTTATTACACACTACAACTGCTACTTGTATGGAGGAATTATGTTGTAGATGTACGATGATCTTTTCTGCATTGCTTCCTGCGCCTGAAGCAAATATGGCAATCTTTTTAGTCTGGAGTCTGGAGTCTGGAGTCTGGATTTGATAAGTTATTCCAGTTTCCGGTCTCACTACTCCTAACTTCCGCAACAGTTTTTTTTCATATTTCCAGAAAAAAGCCCATTGCCCCAGCAATGCCCCGTAGGATAATAAGATGATCTGGTAACCAAATACCAGCATGCCCACACGTAAGCTCAGTTTGAATGCCCAATGCGTATTGGCATCTATACCCAGCCATTGGGTGATGTAGCGGGTTAAGATGGCAGTAGTGGTACCGGTTAGTCCAAATACAATAAAAAGGATCCAGAATTGACGGGTGCTTACTCCCCATTTTTCCTGCAGGCGTTTAAACATGGGTCAAAAATGGGATAAAAAATTGACTAATCTTTTGCCACTTAGCAAATAAGCCGATTAATCAATAACGTTCATAAAAGCATGGCCTTATTTGAAACATTAATTCCACAATCGGCTGAAACCCACGCCAGATAAGGATAAAAAAATTTTCAGAAGGTGGAGTTTTTGTCAGGTTCCTGTCATATTTTTGCACCCGTTCACGGATATTTTTCCACACCAAGAACCACAGTTTGTGAATATGATATCTTTTAGACGTTTCGCCAAAACCTGCATCACCGGAACCATTCTTTTCCTGAGTCTTTCTTTGGGTACTTCAGCAAATGCGCAAGATGGAAAAACACTTTTCCAGACCAATTGTGCTTCTTGTCATGCGGTAAACAAGAAATTAACAGGTCCGGCCCTTGCCGGAGTGGAAGACCGCTGGCCCGACAGGAACAAGTTACATGCCTGGATAAAAAATCCTGCTGGTTTTGCTAAAACAGATGCCTATGCGGCTAATCTGTTAAAGGAATATAGTCCTGTGTTGATGACGGCCTTTCCTGCTCTGGCAGATAAAGACATTGATGCTATCCTGGATTATGTGAAAACCGTTCCGGCAGCCGGTACTGGTCCTGCAGCTGCGGGCAGCCCTGTTGACGCTAAAAATGCGGAAGGAGACAATAGTTTATTATTTGGTATTCTTACCCTGATATTGGCCGTAGTTGCCCTGATCTTATTACAGGTAAATGCCAATTTGAAAAAATTAGCCGACGAACGCGAAGGCCATCCGGCTATTGAGCCGGTTCCTTTCTGGAGAAATAAGAGTTATATCGCCATGCTTACAGTAATCCTGTTTGTAGTAGGTGGTTACTTAACTTCAAAAGGTGCCATGGAATTGGGCCGTAGTAAAGATTATCAGCCGGTTCAGCCTATTTACTACTCACATAAAGTACATGCTGGTATTAACCAGATCAACTGTCAGTATTGCCATATTGGTGTTTACCAGGGCAAGCAGGCCACCATCCCTTCTGTAAATGTTTGTATGAATTGCCACATGGCCATCAACGAATACAAAGGAGAGAAGATCTTTAACGAAGAAGGGGAAGAAGTAAATGGTACTGCAGAAATCAAAAAATTATACAAATACGCCGGATTTGAAGAAGGCAAACCATGGGATGCCAGTAAGGCCAAACCCGTTGAGTGGGCTCGCATTCACAACCTGCCCGACCACGTATATTTTAACCACTCACAGCACGTAAAAGCAGGACAGGTGCAATGCCAAACCTGCCACGGCGAAATCCAGAAAATGGATGAGGTAAAACAGTTTACCGATCTGAGCATGGGCTGGTGTATTAACTGTCACCGCGAAACTAAAGTGCAGTTCAAAGGCAATGGTTTTTACAGCATTTACGAAAAATACCACCAGGATCTGAAATCTGGTAAGATCGATAGCACCAAAGGCATTACGGTTGAGAAGATCGGTGGTACGGAATGTCAGAAATGTCACTATTAAGTATTTGAAAATTTGAAGATTTGAAAATTTGAAAATGAACGACTTTCAAATTTTCAAATCACTTCGAATCTTCAATCAGTTCATAAAAATTTATAGATAAGAATAGAGAATTGAAATAAGCTAACTGCATTTTCAAATTTTCAAATTCTCAAATTTTCAAATTAAGAAGATGGAGCAAAAAAAGCACTGGCAAAGTTTTGGAGAGCTGAATCAGTCTGAAGCTTACAATAAAGATGTAAAAGACGAGTTCAAAGAGGACCTGCCTTTTGTAAGCGATGAAAGCACCAGCTTTTTAGATGCGAAAGCACCACGTAGAGACTTTTTAAAGTATCTGGGTTTCAGTACGGCTGCAGCTGCTGTAGCGGCAAGTTGCGAAATGCCGGTGAAAAAGGCCATTCCTTTTGCCAACAAACCAGAAGATGTTGTACCGGGTATTTCTAAATACTATGCAACTACTTATGTGCAGGATGGAGATGTAGTAAGTGTTTTGGCTAAAGTGCGTGATGGTCGCCCCATAAAAATTGAAGGTAATGATCTGAGCCCCATCACCAAAGGCGGTACTTCTGCCCGTGTGCAGGCCTCAGTTTTGGATTTATACGATACTGCCCGCTTACGTTTTCCTACCATTGATGGTAAAGAAGTAACGTTTGAGGCGATTGATAAGGCGGTAGCTGCTTCTATTTCAGGTGCAGTTGTGGTGTTAACCAGCACCATTACTTCTCCTTCTACCAAAGAAGCCGTTGCTCAGTTCTTAGCCAAATATCCCGGCAGCCGCCACGTAACGTATGATGCGGTTTCTTATAGCGGTATGTTACTGGCTAACGAAACTACTTACGGTAAAAAAGCCATTCCTTCTTACCATTTCGAAAACGCAAAAGCCATTGTTAGCTTAGGTGCCGATTTTCTCGGAACCTGGCTGAGCCCGGTTGAATTTGCAAAGCAATACGCAACAGGAAAAAAATTAGACGAGAAGAATCCGGAAATGAGCAAACACATTCATTTTGAAAGTGTAGCCAGCTTAACAGGTTCTAACGCTGATGAAAAATATTTACACCGTCCATCTGAAACAGGTGCGGTGGCTGCTGCTTTATTAAGTGCAGTAAATGGTCAGGCTGTTAACCTCAGCGATGCCAAATTAAAAGCCGGTATCGAAAAAGCGGCGAAAGTGCTGAACGCCAACAAGGGCGCGGCTTTGGTAGTTGCCGGTAGTAATGATGTGAATATTCAGATCATTGTAAATGCCATCAACGAAGCAGTTGGTGCCAATGGTAAAACCATTAACTGGGCAGTTACTTCCAATATCCGTCAGGGTGTGGATGCTGATTTTGCCAAACTGGTAGATGATATGAATGCCGGCTCAGTAGGTGCACTATTGGTATATGGTGCTAACCCCGCTTACAGTTGGTACGATGCTGAGAAATTCAAAGCGGCATTAAAGAAAGTAAAAACAACTGTTTCTTTCAACAGTAAAGTGGATGAAACCACCGAACTGTGCAAGTTTGCTATTCCCGATCATAATTACCTGGAAAGCTGGGGTGATGCCGAAGCAAAAACCGGCCATTACTCATTTATACAGCCCACCATTTATCCTTTGTTCAAAACACGCCAGTGGCAGGATAGCCTGCTGAAATGGAGTGGTGCTTCTGTTGATTACCTGGGCTTCCTGAAAAATTTCTGGGGTGCTAAAGTAGGTGGTGAAAACGGTTGGAACAAAGCATTACAAGACGGTGTAATCAATCCTGCCGAAACTGCCATTGGTGGCGCTGCTTTTAATGGTGGGGCTGTTGCAGCCGCTGTTACTGCCGCTACTTCCGGTAAAAAAGGCGGAGCCATTGAATTGGTATTGTATGAAAAAATAGGCATTGGTGCCGGGCAAGGTGCTGCCAACCCATGGTTGCAGGAATTACCCGATCCCGTTACCCGTGCTACCTGGGATAACTACGTAATCGTTTCTCCCGCATTGGCCAGAACATTGCTCGATATTGATCTGAACAATGGCGGACAGGCGGATGCTTACGAAGTAAATCCTCCCAAAAAAGTTGTGAAAGTTACCGTTAACGGTAAAAGCATAGAATTACCTACGTTGATCATCCCCGGTACACACTCCAATACCATTGCTATTGCAGTAGGTTACGGACGTAGCGAGAAACTGGGTAAATCAGTAGTAGGAACCGGTAAGAATGCTTACCCATTGGCAACCCTGAATGGCGGTTCCGTAAGTTTTGTGCATACAGATGTTACCGTTGCCCTTACCGGCGATAAATATCCTGTTGCCTTAACACAAACCCATAGCCGTTACGATACCGATCAGGGTGTTCGTACCGAGGTAATGAAAGAATTAACGCTGGCCGACTATAAAAAACACCCAACCGAAATTCGCGATGAGCGCCAGAAAGAACTGGAGCCATGGGGTGGTCTGGAGAAATTTGAAAGCCAGGGAACCATTTATCCTGTGTACGACAGACCGGGTATTAAATGGGGTATGAGTGTGGATCTGAATACCTGTACCGGTTGTGCAGCTTGTGTGGTGGCCTGTAATGCAGAGAACAACGTTTCTATTGTTGGTAAACCCGAAGTATTGCGTGGTCATGAAATGCATTGGTTACGGATTGACCGCTATTTCAGCGGCGATATGGATAACCCTAACGTGGTATTCCAGCCACTGATGTGCCAGCACTGTGATAACGCTCCTTGTGAAAACGTTTGTCCGGTAGCCGCTACTAACCACAGCAGCGAAGGTTTAAACCAGATGACTTATAACCGTTGTATTGGTACAAGATATTGCGCCAACAACTGTCCGTATAAAGTACGTCGTTTTAACTGGGCTGATTATACCGGTTCTGATAGCTTCCCTAATAACCAGGAAGGTATTGTAAACGATGTGGTATTGGATATGAACGATGATTTAACACGCATGGTATTGAACCCCGATGTTACGGTTCGTTCACGTGGTGTGATTGAAAAATGTTCTTTCTGTGTACAACGTTTACAGGAAAGCAAACTCAACGCTAAGAAAGAGAGCAGACCCATGGTTGACAGCGATATTAAAGTGGCTTGCCAGCAGGCTTGTCCTACCAACGCCATCAACTTCGGAAATGCGAATGATGCTAAGAGTTCTATCACCCAAACCAGAAAAGAAAATCCGAACCGCCAGTTCTATGTGTTAGAGCAACTGCACGTATTGCCCAATGTTACTTACATGGCAAAAGTGCGTAACCTGGAAGAAACGCATGGTGGTGAACATCATGAAGGTGGTAAGGAAGAACACAAAGCAGAAGGTGCTGAGAAGAAAGAAGCAGCGACTCATTAATCGTGAGTCGTGAGGGGTGAATCGTGAGTGAGGAAGAACGTCATTTCGAATGGAGTGAAACGAAAGGAGAAATCTTTTAATCGATTAGCAGATTTCTCTCCCGCTTTGGCGGGATCGAAATGACGGGAACAGAAAATAAAGAATATAAGTTGATTCAATAAAACAGTATCCCGCTGCCAGCGGGATAGACCATAAACAAGACCAGATGCATTTAAAGTACGAATCACAGCTTAGGGAACCATTGGTGAATGGCGACAAAAACTATCACCAGGTTACAGAAGACATCGTTCGCCCTATTGAAGCGAAGCCTTCCAGACTATGGTACATCGGCTTTTACATAGCTGTTGCATTATTACTGTTTGGTATTTATTCCATTTACAGGGATGTTACCTACGGTATTGGCCAGTGGAACCTGAATAAGACCGTGGGTTGGGGTTGGGATATCACCAATTTCGTATGGTGGGTAGGTATCGGTCACGCCGGTACATTGATCTCAGCGATTTTGTTGCTATTCCGCCAGGGATGGAGAACAGGTGTAAACCGTGCGGCGGAAGCGATGACCATTTTTGCGGTAATGTGTGCGGGCCAGTTTCCTATCTGGCACATGGGTCGTGTGTGGATGGCTTTCTTTGTACTACCTTATCCCAATACACGAGGTCCTTTATGGGTTAACTTTAATTCACCCTTGTTATGGGATGTATTTGCGATCTCAACTTATTTTACCGTATCTCTTTTATTCTGGTATAGTGGATTGATTCCGGATCTGGCAACTGTTCGTGACCGTGCTTTTACCAAACTGCGTAAGCGTTTGTATGGTGTGGCTTCTTTCGGTTGGACAGGTTCTACCAAACATTGGCAGCGCCACGAGAGTTTGTCACTGGTATTGGCCGGTTTAAGTACGCCACTCGTATTGTCTGTACACACGATTGTATCCTTTGACTTCGCTACTTCGGTAATTCCGGGTTGGCATACTACCATCTTCCCTCCTTATTTCGTTGCCGGTGCCATCTTCTCTGGTTTTGCCATGGTGCAAACTTTGATGGTGATCATCCGCAAAGTATTTGAAATGGAAGATTACATCACCCTCGGTCACATTGAGGCGATGAATAAAGTAATTGTATTAACCGGTTCAATTGTAGGTATCGCTTACTTAACCGAGTTGTTCATGGGCTGGTACAGCCAGAATAAATATGAAGGATATACTTTCTGGTACAGCCGTGCTTACCTGTTCAGTCCTTATGGATGGAGCTATTGGGGTATGATGGCTTGTAACGTATTAAGTCCGCAGATTTTCTGGTTCCGCAAAATGAGAAGGAATTTATTTGTCACCTTCTTCATGAGTATCATTGTAAACATTGGTATGTGGTTCGAGCGTTTTGTGATCATTGTAACATCACTGTATCGTGATTACCTGCCATCCAGCTGGTCTGTATACTATAGCCCAACCATTTGGGAGATCGGCTTCTACGCCGGTACTTTCGGATTGTTCTTTACCTGCTTCTTCCTGTTTGCCAAATACTTCCCTGTAATTGCAATAGCCGAGATCAAGTATGTATTGAAAACATCAGGAGAAAATTACAAAGACAATATGGGCAAGATTGAAGAGCAGAAGATGGAAGAGTTTGTTCACGATCATGCACATTAATAGTGAATGTGACAATAGGTTAATTTGAAAATTTGAAAATGATGATTTGTATGATTTGAAACTGAATATGGATGCGACATCCATTTTCAAATTTTCAAATTTTCAAATTGTCTAATTATTAAAACATGGCAAAAAAGAAATTCGTTGTAGGCTGCTTTGATGATGAAGCTGTTTTATTTCCTGCGGTGAAAAAAGTTCGTACAGCAGGATATAAAATTCATGATGTGTATACGCCATTTGCGGTACACGGACTGGATCATGCACTGGGATTGAGAGAAACCAGTTTGCATACAGCCGGCTTTATCTATGGTATTACCGGAACTTCTACTGCATTGGGTTGCATTAGCTGGATTCTGGCAAAAGACTGGCCACTGAACTTTGGTGGTAAGCCACACTTTGCCTTGCCCGCTTGGATACCCATTACTTTCGAGTTAACGGTATTGTTTGCAGCGGTAGGTATGGTATTGACGTTTTGTTATCTCTGCCAGATTGCACCGTTTGTAAAAAAGCACCATTTTCATGCACGTGCAACGGATGATCTGTTTGTGATGGTGATAGAGTGTACAGAAAAAACCAATGCAGATGATCTGAAAGCATTTCTTGCTGCTAACGGAGCAGTAGAAACAGATGTTCAGATTGCAGAAGATGGCTGGTGGCTGGGTCGGTACGACAGAGATGAAGTGCCTTTTCAAAACAAACAAACTGTAGCTGCTTAATATTATTTTTTAGAATAGAAATATGATGAAGAAATTATCAATCATAACTGTCCTGTCTGCCGCCCTGGTAATCGTGAGCTGCAGCGATGTAAAACGTACGCCGGGCAAGGTATACATGCCGGATATGGCTTACAGCCGTGCTTATGAAAGCTATGCAGACCACAGCAACCTTGCAGAAAAAGGGATTAATTATAACAACATGCCCGTAGCCGGAACCATTTCGCGCGAAGAGGACATGCCTTTCTCTGTTGCCAAAGATGAGGGCACCGATACTTCTCATTATGCCTTATCCAAAGCAGTAAAGAATCCGATCGATTCATTATCCACTAATGACGCAGCAGAAGCAGAAAGGTTATACCTGATTAATTGCGGAGTTTGTCATGGTACCAAACTCGATGGTAATGGTCCTTTGTATAAAGGTGGCGATGGTCCTTATCCTGCAAAACCTGCCACACTGGTAGGAGATGCGAAGTATGAAGCCATGCCTGATGGACAGATGTTTTACTCAATCGCTTATGGTAAGAACCTGATGGGCTCCTACGCATCGCAACTAAGCCGTAAGCAGCGTTGGATGGTGATCAAGTATATCAAGAATAAACAATCGACAGCAAAAGCAAAAGCGGCAGCAGCACCTGCAGCAGATGCAACAGCAAAGAAATAATTCATCCTTCTGCTTACAAGGCATAAGAAAAGTACTAACTGATATAAAAGAATAAAGATGGCATCTATCAGACAGCAATTTGAGATTCCCGGAAAAATGAAAACCTGGTCAATGGCCCTCATCGGCATTGGTTTGGTTGCATTGGTAGTGGGCGCTGTTACCAAAGGTTTCAGCGCTGATGAACATGAACAGGCACATTTCTGGGGAACCCTGATGTACAATACAATCTTCTGGACATTGGTTTGTAATGCCAGTATGTTCTTTATTTGTGTAACTACTTTGGCCATGGGTGGCTGGCAGCAATCGTTCCGCCGCATACCCGAGGCCATTTCTACCATGGTGCCTATTTTCGGTTCCATTACTTTTCTGGTATTGATCTATGTAGTAGTAAGCGATAAGCACCATATTTACCACTGGCTCGATACAGAAGCGGTGGCAAAAGATCCCATCCTTTCCGGTAAAGCAGGTTTTCTGAATGCAAAATTCTTTATCATCTGGACAACCCTCGCCATTGGCTTATGGAGTTTGTTAGGATACAGAATGCGCCAGATCAGCCGCGAAGCGGATGAGGCACCAATGGATCAGGAAAAAGGCGCAAGCTTTATCTGGAGAAATACGGTACGTGCGGCTTTATTCACCGTATGGTTTGGTTTAACCGTAGGTTCTACCATTCCATGGTTGTGGATGATGAGCATCGATGCACACTGGTATTCTACCATGTATAGCTGGTATACGTTTGCCAGTTCATTTGTATCCGGTATGTCATTGATCGCTTTATGGGTTATTTACCTGAAGAACAAAGGCTACCTCGAATTAACCAACCAGGAGCACTTGCAGGATATCGGTAAATTCATGTTTGCCTTCTCAATCTTCTGGACCTACCTCTGGTTCTCTCAGTACATGCTGATTTGGTACGCAAATATCCCTGAAGAAACCGTTTACTTTAAACACAGGGTGCAGGGGCCGTATAAAGGAATTTTCTTTTTGAATTTGATCATCAATTTCCTTTGTCCGTTGTTAATATTAATGAAGCGCTCTGCCAAAAGAAATTATACGCTGGTAACTTTTATGGCGGTATTGATATTGTTTGGTCACTGGATTGATTTTTACCAGATGGTGATGGGCAGCTTGTCTAAAGAACATGTAACACTGGGCTGGCTTGATTTTGGTATACTGAGTTTATTTGTAGGATTGATGATACTTTTTGTAGGACGTTCACTGGCCAGCAAACCGCTGATCGTTAAACACCATCCGTTCCTGAAAGAAAGTATCATTCACCAGGTATGATAATTTGAAAATGTGGCAATTTGAAAATTTGAAAATTAGCATGCAGACGAACAAAACGGTCAATTTTCAAATTAGCACATTCTCAAATTTTCAAATTATTAAAGAATAAGATAATATTGATAGCGTTATGACAATCTATTTAACCATAGCAGTGATTGTGCTGATTTTTGTAGTGATCTTCCAGATTGCCAAAGCCAGCGAGTATGTTTCTGTATTGAAGGGTGAAGATGTGAGCCGCAAGCAGAATAACAAGATCAACGGTTTTCTGATGTTGATCTTTATGATATTGGGTATGATCGGTGTTTGGTACTGCAACAAAATCTATTTCAATAAAACACTGATGGCAGTTCCCTCTGCCAGTGTGGAAGGGGCACGTGTAGATTCTATGTTATGGATCACCATTGCTGTAACCGGTATTGTTTTCATTGCTACGCAAGCTATTCTTTTCTGGTTCGCTTACAAATACCAGGAAAACGAAAATCGTAAAGTATACTTCTTCCCGCACGATAATAAACTTGAAGTGTTGTGGACCATCGTTCCTGCCATTGTATTAACCGTACTGGTAGTTATCGGATTACGTAACTGGTTTCTCTTCACCGGCGAGCCTCCCAAAGAAGCCATGGTGGTAGAAATTACCGGAAAACAATTTAACTGGATCTATCGCTACCCGGGTAAAGATGCCGCTTTCGGAAAAAAATATTATAAGAACATTGATGATGCCAACAGTAACCCATTGGGACTGATCTGGGATGATCAGTTAGGCCATGATGATCTGGTTAGTACAGATAAAATGGTGTTGGTAAAAGGCCGTCCGGTTAAATTGATCATCGGTGCGAGAGATGTGATACATGATGTGGGCTTATCTCATTTCCGTATGAAGATGGATGCTGTTCCCGGTATTCCTACTACCCTTTGGTTTACACCTCAGTATACTACTAACGAAATGAAGGAAATTACCAACAACCCGAATTTTGTGTATGAGATCAGTTGCGACCAGATGTGTGGTAGCGGTCACTACTCTATGAGAGGTGTGATTGAAGTGGTTGATCAGGAAGAATATGATGTTTGGATAGCCAAACAAAAGCCACAGTATCTGGTGGCTAATCCGGACAAAGATCCTGAGAACAATAAACCGGCTGCCGACACTGCAAAACTGGCTGTAAAACCAGCAGCGGCTACAACAAAAGTGGTTGCCAAATTGTAATAAAAATATTGGTTTCGCTATTTCGCGGAATCAGAGTGAATAGAAAATATTAAAGAAAACAGAGTATGAGTAACGAAGCTGTTTTGCACGCACATTCAGAGGTGGCAACGCATGATGCACATGGTGATCATCATCACGAACACCACCATCATGAAACATTTATCAGTAAATATGTTTTCAGCCAGGATCATAAAATGATCGCAAAGCAGTTCCTGATCACAGGTATGTTCTGGGCTGTATTGGGCGGTTTAATGAGTGTACTGTTCCGTTTGCAACTGGGTTATCCGGATGCTACTTTCCCATGGTTAGAAACCATTTTGGGTAAATGGGCCAAAGGTGGTCACATTACGCCTGAAGCCTATTATGCATTGGTTACTACACACGGTACCGTATTGGTATTCTTTGTATTAACAGCCGGCTTGAGCGGAACTTTTGCCAACTTCCTTATTCCATTGCAGATTGGTGCAAGGGATATGGCTTCTCCGTTCTTGAACATGCTGAGTTACTGGTTCTTCTTTACAGCCAGTATTGTAATGCTGTCTTCTATTTTTGTTGAAACGGGTCCCTTTAGTGGTGGCTGGACGGCCTACCCGCCGTTAAGTGCGCTCGGTCAAGCGTCCATTGGTTCTCAAATAGGGATGGATCTATGGCTGGTGTCGATGGCATTGTTTGTGGTATCTTCTTTATTGGGTGGGTTGAATTACATCGCTACCATTCTGAACATGCGTACCAAGGGTATGAGCATGACACGCCTTCCTTTAACTATCTGGGCATTGTTCTTTACCGCCATATTGGGTGTATTGTCTTTCCCTGTATTGTTCTCAGGTTTTATCCTGCTGATATTCGATAGAAATTTTGGAACCAGCTTCTACCTCTCTGATATTTTCATTGCCGGTGTAGGTGCTTTACCTAACGAAGGTGGTAGTGCTATTCTCTATCAACACTTATTCTGGTTCTTGGGTCACCCTGAGGTATACATCATTCTGTTACCTGCCATGGGTATGGTATCAGAGATCTTATCTGTGAATTCTCGTAAACCGATTTTCGGTTACATGGCCATGATCGGATCTTTATTCGCAATTGCTATTCTTGCGTTCCTGGTTTGGGCGCACCATATGTTCGTAACGGGGTTGAATCCTTTCTTAGGTTCCATCTTTGTATTGTTAACGTTGCTGATCGCCGTTCCATCTGCCATCAAAGTGTTTAACTGGATCACTACTTTGTGGAGAGGAAATGTTCGCTTTACGCCGGGTATGATGTTCGCCATTGGTTTTGTAAGCTTGTTTATTTCGGGTGGATTAACCGGTATCTGGTTAGGAAACTCTGCTTTGGATATTCACTTGCATGATACCTATTTCGTAATCGCTCACTTCCATATTGTAATGGGTGTGGCTTCTATGTTCGGTATGTTCGCAGGTATTTACCACTGGTTCCCTAAAATGTATGGCCGTTATCTGAATAACACAATGGGCTATATCCACTTCTGGGTAACTATTGCCGGAGCGTATCTGATTTTCTGGCCAATGCACTACGAAGGTCTTGCCGGTATGCCACGTCGTTATTACGATTACAGTATTTGGGAAAGCTTCAAAATGTTTGGTGAGTTAAACCGCTTCATCAGTACCGTAGCCATGATCGTGTTTGCTGTTCAATTATTGTTCCTGTTCAATTTCTTCTATTCCATTTTCAAAGGAAGAAAAGTAATGGTTCAAAATCCATGGGAAGCAAATACATTGGAGTGGACAACCCCTATTCGTCCTGGTCACGGTAACTGGGTGGGTGAAATTCCGGAAGTACATCGCTGGGCTTATGATTACGGTAAGGATGGGAAAGACTTCATTTCTCAAACAACACCGGTTGGGGCAGATGAGAGTCATCATTAATTGATCTTTGAGAGACTTGTGTTAACACAGATCTCCGTTAATAAATAGATACAATGCTCCCGCTCACCGGGAGCATTGTTTTTAACTACGATAAAAAGGGATGGGATGATGTGCCGCAAAGTCTGCAGCATGCAATCTTCACCAACCACATCATGACAGAAACCGTAAATACATCCACCTCGTTTTCATTAGCCTCACGGGTGAAGGATTATTTTCAGTTGATCAAATTCACCTTGAGCTTTACTGTTGTATTCTCGTGTGTGATCTGTTATTTGCTGGCACCCAATGTGGTGGAATACAATTTGTGGATGATCGTTGTATTATTTGTGGCAGGCATGCTGGTAACCGGCAGTGCCAATGCCATTAACCAGGCTGTAGAAAAAGATACGGATAGCATGATGAAACGAACGGCCTCCCGCCCGGTAGCCAGTGGGAGAATGAGTCAGCAGGAAGCTTACACATTTGCCACCATTGCAGGTTTGCTGGGTGTGTTTATGATGGGATGGTTCTTTAAAAGTGATGAGAACGGTTTTAACTGGAATGCTTCTTTATTATCAGCATTCAGTTTGTTCCTGTACGCATTCGTGTATACACCGTTGAAAAAAGTAAATTCAATAGCGGTGCTGGTGGGCGCTTTTCCGGGTGCCTTGCCTTGCTTAATAGGATGGGTGGCGGCAACCAATACATTGAATCCGTTCGCAACGGTACTGGCAAACGGAAAAGAGTTTTCCAATGCAGGTGGCTGGATCCTGTTTGCCATACAGTTTCTCTGGCAGTTTCCCCATTTTTGGGCCATTGCCTGGGTTGCACATGGTGATTACAGTAAAGCGGGTTTTAAATTATTACCCGCCGAAAAAGGACCTACCCGTTTTACAGCGGTTCAGGGTATTATGTATTCTGTGCTGATGATACCGGTTGGCATACTGCCTTACTATTTTGGAATGACCGGTCAGGTGAGTATGTGGATACTGATAGCGAGTAACCTCTTCATGGTTTTTCAAAGTATCCGGTTATACAATGAGATGAATGCAAAGGCAGCAAGAAGGGTAATGTTCAGTAGCTATATTTATTTGCCCATCGTTTTTCTGGCACTTTTGGCAGATAAAATTAGATAATTACTATTTAATTGGTAATTATTGAGCAATAACAACAAAAAACGTCATTTCGATCCCGCTTCAGCGGGAGAGAAATGACGGTGAAAATGAAAAGAAGAGCTTCGTGAATCGTCAGACGTGAGTTAACCACTCACGATTCACGTCTCACGATTCACGACAAACAATTGCTAATTATTAATTTTTAATTAAAGTGATGATGACAACAGTGCAGACAAACGAACCACAACGCATTCATCCACATAAATTTACTTTATGGGTGGCCATGGGAAGTATTGTAATGATGTTTGCGGCTTTAACCAGTGCGTATATTGTAAAAAAGAACCAGAGCAGCTGGCTGGAGTTCGACTTACCGCGAATTTTCTGGTATTCAACTTTTGTAATACTGGCAAGCAGTGTAACCATACATCTGAGTGCGAAAGCGTTTAAAGCCAGAGAAATGGGGCGTTACCGAATGCTGATCACTATTACGGCGGCACTGGGTGTGTTGTTTCTGGTGTTGCAGTATCTGGGTTTTCAAAATCTGGAAGCACGCAATATTGCCCTGGTAGGTGCTAAAAGTAATTCGGCTGCATCGTTCCTGTTTGTGATCACAGGATTGCATATGGTGCACGTGTTGGGTGGGGTGGTTGCCTTATTGGTTATTTTCATCAGGGCATACTCTGTAAAAATGAAAAATTATAGTAGTTTACCAATAGATTTGGTATGTACTTACTGGCATTTTGTAGATATACTCTGGATCTATTTGTTCATCTTTTACAACTGGATAGGATAGTTGAAGAAAAAGTTGGGCTTTATTCACCTTTTTTGAACACTAGCCAATATTTTTGTACCGAAATTTTAGATAATAATCATGTCAACTACAACAGTAACACCCACCAAATTGTGGAGCGGCGGAAAAAGCCCGTTCAACGTAGAATACGGAAAATTGATGATGTGGTATTTCCTGATGAGTGATGCCTTCACATTTGGCGCTTTTCTGATCTCTTACGGAACCATCCGATTTTCATCCAATGGATGGCCTGATCCCAATGAAGTATTCAAAAGTTTTCCGTTTGCACCGGAAGGGGTAAATGCACCGTTGGTGTTTGTAAGTATCATGACCTTTATCCTGATCATCAGTTCGGTAACCATGGTGTTGGCAGTACATGCCGGACATAACATGGACAAGAAAAAAGTGGTAAAAAACCTCATCTGGACCATCATTGGTGGTATTGCTTTCTTAAGCTGCCAGGCATGGGAGTGGAATCACCTGCATCATGAAGGTGCCTGGTGGGGTGCTAATCCGTTTTTGAATGCGGATGGAACTGCTTCTTCAACCAACTTTACCAATTACTTCTTTACCATAACAGGGTTTCATGGTTTTCACGTATTCTCTGGTGTGATCATCAATATCATTATGCTGATCATGACACTGATGGATAAGTTTGAAAAACGCGGACATTACCTCATGATCGAAAAAGCCGGTCTGTACTGGCACTTTGTAGATCTGGTTTGGGTATTTGTATTCACCTGCTTTTACCTGATTTAATTTTATTGACCATGGTTCATGGTCAATGAAGCATAGAAGGATTGATTTAGAAATTTTATAAGAAATATTATGGAACATACCCAAACGCAAGAAGAACACAACAAGGCAGCCATTAAGGAGATCGTTAAGATAACAGTGTACTTATCTGTTTTAACCATCGTAGAACTTATCCTTGGTTTTTGGATGATGGATATGCCCCTTGATAGTGGTTTACGCCTTGGTGTAAAAGGAACGATCGTTATTTTGATGATGGCCAAAGCATTTTACATTGTTGCTTATTTTATGCACCTGAAGCATGAGATCAAGAATCTGATCATGACCATCGTGGTGCCATTGGCTTTGTTTGTATGGTTTATTATTGCGTTCTTATATGATGGTAATTCTTTCCGTAACCTGCGTAATACCTATGACCCACACTTTAAAGAGCAGAGCACCATTAAAGTAGAAAAGAAACATGAAGGTAAACACGAAGGAAAAGAAACCAAACACGAAGAAGGTAAGCACGAAGAAGCAAAACCTGCAGAGAAAAAAACGGTGGAATAAATTTGAATTTGAGATTCTTTTCAAAATATTATAAAACCATCGTTTGTATGCGATGGTTTTTTTATGAATACACTATGGGTTTTGAGCATACTTCTCACAGCTCAAGGCTCATAACTCATAGCCCAATCAACAGATATGAATAAGAAAGCGTTGTTAGGATTGGCAGTGGCCTTATTACTTCCCATTACCTGTTATCTTTTATTGAAGTATGCCAGTGAATCTGCGGTAGATATGCCGCGCCATTACTTATTGGATACCGTGGTTACCCGCGTGGATAAAGGAAAAATGATTACCGACAGTATCTGGCATAAAACAGCCAATATTCGTTTACAGAACCAATTGGGAGATACGGTGGGTTTATATGATAAAGAAGGAAAGATTATTGTTGCAGATTTTTTCTTCACCAGTTGTGGAAGCATCTGCCCTAAGCTAACCGCTAATATGTCTAAGCTGCAGCAATCCTTTATCAGGGGCGGAAATGTTCGTAAGAAAATTGATACCTCAATTGTTCAATTTATTTCCTTTACCGTAGATCCTGAACGCGATAGTGTGCCGGTGCTGAAAGCCTATGCAGACAGGTTTGGTGTAAACCACGATAACTGGTGGCTGCTAACCGGTAACCGCGATTCTATTTATCGTTTTGCGTTCGAGGAAATGAAAGTACAGAAGTTCAGCATGGAACCGATCAATCCTGATTTTGTACATACCAGCCGTTTCATTTTAATAGATAAAGAATACAAGGTGCGCGGTTATTACGACGGACTGGATTCAGTATCACTCGGTAAACTGGCCAGAGATATTGGCCTTCTGATGCTCGAAAAAGATATCAAGAAAAAAAGTACTGTCTTTACACAGATCATTGACCTCAGCTGGCTATGGCTCATCATTGTTATTGCAGTCATCTTTTTTGTACTGTATATGCAGGGGAGGAGAAAACTAAATGGCTAGAGAATTTGTTTATGGTTTACTGGTTTATTAGTTTATTGGTAAAGAAATAAAGCGGCAACCAGTAAACCAGTAAACCAGTAAACCAGTAAACCAGTAAACCGGTAAACCAATAAACCAGTAAACCAATAAATCAACAACATGCTTCCCCCATCCCTCACCAAAAATGATAAAAAAGCCGGCTGGCTGATTGGTATTTTTTCAGTAGTGGTTTTTACCGCTGTAGTATTATTGGGTAGGTTTAAACTGGAGGTTGACCTCGGGTTCGACATACATATTTTTGCTACCCTGAATGCTTTCATCAATGCTACCATTGCGGTGTTATTGGTTACGGCATTGATAGCAGTAAAAAACAAACACTACCAGTTACATAAAAACCTGATGATGTTTGCCTTGGTGTTATCTGTTCTTTTTCTGGTTTCTTATATCGCACATCACCTGTTGGCGGGCGAGGCTAAATTTGGTGACGTAAATCACGATGGCTTGGTAAGTGATGAAGAAAAGTTACAGGCAGGTTCTATACGTATGGTGTACTATTTTATTCTCGGTACCCATATTATATTAGCAGCACTGATACTTCCTTTCATATTATTCACTGCCTATCGTGCACTCACAGCTGAATTTCCGGCGCATAAAAAACTGGCAAGAATTACCTGGCCGCTCTGGCTCTATGTAGCTGTGACGGGGCCTGTGGTGTATTGGATGATTAGTCCTTACTATAGGTAATTTGAAAATGTGGTAATTTGAAAATAGGTGGAAGCGTCTATGGAGTCTTTTCATTTTCAAATTCTCAAATTCTCAAATTGATAATTCCTCAGCCGGATCCCAAAACACTTTCTCAAAATCAACAATGGTATCCTCAACAACTTTGATTTTCTCTTTTTTGAGAAGTTCTTCCATTCGGGTGGGTGTTGCAAAGTGCATTTTGCCGGATAACATACCATTTCGGTTAACCACGCGATGTGCGGGAATATCTTTCATCAAATGTGCACCATTCATGGCCCAGCCTACCATACGGGCACTCATTTTAGTGCCTAGATAAGCCGCAATGGCACCGTAAGAAGTTACCCGGCCTTTGGGTATCTGGCGTGCCACCTCATATACCTGTTCAAAAAAAGAGCTGTCTTTTTTACCACTGGGTAAAACATGCTGTAATTTTTCTGCAGATTTTTTGGAAGCCATGTTGCTTTATTTGCAACAGCAATTTACGGTTTTGATAGGGAGATCAGTTCTTTCTGTTCCAGCAAGGCAGATCGCTTTGGTTCAGGAACCGATTCGTATTGATAAGGGCAATGCCTGCATCCATGACCACAACAATGGCCCTTTTCTATATGATATTTTTCCGTGAATACCACATACCCATGTTCATCATGGTAAAAATCAACTCCTTCAGTCATGCTCTGGCTCACGTAATAATTGTTTTAATTGTTCATCTTTTTCAAGGGGTAAATCGGTATCTACCCTGAAACAGAGATAATGTATGCGGTTACTCTGTGCAATATCTAATCCTTCGTAATGCGTTTTGATCATCAATTCAGGTTTTACCAATGGCTGCGCATATACATGATCTGTTTGTTCTAACAACTGTAGTTGATATAAGTTGATTACGGCTAAAGTAAATTGGTATAAATCAGGACTATCTGTTTTCAGATGAACCAATCCGCCTGGTTGTAGTATTTGCTGGTACAAACGAAGAAAGCGGGGATGGGTAAGTCTTTTTTTAGAACGCGAACCCCGTAATTGCGGATCTGGGAAGGTGATCCATATTTCTGATACTTCCGAAGGAGCAAAGTAGTCGGTTACTTTATCAATATGCGAACGCACAAATGCCACATTGCCAAGACCTTCATCCAATGCTGTTTTGGCTCCACGCCAGATGCGGTTTCCTTTCAGATCGATGCCGATAAAATTTCTGTCGGCATACATTCTTCCCAGCCCAACCGCGTATTCTCCCTTACCACAGGCTAACTCCAGTGTAAGCGGATGGTTGTTTTTGAAAAAGGATTGCCATTGTCCCTTCATATCCTGCGGATATTCCAGCACATTCGAAAAATGCTTAATGGCCTCGAAACGAATCAATTTTTTTTGTCCCATGCATCGCAAAAGTAAAGCACTATGCCATTTGTTATACCATCATGGCCATTTTGTCTTCCACAAATTCTTAATAACATATGGCCTTGAAAGGAAATATGGGGGGCTATTCGATTTTTCTAATTGAAAACCTATTTTTTAACAAAGCCATCACCAATAAATGACAAATCTCAGCAAACAGATGAAACAACCAATTATCTTTGCCTAGTGAAAAGAATGCTCTTGATAATATTGATCAGCCTATACACTACTGCCACATTCGGCATTGGTGTAAAATCTTTTTACTGTTGCAATAAACTCAAATCAACCACTATTACCTTCAATACCAATCCAAAAAGTAATTGTGGTAAAATGGGTATGAAGATGAAAGATGGTTGTTGCAAAACCAAATTTCAATACGTAAAAGTAAAAGATACCCATGTAGCGGCAGATACTATCAATACACCTGCCAAAAGCTTTACCGATCTAAATTTTACGATTCCTTCTTTTCAAATTATCCGCTCTATTACAGAACAGTTGGCTGTTGATCAATATGGTCATGCCCCACCTGTATACCATCCCGTTGCTTTGTATATTTTTGATTGCGTTTATCGTATTTGATTCTACTTATATCAGCACGTTCTGGCACTTATATAGATAGTTGCTGGCGCTGTTTTCTATGAATGAACATTGTATGCTATTATGATCTCCAGTTAATAGCAATTGTTTTTATACCTGAATTTTTGAAGATGAAAAAGATACTATACGGATTATTGCTAACAGCATTGCTGTCAGGAATAACCGCAAATGCACAAAATAAGAAAGAGGCATCTACATTGGATACTACTCAGTTTACTGTACTGGGTGCCTGCGAACAATGTAAAACACGCATTGAAGCAGCAGCAAACATACGCGGCGTAAAAAGCGCAGAATGGAATGTAGATAGCAAACAACTGTTACTTGTTTACAATGCTTCTGTAACAAACCCAGATAAAGTAAAAAACCGTATTGTGGCGGTAGGTCATGATGTAGGTACTAAGAAAGCCAAAGACCAGGTGTATGCCTCGTTACCCGAATGTTGTCGTTACCGTGAAATAGAAACGATGCATATGGATACACCTAAAACCGATTGGCTGGTTGATAAAATAATTACAATTGATAGCACACAATCCATAGTTGGAAACAATGCATCATCTGCTTTCATGAGGGGTATCGTGGTAGAAGAAGACGCCAAAGGAAAATTCAATCCGCTTATCAATGCCAGTGTATATTGGCTGGGAACCAATACCGGAGTGGTTTCAGATAGCACCGGTATGTTTCAGATCAAGCCTACCGCTACAGCCAATCGTTTGGTCATCAGTTATACCGGTTATCAATCAGATACCATTACGGTTACTGATTTGCGCGCGTTAAAAATTGTGATGGCTTCTAACCGTCAGTTAAAAGAAGTTACCGTTACCAATCGCCAGCGAGCCAGTTATATTGGTACCATCAGTGCCATACGTACCGAGGTAATGACCGGTAAAGAATTATTGAAAGCGGCCTGCTGCAACCTGAGTGAAAGTTTTGAAACCAATCCATCGGTAGATGTATCGTATAATGATGCCGTAACCGGATCAAAACAAATTCAGCTATTGGGGTTAAGTGGTAACTATACACAACTCACCGTAGAAAACCTGCCCGGCCCGCGCGGTATTGCCACGCCATTGGGTTTGAATTCAATTGCCGGTCCGTGGATCGAATCCATTCAATTAACCAAAGGGGTTGGGTCTGTGGCCAATGGGTTTGAAAGTATTGCCGGACAAATTAATGTAGAACTAAAAAAACCGGAAAGCAGCGAACGTTTACTGGCCAATATATATCGGAACGATTTTGGTAAAACAGATCTGAACCTGAACCTTTCTGCCAACCTCAATAAAAAATGGTCGGCAGGATTGTTATTGCACGATAATTTTTTAAACAACAAACAACTCGATTTTAATGGCGATGGGTTTCGTGATTTGCCCACCGGTAACCAGTTTAGTCTGGTAAACCGTTATAAATATGATGATGCAAAAGGTATACTGGCACAGTTCGGATTTAAAGTTATGAAAGATGATAAAACGGGCGGTGAAACTGCATTCGATCCATCACGGGACAAAGCTACTACCAACCGTTATGGATTGGGCATACAGACTGAGCGTTATGAAGGGTTTGCTAAAATAGGGTATGTATTTCCGCAGCAGAAATACAAAAGTATCGGGTTGCAGCTGGCAGCCATCAGCCATACACAAAATGCGTATTTCGGATTAACAACGTATAATGCCCAACAAAAAAGTTTTTACAGTAACCTCATCTATCAATCCATCATACACACAACGGAACATAAGTTCAGAACGGGGTTGAGTTTTCAATACGACAACTACAACGAAGATTTCAAAATAAATAATTATCGCAGAACAGAAATCGTACCTGGTGCATTCTTCGAGTACACATTTACTCCATCTAATGTATTTAGTTTGGTAGCGGGTTTGCGTGCAGATAATAATAATCTCTATGGTGCGTTTGTAACTCCCCGCATCAATATCCGGTATGAGCCCATTGCAGGAACAGTAATAAGGGCCAGTGCGGGAAGGGGCCAGCGAACTGCCAATATTTTTGCAGAAAATACCAGTGTGTTTGTGAGCGCCCGACAGGTAAATATTGTTTCCAGTGTTGCAGGTAAGGCATACGGATTAGATGCTGAAGTTGCGTGGAACAAAGGCATTAGCATAGATCAGAAATTCAGGTTGTTTAATAATGATGCGATGCTGAGCCTGGATTATTTCAGAAATGATTTTACCAACCAGGTGGTTGTTGATATGGAAAATCCACGGGAAGTAAATTTTTATAACCTGAAAGGCAAATCATATTCTAATAGTTTTCAGGCCGAAGTAACCGTGGTGCCCGCAAACAAATTTGATGTGCGTATTGCCTATCGTTATTTTGATGTGAAAACCACCTATGGCGCGCAATTGCTGCAGCGTCCATTTGTTTCGGCCAACCGCGCATTCCTCAGTTTGGATTATAGTACACCCAATGAATGGAAATTTGATTACACCATTACGTATAACGGACAAAAAAGAATACCCGGTACACAAGCCAATCCTGCAGCCTATCAGTTGCCCACCCAATCCCCGGATTATGTATTGATGAATGCACAGATCAGTAAAAGTTTTGGAAAAAAATATCCGATGGATGTATACGTAGGTGCAGAAAACATCACCAACTTTTTTCAGCCCGGTGTTATTGTAGCGGCAGACAAACCCTTTAGTAATTTTTTTGATGCCTCTCTGGTATGGGGACCTGTAACCGGAAGAATGTTGTATGTGGGTTGGCGCTTGAAGATAAAATAAAAGTATGGTTTCACTTTTCTTTCTTCGTGCCCCTTCGTGTATTCTAAGACTATTAAATGGGCAATTTTATTTTTCAAGCTGCCTTTAAATAGTCGTTAACAAAGGGTGATTGTCGCTTTACAACGGCAAACATCCGGTACAGGATTTTATTTCGAACGATGTTAATGGTACTCATTTTTGATTTA
>CALSAD010000018.1:0-59779 GCA_943372845.1 Chitinophaga pinensis | reverse complement strand
GGCACAAAGGCACGGTTTTGAATAGAAAATTCTTACAGCCTGTTGTATTTTTACAACAGGCTTTTTTGTGGAGTAACGGAACTATTCACGAGTCATTTTAAACTATTCACTCCCCATCCCGTCATACTAAAAATTTCCGCTATGAACTTCAGGCGCATGTATAAAACCTTTACCGTGGGAGCCATTCTAACGGTGCTCTCTGCTTTTGTACAAGGAAACAATAGTAATAGTGAACCTAAGATCAGTATGCCCTATAAAAAAATGGGACTCACACAGGAGCAGGCCGCTGCACACTTGCTGAGCCGTTTTACCTTTGGTAGCAGACCCGGCGAGATAAAGGAAGTAGTAAACATGGGACTGGATACCTGGTTGCAGCAACAACTGGAAGCTAACCTACCCGATGATGAAGTAGCCAAACGCTTACCAGCCGCCAATTACGAGGCACTTAGCTTAAACAACGAAGCCATTGTAAATACCTATCTGAATGCAGGCCAGATCATTCGCATGGCAGCTAAGAATAATTTATTGGATAAAGATTCTATCCGCAATCTTGACAAGCCCGAATACCGCGCACAACTGAAAAAGTTGATGGATGCACAAGGGTATAAAGCACCGCAGGAATTACAAAGGCAGGTAGTTAACCAAAAAGTGATTAAAGCTGCTTACGGACGAAACCAGTTACAGGAAGTGTTAACCGATTTCTGGTTCAATCATTTTAATGTATCGCTAACCAAAGGCCAATGCCAGCAATTTGTACTTACGTATGAGCGTGATGCCATTCGCCCGAATGTGTTGGGTAATTTTGAAACCATACTGGAAGCAACGGCCAAACATCCGGCTATGCTAGAGTATTTAGATAATGCATCGAGTGTGAGTATGGATAATGATATGGCGCGCCAACAGGAAAAATCTGTGGTGGCTCGCCAGATCAAACAACGTATGCAGGCGATGGCTAATGATACTTCCAAACCCGGCACTAAAATTTTGCAACAAACCATCAATGCCAAAAGAACACAGGGACTGAACGAAAACTATGCCCGTGAAATTATGGAGTTGCATACACTGGGTGTGGATGGTGGCTATACACAGCAAGATGTTACAACCGTTGCAAAAGCTTTAACAGGCTGGAGTATTACGCCTATGTATAAGGATGGTCCGGGTATGAAACTACTGGAAACTGCCGGCCCTGCACTATTGAAAAGAAGAGGGTTTGTTGTGGAAGGAGATTTTTTATTTCGTGCGGATAAACATGATGAATCTGCCAAAACCATCCTGGGTAAAAACTTTCCTGCCAATGGCGGATACGAAGAAGGCAAACAGGTATTGCAGATGCTGGCTACACATGCATCAACTGCAAAATTTATTTCTACCAAACTGGCCACCCGTTTTGTGAGCGATACCCCTTCTACAGAACTGGTGAATAAAATGGCGGAAGCTTTTATCAAAAGCAATGGTAATATCAAAACAGTATTGATCACTATGGTAAACAGCCGTGAGTTCTGGGATAAAAAAGCCATGCGCGATAAAGTAAAATCACCTTTCGAATTTGCCATCAGTGCCATACGCGCCACCAATGCAGATGTACAACAGCCCTTCCAGATTTTTAACTGGTGTACCAGAATGGGCCAGCGTTTTTATTATTACCAGGCACCTACCGGTTTTCCTGACAGGGCAGGGTACTGGATCAATACCGGTTCTTTATTGAACCGTATGAATTTTGGATTGGCATTTGCCACTGAAAAAATACCCGGTGTAAAATTAAATCTTGCGGCACTCAACAATAACCATGAACCCGAAAGTGCAGAAGCAGCGCTGGCTATTTACAGCAAAATATTATTACCGGAAAGAGAGCAGGATGAAAATATCCGCCGCCTAACTGCCATGGTACGCGATAGCAACCTGGAACAAAAGATCAGTGATGCCGCAGGAAAAAATACTGTAGCAACAGGAGATATGATGAACGCCATGGAACAGGATGATATGATGACCATTGCGGCTCCAAACCGAAAAAATAAAAAGGCCAACGAAAAGGCAGCATTGAGTAAAAAGAATTTACCATTAACTACTTTATATGTAGCCGGTAATACTAACACCGTTTCACAGGTAGCGGGCATTATCATTGGCTCACCCGAATTTCAACGTAAATAAAACCGCGCCATTGCGCCTTTGCTTGCATTTTCTCGCAAAGACGCAAGGCGCAAAAAATAGTATTGTATGGTTAATCGCAGAGCATTCATGAAATCAGGCGCTATGGCGCTGTTTGCTGCAGGGTTTGGTGGCGTACCCACTTTTATTGCACAAGCTGCTGATAGCAGAAAGATCTTATCTCCCTACAAAAAAAACAAAGTACTCGTTTGTATTTTTCAACGCGGGGCGATGGATGGATTGATGGCAGTGAGCCCTTACACAGATGCCAATCTGAAGAAGTTGCGTCCTACCTTATATATGAGTCCGGCAGAAACAGAAGGCAAACTATTTGATCTTGATGGACGTTTTGGTTTACACCCTTCTTTGAATGCATTCGCACCTTTTTTTACTGAAGGAAGAATGGCCATAGTGCATGGTGTGGGTAGCCCGAATACTACACGCAGCCATTTTGATGCGCAGGATTACATGGAAAGTGGAACGCCGTTCAGTAAAAGCAGCAGCAGTGGCTGGCTCAACAGGGCCGTGGGTTTACTGGGGCACGAGGGCACACCTTTTCGTGCGGTAAGTTTAACCAGTTCTTTGCCCAGAAGTTTGTATGGCGATAATGAATCCTTGGCCATTAATAACCTGCAAGAGTTTGCAATACAGATGCGCGGCAATCCCCTTGCCACCAACCTTGCTTCAAAATCATTTGAATCATTGTACGATCAAACCTCCAGCCAAATACTGAATAAAACCGGCAAAGAAAGTTTTGATGCAATGAAGATGCTGAATGTAAACAATATTAAAAACTACCAGCCCGCTGCGGGAGTGGTGTATCCCACTTCTGCATTGGGTAATTCTTTAAAACAGATCGCTACTTTAATTAAAATGGATGTTGGTATGGAAGTAGCATTTGCAGAAAGTGGTGGATGGGATACACATTTTAACCAGGGAACCGCCAATGGTGCATTGGCACGTAACCTGAAAGATTTTAGTGAAAGTATTGCCGCTTTCTGGAAAGATATGGAAGCGTATCAGAATGAAGTTACGGTAATGACCATGACTGAATTTGGAAGAACCGCCCACCAAAACGGAACAGGTGGTACCGATCATGGAAGAGCCAGTTGTTTGTTTGTATTGGGTAATGATGTGCAGGGAGGGAAAGTGTATAACAACATCAAATCATTAGCAAAAGAAGATCTGGAAGATGGGCGTGACCTGCCGGTGAGTACCGATTTCCGTTCTGTATTCAGTGCTGTTGCCAACGGGCATTTAAAGATCAATGACAACAAAAAATTATTTCCAAAGTGGGATGGGCAAGGTTTACAATTGATGAAAGGGTAAAAAAGGTTGCCACTGATTTCACTGATTAGCACTGAGGGCACTTAACAAATCAGTGCTAATCAGTGAAATCAGTGGCAAAAAAAAGTTCTCCTCCTCATTCCACTTCCACAATCATCTCCACCTCCACCGGCATATGAAAAGGAAGCGCATACATACCTACAGCAGAACGTGCATGTTTTCCTTTATCGCCAAAAATGGCCACCATCAGGTCTGAATAGCCATTGATCACTTTGGGTTGATCGGCAAAATCTTCCGTACAATTGACCATGCCCAGTACTTTTACAATGCGTTTTACTTTTGAGAGATCGCCCAGTTCTTTTTTCAGAACGGCTATCTGCATAATGGCGGTGAGTCTTGCAGCCTGGTAACCCTGCTCAATGGTCATGTCCTTTCCTAATTTACCGGTAACATATTTTCCATCAGGCTGAACCGGTCCTTTGCCAGAGAGATATAAAAGATTGCCGGTTCGAACCACGTTAACATAATTGGCTACAGGCGCTATTACTTCTGGCAGAACAATTCTCTGTGCCTTTAAATTTTCTTCGGGTGTTTGGGTATAAGCATGGTTTGTACTGAGAGTCAGTAAACAAATAATACTGATGCGGATAATTCGTTTCATAAAACGGGGTTAAATGGTTTTTAAATATTATTTATTCTTAGTCCATTCTTTGTATCCTTTAAAATAACTACTCTGCCAGCTTTCATATTTTGGCAGCATGAACTGCTCCAGCCTTCTTAAAAAATCAGAATAATTTTTTTTGGCACTCCATAAATTCTCACTCAATGCCGTCATGCGGGGAAATACCATGTAATCTACTTTGGTGGGATAGCCCATGTATTCCGTCCACACATTGGCCTGTGCACCGATGATTTTATGGGATAGTCCGGCCGCTTTCACTGCTTCGGGTATGATCTGGTAATTGTATACCGCTTCCAAAGGGTTGTATCCACTGATGGCCAAACTGTCTTTGGGATCTTTGGATTGAAAATGATCAAAGTAAAATGGCTTGCCGGGTGTTTGAATGATCTCAAATCCCTTTTTAGCAACGGACAATGCCTGTTTGTCATCACTCCAGTTCATAATTAGCGTAGTGGTATCCAGATCTCCTTCCGCTATTTCGTGCCAGCCAACTGATTTTTTATTTACCTGTTTCAATTCTTTGGCAACGTATTCAATGAAATACGTTTCCAATGCTTTTTCTGATTTGATGTTCTTGCTTTTCATGAAAGCCTGTGTTTTAGGATCTTGTTTCCACCAAAGCATGCTGCATTCATCTCCACCGATATGGATATAGGTAGAGGGAAACAGTTCAGACAATTCTTTGAAGATCTCTCTTAAAAACCGGAAAGAAGCTTCGTTGGGTGCCAGTACATTGTTCTGGCGATTATACATGCCCCAGGTAGTGGCTACATTCCATGTGGTATCAGGCTTGGTACTAAATTCCGGATACGCAGCAATGGTAGCTCGACTATGGCCGGGTATATCCAGTTCGGGAATAATATTGATGCCACGGATTTTTGCATAGGCAATTACTTCTTTGATCTCTGCTCGTGTATAAAATCCACCATGGCGTGTGCCATCATAACGGATGGGGGTATCTCTAAAATGACCGATCAGTGTTTCATTGCGCCACGAACCAATGGAATTTAATTTTGGATAACTCTTCACTTCAAAACGCCAGCCCTGGTCGTCGGTTAAATGCCAATGAAATGTATTGAACTTATGATAGGTGAGATAGTCAATGTATTTTTTAATATAACTCACCGGAAAAAAATGCCGCACTACATCCAGGTGCATACCACGATACCGGAATTGCGGATAATCTGTAACAGCAACTGCCGAAATCGTAATTACTTTTTGATTACTTGCATTAACTAACTGGAGTAAGGTTTGTGTAGCATTGATAAATCCACGTACATCATTAGCAGTGATAATAATTTGTTTCTCGGTAGAGCTGATGTGATACATTTCCGGTTTGGTAATGGCTCTCTCATCAGTTTGCATAATGATCCGCGGTAATGTTTTGCCCGGACTGCTTTCTGAAATTGGGATAGCAACACCCGTTTGCTGCTGCAATTGTTGTTGCAGATAAATGGCCTGTTCGGCAAATGCTTTGGGGTAATACAAAGTGCTTTTATCAGAAAGTATAAACGGCTTGGTTTGTAAAGCCTCATATTTTACCGGTGCCGGAATAATGGGATTGAGACTCTGACTATGTACTGTTTGTAAAAACAGTAATGATAGCAGTATTCCTGATTTTCGTAAAAAATACATGCGCTTTTGTTTCAGTGAAATGAACCTGATAAAATTAGGAAAGATTCAGGCATATCCCTGAAAACAAAACGGATCCCTAAAAGAGATCCGTTTTTAACATTGGGGGGAAAATTATGTTAGTTAGAAGTACCTGCTTCTTTTTTGGCAGCTTCTTTCATTTTTTCATTGGCAGCAATCAGAAACTGTACATTACGGTTCTGCATGCGACCATCTTCTGTATCGTTACTGTATTTAGGAAATTCTTCACCAAAACCTTTTACGGTTAGTCTGGAAGCGCTTACACCATTCATGGCCAAATAGTTTTTAACGGCTGAGGCTCTGCGTTCAGATAAACTCTGGTTCAGGCTACTAGTACCGGTATTATCGGTATGACCCTGTATTTCAATATTGGTATCCGGATATTTAACCAGTATTACATCCAGCTTATCAAGGTTCATTTTCGATTCGCTAGACAGTGTAGAACTATTAACAGCAAATAAAATTTTATCACTAAACTCTACCACAATACCTTCTCCTACACGTTCTACTTTTGCGTTGGGTAAATCGTTTTGAATATCTGCGGCCTGTTTGTCCATCTTTCTACCAATAATGGCACCACCTACACCACCTACTGCAGCACCAATAATAGCACCTAAACCTACTTTACCACCAATACTACCAATGGCACCACCAATTACTGCACCACCTGCTGTTCCGATAGCGGCACCTTTTTGAGATTTATTTAAACCTGAGCAGCTTACCATAATTATCAGCGCACAAAGGGGAAATACAATTCTTGTCAACTTTTTCATAAAAAATATTAATGTGTGAATGCTACAGAAATTTAGTTTGCCGTGGCACTTACAAAGTTGACGAATAGTTTAGTCTGCATTGTTACAGCATGTATGTGCATTGTTACACGATTCACATATTATGGCTTAACACGTTTTACAATTGAAATCGCAATTTAGAGGCATTAGATACAACCGTGCCTTTGTGCCTTGGTGTGAAAAATAATGCACACCAAGGCACAAAGGCACGGTTTAAAGCGAATTCGTTAATAGGAGTAGACGTTATAGCTTACCATTTTTAATTTCATCCACTACTCCGGGATCGAGTAAGGTTGAGGTATCTCCCAAATTCTGTGTTTCCCCCTCCGCAATTTTGCGCAATATTCTCCGCATAATTTTTCCACTCCTGGTTTTGGGGAGGCCGCTTACAAACTGAATTTTATCCGGCTTGGCAATGGCCCCGATAATGCGGGTTACGGTTTGTAAAATATCTTTTCGAATCATTTCTGCTGTGCCATGTGTATCCTGTCCATGCGAACCCTGATAAATCACATACGCATAAATACCCTGCCCTTTCACATCATGCGGATAACCTACCACGGCACTTTCTACAACACCTGCATGCATATTAATCGCATTCTCCACTTCAGCTGTGCCAATGCGATGGCCGCTTACATTCAATACATCATCCACGCGCCCGGTTATTCGGTAATAGCCATTTTTATCTCGCATGGCACCATCGCCGGTAAAATACATATTCTCATAAGTGGCAAAATAATTGGTGCGGCATCTTTCATGATCGCCATACGTGGTTCGTAAAATACCGGGCCAGGGTGCTTTAATACATAAGTTACCTGAAACGGTTTCATCGCCTTCGGCAATCACTTCTTTACCATTCTCATCTACCAATACCATTTGTAATCCCGGCATAGGTAAAGTAGCCCAACTGGGTACTGAGGGTGTAATACCAGCGAGGTTACTAATTAAACATCCGCCTGTTTCTGTTTGCCACCAGGTATCTACTATCGGGCATTTTTTCTTGCCTACCTGTTCATCATACCAATGCCAGGCTTCTTCATTAATGGGTTCACCAACGGTGCCCAATACTTCCAGCGAAGAAAGATCTTTTCCCTGCAAAGGCCCGGTTCCAAAACCCATTAAACTTCTGATGGCGGTGGGTGCGGTATAAAAAATATTGACTTTAAATTTATCAATGATGTTCCAGAAGCGACTGGCATCCGGAAACGTAGGTACCCCTTCAAATAGTAATGAAGTAGCACCTGCACTTAATGGACCATAAATAATATAGGTATGCCCCGTTATCCAGCCAATATCTGCCGTACAAAAATGTAATTGTTCGTTTTTATATTGAAACACATTTACAAAAGTATAGTTGGCCCATATCATGTAACCGCCGCAGGTATGTACCACACCTTTGGGTTTGCCGGTAGAGCCGGAAGTATACAGAATGAATAACGGGTCTTCTGCATCCATTTCTTCTGCTTCTATAAAAGTGAGCCCCTGTTCTTCCACATGTTTCATTTCTTCCTCCCACCACACATCCCTTCCCTTGATCATGGAAACGGGCGTTCGGGTTCTGGTACAAACAATCACACGCTTCACGGTTCTGTTACCAATCAAGGCATCATCGATCACGCTTTTCAGCGGAATATCTTTTGCACCGCGGTAAGCACCATCGCAGGTAACAATATATTCTGCTTGTGCATCATACAATCTGTCTGCTATACTCTGAGCAGAGAATCCACCAAATACCACACTGTGTATGGCACCAATTCTGGCACAGGCCAATACGGCTATGGCCAGTTCGGGTATCATACCCATATAAATACAAACCCGATCGCCTTTTTGTACGCCGTTGTTTTTAAGTACATGTGCAAACTGGCAAACTTTTTCCAGTAGTTTTTTATACGATAAGGTTCTGTGCTGCTCATCCGTTGCATTGGGCTCCCATATCAATGCGGGTTGGTTGCCTCTGGTAGCTATATGCCTGTCTAAACAATTTTCTGTAATGTTTAATTTGCCGCCCTTGAACCATTCTATTTTTGGCTCTTTAAAATTCCATTCTAAAACGGTGTCCCATTTTTTGCGCCAGGTAAACTGTTCCGCAATGGATGCCCAGAATGCAGCAGGATCTTCAATACTTTTTTGATAGACTTCCTTATATTCTTCCAAAGATTTGATCTGGTAGGGATAGGACATAACAAGCTGTTGTTTAAGAGAGTTAAAGATACAACGAGAATCGTGAATCGTGAGGCGTCAGTCGTGAAGAGAATTTTCCTAACACTCACGACTGACGCCTCACGCCTCACGATTCAATTACGCTCTTTGCTAAAATGAATGCTTTGTCCTTGGATAAATCGCCGCAATGGCGTAAGTTGACGATGATTTAATTGCATATGAAAGAAACCAAAGGTATCTGGAAAGTGATTGGCGCATCCTCGCTGGGCACTTTAATTGAATGGTATGATTTTTACATTTTTGGTAGTTTGGCTACCGTGCTGGCGAATCAGTTCTTTCCTAAAACCAACCCCACGGCTGCGTTGCTATCCACGTTAGCCACTTTCGCCGCAGGTTTTATTGTAAGACCATTTGGTGCATTGGTGTTTGGACGATTGGGTGATCTGATTGGACGCAAGTATACCTTCCTGCTTACGCTGGTGATTATGGGTGGTTCTACTTTTGCCATAGGTTTAATTCCCAGTTACGAGACCATTGGTTTTGCTGCGCCGATATTGGTATTGGTATTACGTTTATTACAAGGTCTTGCATTGGGTGGAGAATATGGTGGGGCAGCTACCTATGTTGCGGAACATGCGCCGCACCATAGAAGAGGTTTTTATACTTCGTGGATACAAACAACGGCCACCTTGGGATTATTTGTTTCGTTGGGTGTGATTTTATTAACCCGTCATTCATTAGATGCCGATGAAGCAAAGTCTATTGCAAAGTTCAACGACTGGGGCTGGCGTATTCCATTTTTGGTGTCTATTATTTTGGTAGTGGTATCTATCTATATCCGTTTAAAGATGAAGGAGTCACCGTTGTTTGAAAAATTAAAAACAGCCGGCACTACTTCTGTTAATCCTTTGAAAGAAAGTTTCGGTCATAAATCTAACCTGAAAATGGTATTGCTTGCCTTGTTCGGTGCTACCATGGGGCAGGGCGTGGTTTGGTATACCGGACAATTTTATGCGCAGTCGTTTATTGAAAATGTTTGTAAAGTAGATTTCGATCAGTCGCGAACCTTATTGATATGGGCCATCCTGTTTGCCACACCATTCTTTGTGGTATTTGGAAGCTGGAGTGATAAAGTGGGAAGAAAATGGATCATGTTAACGGGAATGTTACTGGCAATCGTAACCTATCAGCCTTTATTTAACCAGCTGGTAAAATTAACCGACCAAACCACCAAACAGGAATTGGCAGAACGGAAAGAAATTAAAACCAACCGCACACCCATTCCTGATACAAAGGATACCGTGCGAACCGTTACTAATAAATATTATTATGAAGATGGTATGGTGGTATCGCAAATAACCAAAGATACTTTGTATGCCGCCGCAGGAAAAGTTACCCTCAAACCGGAAGTTAAAATTTCGAAAACAGTGGGCAACAGCGATTACTGGATGATGGTATGCATTGTTTTCATTATGATCTTTTATGTAACCATGGTGTATGGGCCCATTGCAGCTTTTCTGGTGGAGTTGTTTCCAACAAAAATCCGTTATACATCTATGTCGTTACCCTACCATATTGGTAATGGTGTATTCGGCGGACTAACGCCTTTTATTGCCACATTACTGACTACCATTTATACAAATGATATATTGATTGGGTTAATGTATCCGATCATTATTGCAGCGGTCTGTTTGGTGATAGGGGCATTGTACATTAATAACCGGGTGGATCCGGAAATAGAGGTGTAGTTTATTATAAACAACGTCATTTCGATCCCGCCCTGGCGGGAGAGAAAACTGCTGATCGATAATGAGATTTCTCACTTCGCTTCGCTTTATTCGAAATGACGGTAAACTATTTTATATGAATCATATCAAACGTTTTGCCGGAATTATCTGGCTCTTATTAGGTCCGCTGGCTGCTTTTTACCTCATTAAAACCGCCGCTGCTGAAATTGCGGAAAAGCCGGTGATGGATACCAAGATTCAATGGGGTGTATTCGTGGTTATCTTTATTCCAATTGCTATAGGTATGGTGATTTTTGGATGGTATGCACTAAAGGGTGAATACGATCATTTGCCCGAAACATCAGAAGAACTCATTGACTAATCTCTGCGAAATCTCCCCGCTCCCTGCGTCTCTGCGGTGAACTTGATTTCTGGAGACATAAATCTTAGTAAACCCTTAACCCCCATTTCCCCGCATTCAACTAATTTTGGCCGAAACCCAGCAGGCATGTCTATTGAAGTATCTCATTTGGTAAAACAGTACGGTGAACAGAAAGCAGTGAACGATGTGTCTTTCACCATACAGAAAGGTGAGATTGTTGGGTTTTTAGGTCCCAATGGTGCCGGTAAGAGTACTACCATGAAAATCATCACCGGTTACCTGCAGGCAGATGGTGGCAAAGCATTGGTTTGCGGATTGGATACTATTACAAACCCCATTGCAGTAAAAAAGAAGATCGGTTATTTGCCGGAAGCCAATCCCTTATACCCCGATATGTATGTGCGGGAATATCTTCGTTTTGTGGCGGGCGTTCACCAGATCAGCGATGTTAAAACAGCCGTTGAAAAAGTGATCAGATTAACCGGTTTAACAGTTGAATCTAAAAAGAAGATCGGGCAATTATCGAAAGGATACAAACAAAGGGTTGGATTGGCCGCTGCATTAATACATGAACCCGAAGTGTTGATACTGGATGAACCTACCAGTGGATTGGACCCAAATCAGATTATTGAAATCAGGAATGTGATTAAAGAACAGGGATTGCGAAAAACGGTTTTATTCTCTTCGCATATTCTTCAGGAAGTAGCCGCTATCTGCGATCGGGTGATCATTATTAACAAAGGCAATATGGTGGCCGATGATAGTTTGGTAAACCTGCAGCGGGGAAAAAATGAAAAGCACATCGTTACCGTTCAATTCAAAGAAACCATTGCAAAAGAATTACTGGAAAAAATAAACAGTGTCTTGCAGGTAAACCAACTGCCAACCGGCAACTGGCAACTGACAACTGCTAACCCTGATGCCGTTCGCAAACAACTTCTCACCCTTGCTGTTGAAAACAACCTCAACATCATTTCCCTGCAAACAGAAGGCCATAGCCTGGAAGAAGTATTCCGTTCACTCACCAATCAATAAATTAGTTCTACTGATTGTAATACCTTAGCGAACCTTTGTTCCTTCGCGCCTTTGCGGTATGTTTTTTACCGCTAGGACGCCAAGACGGAAGGGTACGCGAAGAATATGGATTATTTGTCTGGCATACATTCTACTGTTTCAGTTGAAAAAACTTCCACTACAGAAGATCTACAATGGTGTGCGCAATTAATGGCATCCAATGAACCATGGATTACCTTACAACGTGATTATGAAAATGGGTTAATCATTTTACAGGATCCGATTAGTGAACTGTATCTGTTTTTTCAAAATGGTGCACGTATTGGGTTTATCATGATTAAAACAAAAGGCCCGTTTACAGGATACATACAAACGATCGTTTTTTTAGAAGCAGTAAGAGGCCAAGGCATAGGCGAGGCGGCCATCAGATACATAGAAGAGATCATTTTTATGTTTAGTCCCAATGTATTTATTTGCGTATCCTCGTTCAATGAACGTGCCCGCAAACTCTATCTACGTATGGGTTACGAGGTAGTAGGTGTGCTTGAAAACTATATTGTGCAAGGGCTTGATGAGGTATTACTTCGTAAAACCCGCGGTCCACTCAATGATTTCAAAAAACAAAAGCCGGTAAATGCTTAAATTGCAGCTCCGGAATAGCAGGAATCGTAAAATCAAATCATAAACCAACAAGCAATCAACCATGAGTTACATTATTGAAGTACATGCCAGACAAATATTAGACAGCCGCGGTAACCCCACTGTTGAAGTAGATGTATTAACCGATGATGGTGCTATCGGCCGTGCCGCAGTACCCAGTGGTGCCAGTACCGGTATTCACGAAGCAGCGGAACTGCGCGATAACGATAAAAAGAAATATGCAGGTAAAGGTGTTTTGAAAGCCGTAAAAAATGTGAACGATACGATTGCGGAAGCCATCGTAGGTTTTGATGTAACACAGCAGGCTGCTATTGATGAAACCATGATTGCCCTGGATGGTACACCCAATAAAACCAAATTAGGTGCCAATGCCATTCTTGCCGTAAGTATGGCAGTAGCCAAAGCAGCTGCTGAAGAAGCGGCTTTGCCTTTGTTTCGCTACATAGGCGGTACCAATGCCAAAACATTGCCCATGCCCATGATGAACATTCTGAATGGTGGTGCGCATGCCGATAATAAAATTGATTTTCAGGAATTCATGGTAATGCCGGTGGGCGCTTCTTCTTTCAGTGAAGGCTTACGTTGGGGTGTTGAAATATTTCATGTGCTGAAAAGTGTATTGAAGAAAAAAGGTTTCAGTACCAATGTAGGTGATGAGGGTGGTTTTGCACCTAATATCCAAAGCAATGAAGAAGCCATTGAAACCGTATTGGAAGCCATTTCTGCAGCAGGTTACAAAACCGGTTCTCAAATTGTGATTGCCATGGATGCTGCCAACAGCGAATTATGGGATGCCAAGAAGAAAAAGTATGTGTTTAAAAAGAGCAGTGGTAAAGTAGTTAGCAGCGATGAGCTGGTTAAGTTCTGGGAAAAATGGGCCAAACAATATCCGATTGCATCAATCGAAGATGGTATGGCAGAAGATGACTGGAACGGTTGGAAAAACCTTACTCAGGCCATTGGCGATAAATGCCAGCTGGTAGGAGATGATCTGTTTGTTACCAATGTAAACCGCCTACAAACCGGTATTGATAAAGGTATTGCCAACGGTTTGCTGGTTAAAGTAAACCAGATCGGAACCCTTACCGAAACCATCAACGCAGTTACCCTGGCACAGCACAACGGCTACAATACCATTATGAGCCACAGAAGCGGTGAAACAGAAGATACCACCATTGCTGACTTAGCCGTTGCATTGAACTGCGGACAGATTAAAACCGGTTCTGCATCCCGCACCGACCGTATTGCCAAATACAACCAGTTAATCCGAATCGAAGAAATGCTGGGCAGCACCGGTGTGTATCCGAAAGGGAAAATTAAATTTGGTTCTAAATAAGCTGTTAGCCTTAAGCTATTAGCTGCAAGCAAAAGCAAATTGCTAAAAGCTTGCAGCTAACAGCTAATAGCTTTCTTCACACCTGTTGATTAGTTTATTACTTCAATGAATCACTAAATTTCTAATTTAGTGATTCATTGTACTACCTCTCATTGTTTATTTCATGAAAAAAGTTGCTTCCATACTCACTAATAAATACCTGGTTGCTTCGGTATTTTTTATTGTGTGGATGCTGTTTTTTGACCAGCGCGATTATTTTCAGCAACGCATTAGACAGGCAGAACTGGATAAACTGGAGGCTAAGAAGCAGTATTATGTGAAGGAAATAGAGAAGACCAAAAAAGAGTTGCAAGACTTACAGAACAATCCCGCAGCCCTCGAAAAATTTGCCCGCGAGCATTACCTGATGAAAAAAAATGGTGAGGATATTTATATTATTGAAGATTCTTCTGACCTGAAAAAATAAAATACTTCCAAAAACGTTGGCCGTCTAGTCAACAATATTTCTACCCCTTCCCCGTTTTATAAACACGTATATCCTCTTATTTAAAGATGAGTTATCCAGTGTTATGAAAAAATTCAAAGAAGAGGATTTGATCTTGTATTTATACAAAGATTGTTCACCCCAACTGAGTGCAGCTATTGAAGCTGAACTGGAAGAAGAAAACCTGGAGCTGAAAGAACGCCTGCAGGTGCTGCGCCGTAGTATACGCCAGCTGGACAAGCTCAAACTCAAATCTCCCTCAAAACAGTCTATCAAAGCTATTTTAGCGTACGCTGCAAAAAAGTAGTGGTTAGTAGTTGCACTCGAATACGCTAAATAACAAAAATTCTTACTGCGCCTTTGCGTGCAAAAAAATCTATTACCCATTCAGCGATCGTACTATCCACTCTTTTACAGTAAATTTATCTCCACTAAAAAATAGGGTATGAAGAAAGGAATTCAGCAAATGCTGTTATTGCTTATCGGCAGTTTTGTTTTTGTATCTGCCATAGCGCAGTCGCACGGTAAAGTGATGGAAACAAAAACGGTAAAGAGCACGGTTCTCGGCAGAGAGGTTCGATACACGGTGTACTTACCTGCAGATTATGAAAGCTCCAGCAGAACTTATCCGGTTGTTTATTTATTGCATGGCTATACCGATGACAATACGGGATGGTTACAATTTGGCGAGATCAACCGTTATGCTGATAAAGCCATTGCAGAAGGCACCATTCCACCCATGATTATTGTAATGCCTAACGGCGATTCTAGCTGGTATATTAATTCGTATGATGGGAAAGAAAATTATGAAGATTTCTTTGTCAAGGAATTCATGCCTTCCATTGAAAAAACATATCGCATCAAAGCAGAAAAAAGATACAGAGGCGTAGCTGGTTTGTCAATGGGTGGTTACGGTACATTAATCTATGCCATGAAGCATCCTGAATTATTTGCTGCCGCTGCACCATTAAGTGCGGCTGTATTTGATGATGATGCAGTAGTAACATCGCCGGAAGCAAGCTGGGCAAGAACGTTCGGTCAATTGTATGGTCGTGACCTGAAAGGAAAAGACAGATTAGGTAAACCCTGGTACGATAATTCGATCCTGAAAATTGTAGAGACCCGATCTGCCGATGACCTGAAAAAAGTTCGTTACTGGATTGATTGTGGGGATGATGATTTTTTAACGAAAGGAAATTGTTTACTGCATATTGCCCTTACCGAAAAAAGAATACCACACGAATACCGCGTTCGCGATGGCGCCCATACCTGGAGCTACTGGCGAACCGGTATTGTAGATGCCTTGAAATTTATCGGAGATAGTTTTCACCAGTAATACCTCAAACCGCGCCTTTGCGCCTTTGCGAGAAAATTTGCACGCAAAGGCGCAAAGGCGCGGTAATATATTTTGTGATTCATGACTAAGAAACAACGCTACGAAATCATACTAGATTATTTTCAACAAAACGTTCCTGATGCCGAAACAGAATTGCTGTATGATAATCCGTTTCAGTTACTCGTAGCAGTCATTCTGTCTGCACAATGCACCGATAAGCGGGTTAACCTTACAACACCATCCATCTTCGCCAAATACCCCGATCCGCAACAAATGGCGAAAGCCACATTTGATGAATTGTTTCCATTGATCAGAAGTATTTCATACCCCAATAACAAAACCAAACACCTGATTGGCATGGCCAATATGCTTCTCGAGAAATTTGACGGCGAGGTGCCGATGACGGTAGATGCATTGATACAGCTACCCGGTGTAGGCAGAAAAACAGCGAATGTAATTACCAGTGTAATTGATGAGCAACCCAATATGGCCGTAGATACTCATGTATTTCGTGTTAGTAAAAGACTGGGATTGGTTTCTCAGAAAGCATCCACCCCTTTAGCCGTTGAAAAAGAACTCATCAAACATATCCCATCCGAAATGGTACACAAAGCACACCACTGGCTTATCCTGCATGGCCGTTATGTTTGCCTGGCACGTAGTCCGAAATGTAAAGAGTGTGTGTTTACCGAAGTGTGCAGTTATTTTAAAAAAATCGTCAGTCGTGAATCGTGAGACGTGAATCGTGAGACGATAGAAAAAAACACACGTCTCACGATTCACGACTTTCTTCTCACCAACGCATAAGAATAATCAATACATTCTTTAATCAGTGCTGAAGAAAGTGTTCCATCAACCACAATGGTATTCCAATGTTTCTTATTCATATGAAAACCTGGCAACACATGATCAGGATATTCTTCCCGTAACTCAAGTGCCTTTTCAGGATCACATTTTACATTAAAGCGAAGTGGATGGCTATCTAAACCGGTTAATAAAAACACTTTCCCATTCACTTTATACACCAAAGTATCCGGCCCAAAAGGAAGGGTTTCTTCTACATCGAATTTACTGAGACAGTAATGTTGGAGTTGTTCTATATTCATGAGGAAAGCTGTGAGCCGTGAGCTATGAGCTGCGAGCATTGAATTGCTCATAGCTCGCGGCTCACAGCTCACGGCTGAATTTTTACAACATCTTCTTAATCACATCCACCAACTCACCCTTGGTAATAGGAATACCCATTACTTTATTATAGGGCTTCGCATCTACCATGTATTGGTCGCGGATGATTTTTACGAGTTGGCCGTTGTTGATTTCAGGGATTAATACCTGATCAAAGTTTTGGATGAGCTCACCCAGATTTTTGGGGAACGGACGAACATAACGGATATGTGCATGGCTTACGGCATGGCCTTCGGCCTGTAATTGTAACACGGCACTTTTAATGGCACCATAGGTCGATCCCCATCCAATCACCAGTACTTTTCCTTTTTCAGGTCCACTGTCGATGGTTTGTAATGGAATATGATCGGCGATCTTATCAACTTTTGCTTGGCGAACATTCACCATATGCTGGTGGTTCTCGGGTTCGTAGTTAATATTTCCTGTAATGTCTTGTTTTTCCAATCCACCAATACGATGCTCTAATCCCGGTGTACCGGGAATGGCCCATGGGCGCGCCAGTTTATCATCTCTTCTGTATGGCTGAAACTTTGGTTCATCATCTTCCAATCCTTGTTTAAAATGAACTTTGATAGCAGGAAGATCAGCAGCGGTTGGGTATTTCCATGGCTCAGCACCATTGGCAATATAACCATCACTTAAAATAATCACCGGTGTCATATGCTGCACGGCAATACGGCAGGCTTCATACGCAACTTCAAAACAATCGCTGGGTGTGGATGAGGCGATCACGGGCATGGGGCATTCGCCGTTTCTTCCGTAATAGGCCTGCATCAGATCACTCTGTTCTGTTTTGGTTGGCAAACCGGTTGAGGGTCCGCCACGCTGTATGTTGATAATGATCAAAGGTATTTCCAGCATCACCGCTAATCCCATAGCTTCTGTTTTCAAAGCCATACCAGGGCCGGAAGTGGAGGTAATACCCAATGATCCACCATAACTGGCCCCAATAGCTGCGGTAATACCCGCAATTTCATCTTCGGCCTGAAAAGTGCGGATACCAAAATTTTTATACTTACTCAGTTCATGTAAAATATCAGAAGCCGGTGTAATGGGGTAGGTGCCGAGGAAAATAGGCAGACCACTTTTTTCTCCTGCTGCAATAAGGCCCATAGCCAAAGCTTCATTACCCATGATGCTTCTATACGATCCCGGAGCCATTTTGGCTTTTTCTACTCTGTAGCGGGAAGTGAAAGTTTCTGTAGTATCGCCGTAATTATAGCCCGATTGTAATACTTTGATATTACTGTTCAGAATCAGCGGTTTTTTTCCAAATTTTTCTGTCAGAAATGCAATCGTTGTTTCCAAGCTGCGGTTGTACATCCAGTAAATAAAACCGAGTACAAACATATTTTTGGCACGGTCGCGTTCTTTGTTACCCAGTTCGGTAAACTCTTTCAGCGATTCGCGGGTGAGTTTGGTAACATCGATTTTAATTACTTCGTAACTGTCTAAGCTGCCATCTTCCAATGGGTTTACACCATCGGGGTAATTGGCCAGTCGAAGGTTCTTGGCATCAAAGCCCTCAATGTTTACAATGATCTTTCCACCGGGCTTGATGGCTTTCAGGTTCACTTTCAATGCAGCGGCGTTCATGGCCACCAGCACATCGGCTATATCTCCCGGGGTAAATACTTTATTGGAAGAAAAGTGCAACTGGAAACCACTTACCCCAGGCAACGTACCGATCGGGGCACGAATTTCCGCCGGAAAATCCGGGAAAGTAGCCAGGTCAATCCCCAGCATCGCTGTGTTGTTGGTAAACTGTTGTCCGGTAAGCTGCATACCGTCTCCACTGTCGCCTGCAAATTTGATCACCACATCTTGCAGTAGTTCGTCTTTATTAGCCATCGAAGAATGAATTGTGCCCGCAAAGTTACAGATAACAGGGGCTGATAAACACTGATTTTAATGGGTTGTAAAGTCGTTCTTTTTTCTGAAAAAACAAGCCGCTTTCTTATCGTTTCTACCCAATGGCTATATTCGCACCCTAAAATAAGTGGGCCGGTAATGAAGTGTTCTAAAAAGATCTTGCGCAGTAAATGGATAGTTGCTTTATGTTGGGGTTGTTTGGTAGCCTGTTCAGGACTAACAGAAAGTAACTATAACAATACAGCACTGGATAGTTTGGGAATCAGAACGAAGCCGGCAGATAAGTTTGCGGGTCAGCCCTTGCCTTACGATACTACCAAACAATACATTTACCTCACCTTTGATGATGGTCCGCAACAGGGCACACAGGCCTGTTTTAACCTGTGTAAAAAAGAGGCCATAAAAGCCAGTTTCTTTATGGTGGGTTTGCATACCAAATTGCGTAGCGATGGCAAAAAAATAGTTTCAATGATCAGGGAAGCTTACCCGCAGGTGTTGTTGGCCAACCATAGTTACACGCATGCCTATAATAAATACCAGTTTTTTTATCATCATCCCAATTTGGCTTTGGCAGATTTTAATAAGGCACAGGTAGTATTACAGGCACCTTTCAAAATTAGCCGATTGCCCGGAAACCGCAGTTGGGTGAGGGATGGAGAGGTAAAAGCCAGTGGATTGGTAAGCCCGGTAACCCATTTGCTGGATAGTATGGGGTATAACGTAATAGGCTGGGATCTGGAATGGGGTTTTGGCAAAAAAACAGCCCGACCGCAGCAAACACCGGAGCAACTGGCGCATCAGGTAGATAGTGCTTTTGCCCGCAACAACACCCATATGCCCCATCACCTGGTGATACTTAGCCACGACCGGATGTTTCAACACCCGGATGAGGCCGATTCGCTGGCTAAATTCATACATATTCTCAAACAAAATCCCCGGTATGTTTTTGAAACGGTGGATCACTATCCGGGGTTGAAGAAGCTGGGGAGGTAGTGGTGAGACGTGAATCGTGAGACGTGAGTGGTGAAACTTTAGTTTTTTCATTATTCACGATTCACGTCTCACGATTCACGAATTTTAGAGTTTCCTTAAACAAACCCTCATTAAAAGCCTTCCCAGATTCCGTATATTTGTAGTTACAAAAATGTACAACTATGGCAATTTTTAAATCTGGCAATCCTACATTAACGCAAAAGATGTTCGACAAAAGTCTGCACCTGGAAGCTTCTATGCAGGGAACGATGAGTGTGCGTGGAACGATTAACAAGTTTGGCTTTTTATTATTGATGATCATTGCCGGCGCAGCGTATAACTGGCACCTGTTTGAAGAAGGACAGAACGGAATGATGAATACTCTCATGATGGTGGGTGTGTTTGGTGGCATGATCACTGCTTTCATCATCATCTTTAAACCCAACTGGGCCGGTTACCTGGCTCCTTTATATGGTTTATTGGAAGGCTTGTTTATTGGTGGAATTTCTGCTATCATGAATGCGGCTTTTGCACAAAAATATCCGGGCCTTGTTATGCAGGCGGTAGGTTTAACCTTTGGTGTGGCATTGGCAGTATTTCTCCTGTATAATTTTCGTGTGATCCGTGCTACAGAAAAATTCAAATCCGTCATCATCGCATCTACATTAGGCATTGGTTTGTTTTACCTGCTTACCATGATACTCGGTTTCTTTGGTGTGAACGTGAGCTTTATGAACGATAGCAGCATGCTAAGCATTGGTATCAGCCTGTTTGTAGTAGCCATTGCCGCATTGAACCTGATACTCGATTTTGATATGATTGAGCAAGGTGCTGAAAGAGGAGCCCCAAAATTCATGGAATGGTATGGTGCATTTGGTTTGATGATTACGCTGGTATGGTTGTACCTGGAGATGCTTCGCTTATTAAGCAAATTGGGAAACAGTAAATAATCTTTACTGATAAATTTTTCAAAAGCCATCCCCAATAATAGGATGGCTTTTTTTATAGCGACTCTTTTGTGGAGCCCAAATACAAGTAACTTAGGGTCGTGAATGGTGAATGGTGAATGGTGAATTGTGAGGCAAATCATTGCACGTCATTTCGACGAGGAACGAGGAGAAATCTTACGACTGCAATAGATGGTAACCTGCTTAGCAGTCATGAGATTTCTCTCCCGCTAAAGCGAGATCGAAATGACGGGATGGTATCTTACAACAGCAATAGATGGTAACCTGCTTGGCAGTCATGAGATTTCTCTCCCGCTAAAGCGGGATCGAAATGACGGGATGGTATCTTACGACAGCAATGGATGGTAACCTGCTTAGCAGTCATGAGATTTCTCTCCCGCTAAAGCGGGATCGAAATGACGGAAAGATAACTCACGATTCACGCCTCACGATTCACGTAAAACAACACGAATGGATTTCAACCGACAATATTTCTCCAACGAAGAACTGGTAAACATCTATCGTAATCTGCTGCTTCCACGCATGATCGAGGAAAAAATGCTGGTGCTGTTACGTCAGGGTAAAATCAGTAAATGGTTCAGTGGTATTGGACAGGAAGCTATTTCTGTTGGTTGCGCCATGGCATTGCAGTCCGATGAATGGATCATGCCTTTGCATCGTAACCTCGGTGTATTCACTTCACGTAACATGCCGCTTCATAAATTATTCATGCAATGGCAGGGAAACAAAGAAGGGTATAGCAAGGGGCGAGAAAGAAGTTTTCATTTTGGTAGTAAGGAACATTTTATCTGCGGCATGATTTCGCATCTGGGCCCGCAACTCGCTATTGCAGATGGTGTGGCATTGGCCTATCAACTCAAAAAAGAAAACAAAGTATCGCTTGCTTTTAGCGGCGATGGCGGAACCAGTGAAGGTGATTTTCATGAGGCTTTAAATGTGGCTGCCGTGTGGGATTTGCCGGTAATTTTTGTGATCGAAAACAATGGCTATGGCTTAAGCACACCTGTTAATGAACAATACCGTTGCGATAGTCTGGTAGATAAAGCCAAAGGCTATGGTATGGAAGGTATACGTATTGATGGTAACAATATTCTTACAGTGTATGATACCATTCGCGGTGTTCGTGAGTATTGTATTAAAAATCAAAAACCATACCTCGTTGAATGCATGACCTTTCGCATGCGCGGACATGAAGAAGCCAGCGGAACCAAATACGTTCCCAAAGAATTGTTTGAAGAATGGGGCAGAAAAGATCCAATTAAAAATTTTGAACAGTTTTTAGCAGCACAAACAATTCTATCTGAAATGCAGATTGCTGATATCAGGAATGAGTTCAGAGAACAGATAGAAGAAGAACTGCGTGTGGCGAATGAAGCAGATGAGATGAAAGTGGATGAGAAAGAAGAATTGAACGATGTGTATGCGGGTAAGTCTGAAGTTAGCAGTCTGGAGACTGGAGTTATGATGATCGATAGTCCTGATCAAGAACTCCAGTCTTCAGACTCCAGACTGCTAACTCCAGACTCCAGTCTCCAGACTTCCGAGCTCCGTTTGGTAGATGCTATTCAATCTGGTCTTCGACAAAGTATGCAGCAACATCCCAACCTTGTTCTGATGGGGCAGGATATTGCCGAATATGGTGGGGCTTTTAAAATAACAGAAGGATTTGTAGAAGCATTTGGCAAAGCCCGCGTGCGCAATACGCCACTTTGCGAAAGTGCGATTGTAGGTGCTGCATTAGGCTTGAGTTTGGAGGGATATAAATCTGTGATGGAAATGCAGTTTGCCGATTTTGTTACGGTAGGGTTTAACCAGATTGTAAATAATTTAGCCAAAATACATTACCGCTGGGGGCAGCATGCTGATGTGGTGATTCGTATGCCAACAGGTGGCGGCGTAGGTGCTGGCCCTTTTCATTCGCAAAGTAATGAAGCATGGTTTACACATGTGCCGGGTTTGAAAGTAGTATATCCCTCTACACCGCATGATGCCAAGGGTTTATTGATTGCTGCCATCAATGATCCCAACCCTGTTTTGTTTTTTGAACACAAGGCTTTGTACAGAAGCATCAACGGATCGGTGCCCGAAGCGTATTATGAAGTAGAAATTGGTAAAGCAAGATTGGTAAAAGAGGGAGAAGATATTACCATCATCACTTACGGTGCTGCGGTACATTGGGCTACCGACTACCAGGAACAACATCCTGAAACCTCATTACACATACTTGATCTGCGAACCTTATTGCCATTGGATTACGCAGCTATTAAACAAGCCGTTGCAAAAACCGGAAAAATATTATTACTGCATGAAGACACATTGATAGGAGGTATTGGCGGAGAGATCAGTGCGTGGATCAGTGAGCATTGTTTTGAATTACTGGATGCACCCATCGTTCGCTGCGCATCGCTCGATACACCGATTCCATTCAATATGGAACTGGAGAAAAATTTTATGGCAAAGAGCCGCATGCATGAAGCCATTCAAAAATTGATCAACTACTAAGAAACCGTGCCTTCGTGCCTTGGTGTGAAATATTTCTCTCACAAAGGCACGAAGGCACGGTAAAAAACATTTATTTCCCGGATGGTCTATGGTAACGGATAGGTGGTGCCGGTTCTTTTTTCAGTTGAATACCTTGTGTTGGTAATAACTTCAATGCTTCCTGCACAGCTCTTTCCAGTTGCGGGTCATGGCCTTCTATTACCGCTTTTGGGTTCTGGTGTACTTCTATATCAGGCGAAACGCCTACTGCTTCTACAGCCCATTCGCCATTAGTATCAATGAATCCGCCGCGTGGTGCTACCATGGTTCCACCGTCAATGAAAGCGGGTGTGTCCCATGTGCCTACCAATCCGCCCCATGTACGTGTTCCTACCAATGGCCCGATCTTCATTTTCTGAAACATATACGGAAGCAGATCACCACCCGAACCGGAACTTTCATTTGCGATCATTACTTTGGGTCCCCATATGCCCGCCATAGGAGTGGTAGATACTTTATGCCCTTCTACCCGGTTGTTGAAATAACCCTGTAATTTTCTGTTCATGATATCGATCATATAATCTGCAGCAGAACCACCGCTATTATTTCTTTCATCAACAATAGCTCCTTTCTTATCCTGTTGCGAAAAATAGTAACGGTTAAAATACGTGTATCCCGGATTGCCGGTACTGGGTACATAAATGTATGCGAGTTTACCACCTGATAATTCATCTACTTTTCTTCTGTTCGATTCTACCCAGTTGCGCGAACGAAGGGCTGCTTCACTGGCCAATGGCACAACGGTAACTAACCTCGATCCTTCCATGCCGGGTTTATTATTTACACGAATTTTAATCTGTCGGTTGGCTGTTCCTTCAAACAAACTATACAGGTTGGCTGATGAGGTAAGTGGTCTTCCTTCTACTTCCACCAAATAATCGCCTTCTTTCACATCCATACCCGGACCACTCAATGGTGAACGCAGATCGGGGTTCCAGTTTTCGCCGGTAAATATTTTTTTGATTTTAAAAAAGCCATCGGCAGCTTCATAATCTGCACCCAATAATCCAACAGGAACAATCGGTACATCCGGAAAATCACCACCTCTTGTAAAAGAATGGCCTACTGCAATTTCCCCTCCTAAAATATCAATGATGTAATTCAGATCAGAGCGATGTTTTACATGCGCCACCCATGGCTTATACCAGTCAAACACTTTATCCCATGGTGCACCATGCTGGTTATCTACATATAAAAAGTCGCGCTGAAAACGCCAGCCCTCACGAAAGATCTGTTCAGCTTCTTTATTGGGATCAACATATACTTTAATGCCTTCTGTTGCCAGTCTGCCCTCTCCGGGTCTGGGTGGTGCGGTGGTTCCGGCAATAAACCAACTGCTACCAGCTCTGTACAACATACTTTTTCTGTCGAAACTGGTTGATACACTCAACACCCCTTTGGCAAACTCAGTTCCTTTTTTATCTTTCAAACTATAGCGCGACACCACAAAGCCGGGTTCATTTTCTATACTCTCTGCATAAAAAACCGTTCCATCGGGGCCGGCGGCTAACCCTACATAATTGCGTGCGGGAAGGTTAGTAGAGATGATGCGTTGCTGAATGCCGTCAAAATCAATTTTTACTTTCATGCCACCTGTTACAGGTGGTTTGATAGCGGCTTTGGAACTATCTCCCGGTTTCTTTTCTTCTTTGGTGGGCTCCTCATCACTTTTGGGTTCAAGTGGCGATGGAGAATCTTTACTTAACACAGCTACATACAAAGCACGGTTTACCGGATAATTGTAACTGCTCATATCCAGCCAGCCTGAGCTTAAGCCATAATCGGTACTGGCGAGAAAATACAAATATTTTCCACTCTCATCCCATTGCGGATCGATGGCATCAGACAATCCATCCGTTAATTGCGTGCTCTTATTTGTTTCAATATTGTATAGCTTAACTGCTTTGAATTGGTTTTCCTGTATCTGCACATAAGCGATCCATTTACTATCAGGCGACCATACCGGGTTCATTGTTCTGTTTGGATGGGCAAGCCGATCGGTGTCAACCAATTTAATAGCACCCGTTGCCAGATCTACATACCAGATATTATAATCGGTATCGGTAAAAGCAATGTATTTGCTATCGGGCGACCAGGCAGGTAAAAAATAAAATTTCTTGTTGGGTATCGGAAACACTTTGGGTGCCAGTAAGCCAGATTGATCGCCAACCATTAATTGGTATTCACCACTGGCATCAGAGAACCAGGCAATTTTTTGTCCGTCGGGCGACCAGGTAGGATAACGGTCTGCTGCACCGGTCGAACGTGTAAGATTGCGCCAATCACCATTCTCTTTAGGTACACTAAAAATTTCTCCCCTGCTTTCAAACAAAGCTCTTTTACCTGTGGGTGATAGACTTGCATGAATTAATGAGGCACCTGTTAAGTTATTCCAGCGTGGCCTGCCCCAGTTTAAATCGCCTTCGGCATTAATTAGCAGTTTTTTCCCTTTGCCAGTGCTAAGGTCAAAACTATGCAGGTATCCTCCTTGTTCATATACTAAAGTGCGATTGTTCGCGGTGAGATTCTTTATATCAAAATCTTTGTGAAACGTTAGCTGCTTTTGCGCTTTTGTTTTAGGATCGTACGACCATACATTATTGATATAATCCTGCTCGGATAAAAAATACAACATGCCATTATCCCATGCAGGTGAGCTTTGTCTTTCTTTATCTCCCTGAACGGTCTTAACCGTTTCTTTTGTTTTCATATTGAAGATCCAAATGGGTTGTGCCTGACCGCCACGATAGTTTCTCCATTCTTCATCCCAAAGCCGGTATGGTTGAAAAGCCATGATCTGGCCATCTTCAGATAAAGTACCCGAATTACCAAAAGGCAGTAGCATGGGTTCGGGTGTGCCACCGGTTACTGGTATGGTAAAAAATTTACTCGTTGCTGTTGGGTAACCCTCGCGTGAGGAAGTAAAATAAACAGATTTGCCATCCGGTGTCCAGCCCTGCACCACATCGGGTGATGGATGCCAGGTAAGGCGTTTGGGTTCACCACCTGCGGTTGGGATGAGGTAAACATCGGTGTTGCCATCGTACTGGCCCGTAAACGCAATCCATTTACCATCGGGACTAAATTTCGGACTACTCTCTGAGCCCACGGCACTGGTTAAACGTTGTGCATCACCACCTTCACGGTTTACTGTCCACAGGTCATCGCCATGTACAAAAACAATTTTGTCTTTACTGAGCGAAGGTTGACGCAACAGCATGGTGCCTTGCGAAAGCAGGTTGCTGCTAATGAGAAAACAGGTTGCGAATAATAAAAATTTCCGGAAGCGATGAATGGATGGATTCATAAAGAGTAAGTTTTGGATTACCAATATAATCAAAGAATAGAAGAAAAACGAGTCTTGTGTACCTTGTTACTTTCGGCAGTAAGTGGTTTGAAGATTTTTACCGCAAAGCCGCTAGGGCGCAAGGGGGCGCGAGGATGTATTGTAGCGGGTTACCTCGCGAATCCTTGCGTCTTTGTTTCTTAGCGGTAAAATTATCCGCTCATCTCAGGTTCCAAATGAATGTTGAATGACCTAAGGATAGCTTTTACTAAAAAACACTATCTTAATCATTCCTTTACAATAAATCAGGTTATATATGATACGCATCATTACTGCCATCTGTTTTCTTTTATTAGTAAACAGTTTTGTGTTTGGCCAGCAGAAGACTGGAATTACCAATCCGAATGCGGCATACCTAACACCTGTATTTTCTGATGCATCCCGCTTACAGAAAATAGAGGCCTATTTTCCGATGGTTGAAAAAATTTACAAAGAGTACGCAGAAAAAAATCACTTCCCCGGTTATGCATTTGGTATTATGCTGGATGGTAAACTGGTGTATTCAGGTAGTGGGGGCTATACCAATATTGAAAAGAAAATTCCAGCTACTACAAAATCTATGTTCCGTATAGCTTCTATGAGTAAAAGTTTTACAGCATTGGCTATTGTAAAATTACGTGATGAAGGAAAGTTGAAGTTGGATGATCCTGTGTATCTCTATATACCGGAAATGAAGGGACAAAAATTAACCAGTGATGCTCCGGAAATTACGGTTCGGAATTTGTTGACACATTCGGCGGGTTTTCCGGAAGACAATCCCTGGGGCGACAGGCAACTGGCGGATACGGATGCAGAGTTGATTGCGTTGATCAAAAAAGGGATCAGTTTCTCCAATGATCCTGGAATAACGTATGAATATAGTAATCTCGGTTTTGCTATGCTGGGTTATATCATTAAGAAAGTAACCGGTATTCCTTACAGCGACTACATCGAAAAAAATATCTGGAAGCCATTGGGTATGAACCAGGCGCAATGGGAATATACCAAAGTGCCGGCTTATGAACTGGCACATGGGTATAGATGGATTAACAACGCATGGCGTGAGGAAACATTATTACATGATGGTATTTATGGAGCCATGGGTGGTATGATTACTTCTATTGAATCATTCAGTAAATATGTAGCATTGCATCAATCTGCCTGGCCGGTTAGAAATGATGTTGAAACGGGTCCGATAAAAAGAAGTTCACTAAGAGAAATGCACCAGCCCTGGCGTTTTAATGGATTGAATACAAATTACAAATATCCGAGTGGCCGTGCCTGTGCCACAGCATCAGCGTATACCTATGGGCTTGGCTGGACAAGAGATTGTGAAGGTCGTGAATCCATTGCGCACAGTGGGGGCTTACCTGGCTTTGGCAGTAACTGGCGTTTTTTGCCTGAGTACGGGTTGGGTGTGATACTGTTTGCCAATGTAACCTATGCACCTACCACACCACCTAATTTTGCGGTACTGGACACGTTAATACGATTGGCTAAATTGCAACCTCGTACATTACCTGCTTCCAAAATACTTACCCAACGACGCGATGAACTGGTAAGGTTATTACCCGATTTTACCAATGCCGTTTCATCAGGTATTTTTGCAGATAATTTTTTCGCAGATTATTTTACGGATGCATTACAGAAAGAAGCCCGAGCTATTTTTGAAAAAGCAGGTAAGATCATTACAATACGAGAAGTGGTTGCCGAAAACCAATTGCGTGGTTATTTTATTATGGAAGGAGAGAAGGCCAATGTGTTAGTGAGTTTTACATTAACGCCAGAGAACCCGGCTTTGATACAGGAGTATCACATCAGAAGTATTGAACATGCATCGCATTAAATAAATGTAGCTTTGCTTAGTGAAATTGTATATTAAAAATATGGTCTGCAACCGCTGTATTAAGGCAGTGGAAATTGTATTGCAAGACTTAGAGTTAGTGCCCGCACATATACAACTGGGTGAAGTGGTATTGAAAGACACCATTACACAACAACAACAAACCATATTGGCAAACCGGTTAGAACAATTGGGTTTTGAATTATTGGATGATACTAAAAAGCAACAGATCGATAAGATCAAAACCATTATAGTAGAAAGGATCCATTACCTCGATGATGAAAAGTTTATTTTCCCTGAAGTATTATCCAAAGCATTGAATAGAGAATACTCTGTTATCAGTAAACTGTTTTCAGAAACGGAAGGTATTACCATAGAACAGTTTGTTATCCTTCAAAAAATAGAAAAAGCCAAAGAGCTGCTAACCTATAAAGAAATGAATCTGAACGAGGTCTCTTTCAAGTTGGGTTATAGTAGTGCTGCACATCTTTCTGCACAGTTTAAAAAAATAACCGGGCTTACGCCTTCGCAATTCAAATTACTCGGCACACATCTCCGCAAACCGCTTGATGGCGTATAACACACTCAACAGGATATAAATATTACCCATTATTGTATAATCACCGCAGCAGCAGGGCAAGGTAGTTTTGTGTTAAATAAAAAACCATGACACATACCTACAACGTAACCGGAATTACCTGCGGCAGTTGCGAAAAAAAAGTAACAGATGCTTTGAAGGCTTTGCCCGATGTAAAAAACATTTCTATCGACAGGCAAAACAATGCCGTAACGATTGAAATGAGTAAACATATTGCTACAGAAACCCTGCAGGTTGCCCTGCAAGCATATCCTAAATACCAGTTAACAGAACAGATATCTGCTCCTGTTGTTCCTGTTTTTGCAGAGGAAGAAACCAGATCCTGGCTGGCCACCTATCGGCCCTTGATATTGGTGTTTGGTTATATTACTGTTGTATCCGTTTTGACTGGAACAGTAAATGGTGTATGGAATGTATGGGAAGCCATGCGCCTGTTTATGGCTGGATTTTTTCTCGTGTTCTCCTTTTTTAAACTACTCGATCTTACCGGTTTTGCTGATAGTTATTCCATGTATGATATAGTGGCGAAAAAAATAAGGGCCTGGGGTTATATCTATCCTTTTGTGGAACTGGCGTTAGGTGTGGCTTTCCTTACCAACTTTCAACCCATACTGGTAAATGGCATCACCTTTTTGGTAATGACGGTAAGCATTATTGGGGTTTTACAGAGTGTGCTTAACAAAAGAAAAATTAAATGTGCCTGTTTGGGAGCCGTATTTAACCTACCTATGAGCACCGTTACCATTATTGAAGACCTGCTGATGATTGGCATGAGTCTGCTGATGCTGTATACAATGCGCTAAAGAAATATAAGAACGGTTACTGCTTCAATGGCTTACCAACCTCTACAGAACAATCATGCCCCGGTTGGCCATGTGCCGGATTTATTTTAGCACCACTGGTATTTTTAACAGGACTACTTTGTAATGGAGTAGCTTGTTGAACAACGCTGGTGGCTGCTTTGGTTGCAGGTGAATTGAGTGGTGCACCCACTGCAATATCGCAGCGATGGTTGGGTTGCCCATGTGCCGGATTTAAGGCAGTGCTGGCTTTGCTGGCTGTTGCTGCCGGTTTACCGGGAGTGGCAACAACTGGTTTTTGAACCGTAACAGGTTGAGTAGGATTAGCTGCTACTATGTTTGGTGTATTCGATTTTTTTGGATTGGCGAGCATACCAGGAAAACTTTGTCCGGGCGGAATATTTGAAGCAGCAGGTTTGGCTGTTGAGGCTGCTGTATTTAACGGGGCACCTACTGCAATATCACAACGATGTCCGGGTGCACCATGGGCCGGGTTAATACCTGCATTGGACTGTGCCAAAACAGTGCAACAGGTAACAGAACTAATGCACAACATTACTAAGGCAGGCAGGCGGGTAAACTTTTTCATTTTTTAAATATACTACTCTTTTATTTCTCACCCAACCAGCCGTGATAAATGGAAAGTTGCAAGGGTGTCGGGTTGCTAACCGGTGTTATGGTATATTGTTTTTCTTTCTTTGTGCCAAAGCGTACCTGAACTTCCCGCTGAACCCCAGCCGCAGTAAACTGAATGGTAACCGGATCATTTTCTTTAGCAGCTGCTACCAGATCGCGAAGCATTTTTTCTGACGCGGGTTGTCCGTTTAATCGGTTAATCACATTCCGGCTGCGTAAACCCGCCTGCCATGCCGGTGATTGCCAGTCAACATTAGTTACAGTAAGGGTATCGTTACGGCTTCTGGTGGTTGCTCCCAGCCAGGCACCAGGTAAACTATGTGTACTGGTATCAATCTGTAACCCGGCATATTGTAAATAAGAGGGATAGTCAACTGTTTTTAACGTGTAGATATAATCAAAAAAATCAGCTAAGGAAGTTCCGGCCGTTTTCTCTGCTTCGGTGCGAAACTCGGCTTCTGTAAAGCCGCGTTTTTTTTCCTGATAATATTTCTGGTACAATACGCGCATCAGATCGTCAAGCGATTTTTTATTTTTTGTTTCATGTCTTATTTTAAAATCCAGCAGTATGCCCAGTGCCGGTCCTTTATCGTAGGGCGATATGGTTTTATTTACTTCATCGCCGGTACGGCCAAAAGGACCATCTTCCCAGGTAGTGTAACTGGCATCAGCCGGTGTTTGAAAATGGCGACCCGGTTTGTTTTCGTATGCTTTGATGGCATTGCTAAAAGTGGCTAAAACATCTTCTGCATTGGTAAAGCCGGCTCTTTTTAGAATGAGGTATTCATAATATACGGTAATGCCTTCTGATAGCCAGAGCATTTTGGTACGGCTGCCTTTATCGTAATCAAACGGCCCCAACTCTATGGGGCGAATGCGTTTTACATTGTAATGATGAAAATATTCATGTGCCAGAAAATTATATACACGTATCATAGATTCTTTGCTGCTGTATAAGCGGCTTCCTTCAAAAGAAATGGATGCAGAATTTAAATGTTCTATACCGCCACCCCCGGGGCCGATGGCAAGAAATGTATAGTGCTTGTATGGGATATCACCGATGATATCTGAAGCAGCGGTTATGATTTTTTGCAGATCACCCATTAATCTTGCCTTATCAAAATCTCCCGGTTGATGGGCAACAAAATAATGTGGAATATTTTTCACACTGAATGAAGGGAGGGATTCAAGTTTGCCCATGAGAAACGGGCTATCATACAATACATCATAGTTGTTAGCTGTGTAGGTATAGGGTTTATTTTTTACGGCATCTAAACCGGTTGCTATTGTTGTCCATCCTTCATAAGGAACGATGGTTATGGTTACGGGTGTATTGATTTCGTTGGAAGGATGCATGAACACACCTGCGGGAGAAATATATCCCCTTTCTGCATCTAGGTAATTGGCAGCTACAAATGCACGGGGTGCTTTTACATCATAACTAAGAAGCATTTTGGATTGATTTGTGGTATGTATTTTCCATGCATTGGCTGCAGATTTTTCCCATGGCAATGCTTCTCCAGTAGTAGTACTGGAAGTGAAACCGGATATATTATCTGCGTAATGCATTAACTGGTAATAACCGGGTGTCCATTCGGATAACCTGAATTCAGTGGTTTCTTTTGTAATGCCCTCACATATCATCTCAATATGAAATACATGTGCAGCCGCATCTTTTACAGAAACGGTAAAGGATATGTGCAGATTTGTTTTTTGTGCAACCGATAATTTAGCCAGCAACAATAGGAACACACATGCAATAACAATATTTTTTTTCATACCAATAATTATCTTACTAAGATAAATTATCGGTTGCTCTTTCATTGATTTGGTTGCGATATGATCAATATCAGTGCAGCATGCGTTAATATATGCCTGCATTCTCTGTCACGGCTCTGAAGAATACACAATAAAAAACGTCACACTTTTCTACATGTGGCGTTTTTATGAATTCGTAAAGAGGTTAGGTGCTTATGCTTTCCGGACAACTGTACGACTACTCACCCGGGTGATAGGTTCGCTCCACATGTTTTAACACATCTTCCTTATAGAACAATACTTCTTTAAATTTTCCTTTGGTATACATTTCTGCCTGGTCGCCAAAATGTGGCGAGTTAGCATTACCGCTTTCGCCTCCTGCCAGTAATGATTTTGCTTTTACTTTTTTCCCAAATTCTACAGCAGCAATAAAACTATTACCACTGGTGCCATATCGTTTGTTGGTACCATTAAAACTGCGGCTTACAAAAGAAGGCAGGCAACCCCAGGTAGAGGCTGTATAGGCTGAGGGAATACTGGGTGCCGCATCATCATATTTTTCAATGAGGTTACCGGTTAACCTTTGGTAGCGGTTGATGTCTCCCCATGGTTTTTGCCAGGTGCCAAAACGATTGGTAAGATCGCTTACCGTTAGCAGCAGATTCTGCAGCATGATTTCTGCCGGTGGATTGGCAACAAACCTTTGTGTTTTCTCAACCTGGTCAGTATTGTCATCTTCGCCATTGGTTCGCTGAATGGTTCGCCAGATCTTTTCGCCCCATTCAACAGCAAGTGTAGTACCTACAGAAGCAACACTGCAATTACGATCCCATGCCGCCAATACTTTCATCGGTTCTGCAAGCGGGGCATAAGCAGGTTTTAATTGATTGCCTTGCCATGCTTTCACCAAAGCCGGTATCAGCAAATCAAAAGCAGGCAGGTGGGTATCATATCCTGTTGCAATCATTTTATCAATGGTATATCCTTTGTTGGCATTTAGCAAACGGATCGCATTCACACCACGGAAATTTTCACCCATGGGTGCCATATAGGATGGGAACTTTTCTTTTTTAGGACTATTCATTCCCGATACGGTGAAGGGGGTTGAGTTACAATTCTGTATCCAGCCCACTGCCGGGTTCTTTACCTGTATCAATTCTTCCATTGTATGTAAGCCTTTCCATTCTGTAGCCGGTATGCTGCCATCAACCGGTTTGCGCCAGTTAAAAGCCGGATCGCGTTTGGGCATAAAGTTGCCATGCCAATAAACAATATTCCCTTTATCATCCGCATACACAGTATTGTTAGAAGTGTTGGCCAGCAACTCCATCGATTTTTTGAACTCATCATAGTTCTTTGCCTTAGTACGTTGCCAGGATTGTATCAATCCCTTACTATCTCTGTTATTGGCCTTTACGGAAATCCAGTCGTTATTACGTTTGCCCATCAGTGGACCATGATGTGTGTAATAGGTAGTGAATTGTTTCTTGATTAAGGTACCATTAGATAGATAGAGAAGTTCAATATTTTTTTTACGTACCGGCATCATTTTTTTATCGTATTCATATTGCAACTCACCATCTTTAGTACTTACTTTTTCAAGATAGGTATCTGCCACATCACTGTAACTGCTGGTATGCATCCAGCCAAGGTGTTCATTAAATCCTTGGTATACAAAAAACTGTCCCCAGGTTACGGCACCATATGCATTCAATCCCTCTGCACTGGTTACCTGTACTTCGGGACGAAAATAATAGGTTACATGCGGATTGATATACAGAATAGCATTACCTGATGCAGTTTTGGATGGAGCCACTGCAAATCCATTGGAGCCATCAGGAAAACGATCGTACTCCCAACGTTTATCTGTAACGGCAGCAAGAGGTTTATCAGAGGGATAGAGATTCTTCAGATCGTTCAGTGTAAGATCGGCCACATCAATAGCACCAATACTTCCATCAGTCCATAACATAGGAAACCAGGGTTCAAATCGTGTAAGCAAGGCAGGTTTTACAGAAGGGTGCGTGTGCAGGTAATAATTGATGCCATCTGCATAAGCGTGTAGTAATTTTTTTAACCAGTCGGGACTATTCTTATAATCTTTAATGGCATCTGCCGTATCAATCAGCATACGGATCTGCAGATCGTTATAGATACTTCTCTCGCCATTGATCTCAGATAGGCGGCCCAGTTTTTCAACATAATTCAATTCCACTCTTTTAAAATCATCTTCACATTGCGCATATAGTAAACCAAAAACAGCATCTGCATCTGACTTGCCATAAATATGTGGGATGCCCCAATTATCGCGGATGATGGTAACTTTTTGGGCCTGCTGTTGCCAGCTATTGATTTCAGATTTGGTAAATGGCTGCGCCGTTAATAGCAAGGGGAGTATAGCAAAAACGAAACAATATTTTTTCATAAGAAGAGATTCTTTTAGTTTAATATACTTTTTTTGTTTTGTTAAGGTAAATGTGTTGTGAATTAGCTGCAATTTTTTTTCACACCAAGGCACGGTTTTATTTCTTGAACATATAAAATGCCTTTTTTGCGTTCCCTGCGGTTCCTGGCGATCTTTGCGATACTAAAAAGTATAATGCAGTATCGCAAGGTTAGCAAGGGTGCGCAAAGGGCGCAATGATTGTTTATTTTAATAGCACAACACAGTATAATTATTCTTTCATAGTATTCCAGAAATACGCAGCAGCAAAACCTACCATTAGGTATAAAAGAAATTTTACAATTTGTTTTGTTGTATTGCTCATGCCTGTTTAGTTTTCATTCGCCTTCAATACCCTTAGGATATTGCCACCCATAATTTTGTTGATGTCTTTTTTGCTATACCCTCTTTCCAGCAAAGCTTTTGTGATAACCGGATAGGTAGTTACATCATCCAGTTGTTGTGGTACAGAACTGATGCCATCATAATCAGAACCGATACCAATATGGTCAATACCGGCCAGCTTTACAATATAATCCAGATGGTCTAATAACATAGCCAAGGGTGCACGGGTGGCTTCTGCCTCGGATGCATATTTTTCAGATAAGATCGTAATGCCATACTCCCATTGAGTGCCTGCTTTCACGAGCGAGTCTAGTTCTTTCGCGTGCGACGCAATAAAACGAACCTCTTTACTTCTGGCATTACTATCAACAAATCCCGAAGAATAATTCAGATCAATCACACCGCCATTTTTACCAACAGCTATGATCTGATCGTCTTTCAGGTTTCTGGGAACAGGGCATAGTGCATAGGCATTGCTGTGCGAAACGATCACGGGCTTTGTGGTTGTGCCAATGGCATCCCAAAATGTTTGTTCCCCTACATGCGATAGGTCTACCATCATACCCAGTTCATTCATGCGCTTGATAATTTGTTTACCAAAATCTGTCAGTCCTTTATGTGCCTTGGCCAGGCTATCTTTTTTCGTGGTCTCCAACATGGCAGAAGTAGCCCATGAGGTAGAATTGTTCCAGGTCAGTGTCATGTAGCGTGCCCCTCTTGCGTAAAAATGATCCAGGTTCTCTAACTTGTTTTCTATCATGTGACCGCCTTCTACGCCAAACATGGCAGCGAGTTTTTTCTGTCTGATGGCACGTTTCAATTCTTTTTGATTTCGCACCATCACTATTTTATCCGGGTTGCGACTGATCACGGCATCTAATGTATCCATCTCCCGGTTGGCGAATGCATACGGATTCTCTTTTTTGCCATCGCACCAAACAGAAAAAATCTGTACATCCAATCCACCCTGTTTAAATCGGGTCAGGTCAGAATGGGTTCGTCCCTTTAGTTCCTGGTCCATACTCACTTTTTTTTCTATACTGGCCGTAAGAATATCATTGTGCGAATCCACCACAATGGCTTTCGCATGTATTTTCTGGTAGTTCTGTGCAGCAGATGCAAAAGGGAGCAGCAGTAATAGTATTCTTGTTAGCATAGATCAATGATTAATGGGTAAGTATCGTTCGAATCTGTTTGATAATATTTTGAAACTGATCAGACGCATTGTTGCACAGTATGATCAATGTGTTTTTACTATTCAGAAACCGCATGATCTCCGTTTTGTATCCCGGATTATCGCCATTGTGCCAAACAATTTTTCCGGATGGATCGTTGGAAATAATCGTCCAGCCAAAACCATAGTTAGAAACTTTGCCATCGGATAATACCATAGGTGTAAAAGCCTCCTCCAATGTTTGTTGACTGATCAGTTTTTCTGTATACAATGCTTTATCCCATTTCAACAAATCCTCTGCGGTAGAACTGATGCGGCCCGGCCCTTTGCGGTTGCCCAGCCAGATGGTGTAGTTGGAGGAAGGAAACGAATCGGCCCGGATAAATTCCTTTTTTTCTTTCACATACATATGTCCGATTGCGAAATTTTGTACCGCTGCTTTTTCTTCCAGTGTTCTGATGGCCGTATGTTTCATCTTCAGTTTTCGAAAGATCTCGGTAGTACAAAATTCAATAAAATCTCTTCCGCTTACTTTTTCTGCAATACTGGCCAGCAATACATAGCCGGTGTTACTGTAGGCATAGGTTACCCCGGGCACGGCTAATGCCGGCGGATGGTATTTGTTAAGGTAAGCGATGATATCGTTATTGCCAGCCACTTTTGTTTTATCCCAGTTGGCATCCATAATAGCCTGGTAATCCGGAAGGCCGCTGGTATGCGTTAACAGGTTACGGATGGTGATCCCTTTATAAGGTATATCGATATATTTTTCTACAAGGTCATCGTACTGCAACAATCCTTTTTCTTTCAACATCATGATCACCATAGCAGTGAACTGTTTGCTTACCGATGCCAGTTCAAATACATCCGTTTTTTGCAGTGCTGTTTTATCTGCAAATGTTCTGTAGCCAACTGCTTTTTCATATTTGTTCTTTCTATTTTCTGCAACCAATACCACACCGCTGAACTGATGATTGCTAGCTGCAGCTACCAAGATAGAATCAATGGCAGCATATTTTTCTTTCTGTGCCTGGCTGCCCAAACACAAAAAGAGTGAGCATAAGAGAAGGTAATTTCTCATAGTTAATTTTTCAATCGTAAAGTGCTGCCTGCCCTGGTGCCGTTGTGTACCCCTTTGTCAACCGTAACCTGTCCGTTCACTACTACATAATGAAACCCTGTGGTATACTGGTGTGGTTTATCGTATGTAGAAAGATCCTGCACTTTCTGTTCATCAAACACAACAATATCGGCGGCAAAGCCCTCTCTCAACAAACCACGTTGGGATAGTTGAAATTTTTGCGCCGGTAAGGAAGTCATTCGGCGAATGGCTTCTTCCAGTGAGATCACTTTTTCATCCCTTACATATTTGCTCAATACCCTCGCATTGGTTCCATAACCGCGTGGGTGTGGGTTGCCCGATGCATAAATACGGATACTGGCATCGCTCGCAAACATATTGAAGGGATATTGCATAATGGCTTTTACATCTTTATCACTCATGCCATGAAACACCATCCCTGCACCGCCAAGTTCCATCATATCCATAATGGTTTCGGCTTCTTCTCTGGCTTTGTGTTTTCTTCCCTTCATCAGGTTTACTTCTTCAATACTTTTTCCATTATACGAACTGTCTGCACGAAAAGAAGCTACGACAGGATAACTGAAATTTTTCAATTTTCTTTTTTTCAGTTTCTTCAGCATGTATTCCGTTACTTCTTTTCTAACCTCGGGCCGGGCCAACCTTGCTTTGATAGAATCCTGTCCATCCGCCAAAACCCAATCAGGTAATAAAGTACTCAGCGAAGTACTGCTGGCAGTGTATGGATATTGATCAATGGTTACATCCAATCCTTCTTCCCTTGCTTTCATAATCATGGGTACCGTTTCTTTACTACGCCCCCAGTTTTGCTGTCCGCTTAATTTAAAGTGAGATATTTCTACCGGTATTTTTGCTTCGCGACCTATGTGCAGGGCTTCTTCTATGGCCTGTACTACGCTATCGCCTTCATCGCGCATATGACTGGCATATACACCATGGTATTGCGAAGCCACTTTGGCTAGACGAACCACTTCTTCTGTTTTGGAATAGGTTCCGGGAATATAGATGAGCCCGGTAGACATACCCACAGCACCATCTTTCATCGCCTGTTCTACAATGGCTTCCATTTTTTTCAATTCTTCTTCCGATGGATCGCGGTTGGCAGAACCCATAGCAGCTTTGCGAACATCGTTATGGCCAATCAGGGTTGCCACATTGATGGAAAGATGCAGGCTATCCAGCATGGAAAAATAGTTCCGGATATTTACCTGCGATCCACCACAGTTACCCGTAACCACGGTGGTTACGCCATCATAAATAAAATTATCTGCGGTGGGTTGTTTTTTTTCTTCGCCTTCAATATGGGTGTGTACATCAATAAACCCGGGTGCCACCATTAACCCGGTGGCATCAATGGTTTTGGGTGCGGTCCATTTGGTTAGTTTACCAAGGGCAACAATCTTTCCATTTTGTACAGCAATATCTCCATAAAACCAGCTGTTGCCGGTACCATCAAGTATTTTTCCATTGCGGATCAGCAGGTCGGCCTGTTGTGCATAGGAAATAAAGGGTAGTAATAACAGGGAGAATAATATCGCTTTCATGCAGCAGTGTTTTGGAGGAAATCTGTTGATGAAAGTAACGGTTTTTTTTAAGTGGCCATAAGGCTAAAAATTGATTTGCAATTGTAACCTGAGCAGACTGCCTTTTTGCAGGTTATCCTGTAATACAAAATCTTCATAGCGCCTGTTGGAGAAAGTGTACATCGCTACCACTTCAAATTGTTTTACCGGCTGCCATTCAATACCCATTTCCAGTTCTTTTACCTGGTAACTTCTGGCATCCAGCTCATGTTTTTTGGCGCCGTCGTAATATTGAATCCGGGTAAAAGGAATAATCAGTTGTTCTTTGTTTCTTATCAGGTAAGAAAATGTAATATAGCCTCCCTGTAAAGAACGGTTTTCAACAGAATCAGTTGCTTTATTAAATGCGGGTCCTTTGCCAATGGTATATTCTGCCTGAATGCCAAAAGGCTGTGGGTACAGTACAAAACTTCCGGCAAGGCGTTGATCGAGATAGTTTCTGTCGGCATTGGTTTTTACTCCGGTGCTCAGCTGGTCTTTGGTTACCACATATTTCCCGGTATAAGCCTGTATGCCCGGCTCAATAATCTGGTTGCCTATTTTGAACGGATAACTTACCCTGGTAACCAGGTGTAAACTGTTGTTTTGCTCAGGTTTGTTGGCGGTTTGTCCATTATAAGCCCCAAAGGCAAACACCCCATAATCACCAGAACCTTTTAAACCATCTCTCACCAAACTGGCAAACAAATCTCTTTTGGCTTTAGGTGCCCAATAAAAAAATGCGCCCATATCACGTTCATTTGATGCAGCGCTGTTGAGGGCGTCGTTCCTGTCTAATACCAAACGATTTTGGCTTGACTGCATGTTCTCAAACCCATAAGGAATTTTACTCTGGCCTACCCGTAAGCGGAATTCATTGTCGTTATCTAGGCCAATATCAAAATAAGCATCCCTCAATTGCCCAAAATGTAAAGAAGTACTACTGGCCGAACTGGCAAAATCGGGTTGAATATAAAAGTATACACGCTTGCTGATCTGTCCATATAAAATAATACGAACCCTTCTGATAAAAACCCCGCCATTTTCTCCCCAGCTTCTATCACCCTGTTCATTACCCAGTTTGGCATTGGTTTCGAGTAAGCGGTTATAGCGTGCCTGCACATAGCCACGGATGGCAAACGTTTCGTACCATTTTTTTTCAGGACCGGGTTTATGGGAAGCAAGTGTATCCTTTGCCTGTTGCGCAATGACCGAGCTGGCAATCATCAGAAAAAAAAGGATCAGAGAAGAACGCATCATGTCAGTAGTTTGGGTACGCAAAAATAAAAGCCAGCCTATTGGTAACAATTTAATAATGATTTGGTAATGATTAATTAACATTGGAGTGGTATTACCATAAACACTCATTTCAAGAAGGATTTCTATGCCTTGCTGATAAGGGTTATCATGGGAGCCTATGTTTACACAAGACCTTACAGCGTAAACCCCTACTTTTGCAGACTGAAAATGGATAGTACATGCTTGATAAGCTTGATTCGATAAAAGCCCGGTTTGAACAGGTAGGGATTGCCCTTACCAACCCTGAGATCATCAATAACCAGAAGGAGTTTGGTGCCTACAGCAAGGAATACCGCTCGCTGGAAAAAATTGTACAGCCTTACGAAGAATACAGAAAACTGCTGGATGAATACCAGTTTGCCAAAGAAGCCCAAAACAGTTCGGATGAAGAAATGAGAGAGCTGGCTAAAATGGAACTGCCCGCACTGGAAGAAAGAAAAACCATACTGGAAAAAGAGCTTACCAAACTACTGATTCCGAAAGACCCGCAGGATGATAAGAATGCCATTCTTGAAATTAGGGCCGGCACCGGTGGTGATGAAGCCAGTTTGTTTGCCGGTGATTTGCTGGGTATGTATCTCCGTTATTGCTCGCGTAAGGGTTGGAAAACAGCCCTGGTAAGCGAAAGCGAAGGAACAGTGGGTGGTTACAAGGAAGTAATTCTGGAAGTAACCGGCGAGGATGTATATGGCACTTTAAAATTTGAAAGTGGGGTGCACCGCGTACAACGAGTGCCGAATACCGAAACACAGGGACGGGTTCATACCTCTGCTGCCACCGTAGCAGTAATGCCTGAGGCGGAAGAAGTAGATTTTGAACTGAAAGAAAGCGATGTAAAAATGGAAACAGCCCGAAGTGGTGGTGCAGGTGGGCAAAACGTAAACAAAGTAGAAACCAAGGTATTTCTTACACATATACCAACCGGCGTGGTGGTGGTTTGCCAAACAGAACGTTCACAGTTGGGCAATCGCGAAAAGGCGATGACCATGCTGCGTACCAGATTATACGAAGAGCAGGTGCGTAAGCAGGAAGATGAAATTTCCCGACAAAGAAAAACACTGGTAAGTACCGGCGACAGAAGTGCTAAGATCAGAACCTATAACTGGCCGCAGGGCAGGGTAACCGATCATCGCATCGGTCTTACTTCTTATAACCTGGATGCAGTGATCAATGGAGACATTGATGAATTTATCGAGTCGCTGCAGATGGCGGAGAATGCGGCTAAAATGGTGAATCAATAAGGTAAAACAGACCTCCTTGCCTCCTTTTCTCATACTACACTCTTATTGAAACCCTCAGCGTTCCCGAATAGTAGGGTGATGGTATTGAGTGTATGTTTATTTCAATAAGAGAAGAACCAGAGAAAAAGAGTGTAACAAGAGAAAAATAGGGTACATGAAACGGAGATTACCTGTTTATAGCTCTCTGTGTAACTTAGTGTATCCTGAATCTTTGCGATGAAAATCCTTCCTAATTATTCTTCACTATTTTTTCTGCTTCTTTCACTTTTAGTTCCCATTCCCATGCCGTTCGCATCATGTCTTTCAGGTTGTATTTAATTTGCCATCCCAATTCTGTAACCGCAAGGTTATTGTTGGCATAAATAGCTACCACATCGCCACCTCGGCGAGGTCCTATTTCATAATTCAAAGCAACCCCACTTACTTCTTCAAAAGTTTGAATGGCTTCCAGCACAGATACGCCATCACCGGTTCCGAGATTAAAAATATCGCAGCGGGTTTTGTTTTTATTTTTTTCCAAATATTCGATGGCAAGTGTATGCGCATGTGCAATATCGCATACATGAATATAATCCCTTACGCAGCTGCCATCCTTAGTGGCATAATCGTTTCCATGTACCCACATTTTGGGTAGTTTACCAATAGCAGTTTGGGTAATGGCCGGAACCAGGTTTTGTGGTTTACCAACCGGCAGTTCGCCAATTAACACAGAAGGGTGTGCGCCTACCGGGTTAAAATACCTGAGCAGAATAGCAGAGGTTGTTTCTATGGCTTTTGTAAAATCCTGTAAAATCTGTTCGCCCATTTGCTTGGTGGCGCCATACGGTGATTCTGCTTTTTTAATGGGAGATTCTTCTGTTACCGGAATCTGATCCGGGTTGCCATATACCGTGCAGGAAGAGGAGAATACAAAATTGGCAATATCAAATTCCTGTACGCATTTGAGGAGATTGATCAATCCGAAGATGTTATTCTCATAATAAGAGACCGGTTCCAATACAGATTCGCCAACTGCTTTATAAGCTGCAAAATGAATCACGCCACTGATGTCTGGATTTTCCTGAAATACCGCACGGGTTTCATCAAAATTCTTAAGGTCTACTTTATAGTTCTTTACTTTTTTACCGGTAATCTGTTCAATACCGTTTACAGAATAGGCCATTGAGCGGGAGTTGTCATCAATGGAAATAACGGAGTAACCATTTTCAAGAAGGTCAACAATGGTATGAGAGCCAATGTAGCCACATCCGCCGGTAACAAGAATTTTAGACATAAAACTGAATTGTTCTGCAAGATAAATTGATATGCAGCACAAAAATCAATTGGTCTGTTTACCTACCTAAATAAAAAATTTGATGATACCATACACAATGGCGGCAAGAATGGCGGATATGGGAATGGTTACAATCCATGCCCATAAAAGGTTTACGGTAACACCCCAACGCACCGCACTCAAACGTTTGGTGGCACCAACACCAATGATAGATCCGGTGATGGTATGTGTGGTGGAAACGGGTATTTTAAAATGTTCGGTAAGGAATAGGGTAATGGCACCGGCAGTTTCAGCGGCCACGCCTTCCAGCGGGGTTACTTTGGTAATGCGGGTTCCCATGGTTTTTACAATTTTCCATCCACCGCTCATGGTTCCTAAGCCAATGGCCAGAAAACTGGTGAACGGTACCCAGCCATACTGGGTTACAAACTGGTTAAAGTCCATATGGTTTCCCTTGGTTCCTTCATAATAGATCATGGCTGCACCAATAATGCCCATTACTTTCTGTGCATCATTACCACCATGGCCAATACTGAAAGCGGCAGAAGAAACCAATTGCAATCTTTTAAACCAACCTTCTGCTTTGTATGGGTTCGATCGTTTACACAGATGTACAATTAATATGGTAATGATAAAGGCAATGATCATTCCTATTAAGGGTGCAAAGAAGATGAACAGAAAAGTAGGTACCACTTTCGCATAATTGATAACAGATACACCACCATCGCTAAAGCCACCGGCATGTGCCAGTGCCGCACCAACAAAACCGCCCATTAAAGTATGCGAAGAGCTGGAGGGAATACCAAACCACCAGGTAACAAGGTTCCAGATAATGGCGGCAATAATACCTGCCAGTATTACTTCCAGTGTAATAAATTCTGCATGTACCCATTTGGCTACGGTGTTACCGATACCAAACTCTTTAAAAACATATTTGGAGATAAAGAAAGCGGCAAAATTGAAAAAAGCTGCCCAAACAACGGCCTGAAACGGCGTTAATACCTTGGTAGAAACGATGGTGGCAATAGAATTGGCCGCATCATGAAATCCATTGATATAATCGAAAATGAACGCAAGAACAATGATAACGATGAGTAACGTAAGCATAGCAGTAATGTAATAATTAGCAATTAGCAATTAAAAATTAACAATTGATGAAGGTTAAAAAGGCTGCCCGGGAGCAGTACCATTTTTAATTTTTAATTGCTAATTTTTAATTAAGTATTACGCGTATTTGATGATAATGGATTCAATCACATTGGCGGCATCCTCACATTTATCGGTAACAATTTCCATTACCTGATAGATCTCTCTTTTCTTAATCACTTCTTTAAAATCATTTTCCTGCTGAAACAGCATTTCAATGCTCATATCAAATACATCGTCTGCCTGGTTTTCAATACTGTTTACTTTTACCATGGCTTCTGTCATTTCGCGCAGGTTTTTCATATCGCGTAAACCAAAAACTGCTTTTTTGATTTCGATGGTACCCTGCAAAATCAGATCGGCCATTTTTTGAATGCCGGTATCGTTGGGGTTTACGTTGTAGAAGTTGATTTTTTTGGCTGATGCATATATGTAATCAGCAATATCATCCAGTGCGCTGGCGAGGTAATGGATATCTTCCCGATCGAAAGGCGTGATGAAATTTCTACCCAGTTCTGTAAAAATACGATGGGTGTTGTCATCATTCTTATGCTCAAGATCTTCAATCTGGGCCAATACAGCGGCACGTTTGTTGGGATCGGGCTCACTCACCATTTCTTTGAGTTTAATACCCATTTCATGTGCTTTTTCTGCAACGTCTTCAAACAGTTCATAGAAGACCTTGTTCTTTGGCATAAAAAAACGACCGAAGTTATTGATACCCATACAATAAAATTTAGGCAAAAATAGGGTTCTGCAGTTGATAGTAACCTACAGATCTACATTTAATGATTAGATAATATTGGGTTTTAGCCCTTTTTTGTATTTATTTTTCTGAATTAGCCTTTTTTGATAATACACAGGTGGCAATTTCTTCACATTGAGTTCATATGGCCAACCCAAATTTGCAGCGGGTAACAGCAATAAACTTTTTTCTCATGTTCGGCCCCGATGTCTATCGGGGCCTTCCTTTGGAATATTGAATATTGAATGATGAATGTCGAATGCCGATCGGATCACACTTCGAAATTCGATATTCATCATTCGATATTCAGTGTTCCCTAGTCTTTTCTTGCCTCAAGCGTAAACCCTATTGTGGTGCCTATATCTAATTTACTTCTTACATGCATGGTTTGTCCGTGGGCTTCTATAATGTGTTTGCAGATGGCGAGGCCCAGTCCGGTGCCGCCTATATCGCGGCTGCGGCCGCGGTCGGTTCTATAAAAACGTTCAAATATCCGGGGCAGATGCTCTTCTGATATACCCATGCCATCATCGCTCAGCTCTATCAATACATGCTGCCCGTCTGTTTTATAAATACTGGCTACTATACTGCCATCCTGTTTGCCATATTTGGTGGCATTCTCCAGTAAGTTATTTAATACCTGTCTTATTTTTTCCTTATCCGCAAACACCGTGATGGGCGATTCGCAACCTTTTTTAATGGAACACCGGATATTCTTGGTACTGGTTTTAATAAAAAGTGCCTCATATATTTCGCGGATCATTTCCTGTATCACAAAATTCTCTTTGTACAGTGGTTGCTGGCCGCTTTCCAGCTTGGATATTTCATCCAGATCCTCTACAAGGTTAACCATCCTGTCTACATTACGGGAGGCATTTTCTAAAAAACGTTTGCTCAGTTCCGGGTTGTCCAGTGCTCCATTTAACAGCGTATCCACATATCCCTGGATCGCAAAAATGGGCGTTTTGAATTCGTGTGCCAGGTTTTGCAGAAATTCTTTCCGGTAGGCTTCATTGGTTTTCAGCAATTCAATTTCGGCACTGCGCTGTTCTGCCCACTGCTCCACATCCTGTCTCACTTCATCAATCCCTTTTTGTGGCAGTATGTATTTGTAATAGGTTTCTTCTCTTTTGCTGGCCTTGGTTTGGTAAATGAATTTATAGATCAGTTTGATCTTACGGTAGATAAATGACTCCAACACAAACCGGATGAGTAAATAGCTTCCGATAAAAGTAATGATCAGGGAAATCAATGCAATAATCCAACTTGGCCGTAACAGCCATATACCAAACGCAATGGGTACGGATAAACTCAACGCCGTTAAAGCGGATAACTGGGTTGGGGAGAAATTTTTGGTTTTAAACATGTGTGTTTATGGTTCATAGATCATGGCCTTGGCAAAGTTAGTTTTTTGCCATGATCCATGAACTATGATACATGATCTATAAAGCCAGCCCCAAAAAACTACAATTCAAACTTATACCCCACACCCTTCACAGTAGTAATACAATCCACCCCCAGTTTCTGGCGTACTTTGCGGATATGAACATCGATGGTTCTATCACCCACAATTACATCATTGCCCCATACCTGCGACAGGATTTCATTGCGTAAAAAAACGCGGCCCGGGCGGGAGGCCAGCAGGTATAATAGTTCAAATTCTTTTTTTGCGAGTATGAGTTCCTGCCCGTCGATGGTTACGAGAAATTTAACGGGGTCAATAATCACATTGCCAATCACCAGACTTTTATCAGACTCTTTACTGCTAACCCTTCTGAATAAAGCATTCACCCGACTTACCAATACTTTGGGGCTGATGGGTTTATTTACATAATCATCTGCACCGGTTTCGAGGCCTTTAATCTGCGAGGCTTCATCGCTCATGGCGGTGAGGAAGATAATGAGGGTTTCCTGAAACATGGGCTGCGACCTGAGGATCTGGCATACTTCCACTCCGGTTTTCTTTGGCATCATTACATCCAGTATAATCAGATCGGGGTGTAACTGCTTGGCCCTTTCAATGGCTTCATTACCATCTTTGGCTGTGTATACCTCGTATCCTTCCTTAGTAAGGTTGTAACTTACGATCTCTAGAATGTCCGGTTCATCGTCTGCAATCAGAATTTGTTTGGGCTTACCTTCCATGTGTTAACCTAATATTTACACAAAATTAATTTTAAAGAACCGCAATACGGGGTTTTGGCTTTATTATGTTATTGTTAACTGCAAATGGCATCAAATGTGTGTCTTGCCATAAATGACAGTATTTTTACACCCGGTTATGCAACAAAAGAAAATTTACACCACAATCTTAGGGTTGGTATTGGCGATACTGGTTTTTGGCCAGTCTGAATTGCCCATGCCCGCTATTCCCGCTTCACGTGAGTTTCACCATGGTACCATTATCAATTCTTTGGCGATAATCACCAAGCTCAAATCAAAAACCGATACCATTTTCCCGTTTACCGGTAATCCCGGCCTCGACCAATCCATTAACCGAACGGTACGGATTCGGGTACATAATTTACGTGCGCAGGTAGAAATGAATGCGTCCCTAAACGATAATGCTAAATTTAAATGGCTACGAGGCATTAATGAAATGCTTACTGGTTTTACCTCTGCTTACAGAGCCAGGTTACTGAATGCCTCTTTATTACCACCGCTGATCAAAGCATATGAAGATGCTATGAAAGCCGAACTGGCCGGTAATTCCATTGAACCCGTGATCATTGACAATGCTTCGGAGATTGGTAATTTACTGATTGAAAACTTTGCATTAAAAGACAATGCAGGCATTACACCTGCCAAAGATATCCTGGTACTAAAAATGTGCCAGCGTAACCCGAATGAGATCCTTCCCATTCTTACCCGGTATCCGAATAACCGGTACGCTGATAGCCTGATCATCAAAGCTGCTTTTCGCGATCAGGAGGAATTGTACCGTTATGCAGCTGTTACAAATGCATTGGGAAGAAGAATCCAGGCGGTTAATCATCCCCTGGTAAAGATTATTGGCAAACTGGCTCTCACCAAAACGGGGAGGATGTATTTTCCTTTTCTCGATAACCTGTACCGCAATAAAATTTCGATGGATTCCATTACCCCCTATATCTCTAACGATACCTCGGCGGGTTATTATAAATTACTGGTAAAAACAAGGATAGATTATGCGCAGCGCATGCAACAGGGCGATACGCCTATGTCTGCCATGGTACTAACCAATAAACTGAAAGCCAAAGCCATTGAATTATATATTAATGAGATCAATGCCTTGCATGATGAATCCAATGAAAACATCCGCTTTAAAAAGCTGGAAGGGTTGGGAACAGAAGAATTGTATTACCTCGCTGTTTTAGGCGAAGAAGAAATATACACATCCAGTTTTGTAGTGGGTGTATATCCCAGAATATTTCAGCGGATGCGCGTGCCAAGGTCTGATAGTTTGCTGGGTATGATGCACAATGATTATTACAAAAAATTCATCAAGATCTGCGCTGCGTATAATACCCTGGATAATTTTCTGGGACGAATGGAAAAAGGTACCGCCGAAAACCTGATGCGCCGCTTTGTAAACGGATTGGATGCCACCACCACACTGGAAGATGCAGTGGATGTGGCAGATTCGTATGCCAGTATTTATAGTAAAGACCTGCGTAAACTGATCTTAACACAAGTGCAAACCAATCTGGCCCAGCTTGTGCGCAAAAAAAATAAAAAAGGGGCATTGATCTATGACCTCATGAACACCATTTTTTTATCCATGGATTCTGCCAATAAAGTAGATATAGCCGCAAAATTGGGGATAGATCCCGTATTTGTAATGCCTAAAAAATCTTTACAGGATTCTGCAGGGCGCATCATTATTCAGCAATTTTCTTACGGCGATAAAGATGCTGCCACTTATTTTAGTGCCTTCATCAACCGTTTCAGCAATGCCAACTGGAAAATCATCCGTAAACCGCAATGGGTTGAGATCAATTCGGCAAAAGGGGCACCCATTACCATCTATGCCAATTTACCCCTGGATGAAACACAAGAGCTGGATCTACAGGCACAGGATAGCCTGATCAGTTATTTTCAAGAAAAAAATATTGCACCCACTATTGTGATACATCGTGGCCACAGTTATTACCTCCCCGAAACCATTAGCCGTTTACCATCGAGTGCTAAAATTGTGTTGCTGGGTAGTTGTGGCGGATACCAGAAGTTGAATGATATTTTGAATATTTGTCCAACAGCACAGATCATTTCTTCTAAACAGGTGGCAGCCGGTGTGGTAAACCAAATTCTGATTGATGCCATTACCGACAAGCTTAGATTAGGAAAAGACCTGAACTGGGAAGAGCTCTGGAAATCAGTACAGGTAAGGGTGGGCGCAAATTACAGGGATAGGTTTGATGATTATATTCCGCCACACAAAAACCTGGGTGCCATTTTTATTATGGCCTATGAGAAAGCATCGAAATGAAGGTCAATTTGAAAATTTGAAAATGGGTTAATTTGAAAATGTCCAAGCCGAAAGATAGCTTTCCTCCCATTTTCAAATTTTCAAATCCCCAAATTGTCAAATTAAAAAGGGATTATTTCGCATCTCGTATCCAATCGTAGTGCTTTCACCATGCCCTGGGTATACCGTTACCTCATCCGGCAGCACAAACAATTGTTCCCGGATGCTTTTTAATAGTGTTTCATGATTGCCTCCCGGAAGATCTGTTCTGCCGATACTTTCGCGAAACAACACATCTCCTCCTATCAGAAACGCTTGTTTCTCACAATAAAAACAAATGCTGGCCGGAGAATGGCCGGGGGCAAGTATCACTTTCAGTTCATCTTCGCCCAAAAAAAAGGAATCGCCTTCGTTCAAAAAATGAAGCGGCCCGGTATAATTCTGAAAGGGCAATCCCCATTTTTCACCCGATAGCGGAGCCAGTTTTAACATTTGCTCTTCGCCGGAATGCAGGAACAATTCCAGCTGCCAGGTTTCGGCAACCCATTTATTCCCGAAAACATGGTCTAAATGGCAATGGGTGTTCAGCAACCTTATTGGTTCAAGGCCCGTATCTGTAATAAAGTTTTTTAACGTTTCCTGTTCAGCGCTGAAGTAACATCCGGGATCAATTATAATAGCTTTGTTATGTTCATTGTAGAGGAGGTACGTGTTTTCCTGAACAGGACTGAATGTAAAAACCTTGACCTTGATCATAATCGTATTTTTACCTGCTTTTAATGGTAAATGCCTAATTTTAAAACACTAAAGTTCGGATATGCAACTGAATCGAATCGCTCATTTCATTGTTTTTGTTGGTTTTCTTTTACCGGTACTTTCCCATGCGCAGGTAAACTCTGTTGAATTCGGGAAGAACCGGGTTCAACATAAAAAGTTTGTGTGGAAATTTTACCAATCGCCCAATTTCAATATTTACACCACACAAGGTGGGGTTGAACTGGGCAAATTTGTAACGCAGGTGGCAGAAGAAGAGTTGCGCTCCATAGAAAATTTTATTGAATATTCTTTACAGCGCCGCGCCAATATTGTGGTGTACAATAATTACAACGATTACAAAAGCAGCAATATTGGTTTGGGAAGCGACTGGCAAAACTCAGGTGGATTAACCAAACTGGTTAACAATAAACTGGTGGTGTATTTTGATGGAAACCACGATCACCTGAAACGACAGATTCGGGAAGGTATTTCCAGAGTATTAACTGATAATTTACTGTTTGGCGATGATATAGGTGAATTTGCGAGTAACCAGGCCCTGCTTGATCTGCCCAAATGGCTGGTAGATGGTTATGTATCATATGCGGGTCAGGCATGGAGTACCGAAAAAGATGATGAACTGAAAAGTGCCATACTCGGTGGACGATACAATTCTTTTTACCAGTTTGCATTTGATAAACCTGTACTTGCCGGCCATGCATTCTGGAACTATATCGGGATAAAATACCGCAAAGAAAACATCACCTATTTACTGTACCTCGCGCGCATTTACAAAAACCTGAACAACGCCTGTTTGCGGGTTTGTAAAAAGAAATTCAAAGAAGTGTTGGCAGACTTTATGCAGTATGAACAACAACTGTATTCGCAGGACATACGCCAGCGACGTAACCAGCCCAAGGGGCAGTTGAACGTTTCGGAAGATGTTTCGAAGAATGATTATTTCCGTTTCCAGGCCAATCCCAATCCCAAAAGTTCTACATACGCCGTGGTTGAGTTTAAAAAGGGTCAATACAGCGTTAAGCTGATGGAGAATTTTTACGACTCACGTACCTTGTTAAAAATTGGCGTTCGCACCAACATGGGCGATATCAATCCCAATTATCCCATTCTTGCATGGGATGGTAAAGGCACCCGCTTACTGGTTGTGTATTGGGAAGATGGGAAAACCAAAATGTTTGTGTACGATATTCTCGCTAAATTCAAAAGATACAAGCAAGCAATAGACGGGTTCGACCAGATCCTGGATGCCTCCTTTATGCTGGATGCCAATTCTGTTATTTTCAGTGCGGTAAAAAACGGGCACACAGATATTTTTACTTACAAAATTGAAGAGCAGAAAACAACCCAAATTACCAATGATGTGTACGATGACCTGGATCCTACTTTTGTAGCATTCCCTAATCGTACGGGTATTATCTTCTCCTCTAATCGTCCTGATCCCAATGCACCAACGGGAGATACGGTATTGCCCAGTAAAAACCGTTTTAATATTTACATGGTAGATATTCTAAACGACAGCAAACAAAAGCAGCTGGCCAAATTAACCAATCTGAAATTGGGTAACGCACGGTATCCCATGCAATACAATACCAACCACTTTACATTTGTATCAGATGAAAACGGTATTGGTAACCGCTGGGCAGGTTTCTTCTCCACACAAAGAAATGGATTGGATACTTTGTATTATGTAGGTGAGGAGTTGTTGCGAAACCCAACCGTAAAAGAATTTGATTCTACTTTACGTGCGTGGCAAAAGCAGGAGCCGGATAGTGTAAGTTATTTTCAGGTATATAAAGATTCTACCTATACATTTCCTATTACCAACTACCAGAGTTCTTTAATAGAAACCCGGATTGCCGGTAACAATGGTATTGTAAGTGAAGTAAGAAGGGAAGGTGATTTTAAATTTCTGTATAAACTGAAAGTAGATGAACAGGCACTTGCCAAACGAAATGTTAGTGCCAGACCAACAGAATATTTCCGAAAATTGGCTGCTGAAAATAAAGCGATAGATGGCAAAGCCATCATTTATAACAAAAAGGGGGAACTGGATTCGCTTCCCAAACCCAAAGACTTTTTTCAGAACGAATTTGCCAATGAAAAAGTAGATAGTACGCAGATCAATTTGTTAAACAAAAATGAGGCAGCTGTTCAGCAGGCATCTGTATTAAGCAAATCGCGTTTGTTTGATTACAAGTTAAAATTCTCTTCTGATTACGCCTTGGTGGGCTTTACCAATAACATTCTCATTAACCGTTACCAGGCCTATGGTGGTGGATCGGGTCCTATTCAACTGAATAATGGAACCGATTTTAATTTCACTTTCCGTGTTGGTACCAGTGATTTGATGGAGGATCAAAAATTTGTTGGTGGTATCAGGTTTGGAACTAACCTGAGTGATAAAGATGTGTTCTTTACTTTCCAGAATCTTCGCAAGCGTTTTGATTGGGGACTTACCTACTACCGCAGTACGGTGAGCAATTTCTTCAACAGTAATTTTAATAACACACTCTATACAAACCTGTACCAGGTAAATGTTGCCTACCCACTGAATGAAGTAAAAAGTATACGGGCAACCGTTGGTTACCGAACAGACAGAGGGGTGCTCCGTTCTTACGATAATAACTCTGGATTGCCTAACCAAAATGCTTTAAAATACAATGATACCCTTAGCAGGTTCTATGTATCACGCCTGGAATATGTGCATGATAATACCATTAACCCAACACAAAATATTTGGGTGGGCTTACGGTTTAAAGTATACCTGGATGTAAACATGCCAAGTTTAAAAACACAGTTGAATAACGGAAAAGCAACTATGAACCTTGGTTTTGATGCTCGTTACTATCATAAGATCTATCGAAACTTTATATGGGCCGGACGGGCAGCGGGTGATTTTTCATGGGGTGGACAAAAAATTCTGTATTACCTCGGCGGGGTAGATGGATGGATCAGTCCTAAATTCAATAACAACCAACCCGCGGCAGACCAGAGTTATGCATTTCAATCTTTGACAGTAAATATGCGTGGCTATAACCAAAATATTGCCAACGGAAACAATGCGGTGGTAATGAATAGTGAATTCAGGTTTCCTGTTTTCTCATCATTGATCAACCGTCCTATCAATAATGCGTTCTTACGTAATTTCCAATTGGTACAATTCCTGGATTTGGGAACGGCGTGGAATGGTAAGTACAATGGCATCAAACGTCCAGGTGAAGTAGTTACGGCACAGGGTACGAATGTACTGGTAAGATTAGATGCCGGTGGCTTAGGACCTTTTGCCGGAGGATATGGTTTTGGTGTTCGCAGTACCCTGCTGGGTTACTTTATGAAGCTGGATGCCGGTTGGCCAATGAAAGGTGTGTTTGTAGGCAAACCCGTTTGGTATTTTGCTTTAGGATTTGATTTTTAAAAGATAGTTGCGCTAATAAAAAAAGTTCCACAGCCGTTAAATGCTGTGGAACTTTTTTGTGGACTTTGGTATATGACTTTCTTCGTATCATTGTAAACGGTAATGCATTCATATAATAAAGAAATAAAACCGTGCCTTTGTGCCTTGGTGAGAAAAAAATTGCACACTAAGGCACAAAGGCACGGTTTGGAAGAACTACTATTTGATCTCTACTCTGTTTTCCTGTTAACGGTTTGTGGTATTTTTTTCAGCGTAAAATAAATGATGGTTAACAATACGGCAAACAGAAGGGTAAATACCCAGAGCTTGGGGTAACGTTGTGGTAATAAAATATGGTGTGCAGAAGTGTACGCAAGGTATGCGGGGTCTGTTACAATATCCCAACTGTTAAACCTTAGGAAGCGGCCTATAAAGACACCATAACTGCAAAGCAATAAACTAAAGAATACACAAACATTTACCCAGATGGGTTTCAGGTGCTTTGCCAAAAAAAGCTCAATATTTATCAGTGATACAATCCCGAGTATCAGACCATTCCATGTGGCAGACATCACCAACAATATATCGAACCAGAAAGGAACAGGTGGCCTTTCTTCATAATGTAAGATATCGGTGATTAAATATGGGGCGTTTGGAAAAAACAAAAGCCATACAGTTAATACTAGGAGTGCTGAAAAATTTATTTTTTTCCATTTTAATATCTGCGTACTTGCAACATACGGTATTACGGCAAGAAAAGTATTCCATCCATAAAAACGGTAATCCAGTGTATTTGAATAAAAAAAACGAACCAGCAGTAAGCTCATGGTAAATACAATTCCTACAAAAAGCATTTTACTGGTGTCGGATATTTTCAGGTTCATAACAGGGCTTGTATTTTAGGGAGAAAAATCAGTAAACCAATCACTACACTGATGATGGCCGACCAAACTACTGCGCCAGCAGCTACATCTTTTACTATTTTAATCAACGGGTGTTTATCGGGATGCACCGCATCACATAATTTTTCAAGAGCGTGGTTACACATTTCAAAACCAATTACCAGTGCAAAACAAATGAGCAGGCTTATCCACTCTGTTACAGATAAGGCAACATACCAACCGGTAAATACAACCAACAGGCAGATAGCAAAATGAATTTTTCCGTTCCTATCATTTTGCATAAAATGGAACAGGCCATTAAATGCATGTTTGAAAGCAGTAACCAGTGATTGTGTTTTCATATGGGTTATTTTATAAAACCCTTTCGGTAACGGTAATCATCTTTCTGAAACAGCCTTGATCAAGGAAATTTTATTTCGCCATATCAGAGCCGGCATCTTCTGCATTTTCATGTAGTTGCGGTTCGCGTAACTGAACGGGGGTCACATGTTTTTTCCGCATCTGCATATTCAGTATCTCTACCAGAAAAGAAAATGCCATGGCAAAGTATACATAGTTTTTCAGGTGTAATTCGTGCGCACCCTCGCTATTCCATCCTTCTACCAATAATACAAATCCTATCATCACCAAAAAAGATAACGCCAGCATTTTTAAGGTAGGATGCTTGTGAATAAAAGTTGAGATCCTTGCACTAAATAAAAACATAATGATCATGGCAATCACAACGGCACTAATCATAACCTCCAGTCTTTTAGCAGTGCCTCCGGCAGTAATAATACTATCAAAGCTAAACACCATATCAATCAACATGATCTGTGCTACCGCATTTGCAAAACCCAATGGTTTGGTTTTTATCCCGGCTGCTACATCAGCTTCGCCTTCCAGTTTATGGTGTATTTCTTTTACCGTTTTATAAATCAGAAACAAACCACCGGCAAGCATTACCAGACTGGCCAGATCAAAATCTTTTCCAAACGCATTAAAAAGTGCTTTTCCTTTTTGGGCCAGCAACCAGCTTAATCCAAACAACAGAATAGTACGTGAGATCATTCCTGTAACCATCCAGGTAACCCTTGCTTTGGGTTGAAGCGGTTTGGGTAAGCGGTTCATGATGATGCTTACAAAGATCACATTATCAATACCCAATACAATTTCCAATACAACCAATACTAAAAAACTAATCAGGTTCTCAGAGGTAAACAGTGCTTCCATAAGGGTAGAATGATTTATGATTTAGCGGCAAGATATTGACAAATATTGTTAACGATGGAAGGGCCTTCATAGACAAAACCCGTCCACACCTGTACCAATGAGGCACCGGCTGCCAGTTTCTCAGCAGCATCTGCCCCTGTAAAAATACCGCCACTGGCAATAATGGGTATGTTTTGTTGGGTTTGCTGAGAAAGATACTGCACCACTTCCGTAGCTCTTTTTCTTACGGGTTGTCCGCTTAACCCACCTGCGCCGATAGTCTGGAGTTTGGAGTTTGGAGTCTGGAGTTGTTCGCGGCTAATGGTTGTGTTTGTAGCAACCAAGCCACTGAGCTGCACTTCAAAGGAAAGGGAAACAATATCATCCAGTTGCTCTTTGGTAAGATCGGGTGCAATTTTAAGCAGCAGGGGTTTGGGTTTTGCCTTTCCATGATTCTGGTTTTGCAGTTGCGATAAGATTTTTCTTAAAGAATCTTTTTCCTGCAATTCGCGTAAACCGGGTGTGTTGGGAGAGCTTACGTTTACCACAAAATAATCTACCTCTTCAAACAGTTCATCAAAACAAATACTGTAATCCTTCCAGGCATCTTCATTGGGGGTAACCTTGTTCTTGCCAATATTTCCTCCTACAATCAGTGTTGATTGTTGCTTGTTAACTTTTGTCTGGTTCCAAATAGCCAATCTTTGCTTGATCATCGTAACGCCATCATTATTAAATCCCATGCGGTTAATCAAAGCTTTATCCGCAGGTAAGCGAAACAATCTCGGTTTATCATTTCCGGCCTGCCCTTTTGGGGTAACCGTTCCAATTTCTACAAAGCCAAAACCAAGGGCCTCCAGTTCAGGTAAATAGCGGGCATTTTTATCAAAACCTGCCCCCAGACCAACCGGATTTTGGAAATCTAATCCAAAAACTGTTTTCTGTAAAGCCGACCCCTGAAAAGAAAAACTATTTTTAACCAACGACCGAACAGCGGGAATTCGGCAACCCGCCTGCAACAAGTTCATCGAAAAATAGTGCACATCCTCGGGTGGGAAACAGAATAAAATATCGCGGATAAGCGGGTAGATCATGGTGCGAAGATAAGCGGGAAACCCATTTTCGTGAGACGTCAGGCGTTAATCGTGAGTGTTTGGCCAAATCTCACGATTCACGTCTCACCACTCACAAGGAACATTTGGTTGCATAAACAACCTTTTATTCATTTTTTTCTTACATTTGAAGAGATAAAAATCTGTTTTATGCAGGAAGCATATATCGTAGCCGGCTATCGCACGGCGGTGGCCAAGAGTAAAAAAGGTGGGTTCCGTTTTTTTAGACCCGATGATCTGGCAGTGGAAGTAATCAAAGGCTTGATGGCCGCTGTACCACAGTTGGATACTAAAAGAGTGGATGATGTAATTGTAGGCAATGCGGTTCCTGAAGCGGAGCAGGGTTTACAGTTTGGAAGAATCATAGCGGCACGTGCACTGGGTATTGAAGCAGCGGGCATTACCATAAACCGGTATTGTGCCAGCGGACTGGAAAGTATTGCCATGGCAACTGCCAAGATCCGCACAGGTATGGCAGAATGTATTATTGCGGGAGGAACCGAGAGCATGAGTCTGGTACCGACAGCGGGCTGGAAAACAGTACCTGCCTATTCTATCGCTAAAGAAGAACCCGATTATTATTTGAGTATGGGCCTAACGGCTGAAGCCGTATCGAAAGAATTTAAGGTAAGTCGTGAAGACCAGGATGCATTTGCTTATAACTCTCACCAGAAAGCCATGAAAGCGATTCAGGAGGGTTATTTTAAAAGTGGCATTTTACCCATTACAGTTGAAGAAACCTATCTGAACGAAAAAGGTAAAAAAGCAACCCGCTCTTATATTGTAGATACAGATGAAGGCGTTAGGGCAGATACCAATATTGAAGCTTTGGGTAAACTGAAACCCGCTTTTGCTTTGGGTGGAAGTGTAACCGCCGGTAACTCATCACAAACCAGTGATGGTGCAGCTTTTGCGCTGGTGATGAGTGAAAGAATGTTGGTAGAACTGGGATTGAAACCCATTGGCCGTTTGGTAAATTGTGCTTCTGCCGGTGTTCACCCGCGCATTATGGGCATCGGGCCGGTAGCTGCCATACCTAAAGTATTGAAACAGGCCAATATGAGTTTGAATGATATTGATCTGATAGAACTGAATGAAGCATTCGCTTCTCAATCACTTGCTGTGATACGTGAATTAGGGTTGAACCCTGATATCGTAAATATTAACGGTGGTGCTATTGCACTTGGACATCCATTGGGTTGCACCGGTTGTAAATTAACCGTTCAGGTGTTGAATGATATGAAACGACTGAATAAAAAATATGGAATGGTATCTGCCTGCGTTGGTGGTGGACAGGGTATAGCAGGTATTATTGAAAATATGTAAACCTGATTTTTTAGCAACATGAGAGGCAGGCCCCGTTGAAAAACGGGGTCTTTGCTTTTGTAGCCGCTCTGCAATAACTGATAAATATCAGTAAAGGATATAAGAAATATCATGGTTATGGCACGGTACCTGTAGTAGTTTTAGGGTACAAATTATCCGCCATGAAAAATATTTTGGTTCCTACCGATTTTTCTGCAACCGCGCAGAATGCAGCACGATATGCACTGTTATTGGCAGAGCAACTGGGTTCGCCTAAAATTATTTTGTACCATGCTTACCAGGCACCACTCATGTTAGACCCCATGGTGCCGGCAGTATCTTTGCTGGATGAGGAACAACTGAAAAAATCAAGTCAGGAAAGTCTCGATAAACACAAACTTACCTTACTTGCTTTCTGCCCCAAATGCTGTGTAGTTGATACTTATAGCGAGTATGCGTTATTAAACAATGGTTTGGATGCCGTATGTGCAGAAACAGGTTCCGGATGGATTGTAATGGGCATAACAGGAGGAGGGCTGCTGGAAGAGAAACTGATTGGCAGTAATACGGTTGATGTGGCCAAACATTCTAAAGTGCCCGTAATTATTGTTCCGCATAAAGCCGGTTTTGCAGCCGTTAAAAAGATCATGCTGTTAAGTGATTTTGATAAGGCAGATCAAACCTTACCTGTTACCGCTGTGAGAAAAATAGTGGAGCAGACAAACGCAAAACTATTGGTGTTTAACCAGGAAGAAGAGAGCGATGAAGTACCCTCAAAAATAGTAGGTGAAAGTTATGCAGTGCATACACTGCTGCAGGATCTGAATCCTGAATTTCATTTTTCTCACAATGAAAATTATATCGAAGCCGTAAATAATTGTGCGTTGGAAAATATGGTTGATCTGATCATTACCATTCCTAAAAAGCATGGCTTTTTTGAGAGTTTGTTTAGCACCAGTCATACCACACAGCTGGCATTTCATACCCATGTACCGCTGATGGTGGTGCACGCATAAAGTGAGCTTAGTTTTTCACCCATCCATTAACAGCCAGCTTTTGTTCTTTGAACAGGTTGGCTGTTTGTACGGCGTTATCCTCAGCCATTTGAGCAATATCTTTTTTGTTGGCTTCATAACCGGGTCCACGTGCCAGTAAGCCACTCAATACACTTCTGTTAGAATGTTTTCTGCTGGCAGTAACTTCTTTGTTCCAGCTGTTTTCTTTCTGAATAATATGATAGGTTGATTGAAAGAAAACAGAATAGTAAGCGGTTTTAGAAGTGCTGCCATTGCTTGCTTTTTCGCTCACCACATCGTCCTGCGTAAAACCGCCCGCACAATCTTTGAGAATGATGATCATGGCGGCATGATGTTTGGAAAATAGCTTTTGTTTTACCTTGGCATCATCCATTAATAACCTGGTTTTTTCTTCATCACTTATGGATGTATCGAATAGAGAAGGATTTCCCAGATGCAGGCGAATGGCAGCCGGTAAATGCGAAACAAAATCTTGTTTGATGCTGCTTACCACCTCTTCGCGTTTTTTTGTGATGGCAATGCCCGGCGTGCGCACATCTGCCGCATCTATGATAACAATGGTACCCACAGAATCCTGCAAAGGAATTTCTGGCGGAAAGGTTTTATAATTTACCGAGAGTACTTTGCAACCGGTAATACCCAGTATTGCAAATACAAGTAATAAACTGTTTTTTTTCATTTTGTATACTAAGGAATGTGAAAGTAGCAGATACATTCTTTGCGATTACTTTGAAATACATGATTTGCAGCAAGCTTAAATGAACGGTTCAAAAACAGGATGGCAGTAAATAATATGTAATAACGTGTTGTGCTATTAACATCAACAATCATTGCAAACCTTGCGTATCCTCTGCCGGCTTTGCGTTACAGCTTTACCTTTTGAGTATCGCAAGGATCGCCAAGAACCGCAATGAACGCAAGAAGCACGAAACATCATACAGAGAAAGAACCGTGCCTTGGTGCCTTTGTGTGAAAAATAATTGGCACACAAAGGCCTTTAGATTAAAAATAGCTCTTTGATAATTGGAATAGCAGGAATAGAATATAAATTTTGTGGAAGGAAAGTGGGGTGAACTTTACAAAGGCATAGGCTTGAGACCTACTTGGTGTATTAGTCCCCACTCCCCAACCA
>CALSAD010000017.1:0-61441 GCA_943372845.1 Chitinophaga pinensis | reverse complement strand
GGGAGGGGTATGTATAGACTCACAATTATTTTTTTTGTAGCGGTTGTAAAGTTACCGGGCCTAATAATCCGGATGGTTTGGGTAGCCATGTTGCGGCGGTAAACAAACCATCCGAGCCACGATTTTGTGGAAAGCGTGCGGGGAAATTTGTGTTGTAAAATTTCTTCCATACAACTCCCTTCCTGTCAAGCGCCGCTATGCGGTTTACCATACCATTGGTTACAATGATTTCCAAAACATTCTCTTCTTGTAATAAAGCAGCAGGAACGACTGTTGTAAATGATGGCCCGATTAATACAGCTAAGCTTTTACCATTCAGCATTACTTCTGCTGTTTCCTGAACGGATCCCAAATTCAGCAGATATTTTTCAGCGACTATTTTTGGTTTCCTGAAAACCGAACGGTAGCCGGCTGTTCCGCTAAATGCTTTTACTTCTTCGCCGGGAAGACCCGTCCACGAGCCCAGTATTGTTTGTGTTATAGTTGTAGGTAATACAGGACCGCCATCTATAAAATGCAGATCCCATTTATCAACGAGTTCTATTGGTGAACTTGTTGTAACATAATAGGGATAACGATTTCCGGTAACAACTTTGTTACTGGTTTGAAGAATGCAACTACTACCTGCTTCTAATTGCAGCCATACTTCTACTTTTCCATTTTGTATTCGGGTTTGGGCAATTCCTTTTTCACCATTCATTGGAGTAAAGCGTACTATGTTTTTTTCTTTTGCTGTTAGCGGAACCCAATTGGTAAACATGGAAGCGGTGAGATTTGAAATAAAGTAGGTATGACCATTGCTATTTTTTCTACGAACATATTGTAATCCTTCATCCACAAATGTTTCGCGTTGTATGCTTGCCTCGTGCAATAATTGTGACATGTCATTTCCCAACAAGAAAGCACCTTTTCCGAATGAGGCTTTCTGTGCAGACGTACCGGTAAGTGATCTAAATTTTAGTTGACGAATGATTGACGAAAATCTTTTTTGTTGATTAGCAAGATCAGACAGACCGGGTACATCTGTTGGTACATTTTGATAAAAAATAATAGTAGCCCCTTTTTCTGCCAACTGAACCAATTTTTGCAAGGTAGCTAGTGGAAGGTATTTTACACCACTCAGTACAATGGTTCGATACGGAACACCACCTGTTTGTAACGCGGCTACATTACTTTGCACATTGGTTATCTGTTTATCAGATATCAGATCAAACCCATAGCCTTTTGCAAGTAACCATTCTGCACCGGATTTAAAAACGGTTTTATCAAATCCTTCCATGCCATCAAAATGTAATAACAGGTCGCGACCCATTTCATGAATTCTGTCGTTAAACGGAAAATACAACAGCACCTCATTATCCGGTTTCCCTTTTTGTAAAAAGCTTTGCACCCTTGTTACATATTGGTTCAACACATAAAAATCTTTCCAGAAAGCACTGGCAGGTGTAAAATGAACCGCTGCATAAAAAAGCCAACCCGGCCATGGTTCATTTTTTGGTGAGTAATTGGTACCATGCCAGAAAATATGGTTAACCCCACCAATAAAGTATTTATCAACTGCCTGCTTCACATCGCCCAATGAAGATTGAAAATGCTCATTGAGCCAGGTAGCAGTTTCTGAAGAAACCAGGGGCTTACCTGTTACATTGGCTGTTGAGGTGGCAAATTTATACCGCAGTATATCTGCCCCTTCTGTTTCAGGAATATCCACTACCGCATAGAGATCGAGTATATTGGCAGGCGATCCATGAGATTGATTGCGCACCATTTTATTTTTTCCTTTGGCCCATTGATGCCAAGGTTTGGTAAAGTTATCAAGTAACAGGTCTGACATGGTTTGACGGTAATCTGCCAATACCCTTCGCCCAGTATCTGAACTATCTCTTCCCAATAACTGTGGCAAATATTTTGTAAGATCGTAGCCTCTTCGGGTTTCAAATTCTTTCAGCAGTTCGGGTGTCCAATTGCTTTGTCCACGGGCATCGTCTACTTCATAACTATCATTAAAAAAAGAACGGATACCCTGTATATTCTTCCCTTTGAATGCGGTATCAAACCGGTTTAAATAATGATGTAATGCTCTCGCACTAAAATGATCTATCACATCCCCTTCCCCACCGGGGGCAGCACGCTCTACCATTTTTCCGTGATAACCGATGAACAAAGCATATACTTTCCAAGTACCGGCGGGTGCTGTCCAGTGTAGTCTGCCGTTATCATCTACCTGTCTCGTAAGATCAATGACTGCGCCGTGATCGGCGTAAGCAATAACATTAATAGGTGTCAAAACCATTTCAAACCGAACCTGATCGAAGGCATACCCTTGCAGGTTTTGATTACTAGCAACAGGATAAGACATTTTTTTCAGATCAACCTGCGCCTTACTTTCTGAACGATAAAAAGGCGCTTGTGTAAACCGGATGATATCATTTAATGACTCGCCTTCTTTCAGCAAATATATTTTGGTGTTTATATTTTTACTGGCATCGGCCGGTGTAATCCATGGACCACCAAAAGGCCAGCCGGTAGCATTGGCCATATCAATACCCAGGCCCAATCTGTTTGCTTCCTGTAAAGTGTGTTGCAACAGATCCATCCATTGTGGAGATAAGAAATTGATGAAAGAAGATTCATACCCCTTCACACCATAAATGGGGGTGATTTCCAAACCGCCCAAACCGGCCTGCTGGTATTGCTGCATGGCGGCAGTGAGATTTTTTTTATCTACGGCACTTCCCTGCCACCACCATCTTGTCCATGGTTTGGTGGTTTGGGTGACGGCGGGCCATTGTATTTGCGCCTGTGCAGAAAAGGCAATGAACAATACAAGTATTAGCAAATATTTTTTCATACAATTATTTCGCAATGAAGTTTTCTTCTGCGAAAACTCAGGATACGCTGTGGTGATTTTTTCACCGCAGAGGTCAGGGAGATTTCGCAGAGAGCTCATTTATATTGTAAAGGGATTTCAGGTATTATTTACGGGTGAATAATATTTTAGGGCAACAAGGTTTTCAGGAATTCTTTGTGTATTCCATTCACGATGTATCACTAATGCAGTACCTAATGCAGATGCCTGAGAAACAGTAGCTGCATATACCTTGTATTCAGGGAACACATTGGCCAGCATTTGCATGAATACCGGGTTGTTGGCAAAACCACCGTCAACAAAAATTTGATTAGGAGGATGCTGTGATAGAACCAGTGATGTAGATTTTTTTTGCTGTTGAATAATGGTATAGATGAATTGATGATAGGCTTCTTCGTAGGAAACAAAATCTGTTAGCTTTCTTTTTTCAAAGCTTTGTGCTTGTGTATTTGTTTTTGCTGACTGTTCCTCTATAATTTTCAGCCAGAGATTTGTTTGAAAAATAATTTTTTTATAGGCATCTACAGGAACAGAAAAATGGGAAGCTATTTTTTGAATGTATTGTTCATGCTCGTTTCCGGTAAACAGTCGTGCCGCTTTTACCGGGCGACGTTGATAGGAAAGATAGCATAAACAATCCTGCCGTAATTCTTCCGGTGTTAAGGGCTCATTATTAAACGGATTCAAACTGATGCACCAGGTGCCGGTTGAAATTAAAACAAAGGGCTCTGAAAAACAGGCCAGGTAAGGAATCAGGGCCGAAGAGCTATCGTGTAAACCAATCCCTGCTTTCACTTGATGGTTATCTATGCTAATTTCGAACACTGCATCAGAACGCAGTAAAGAAGGAAATTTTTCATCTAGTTCTTCTGCATACACCCATTCGTGGTATTGCTTTTTAGCAAAATCCCATAGGGAAGTATGACAACCGATACTGGTTATTTCGTTGCAGGTTTTGCCGGTAATAAGGTAACTGATGTATTGCGGCAGGTGCATAGCATATTGTATCGCCTGAAAACTGTCCGGTTTCTCCTGCTTGATTCTGTATAGCTGCATCCCTGAATTCAGGCTACCCAATATCGGCGAAGCTGTTGCTAATGAAACGTTTTCTTCTCCTCCAAAATCATCAAATAATTTTTTTTGTAGTCCTGAAGGATATGGTTTTGTATAATTGGATAAAACGCCAACTCTTTCACCATCCTCATTGATGTAAACCAGGCTGGCACCATACGCAGAAAAATTAATGGCCTTTACTATATACTCTTTCAAAGCAAATACTTCCTGTATCGTTCGCTGCATCCACTGTTCAATTTGCTGAATAGCATCGCAGGGAAACCCCTCTTCATCTGTTGTTTCTGCAAACTGAATGGTTGTTTCCCACACGACCGTATATGCTTCATTAAAGAGGAAGCATTTTTTATTGGTTTTACCAATATCAAAAATGGCGATAACAGGAATCATAATCCTGTGGCTTTGTTTTGTTCACCTCTTTTATGAATAAGTTGCTCTCTGATCTTTTGTTCTCTGAATAATTGTAAGGGTGCCAATGCAGCACCTGAACGTAACCTTGCCTCTGCCACTATCGGGCGAACATCGGTTCGGTAAGCATGCTGTAATATTTCCTGTGCTTTGGCTACATCATTGTTTTCCTGCGCTTCCTGCAGGGCTTTCGTATCTACCAACAATGCCTGTGCATACGCAATCATAATGGCTTCTACACTTTGCAGTAGGTCTTCCAACGGATCTTTTACATTGTGTGAAGCATCTATCATCCAACCCAAATCACTGGCATGATTCATATTTCTTGCATCCATCCCTTCAACCAATTCATTAAAAATTAAAAACAACTGGTATGGATCAATGCTACCCACGGTAAGATCATCATCTCCATACTTACTGTCGTTGAAATGAAACCCGCCCAGTTTTTTTTCATTCAATAACAACGCAACGATCTGTTGTATGTTGGCATTGGGCAGGTGGTGACCCAGATCAACCAATGTATAGGCTTTATCGCCAAGTTTATTGGCATACAACAACGATTGTCCCCAATCGCCAACCGTCATAGAATAAAAATTGGGTTCATAGGCTTTGTATTCTACAAACATTTTCCAGTTGGCGGGCAATGCTGCATAAATTTCCTGTAATCCTTCCAATGTATGTTGAAATGCTTTTCTAAAATTAAGCTGACCGGGAAAGCAGGAGCCATCGGAAAGCCATACCGTTAAAGCGGTAGAGCCCAATGCTACTCCATGTTTGATCACTTCTATATTATGATCTATGGCTTGTTGGCGAACTAGTTTATTTACATGTTGCAATGAGCCAAATTTATAACTGTGTGGCTGCCCCGGCTGATCCTGAAATGTATTGGAGTTTACTGCATCAAACCGAAGACCATATTGCGCAGCCAATGATTGTATGGCTTTGGCATCAGTGGGTATGTCCCAGGGAATATGCAAAGAAATAGCACCGCTGGAACGGTTGAGTGCATGCAGCAACCCAACATCTTCTATCTTTTCTTCCAATGTGCCCGGCTCTCCACCACCATTGAACCGGCCGAACCTTGTTCCACCCGTACCCAATGCCCAGGAAGGAATGGCGATCTGAAAGTCTTGTAATTTCTGGAGTATCCCATGTATGCCATCCATCTCTTCTGCCATAACATTGTATTGCCGTTTATGCTTTGGCAGCAGTTGGGTATTGTGTTCTGCAATTCGTGTTTGATCAATCAACATGGCAATTATTTTTAGTACATACTCTCTATGGCAAATAAAATACTTCTCTTAAAGGTACACTAACCGGTGAATTATCAGACTTGGCATCCATGATGTCTTTCATATACGCCCACCATTTCTGCATTATTGGACTGGAAGAAAGTTGTTCCAATTTGGTAGTATCATCTGCTTTCAGCACACCAAATAATTCAAGGGTTGTATCGTCGAGAAAAATAGAATATTGGGTAATGCCGGAATCAGCAAGTAACTCTTTCAGTTCGGGCCACAATTCTTTGTGCCTTCTTTCGTATTCTTCCTGGCAGCCTTTGTGCAGCTGCATTTTAAAAGCGATGCGATGCATAGGTGTGAATTGGCAATGGTGAATGGTCAATCGTGAGTCGTGAATGGTGAGTCGTAAAATATATTTTTGTTTTGCTCCATTTTACTATTTGCTTTTGCCAATTCACCATTCACCATTGACTACTCACCACTCACGACTGACGATTCACGACTCTACCGCACAAACGCCATGGCTACTCCGCCGTCTACATTCAATACATTACCGGTTGATTTATTCAACAGTCCACTTACAAAAACAAAACAGGCATTTGCAATATCTTCGGGGTTAATAATTTGATTGAGTAATGTACGCTTGGCATAAAAAGCAGGCAACTCGGCTACGGTTACATTGTATGCTTTGGCTCGTCCTTCGGCCCAGGCACCTTCCCATATTTTGCTATCGCTGATTACTGCATCGGGGTTTACTACATTTACGCGTATATTGTCTTTACCCAGTTCTGCTGCATTTAATCTGCTTAAATGTAACTGAGCCGCTTTGGCTGAACCATAGCCGGCATTGTTGGGTCCGCTAACCAGGGCATTTTTACTCACAATATTCAACACATCCCCACCCATATTTTGTTTACGCATGATGGCAACGCCTTCCTGTGTAACTACGAATTGTCCTTTTACCAATACATCGTATAAAAGATCCCAATCCTTATCAGTATGTTCTTCAATAGGTTTAGAAATAGATAACCCTGCGCAGTTCACAACAATATCAACGCCACCAAAACAAAGAGCCGCTTCTGCATAAGCATGTTCAATAGCAGGTCTGCTGGTAACATCCAGTAGCACACTGCTAAACACATCCTTGCCAAATTTTTTCTGAAAGAAATCCGTGGCAGCAGAAAGTCTTTCTGCATCATTATCGTTCACCACAATACAGGCACCTTCTTCTGCCAGTTTTACCGCAATGGCTTTACCTATACCGCCGGCACTGCCCGTAATCAAAGCAATTCTTCCTGATAATGGTTTTGGTTTGGGCATGCGTTGCAGTTTGGCTTCTTCCAATAACCAGTATTCAATATTAAATGCTTCTTGCCTGGGCAAAGAGGTATATGCAGAAATGGCTTCTGCACCCCGCATTACATTAATGGCATTAGTATAAAACTCTGCGGCTACCCTTGCGGTTTGTTTGTTCACCGCAAACGTAAACATACCTACACCCGGATACAAGATCACAACAGGATTGGCATCGCGCATGGCAGGACTATTGGCATGTTTACACGTGGTGTAATACTCGCCATACATTTTCCGGTAGGCGCTGAAAGCGGGCAATAATTTTTCTTTGATTGCTGGTATATTGCTCAGATCCTCATCAGGAGATAAAGACAAAACCAGTGGACTGATCTTAGTACGCAAAAAATGATCGGGGCAGGAAGTACCCATTGGTGCGAGTCTGTCAAGATCATTTGAATTGATGAAATTCAGTACACGTTCATCATCCGTAAAATGTCCCACCATTTTTGTTTGTGAAGAACAGAACCCGCGCAATACAGGAGCCAGTGCCGCAGCCTGTTGGAGTCTTTTTTCTATCGGCAAAGAAGAAATTTTTGCTCCCCCAAAAACAGCATTATTTTTAGCTACTGCTGTTTCAATATAGTCGGCACATTGTTCAATTACCTCCAGTGTATTTACATAACTTTCATAAGCGGTTTTACCCCAGGTAAATAAACCATGCGAACCCAGCATAATACCTCGGATACCAGGATTGGCTTCGAGGCAGGCTTTTAATTGAAGGCCGAGATCAAAGCCGGGTCTTTGCCAGTCAACCCAACCAATACTACCCTTGAATAATTCCTGTGTGATCTTCTTTCCATCTTTTGCAGCAGCAATGGCAATGGCCGCATCGGGATGCAGGTGATCAATGTGTTTGAAAGGAAGAAAGCCATGCAGTGGTGTATCGATGGATGGCGCTTTTGAAGTGAGATCAAAAATGCAGTGGTTAAACAATTCTACCATCGCATCTTCCTGTTCTATTCCCTTGTATATCTGTTGCAGGCTGTGTAACCTGTTTACATACAATGCAGCCAGACCGTTTGCTTTGAGTGTACCCAGATCGCCGCCACTTCCTTTCACCCACATCACTTCTGTTTCTTTTCCGGTGAGTGGATCTTTGGCCATGGCTTTACAGGAAGTGTTTCCACCACCATAATTGGTGAGCCTGAGATCGGCCCCTAATAAATTGGAACGATAGATGAGCAAGGCCACTTCATCTCCTGCCATGGATGCGGCAGTGGCTTCGTCCCATAAATAACTTACGTGTCTGTATTTTTTTTCGCTATTCACTATTCGCAATTAGGTTATTGATTATTTAGGTAAAGAATTACCATACCCGACAATAAAAACAGAGGCAATGATAGTTGCAATACCCAGTATAATGGTAGTTCTGGTTGCAGCACTTACCCCCTTCCATTCTTTTAAAAGTATACCCCACATATTGGCTACTAAAATAATGAACGACATATGCAGGATCCATGAGCTGGCACCATTGCCCATTTTACTTTCGCCCATGCCATAAAAAAAGAATTGTAAAAACCAGGTAGTTCCTGCTATGGCACTGAAGAGATAGTTTTTAAATAAAGGTGTTTGCTGATTGGTATAATCGCCAAAGGATTTGTTTCTGCTATTCAAAATCATACACCAGATAAAATTAGTAGTGAGCCCACCCCAAAGTATCACCACAAAAATTACATTGTTCTGAAATAAAAAATTACCTTCTCCCGGGTTCGTTGCCTGCCAGTTGGCATTGGCTATTTCTGCCATGGGTTTACCGGCTTCAATACCAAAATTAAAGAAGGCACTGAGTATCCCGGATATGGTGGCAATGATCAATCCTTTTACCAGACTGAATTCTTTTACACTTTCTTTTTTTACTTCTTCAGTAAGATTTTTTTCTTTCATCATACCGGCACGACCGCAGATGGCAATACCGATGATGCATACCAATACGCCGATCAGCACCCATTGTCCGCCTGTGTTGTGCAACATAAAATCAAGCGTTTGCTTTTCTTTTCCGGGTGTGGGAACATAGTTATAATAAATAGCAGGAATCAATGACCCAAAAGCAGAACAAAAACCAAGTATCACCGAATTACCGAGGCTCATGCCGAGGTAACGTACACCCAGTCCATACATTAATCCACCGATACCCCAAAGTAGTCCCATTAAAAAAACAGTACCCAGTATTTGTGAGGAACTGCTTCTGATGATGTCTGCAAAACCCGGAATGGTCAGATAAGCAGCTATGGGTGGCACAATAAGCCAGGAGAAAAGTCCGCCAACGATCCAGAAGCTTTCCCAGCGCCAGCCTTTTACTTTTTGATAGGGCATATAAAAACTACCAGACGCAAACCCGCCGATAAAATGGAATATAACACCCAGTAGAATACCCATTGTGTGATTTTTTCTTGATGGCTAAGCAGAAAGTAAGATACTATTTTCAAAGTTATCTTTCTGAAGAGGGTTTCCGTCATGCACTGTCATGGTAAGGGCCGGAGCCCATCAATGCCTTGCTTATGAAACAAAGTTTTCCGTGTAACAGTTAAAAAAAAGGATGTGAAAGCACAAAGCCATCGCCTATTGCGTAAGTTTGACTGATTGCAACCAGCAGGGATACCATGAAAAAGAAAAGTATTTTCCAGCACCTGTTCATCGATTATTATTCGGCTACGCCGAAGTACCTGCAATTGGCGCATTCCATCATTAAAGCCATTGGCGATGGCAAACTGAAAAAAGAAGAATTACTACCCTCCATTAACGAACTGAGTTTTGAATTTGAAATTGCGAGAGATACCGCGGAGAAGAGTTATAAATATTTAAAGAAGATTGGTGTACTGGGTTCGGTACCGGGTAAGGGCTATTTTGTAAAAGAGACGAACCTGAAACAAAAGCGAAAAATATTTTTGTTGTTTAATAAACTCAGTCCGCACAAAAAAATTATTTATGATGCGTTGGTAGCATCCCTTGGCGAACTGGCTTCCATCGATTTTTATATCTACAACAATGATTTTGATTTCTTTAAACGCCTGTTACAAAATGCACAGAAAGATTATTCGCATTATGTGATCATCCCGCATTTTCTGGAAGGTGGCGAAAATGCAGCGGAAGTAATGAACCAGTTACCCAAGGAAAAGTTGATTCTGCTTGACAAACTGGTAACGGGTATTGAAGGAAAGTATGGGGCTGTATATGAAAATTTTGAAAAAGATATTTATGGCGCACTGGAAAAGGCATTACCACAATTAGCCAAATACCATACCATTAAAATAATTGTACCGGTTAATACCTATCATCCGCAGGAAATACTAAAAAGCTTTACCCGTTTTTGCCAGCAGTATGCTTTTGCGTACAAAGTGGTACACCATATTGCCAATGAGCCTATTAAAGAAGGAGAAGCTTATATTAACCTGATGGAAGATGACCTGGTGATACTGCTCGAAAAAATACTGGCTACCAAACTAAAACCGGGTAAACATGTTGGCGTGATTTCCTACAATGAAACGCCCTTAAAAAAAATCATCCTCAATGGTATCACCACTATTTCTTCTGATTTTGAGATGATGGGGCAAAAGACCGCAGAATTGATACTGAACCAATCGCTGCAGCATATTGAAATTCCCTTTTCACTTACACTCCGGGCTTCCCTATAAAAAATCCCCTCGAAAGGGGATCAGGTAAAATATTGCAGCAACAGTTCATCCATTGCAGTTTTACCGGAAATAACATCCAGAGAAACCGGTTGAACCATCATGGTGTAGAAATGGTTTACTCTTCTTCTTCTACCGCAGGTAACGGATTTCTTCTGGAAGGAACAATGGTTTCTTCATCATCGCTCAGGTATACCCAGAAATCGTACAACGCATAGATATCACCGGGAGTTTTAGGACCTCCGTTCTCGTTATTACGTTCGTAAGAACCCAATAATTCACCTGAATACTTCAGTTCTTTCAGTTTGGCTTCTAAGGTTAATTCTTTGAACTGTTCAATTGTCATAATACTGGTTAATTTTAAATGGTTGCTATCGAAACCGGGCGCAATCTAATAAGAAAAAAATAAATCTCTTTCCCTTTTGGATCATTGGTTTCATTACTTGCCCAACAAAGCTTTTTGTACTGTTACATCTGTGCGGTTGGTTACCTCATAATATCCCTCTGTACGCCAGATCTGCCTGCCCATCATTGCCTGTATCCTTCTCAATACTTCTTCTTTTGCTTTTGGATTAACCGTACTCAGGTTAATAGAATCTCTTTTTGCATAAACAGCCAGTCCCTCCCACTCTTTTTGTGCCGGTACAAATTTCTGAACCAGTTCTGTGGGCGATTTGATACCATCAAAGTAGCTTCTGTTTTGAATATAGTAGTGGTAAACAAAATTACCGATGGTTCCTTTATACAGCATTTTCAGGTAAGCCGGATCCATGCGCATGGTATCGAAGGGTACAAACACATCAGGCGTTATACCACCACCGCCATACACTATGCGGCCACCGGGTGTTTTGTAGGATTTTCCGCTGGGCTTGGATGTATCTCCCTTTACCACTTCCCCGTTATGAAAACGGGAGCTTAGTTCTTCTTCGTATTCCGCCTTTCCTTTGCTATATGATTTCTGGATATTTCTTCCAAGCGGAGAATAGTAACGGGCAATGGTTAACCTAACCGCGCTGCCATCACTTAACTGAAACTGTTGCTGCACCAATCCTTTACCAAAAGATCGGCGACCAATAATAGTGGCCCTGTCCCAATCCTGCAATGCACCAGCCAATACTTCACTGGCAGAGGCGGTGCCTTCATCAATCAATACTTCCAGTTTGCCTTTTTCAAAAATGCCATCCCTTTTGCATACATAATCAAAACGCTGCACATGTTCGCCTTCCGTATATACGATAAGTTTATCTCCACTTAAAAATTCATCTGCAATGTCTGTTGCTTCTTTCATTAGTCCTCCACCATTTCCGCGCAGATCAAGCACCAATTGTGTCATACCCTGCTTCTGCAGTTTTTCCATGCTTTGCATAAAAGCTTCATAGGTGCGTTCTGCAAATTTGTTGATGCGGAGATACCCGGTAACCGGGGTGATCATATACGCAGCATCTACCGGTGAAACAGGAATCACTCCACGACTGATCTGCACGTCTTTAGTAGTATTGCCCCTCAATAATTTCAGTTTTACGCGTGTATCAGCCGGGCCGCGCAACAAGCCACGAATTTTATCAGAAGTAATTTTATTGCCTGCGATAGGAATACTATCGTTTACCAGCAGCATTTTATCGCCCACCATGAGTCCCGCTTTGGCCGAAGGACCATCGGCAACTACATGCATTACATTTACTGTATCATCCAAAATCTGAAACTCAACCCCAATACCCTGAAAATTGCCCATCAGTTCTTCATTCACTTCTTTCAGGTGATCGGCGGGGATGTATACAGAATGTGGATCGAGATGTGATAACAATTCAGTGGCAGCAACCTGGTTAATACTGTCTACAGAAACTTTATCTACATATTTCCCTTTCACCAGTTCCACCAATTCCTGAAGGGAAGTTCTTCGGTTAAGATTAAAAAAACGGCTCCCAAGGGTTTTGTCTTTCAACTGGTAACCAATCATCATCCCTATCACCATCACTACGGCAAAGAGTACCGGTAGCCAAACTTGTAATTTTTTACTTCCCATATTTGTAATGCTTCAAAATCAGCGTAGAATAAACGCAAATATCTACATTAAAGTTCGAATGCCCGCAAAGGTTTGGCATTTGGGATGAATGGATGTATCCGGTGATAATTTAATGTGAGATCCCCATGGTATAATATGCCGATTATTTGATACTTATTGTACATTCGCATTGCATAGATTGCACCTTACTCTTAACCCCAGCTTATGCCAGTAATATTGATTGCAGACAGTGGTGCTACCAAATGCGAATGGCGGCTGGTGCAGGGTAAAAAGCACAAAACCATACGTACACAGGGTATCAGCCCCTATTTTTTGAATGCAGACCAGATTACGGCCTTGCTGAGCAAAGAACTCTTACCCAAACTAAAGCAAACCACCATAGATCAGCTCCATTTTTACGGAACCGGCCTCAGCAATCAGGATAATGCGGCGGTGGTTAAAAAAGTGTTGAAAAAACTCTTCCCGAAAGCCAAAATTGAAGTACAGACCGATCTGTTGGCAGCCGCCAGGGCTTTGTGCGGCAAACAAAAAGGCATTGCCTGTATTTTAGGTACCGGCTCCAATTCCTGCTATTATGATGGAAAAAAAATTGTGAAGAATAGTCCCGGTATCGGCTACATACTGGGCGATGAAGGTAGCGGCGCCTATCTGGGTAAAAAAGTAGTGCAGTATTACTTATACAATACATTTGATGAGGAACTAAGGGCAAGATTTGAGAAACGCTTCCTTGTTTCTAATATTGAAATACTTGATCATGTGTACAAACAGCCGCTGGCCAACAGGTATTTGGCATCTTATGCCATTTTTTTGGCAGAGAATCGCGGCCATTATATGATTGAAAATATTATTGAAGACGGATTGAATGATTTCTTCTTCACCCATTTATACAAATACCGTGAAAGCTGGACCCTCCCCATTCATTTCATCGGCAGTATTGCATTTGGTTTTAGAGATGTATTGAAAGACCTTTGCAGCACTTATGAACTGGAATTGGGTACTGTGATCAAAGCACCGATGCAGGGATTATTAGCGTATCACCGATAAACAAATGGTATGTCAGCATTTATGAAAGTAACCGAGCAGGCTTCTACTTACCGTCATCTGGAGAATATGTCGATACTGGAGCTACTCCAGAACATCAACCAGGAAGACCGCACCGTGCCTGATGCGGTAAACAAAGCCATTCCGCAAATAGAAAAACTGGTATCTGCCATCAGCGATAAAATGCTTGCGGGTGGTCGTTTATTTTACATAGGTGCCGGCACCAGTGGCCGTTTGGGTATTGTGGATGCAAGTGAATGTCCACCTACATTTGGTGTACCCTATGGTTTGGTGATTGGTTTGATTGCGGGAGGCGAAAAAGCGATAACACAGGCTGTAGAATTTGCAGAAGACAGTTGGGAAGAAGGATGGGCAGATCTTCAAAAACATTTTATCAGTGATAAAGATGTGGTGCTGGGCCTTGCGGCCAGTGGTACCACGCCATATGTAATTGGTGCATTGAAAGAATGCCGCAAAAGAGGTATCATAACCGGAAGCATCAGTTGTAATCCAAATTCACCGGTTTCGGAAGCAGCCGACTTTCCGGTAGAGGTGGTGGTAGGACCTGAATTTATCACCGGCAGTACCCGTATGAAAAGTGGCACTGCGCAGAAATTAGTTTTAAACATGATCTCCAGCAGTGTGATGATACAACTGGGACGTGTAGAAGATAACAAAATGGTGAACATGCAGTTGAGTAATGTAAAACTGGTTGACCGTGGCGTAAAAATGGTGATGGATGGTTTGTCGCTTGCGGATTATGAAAAAGCAAAAGACCTCTTGTTAAAACACGGCAGTGTAAAAAAAGCGGTGGAAGCTGCTTCTGCCCCTTAGGATAGTGTATGCATGATATAGAACCTTTTTATAACTGGCGGCATATTTACATAGCGGAAGAAGATCCGCGCTCCCCTTTTTTTGGAAGAAAGTACAGCGAGTTTGAGTTTTCACAAACCGTGTACAATTATTATATCCATCCGCAATGGGATGATTTTGGCAGCAGAACGCTGTACATGAAAATTATTTATGTTGATTACGAACTCAACTTCTGCATTATTGAATTACTGGGTGAGTGGAATGATGCAATAGAGAATGATATCATGGAACTGAAGCGGGAGATCATGGATCTGCTGTATAAGCAAGGTATCTACAAATACATACTTGTTACAGAAAACGTACTCAATTTTCACAGCAGCGATAAAGAGTATTACCAGGAATGGTATGAGGACGTAAGTGAGCAGAATGGATGGATCGTATCCCTGAACATGCCCGAAGCTACGCAACAGGATTTCAGGAAAAAGAAACTCAATTACTATATTGAACTAATGGAACTGCCTGACTGGCGGGTGTATAAACCCTATCATCTGTTCAAAAAAATTGATGACGAATTAATGAAGCGTTTAGACTGATTTCTGCGTTGAAAAATTTCGAATGTACGCTACACCAAGAGATAAAAGGCTTCAGAAAGAAAATTATTTTTGTTCCTCTGCTATTTTATTTTCAATTCTTTTATCAGGCATCAGCCAGATGATGGCAACGAGTGTATACAGAGCAAGACTGATCCACGTATGAACAAAAGCCAAACCGATGGCAACCGCATAAATAACCACAGATAATTTCCCTTTCAGATCAGTACCCAATGCCCGGGCCATTGTTGATTCGTTTCCATGTAACCGCAGCAGCAATTGTTCCAAAATATAATATGCCACACCAGCCATAAATAACACGATTCCAAAAACAGCTGTAGGTAATGCTGTAAAATGATTTTCGCCCATCCAACCAGAAGCAAAAGGCATGAGTGATAACCAAAATAATAAATGATTATTGGCCCACATTACTTTGCCATCAATTTTATGGGTTACCTGCATCAGGTGATGGTGGTTATTCCAGTAAATAGCGATGTAAATAAAACTCAGTACATAACTTAGGAATACCGGGTACAGGGGTTTTAGTGCTGCCCAATCATCCCCGTGCGGAACCTTCATTTCCAATACCATAATAGTAATAATAATGGCCATAACGCCATCACTAAAAGCTTCCAGTCTGCCTTTTCCCATAGTTCGTTTTTGAATGATGACTAAGATACAATCTTCTCGTACAATTGCGTCTTTGCGCCTTTGCGTGAGATTTGTTTTCTCGCAAAGGCGCAAAGGCGCGGTTGAGGAACTGGTGACATATTCTGTATGATTTTTAACACGCAAATATCATTTGCATCTCGATCACCCATACCCCGAATTGGTCAATCGCAAAAAACTAATTACCTTACCACTTTGATTGTAAACTTAAAATAATTGTATATGGCACTACCGGTAAACAATAAAAACGATGGCAAACCCGGCAACAAAGGCCCCAAGGGCGGATTGCAGGGTTCAAAATTCATTGCCAAACCCAATGCGGCTAAAGCGATGGGGGGCGGTAAGAAACCGATTAAAACTGGCGGATCAAGAGGAAGCTGAGGAATTTTGAATATCGAACAAGGAATTTCGAATGTTGAAGGTTTTTTTAGCCGCAGATTCGCAGATTAAGAAATCTGTGAATCTGCGGCTTTTCTTTTTTCTGGATCATCCCCAAATCCCATCAGGCAGCATTGGGCAGCTCCAATGTAAATACACTACCCTTTCCTTCCTTACTTTTTACTGCTATGCTTCCTTTCATTAAGGCGGTAAACGTTTTGCATAACAAAAGTCCGAGACCAGTTCCTGATTCACCGGCGGTACCACGTTTGGTATCGATGGATTGGAGATACACCGGATCATTAAAAGCAGTTACTTTTTCAACAGGCATACCGGTACCGTTATCAGTTATGGAAATCTGAATCTTCTCTTGCTGTTGCAATGCATTCACTTCTATCAGCCCATTCACTGGAGTAAATTTAATGGCGTTACTGATGGTATTACGGATAACCAGTGCCAGCATATTTCTATCTGCCCATACAACCAGGGCGTCTGAACACTGGTTGGTAATGCGTATGCTTTTTTCTCCGGCCTGCTTTTGTAAAACAGCTGCCGTATCCTCCACCAATTGCTTTACCATAACAGCTTCTATTTTGGGTGTAAAGCCCTTCATCTGGCTGGAAGCCCAGTTCAATAAATTTTCCATCAACACAGAAGTATGCTGTAACTGATTTTTTAATGTGGCCGCGTATACGCGTAATGTATCGGCAGGAATGTCTGCATCTTCCAGAATATCAATAAAAGACAATAAGCTATTTACCGGTGAGCGCATATCATGGCTTACCACACCAAAAATTCTATCCTTAACATACCCCAGTTCTTCCAGTTCTGTTTTCTGTTTACCAATGATCTGGTTCAACCGTTTTGTTTTTTGCTGGTTATACCAAACCAGAAAAGCAATCAGCACCAGCATCCCCATTCCTGCTGCAAGTAATATCCTTACTTTTTTATCAAAACTGATCTGTACCTGCTGGTCTGCAATTTTTTTATCACTGGCATCTTTTGACAATTTTGCCTGCAACGTATTTTTTTCAAGCAACAATGCCTGTTGTTCTTTTTCTCGCTGCAGATCGGCTTGCTTTTGCAGATAAGTAAGGCGCTGCAGATCTTTCTCTTTGCTTACTAGTAATAATTGCTGTTTGTTCAACAGTAATAACTGTTGTTGCTCTTTGCTTAGTAATTCCTGTTTTTCCAGTTTACTATTCGTCAATACTTGTTGGTAACGGATAGAATCTTCCCGCTTACCAAACTCATATTGCAATTCACGACGATTGATCTCACGCGTTTTTTCTGTGTTAAATACACTATCTCGGTACACAATATGTTCTTTGTAGGAAGCCAGTGCTGCAATGGCATCGCCCATCTGCATTTCAATATCTGATTTGGTATCGTACGCAAAATTCAATCCGTTGTAATCTTTTACTTCTTTGCGTATGCTCACAGCACGATTTGTATTTTCCAATGCTTTAGCGAGTAGTCCTTTTCGGGTAGCCAGTTCGCCTGCAAATGGAGAAGGCATGCTGTCTTTAGCAGCCTGCAGGTATACTTCCCCAATGGTAATCAGGTTTTGTGCAATGGATATTTTATTGCCCAGTTTTTCTCCCATCTGCAAAGCCTTCTCATAATATACAATGGCTTTTACATAATTGTGCTGTGTTTGGTAAACCCTGCCAATACCCTGCGAATTACCGGCGATACCATTGATGTTTCCAATGGCTTCATTGATCTGTAATGCACGGCTGATGTACTCAATGGCTTTATCGAATTTATTCTGGTAGAGATAAATATATCCTGCATTACCTGTATAAGCCGCAATACCATTTTGGCTGCCCAGCTTTTCGTAAGACCGGATAGCACGCTCATAATAGTAGAGCGATTTATCATACTCTTTCAAATAAGAATACACGTTTCCGATATTACCAATATTAGAAGCGATGGCCGATGTATTATCCAGTTCTTCGTTCAGGCGCAATGCTTTCAGGTAGTGCTCAAGTGATTTTGGATAAAGTCCCTGGTATAAATAATTGGATCCTAAATTACCCAATGCAACTGCAATGGCTCTTTTATCTTTCAGGGCTTCTCCAATAGCCAAAGCTTTCTCGTGGTAACCGATGGATTTCTGAAAATCGCCTTTGGTCTTAAGATTTAGTCCGATAACATTATAGGCATCCATTAACCCGCGGGAAAAGGATTTCTTCTCAGACAATTCCTTAGCCATTTCGCCAAACCGGATACCTTCGGATGGGTTACTGTTCGAGTAAAGATTAGCGATATCAATCTGTAACTTTGCTTTAGATGTGTCGTCTGTAATAGTGGGTAATACTTTTAGCAGTGAATCAATTCTTGCCTGCCCTGTTTTCTGGCCATGCAAAGAACCAACAGCTGCAAGCAGCAACAACAACAGGGGGATTTTTCTCATGTATAGAACCTATTCTTTAAACTGAAACAGAGATGAAAATAACTGTTTTAATTGTATTGCATTATTTTAACCGATCAATGATAGATAAATGATGCTTACGCAACGTATCCAGAGCAATATCATATCCCGCATCTGCATGGCGTATCACCCCCATACCCGGATCATTCCGTAATACACGGGCAATTCTGGCTTTGGCATCATCGGTTCCATCTGCTACAATTACCATACCTGCATGAATACTGTACCCCATACCCACGCCGCCACCGTGGTGCAAACTTACCCAACTGGCACCGCCGGCTGTATTCACCAATGCATTCAACACCGGCCAATCGGCCACTGCATCACTTCCATCCAGCATGGCTTCTGTTTCGCGGTTGGGTGAGGCTACCGAGCCGGTATCGAGGTGATCTCTTCCAATAACGATGGGCGCTTTTACTTTCCCGGTTCTTACCAGTTCATTAAAGGCGAGACCCGCTTTTTCCCGCTCACCCTGACCCAGCCAGCAAATGCGTGCAGGTAATCCCTGAAAAGCAATTCTTTCGCGCGCCATTTTCATCCAGCGTTGCAGGCTTTTGTTTTCAGGAAACATGTTTATAATAAGTTCATCCGTAACCGCAATATCTGCAGGATCACCACTTAATGCAGCCCAGCGAAAGGGCCCCTTGCCTTCACAAAATAGTGGACGGATATAGGCCGGTACAAAACCCGGAAAATCAAATGCATTTTTCAATCCATGTTCCTCTGCCCGGGCCCGCAAATTATTTCCATAATCAAATGTAATGGCACCGCGCTTTTGCAATTCGAGCATCAGTTCCACATGCAGTTTCATACTATCATAACTCAAGGCAATGTAGGCATCCGGGTTTTGATCACGCAATACATTGGCTTCTGCATTGGATAAAGTATGTGGCACATACCCAATCAACGGATCATGGGCCGAGGTCTGGTCGGTTAATACATCTATCGGGATATTTCTTTCTATCAAACGCTGCAATAACTGAACCGCATTTGTTAACACGCCAATACTCAATGCCTGCTTGTTGGCTTTCGCATCCAGTGCGCGGTCTATGGCTTCATCAATATTTGTATACTTAACATCAAGGTATTTTGTTTCCAGTCGTTTGTCGATGCGCCATTCCTCAACCTCGGCAATCAAACAAACCCCATCACACATTGTTACTGATAAGGGTTGTGCCCCACCCATACCACCCAATCCTGCGGTTATACTTAAGGTGCCTTTTAGTGAGCCGCCAAAATGTTTATCGGCCACTGCTGCAAAAGTTTCATACGTACCCTGCACAATGCCCTGCGAGCCAATATAGATCCAGCTTCCGGCAGTCATTTGTCCGTACATCATCAATCCTTTTTTCTCCAGCTCGGTAAAATGTTCCCAGGTGGCCCATTTGGGAACCAGTTGCGAATTGGATAGTAAAACACGGGGCGCATCTTTATGTGTTCGCAAAATACCAACCGGCTTACCACTCTGTATCAGCAGTGTTTCATCTTCTTCAAGATCTTTCAGTGCTTTGATGATGAGATCAAGACTCTCAAAATTTCTGGCTGCTTTTCCTCTCCCACCATATACAATCAAATCATCCGGCCGCTCGGCCACGTCCGGATTTAAATTGTTCAGCAACATCCGCAAAGCTGCTTCCTGTACCCAGCCCTTACAGCTAAGTGTTGAACCGGTTGGTGTTTTGTATGTAACCGCATCGTAGCGTTGTGTGATCATAAGGCAATCTATTTGACAATTCAAAAGTCAAAAGTAAAAATTCAAAAAAGAAGTTTCCTTTTGTTTTTTTAAATTTTGACTTTTGAATTTTGAATTTTGAATTTTGAATTAATAAACAAGTTCTTCATACGCCCCCTGCAACTCACTATACGCATGGTTGTCACCTGCTTTTTTTGCAGCAGCCATTCCCTTCTCGTACCATTCAATGGCCAATGGGGTTTGTTGCATTTTTTCCAGCAATTTGGCCAGATGATAATAGGAACCGATATAGTCGGGTGATTCAGTTAAAATGGCTTCAAACAATTCTCGGGCCAACACATCCTCCCCTATTTTCAGGTACTCCAATGCCAGTGCATGACGCAGGAAGTTATCAGCAGGTGAGCTAATCAGAAAATCCTTGATTTTAGTGATGCGGTCCATGGAGTAAAGGTAGGGGAGGAAAGTTAGAAGTCTGGAGACTGAAGTTAGAAGTCAGTTTATGGAATGGACGCTTATAAAACCCTAACTCCAGTCTCCAGACTTCTAACTCCAGACTTAGTCTCCAGACTTTTTTTCCCAAAAACTTTGCCACTCTCAAAACCTTCCTATATTTGCTAATAGTTGTTTATGCAACTAAATAAAACGATTAAACTTTTGTGTTATGAAAATTCTTGTGTGTATCAGCAAAACACCGGATACCACTTCTAAAATTGCTTTTACCAATGGCAATACGAAGTTTGACGAGGCCGGCGTTCAGTGGATCATCAATCCTTACGACGAGTGGTATTCACTGGTGCGTGCCATTGAATTAAAAGAAAAAGATGCATCGGTTACCATTCACCTCATCACCGTAGGTGGTGCCGATTGCGATCCGGTAATTCGTAAAGCACTGGCACTGGGTGGCGATGAAGCCATTCGTGTTAACGCCGACAGTACCGATAGTTATTTCATCGCGGCACAAATAGCCGAAGTAGCCAAAAAAGGAAACTACGCTATCATTTTCACCGGTAAAGAAGCCATTGATTACAATGGTTCTTCCATTGGTGGCATGGTGGCCGAACTGGTGGATGCACCGTATATTTCTCTGGCCACTTTATTTGAACTCAACGGCAGTACCGCCACCATTACCCGCGAAATTGAAGGCGGAGAAGAAGTGGCTGAAGTGGGTTTACCCGTTGTGGTAAGTTGCCAGAAAGGGGTGGCCGAACAACGTATTCCCAATATGCGCGGTATTATGGCAGCCCGCACCAAACCCTTACAGGTAGTAGAACCCGCAGCCATCAATGCCTTAACCAGTGTGGTTAGTTTTGAATTACCACCAGCCAAAGCAGGTGTTAAATTAGTGAGCCCGGATAATGTGGCGGAGTTGGTTAGGTTGTTACACGAGGAAGCGAAGGCGATATAGAGTAAGAAGTCTGGAGTTAGTAGTCTGGAGTCTGGAGTTTATGAATCCGGCTGCATACCATCTTTCAACTTGAGTTGCGTCGCACACTTGTACAGATAGTTCTTTAAGCAGCAGTAGTAAATAATAGTCCATAGACCATGGTCCATGGACTATGGTCTATAGACAAACCAGTATTTTATAAAATGTCAAAATCCGACTTATGTCAGTTTTAATATTCGTTGATCAAACAGAAGGCCATATTAAGAAAGCTTCTTACGAAGTACTTACCTATGGTGCACAGGTTGCCAAACAAATGGGTACATCGGCAGAAGCATTGGTACTCGGCACGGTGAATGATGATTTAAGTGCCTTGGGCAAATACGGTGTTACCAAAGTACACCAGGTAGCCAATGAAACCCTTAACCATGTGGATGCGCAATTGTATGCCAAAGTAATTGCAGAAGCCGTTACAACCAGTGGTGCCAACGTTGTGGTTTTCTCGCATAACCAAACCGGTAAAGCTGTTGCAGCACGTGTAGCAGCACGTTTGCAGGCAGGTATTGTTTCAGGTGCCTGTGCACTGCCCGATACTAGCAATGGTTTTGTGGTGAAGAAAACCGTTTTCTCCGGTAAGGCGTTTGCCAATGTAAGCATCAGTTCCCCCATCAAAGTTATTTCCCTCAACCCCAACAGTTACCAAACCGTTGCCGGTGAAGGAACCGCAACCGTTGCCCCATTGACTGTTGCCGTGGATGCTTCCAAAATAAAAATAACCGCGGTTAACAAAGTAAGCGGAGAAGTTCCCTTAACCGAAGCCGACATTGTAGTAAGTGGTGGCCGTGGATTAAAAGGTCCGGAGAATTGGGGTGTATTGCTGGATCTTGCCAAAGAATTGCATGCCGCCACCGCCTGTAGCCGGCCGGTGGGTGATGCGCATTGGAGACCACACCATGAGCACGTAGGACAAACCGGTGTTCAGGTAGCTCCTAATTTATACATTGCCCTGGGCATTTCAGGAGCCATTCAGCATTTGGCGGGGGTGAACAGAAGTAAAGTGATAGTAGTAATTAATAAAGATCCGGAAGCACCGTTTTTTAAAGCGGCTGATTATGGGATTGTAGGCGATCTGTTTGAAGTGGTTCCAAAACTGACCGAAGAGATCAGGAAGATGAAAGCGTCGGCGTAGCCGAATATTGAATATCGAGTGATGAATGTCGAAGTATTTTTTATTTAAAAATCCCGTTCCATTGGAACGGGATTTTTAAATGCTATCATTCACTTCAACATTCGACATTCATCACTCGATATTCGATATTATCTCCCCTCCCAACCTCCTGTAATCTTCTCTTGCAGGATTAAACACGTCCAGTATTTTACAATCTGTAACCGCTAACCCGGAATGTTTTACGTTGGAAGGAATTATAATCACTTCTCCCGGGCCAAAACGAATGGGCTTTCCATCAAGCGTTAATTCAAATTCTCCTTCGAGCATGATAGATACCTGTTCATTCATATGCGAATGTTTGGGCAAGGTTTTGCCTGCTACCACATCCACAAAAGAAAAAGTCATATGATCTGTATGGATAAAACGGGCGAGATAACCATCAATCAATTGTTTTGCTTCAATAGAATCCACTTTTATTTTTGACATGGTTTGTTCAGTTTATTGTTGATTAACCTATTTTAAAATTTGAACTTCGTGCCCCTTAGTGCCTAAGCGTCTTAGCGGTTCTTTTTTTGCCACTAAGACTCGAAGACACAAAGGGGCACGAAGAATACAACACTATTGTAAATCCTACTTTTGTTGCAGTGTTCTGAAATCTTCTCTTACCGGTGTAAATACATCCATCAGTTTGCAATCGGTAATGGCCAAACCGGAATGCCGCACATTGGGAGGAATCACTATCATACTACCCGGACCAAACCTTACGGGCACACCTTGTATCGTTAATTCAAACTCTCCTTCTGTTAGCATTGCCACCTGCTCCTGTGGATGCGAGTGCTCAGCAGAAGCCGCTCCTGCTTTCACATCCAGAAAAGAAAACGTCATGTGTTCCGTATGAACAATCCTTGCAGTATACCCCTCTGCCAAGTGAATAGGCTTTACAGATGCAATCTCAATTTTAGACATGACTATCTTTTGCAAAGCAAGATAATGGAATCGCTCTTTTGCAGCACAAAAAAAGCATTGACCAATGGCCAATGCTTTTTATAAAAAATCATTTCAAAATTATTTTGCAAACAGGTGAATAGCTAACTGAACATCGTTAGATACATTACCTGCACCATACGTAATACCAACCAATGTTTTGTCTAAGCTTAAGAAAGCCTGGGCAAAAAATCCTTTGTCGTCAGAGTTACGGATCATGGCTTTCAATTTCACAGGAACAGAAACACCTTTTACAGTCAGGTTACCGGTTACATCAGCAGTGCTGGCATCGGTATAGGTTACTCCTGTGATTTCGTAGGTAGCTTCTGTAAATTTAGCTACATCAAAGAAATCAGCAGATTTCAGGTGACCGGTTAATCTGTCGCCTGCCGCATCTGTCACTTTCAGATTGGCCAGATCGATCACGAACTTTCCACCTTTCAGTTTACCAGCGTCTACGGTTACAGTACCACTTTTCAAAGGAAAGAAACCGGTATGGAAATCAGATTTTTTGGTTCCTACCCAGTCAACACGGCTTTTGGCTGCATCTACTGTTAAGGAAGCGTCTTTCTTTTCAGTTTTCGGGGCGAAAGAATACAGACCCGTTAACAAGGCTATGCCTGCTAATGCTACGATTGCTTTTTTCATAATGTGTGTGTTTAACTCAGTTTAAGTATAGGTATCAGGGATAAAAATAGGAGATTTAATGTTACAACAATAATAATTATGATCAATTCTGAATAACAGTTTCACTTATCTTCGCAAAAATTTTTTCCGCATGAATCTCCACGAATACCAGTCTAAGGAATTACTGAAAAAATACCATGTTCCCGTTCAGGAAGGCATTGCCGTAGATACGGTAATGGCGGCCGAAGAGGCTTACCGCCAGATTAAAACCCAAACGGGTAATAATTTTGCCGTTATCAAGGCACAAATTCATGCCGGTGGCCGTGGAAAAGGTAAAATTGTAGGCACTGAACAAAGAGGCGTGGCTGTAGGAAAGAGCCTGGAAGATGTGACGACCATTGCCAAGAATATCCTTGGTGGTACCCTGGTAACCATTCAAACCGGTGCCGAAGGTAAAAAAGTGAATAAAATACTGGTGGCACAGGATGTGTACTATCCCGGCCCTAACCCCGTAAAAGAATTTTACCTCTCTATCCTGCTGGATCGTGCCAAAGGCATGAACGTGGTGATGTATAGCACAGAAGGTGGTATGGATATTGAAGAAGTAGCGCATAACACACCTGATAAAATATTTAAAGAATGGGTTCACCCGGGTGGTGGGTTACAGGGCTTTCAGGCAAGAAAAATTGCATTCAATCTGGGCCTGAGCGGCGAAGCTTTTAAAAGCTGTGTGAAATTTGTAACCAATCTGTACAATGCCTATACAGGACTGGATTGCGGCATGGTGGAAATTAACCCGCTGTTCAAAACCAGTGATGATAAAATGATTGCGGTGGATTGCAAGATGAATATTGATGACAATGCATTAATGCGTCATCCGGATATTGCTGCGCTGAGAGATGTAACCGAAGAAGATCCCACAGAAGTAGAAGCAGGCCAATACAACCTGAATTTTGTAAAACTGGATGGCAATGTGGGTTGTATGGTAAATGGTGCCGGTTTGGCCATGGCTACCATGGATATGATCAAATTAAGCGGTGGTGAGCCAGCCAACTTCCTGGATGTAGGTGGTTCGGCCAATGCACAAACGGTGGAAGCCGGTTTCCGTATTATTTTAAAAGACCCGAATGTGAAAGCGATACTAATCAATATTTTTGGTGGTATTGTACGTTGCGACCGTGTGGCAGCAGGTGTGATTGAAGCGTTCAACAAATTGGGTAATATCAATATCCCTATCATTGTTCGTTTGCAGGGAACCAATGCCGTAGAAGCTAAAAAACTGATTGATGAAAGCGGACTGAAAGTACAATCTGCCATTCAGTTAAGCGAAGCAGCAGAACTCGTGAAGAAAGCAGTTGCTTAATTAAGCTCTATATATTGTATTAGATGCCGGTTATAATTATGACCGGCATTTTTATTTGCGTGATACCTGTAACTGTTTTTGAAAACGAACACCCGAAGCTGTAATACCTGTAACCGTTACTGTATAGGTTGTAGCCGCATCTGCAGCATAGAATGAGATATTGGCTTTGCCCTCATTATCCGTTAATCCATCACCATTCCAGAATAGTAAAGTGCGGGTATCAGGGATTTTTGTGTTGCGGATTTCTTTTACGGAATAGTCTCTTTGTTCAAAGTTTTCAGGAACATGAAAGCCGTTGACAACAAGATTGCGGATACCATTTATTTTGTTGGCATCATCCGGCAACATTCTTGAGCGGGTGTTTACAATGATCACGCCATTGCCTCCCCTAACGCCATACATCGCGGCTTCCGGTCCTGTGAGTACTTCAATAAATTCAACGGTGGATGGATCAATCCGGTTTAATGCCAAGAGCACGGGACTGGGTTCTGAACCGGAAAGTTTATCAGAGGTATCTGAAGAAATGGGTACCCCATCTACAATCACCATCGGTTCTGCTGCGGCACCAATGGTGAATGAGTTACCGCCGGTTACTGTTACATAACCATTTCGCAAATGAATACCGGGAACACGGAAAATGGCATTGCCTAAACTATTACCACTCATTCTTGCCAATACTTCGGGGGGAATGATTTTAGAGAACAGGCTTTGTCTTTTTTTTACATCATACCCCAGATCCTTTTTCACAAGACCGGTAACGGTAACATCCGCCAGCCATTCTTTGCCACGCTTTTGTAACACCGTATCTTTTTTTGATTGTATGATCATAGCCTTGCGAACGGTTTCTATTTCCTCAATCATAAATCGCTGTTTTAAAACAGCAGGTGTAACCACTTTAGGATAATGCAATAAAGTATCCAGGTCAATTTTCGCTGCCACCAACCTTCCCGAAAAATCGCTTACCTGCAGGTTGAATTTTGTTTTGTCATCATACGCCGTAAAAGGAAATTGAAACCTGCCATATGCATCAGTGGTATCGGTGGTAAACAGTTTATTCTTTGCATCGCCAAATAGTGTAATGATTTTTTTAGGTAAGGGTCTGTTACGATCGTCCAGCACTTTTCCTTGTATGTACAAACTGCTGTCTATCTCTTCTATATCTGAAATAATGGGGGCAGTTTGTTTTAACAAAGGCAGTACCTGGCGGTTGAATCCTGTTGGTTGCGTAAGCAAATACAGATCCCATTGTTCCATTGATAATGTTTTGTCAACTGACCCCGTTTTCATTGGCTTTATGGGTTCATAAAAAGCTTCCCGAGAAATATCATTTACTTCAACCATAAAGGAAGCCACTTGCGGTTTATTAGCAGCATCGCTAACCTGTAAGGTTATACTTACTTTTTCTCGTGCAACATAATTCTGCTTGTCACTCGTTAATGTTACGGTTGTTTCATTACCGGGGATGTACAAACTCCTTTCACTCAGAAAATTCATTTGGTCATCAAACAGTAAAAAATGTGCAATGCCTTTTGGAAAACGGTATTCAGGAATTACCAGATCAAACGAGCCACGGCCCACACCGGAGAAACAAAGACTGTCGCCCGATATACCCAGCACAAAACTGGTTTTATCTTTCCGGAAAATAGAATCTTCCAACACCACGCGCAGCCTTCTGATGCCCTCCTTCTCTATCACTGCCACCTGCGCTCCAAAAAGATTTACAGTAGGTAATTTGTAGCGAAGCGCCGGCTTATTGTTACGGGTAAGATGCAATTGATAGGTACGCCATGTCCAGCAGAAAAACTGAATTTTACCCAAGCCACTACTATCAGTCTGAATACTGGCAACAACTGAGTCCTGGTTGTCTTTTACAAAACCAGATACCGGCATCGGCTTTCCGTTTTGGTCGGTTGTTTTAATGGCGAGTAACGTATTGGCGCCGCCAACCATCGTTCCTCCTTCAGGAAAAAACTGAACACGCACGGAATCGTCTGCTACAGAAATAGAAGCTGTTGTATTCTTTTTTACTGAAAGATCATGACTATCCGGCTTCAACGAATTGATGATGTAAATGGCCTGCACATGCATAGGATCTTGCTTTTGCTGCAGGCTTTTGTTTGTGTATGCGCGAAGCCAGTAATGTCCGGATGATAAGGTATCCGGCAAAATAAAACTGCCATCGGTTTTAAATTGAGCAGCATTTAGTATGGCATGGTTTATTGTACGATCCTGCTCATCCACCATATCTACAAAAAGAATATGGCTTTGCCGCGAGGGTTTGCCAGAAAGCGCATTTGTTACAAATCCTTTAAAAAAAATAATATCCCCTACCCTGTATACCGGCCTGTCTGTATGTAGCCATATTTTTTCACCACCCAAACTTTTCAATGCACGCATGTACTTACCTGCTAATGAATCCAACTGCTGTAATGCGGGTGTCTGACAAAAAATATTTGTCAGCATACAGCAGGCAAGCAGGAAGAGACTGGTTTTTTTATAACCCATGGCAGCAATTATTTGATACAGGCGTTATTCAAATCCGTTCCGGGAAGCGCTTACTTGTGCACCCAGTAATCCACTACCGTTACTTTATCAATATGTGGTCCGGCAATGGAAACAAAATCTTTGTGGGCAGGATGTACCAGGTACTCATCGCGGTCTTTTTCAGATGAAAAACTTAGGAAAAAACAATGAGTCAACCCCTGGTTCAATTTTTCCGGACTATTGTTAACGCCCCATTCCAGATCTTTGATCAGTTTAATTTTACCCGACAGGGCAAGAAAGGTTTCTTCAATTTTTTTCACATCGGCGGGTGTGCTTTTATCGAAGAATTTAAACAGCACTACATGGCGGAGAACGGGTGTGCTTTTAGCAGCGGTTTGTGCATGTATACCGGTAAACCCAATACAGGTAAGGCAAGCCAGGATGATGTATTTTTTCATACGGAGTTTGTTTGTTTAAATCTACAACAATCTCCCGTACAAAATCATTCGGGTTGCGGCAATAGCTGCACCTCTGTAATAGGGCTGAAGGTATAGCGCAAACCTGTTTTTACTTCTACACATTCAAAACGTTTACGGCGTTTGGGGCCTTTGCTAAAGACCTTTCCATTCTCGGTATGAAAAAGGGCTCCTTCGGCTACATCAATGATGTGGAGATAACCGGGCTTTTTTACCGGATCATATTTTCGCAATACCAGTAACAAATCTGTTTCGCCATTGGCCGTGGCCGATGGGTTGATGATGGATCTCTGCAATGCCTGCTCAATCTCTTTCGGAAACAATTTGTGTTGCACAAAATCTACCAGCAACCGGCTGTAATGAGCTTTCCATTCTTTGCCATGCGGCTCTACCCGGTTCTTATGTAATTCGTAAGTGAGCAAATGCGCCAGCTCGTGTAATAACGTAATGAGGAATTCGTATTTGTTAAGGTTTCCGTTTACGCTGATGCGGTGGTTACTGCCCCAGCCTGAATGGCGATAATCGCCCAATACCGATTTACGTTGTTTGCTGATAGTAAGATGCACTTTGTAATGATGGATATAATGCACCACTTTTTCAAAACTGCCTTCGGGCAAAAACTCCGAGAGGGCCTGCATGGGATGTTCGGATACAGGCATTATTTCTTAGGCTTCATCCGTAATGAGATGCGAACTTCCAGCCAGGTATACGCTATGTACAAGGCCAATGCTACAAACACGGCATTCACACTTCTTGCTTCTCCGGCAGCCAGCAGATAAATGATGGCAGCTGCGGCCAACCCCATCAACTTAATAAAAGTACCTGCCATTACCCCGCGTATTACCGCGGCGGGATTAGGATTCTGCATATTTTTTTGCTGAAATAAAATATTCAACACACTTACCGAAAATAAAAGTGTGTTGGCACCAATCACAACAAACACATTGATTGCGTGAGCTTCCATCCAGGTTGATAATGAGAGTGCCATCAAATCGCCTATTGTATATAAAATAACAAAGGGCATCATCCAGCTTTTATTTTCTTTCTCCATATTATTTTTTTGTAGTATCCCGCACAACTTTAATCAGCATTGCAATTAATATCACCAAAGGTAATAACCAAATCAATATCGGAAAATGGATGCCTGTTTGTTTATCCAACCACATACCTGCATACACAGCCAACACCAGGGCCACGGCCAATTGTGCAGCATAGCCTGCATATTGCATCAATGCGTTAGGGTTTGATTTGTCTGCCATAAGAGGTCAGTCGTTTGTAGGATCTGTTTTCGGCAGTATATCCGGCACCGTATCTAACTGTGAGGGCGAATTACCCGATAATACTTTTTTTACGCCATCCAAATACTGCTCTTTGTATTTGATCGCCTGCTCCAGCGAATCAGTCCTGATCTTCAGCACTTGTAAAGCGGTTCTGCTTTCGCGGGTACCGTAACCGGGGATATAATATTTGATGGGCGAAAACGCAATCAGGGCAATGGTTAATCCTACCAGTAACACGAATACCGTACTCAGTCCGATGTACACACTTAAGCGGGTTAACCGAAAAGTAACCACTTCTTCATAGGTATCATCGTTCATCACTACCAGCCGGTAGCTGTTACGGAGTCTTTTCAGGGTATTATTGATCTCGAGGTTGCTCATTTTGTTAAATCCCGCTAAAGGTAACAATCAATCTGCTTTTCGCCATCCTGAATTGAGAAATAACTGTATTTTTAAACACATTTTATGTACCTGACGAACCTAAGAACATACAACCGGAGAAATGCGTGGATGATTGCCTGCTGCCTGGGCCTTTTTGTGCAGCTTTTGGCACTGCAAAGCAATGCACAACCCAATCTTTCTTTCGAGATCAAAAAACCGAAAGCATACGAATCCCGAACCCTTCCTTCAGAAAAATCGGGCAATACAAAATTTACAGCCCCCCGCAGGTTGTACAACAATACCGTAAGCAGGTTCAATTATTATTTCAATGCCAATACCAAATTGAATGAAGCGTTAGAAAAAGCAAAGTCTGTTCATGTAGATGATTATGCGCAATTGCTTCCGTTTTATAATTATAGTCTGGATGAAACCGCTAATGGACAGATAGACTCCGTAATCTACAAATGCACCGCAGGTATTTTACTACACGATCTTCGCAGCGATTGGGTAGATAAACTATACCTGTTAATGGGTAAAGCGTATTTGTACCGGAAAGATTTTGATTCCGCCTCTAATGTATTTCAATACATCAACTATGCATTTTCGCCCAAAGACAATGGGTATGATATTCCCATAGGAAGTAATGCCAGTAATACCAATGGCGTATTTACCATTGCCACCCGGGAGAACCGGGGTTTGTGGAAAAAGATTACCAGCTTCCCTCCCAGCCGTAACGAAAGTTTTTTGCTGCAGGCAAGAACCTATGCAGAGCAGGACCAATTAACTGAAGCTGCCAGTTTACTTGAATTGATACGAACCGATCCTAATTTTCCTGAACGACTGAAAGCAGATCTGCATGAGATGAATGCATATGTACTGTACAAACAGCAAGCTTACGAAGCATCGGCAGATCAATTGTTGCAGGCCCTGGATAATGCAGAAAGCAAACTGGAAAAAGCACGCTGGGAATACCTTGCTGCACAAATGTACCAGTTGGCGCACAGAGATGATAAGGCCATACTTTTATTTGAAAGAGCTGTACAACATACTACCGACCCATTGATGGAAGTATATGCCAGGATGAATATTGTAGGATTGGCTGCCGCTACACAGGAAAATGCGATACAAAAAAATCTGGACGAATTATTAAAGATGGCCAGGCGCGATAAATATGAAACCAACCGCGACATCATTTACTATGCCGCCGCACAACTGGAACTAAAAAGAAAAAATTATACAGCAGCACAAAATCATTTGTTAAGCAGCATCAAATACAGCACGGCAGACAACCCATTGCAAAAGCAATTGAGTTTTTTATTATTGGGCGATCTGAATTACCCGATAAAAAAATATGCTGTTTCTTACCGCTATTATGATAGCATACAAACTGCCTTATTGAAAGAGGAAGATAAAACAAGGGTAGAAGAACGCAAACCCGCTTTACAAATCATTAGTGCCAACCAGGATATCATTGCATTGGAAGATAGTTTGCAACAACTGGCTACACTTAGTGAGGAAGCAAGAGACAGCTTTCTTAAAAAACTACTAAAACAATTGCGTAAAGAAAGAGGCTTGAAAGATGTTCCGGGAGATAATCTCTCATTTGGCAACCCACTGGCAGCCAATACCGCCCCGGCCGATCTGTTTGGCAGCAGTGGTTCGGAATTTTATTTTCAGAATGCTTCTTTAAAAGCCAAAGGCTCTTCTGATTTTAAAAACCGTTGGGGCAGCCGACCCAATGTAGATAACTGGCGCAGGCAAACGGCGGTGAATAGCAGTGTAACCACCAAAGTTGCTTCACCAACCAGTGAAAAAAATGGGCCTGATGCCGCCAAAAAAACAGAGGAAAAAGATTTGAGTATGGATGTGTTGAAAAAAAATATTCCACTCACGGCTACACAAATAGAAAGCTCTAATACCTCCATCATCCGCGCTTTGTTGGGCAATGCACTCACTTTTCAAAACCAGCTTGAAGATTATCCTTCTGCTATAGAAATGTATGAAGAGCTGATGAAACGTTTTCCGGAAAGTGCAGAAGTGGAGCAAGCCTTATTTAATCTTGCCTACTGTTATAGAAAAAATGGCGATCTGGCCAAAGCAGATGCGGCTGCCGCTCAATTAAAACAGGCTTTTGGAAAAGGAAAACTGGCAAGTCAATTAACAACTGCTGCTGCCAATACCGGCAAGAAAAGCGATCCCGCAGAAAAACAATATGCATCTATTTATGCCATGTTTTTATCCGGCAGATTTGATGAAGCTAAAGAAGCCAAACTAAAAGCCGACAAAGAATTTGGCAACCATTACTGGACACCGCAATTGCTCTACATTGAATCTATCTATTACATCAAACAAAAAGAAGACAGCACCGCTATCAACAGACTTGAAAATATTGCTGGCCTGTTTGGCAAATCGCCGCTGGCAGAAAAAGCGGTAACCATGATAGATGTATTGAAAAGAAGGGCACAGATAGAAAACTATTTAACCAACCTGAAAATTGACAGGGGCGATGACCTTGCTTCGCGCGGGGTAGATTTGAATGCAACCGATGCAGAGCAGGCCAACCGAAAAAAACAAATGGAGATGAATGTGCCGAAAGAATTAAAAATGGCACAAAAAGAACTGGTAGACCTTACAGATACCAAAACCGTTTCAACAGCAGCGGATATTAAAAAAGATTCTTTACAAACCACTGCACCCAAACAGATTAAAGCAGCTCCTAAACAACTGGTAGATATCAGTAATACCCAAACGGTTTCTACGGCCGCGGTTATTAAAAAAGATTCTGCCAAAATTATGCTTGCGGGAGATTTAAAAAAACTGGATCTGACCAATACCGTAAAAGTGGCCCCTATCAATAACAATACCTACCAGTTTGATCCATCGGATACACAATATGTGGTGGTGGTGTTGAATAATGTTGACCCCATTTTTGTAACAGAAAGTCGCAATGCTTTTAACCGGTATAACCAGGACAACTATTCAGAACAAAGGGTGGAAGTATTTAACAGGCGCATCAATGCACAATACACTTTCCTTATGTTTGGGCCATTTGTAAACGCCAGAGAAGCGATTATGTATATAGATAAAACCCGTCCGCTCACCAATACAAGAATCATACCCTGGCTAACACCTGATAAATACCGTTTTAGTATCATCAGCAATGCCAATATGAATGTATTGATCAGCAAACAGGATATAGAAGGTTATCATACCTTCATGCATGATATTTTTCCGGATAAATTTTAACAGACAATCTGTGAAAATCGATAGGCTGTTTTTTAGTTTTACGCTTACCACTATTTATACCTTATTCGTTTGTATATGACCAAATCTGTAAAAACATTCTGGCGCATTTTTTTCTGGGGCTTTGGATTCGTCATCCTTTTCCTGCTCATGATAAACTGGGGCTGGATAGGTACCATGCCTTCCATTGATGATATCGAGAACCCCAGTGCATCCCAAGCCAGTCAGGTAATTGCAGATGACGGCACCCCCATGGGTAAATATTATATTGAAGACAGGGTAAACGTACTTTCCAAAGACATAAGTAAGCATGTGGTAAATGCATTGGTAGCCACAGAAGACAAGCGTTTTTATGATCATAGCGGTATTGATGGTTTTTCGCTGATGCGTGCTTTTTTATACCTCGGTAGCGAAGGTGGTGCCAGTACCATAACTATGCAAACCGCTAAAAATCTGTTTACAGAAAACTGGAGCACTAAGAATTTTTTATTGCGCAGCATACAGAAATTAAAAGAAGGCATCATAGCCATCAAACTGGAAAGGAATTTTACCAAGGAAGAGATCATCACCTTGTATTTGAATACTGTAGCATTTAGCGATAATGTATACGGTATCCGAAACGCATCCAATACTTTTTTCCAGAAAGAGCCAGACAGATTGAATGTAGAAGAAGCGGCGGTTTTAATAGGAATGATCAATGGTCCGGGTATTTACAATCCACGCAATTTTCCAAAACGTGCATTAGACAGAAGAAACTTGGTGATCAACCGGATGGTAACTAAGGGTTATATAGAGGCTGCCCAGGCTGATATTCTGAAAAGGAAACCGATGGAGATCAGTTACCGAAAACTGAATGAGAACAATGGTTTGGCCCCCTACCTCCGTATGATTTTGGGAGAAGAAATGAAGAAGTGGTGTAAGGAACACAAAAAGAACAATGGTGATGCTTATAATTTATATCGTGATGGACTAAAAATATATACCACCATTAGTCCACGTATGCAGCTGATTGCAGAAGAGTCTGTAGCCAAGCACATCAACTACATGCAGAAACTGCTGAACAGACAGGAGAATATTAAAAAGGGAACGGTTTGGAAAGGATACGAAAATGTACTGGAAACCGCTGCCAAACAAAGTGAACGCTGGAAAAATTTGAAGAAAGAGGGTATGGATGAAGAAGACATCCGTAAAACCTTTGACCAGAAAATTCAAATGCATGTGTTTGCCTGGAATAATACAAGGGGAATGGATACTGTGATGACGCCCTATGATTCCATTAAATATCATCGCCAGATGTTGCAGGCCAGTTTTATGGTAATGAACCCGCTGGATGGTCAGGTAAAAGCATGGGTGGGCGGTATTGATTTCAAGACCTATAAATTTGATCATGCCAACCTCAATACCAAACGGCAGGTAGGCTCTACCATGAAGCCTCTGTTGTATAGTCTTGCGATTGAAGATGCCGGCTTTACACCCAACACAACCGTATACGATCAGCAGCAAAGTTTTGGTGGCTATGGTATGGTGCCGGCTACCTCTAAAACTTGTACCGGTGCCACCATGCCCATGGCATTGGCCTTGGCAAAATCAAGAAACTGTGCTACGGCTTATGTATTAAAGCAACTGGATAATAATGGGAATGATGGAGCCAAAAGACTAATCGAGTTTTTGCGTAAATGCGATTTTCAATCCAATATCCCCGCCTACCCTTCTATCGGTATTGGTGCCTGTGAAATTTCTTTGATAGAAATGATGCAGGGGTATAGTATGTTTCCCGGCCGCGGTTTTAATGCCAAGCCCATGTACATTACCAGGATAGAAGACAGAAACGGAAATGTATTGGCCACTTTTACGCCACATAGAAAAGAAGTGATCAGCGATGTAACCGCATATTCCGTAATCAAAATGATGCAGGGTGTGATGCGGTTTGGAACCGGTGCCGGCATCTGGGGATTTGGTGTACCGGGTGAAATGGAAATTGCCGGGAAAACCGGAACCACCAACGATAACAGCGATGCCTGGTTTATAGGCTATACCCCGCAATTACTGGCCGGGGGCTGGGTGGGTTGCGATGACCGCTTTATCCGCTTTAACACCGAGAGTAAGAATGGAGAGGGTGGACGTGCCGCCATGCCTATCTGGGCATATTTTATGAACAAAGCAGCCGCTGATCCCAATTGTGGTATTGATACCAAGCTTACGTTTGTAAAACCGGATGGCATTAATGATATCAATATTGATTATACCAATGGCGGTGTGCCGGTACTGGGTGGAGAGGCGGAAGACGGCGGCACCGGAAGTTCAGGCGCCTATGAGGTACCAAAAGATATTAAGCCCGATGATATTTTACCGGAATCGCAACTGGAGGAAGACAAAACAAAACCAGTTATAAAACCAGCCGATCCTAAAGAGAAAGATCCTAAAAAACAAACAGAGAAAACACCACCTCCTCCTGCGGTAATACCCGACAAAAAAGGAAAAGCGGTGATGCCACCTAAGAAACCGGGAGGCATTGTATAACCTATTTAAAAAAGCCTGAACATAAGTTCAGGCTTTTTTATGCAAGCCATTGATGTGTCCCCACATCAATGACCCTTCATTAGCAATAACCAAACATTGTCTCTCTCCACATTTTTCTAACCTACTATTATTGATCTGCTTACCAATACCTATTTGCACAGTTGTATTTTTTAACATTCAGGCAACAATACATCCAGCAGCTGACTCTTTTATAGGAAATACCCCTGTTCCCTATTATGCAGCAACAAAAAACAATATCGGGGTTCTCCGTTTTTTGGACCTCTGTCTAATATTTAGTGAGCCACCGGTTACCAAATGCGATAGCCTGTATTTTATAAAAAATTATTACCCGTATAATACCGATTAGTATGAAACGTATTGCCCATGTATTCATTGCCAGTTGCTTGTTAATGGTAATGACCATTTCCTGCCAAAAAGAAATTCGCCAAAGCGAAAAAATCAAAGAGATCACCATTGATACGACGATTACAACAGGTACAGATTTGTATTTTGATATGACAGCCTACGGTGAAGAAGGTGATATGGCTTCCATACTTGAAAAAGGAAATCATTTTTCTATCAGTCAACTGGAAGATGAAACAGATATGTTCACCACCATCTATCATTATGCACCTGCTGCCAAATACATAGGAACAGATTCCATCACACTGGCCATTAGTCAAAACCCCATCGGCAGGGCAGCATGCAGTAAGGATTCAACGATTATTTATTTGAATATTATTGTGAAGTAATTTCTTAAATAAATTGATTTACTATACTGTTAATTTCAATAGGTAAGAAGATTAAAATCTTAAGTATTTGATATTTAAAAAGCAGTATCGCAAAGGTCGCAAGGATACGCAAGGTTCGCAAGAGATCTTTACTTATGTGCATGTTCTTACATTGTAGATTTTTATTTATTATCATAATGGATTACATCCATTTAATCTAATTCATATGCTGAATGTAACATCATAAATTATTCACCACACGTTTGATTCCTTCTTTCATCAACACAGAATTAAAGTTCAAGAGCATACCTAATTTAAGATGTAGAAATCTCAGATAGGTCAACGTTTGCGCTAAGTGGATTGGTGTTATCGCTTCTATACTTTTTATTTCAATAATTACAATATTTTCTACTACAATATCTGCACGATAACCACATTCCAGTTTAACATCTTCAAAGATGAGGGGAACAGGAACTTCACGTTTAATATGCAAACTTCTTTTTGCGAGCCTGTACGCAAGACAATGAACATAAGCGGATTCTAGCATACCCGGCCCTATCGATTTATGAATGTGTATAGCTTCTTCTACGATAATTCTTGAAATTTCATTTTCAGTCATATGAGATTTTATTACACAAGTATCGCAAACTTCCTTGTCAAATTATAGCGTATTTCTACTTGCGTACTTTGCGTACCCTTGCGTTCTTTGCGATACTTTTAAATATTCTAGTATCGCAAAGAACGCAATGAGGCGCAAGGGTCGCAAAGATATTTTGGTATGACCAACACACCCTACATCCTGGAAAGTTGATAGAGTACCTTCTTTAACCATTAAAAAGTATTGAAATCTAACTATAAGATAGCCACTACAATTTCCCCGCCCAATTCAGGTTTAGCGATAACTGGTGAAATAGATTACTTTGATAAAAGCCGGTTCCGTAGCGGATATGCAATTTGTTGAGTAACAGTCCGGCACCAAATGAAAACCCATTCAACCCACTGGTTACATTATAAGCATTCAGATCCTGCCTTCTTTGAAAATTATAGCCAGTATTAATTTCCAGTTTTTCATTCAAAAATATTTGTGCCGATAAAACCACATGCGAGAATATTTTTTGCAGTGTGGTATTGGCAGCATACCCATTCTCTCCTTCTGATGCACGGAAACTGGTATCGTTGTAATAGGTATTGAATTTCTGCAGATGATGGGCAGTTAGTGAGAATTGAAAAGGTGCATTTTCCAAACGCTTGGTAATGCCGGCCTGCAGATCAAAGGGTAATTCTTCTTTGCGGTTACTGCCATCATACGTTTTCAATTGGGTTCCCATATTTTTTACCACCACACTCACCTGCAATTGCTTAGAAGAATCGTAATAAGTTACCCCTACATCAAATGCTAACCCCGAAGAACGGTATTGACCATAGGAAGATTGTATATACTTCAGTGTAAGTCCATACCTAAACCGCTCATGGTATGCACGCGATGCCATTACCTGCACCACATAATCCATAGGCCTGAAACTACCCAGCACATTTCCAGATGCATCGGTTTGCGCAATGGTTCCGTAATCAAAATAATTGGTACCAAAAGCGATATTGGTTTTGGCTTCTTCCAGGTGATAAGCACCCGTTACACCATAGTTACGAATACCTGCCAGAAAGGAATTGAAAGAAGTACTTACCTGCCGGTGCATTCCATCCCGCAGCAATGCCGGGTTATGAAAAGACATGCCCACATCGTTGCTGATGTCTGATACATTAATCCCCCCCAATGCCGCTAGACGGGCATTAAGGGGCTGTTTCAAAAAATTGAATACAGCATTACCTCCCAGTGTTTGTGCTGGTAGTTTACACAGCCAGCAAATGGACAATATATAAAGGCAATATTTCATGTATGTTATGTAAATCTACTGCAAGATGCCCGATGAAACCCATGCATAAAAAAATCCCCCGGGAACGGGGGATCGTTTCTCAAAAGTGGCAACATGAAGACGTTCCCATACCTCATATTACAACTGTATTTTAATTTTGTTTTAAGCCGAGGCTAAATTTTTCAACATCAAACCAAGGCCAGGTCTATCACCTGCTGCATGGTTTTCACATAGTGAAATTGAACCCCTTTGATGAATGCGCTGTCGATTTCATTCACATCTTTCTCGTTTTGCCAGCAAAGAATGATCTCCTTTAATCCCGCTCGTTTAGCAGCCAGTATTTTTTCTTTGATCCCTCCTACCGGTAACACCTGTCCGCGTAAAGTGATCTCACCGGTCATAGCCAGAAAAGGCTTCACTTTTCTGCCGGTAAAAGCAGAAGTTAAGGAAGTAAGCATGGTAATACCTGCACTCGGACCATCTTTGGGTACGGCTCCTTCGGGCACGTGAATATGAATATTTTTCTTTCCAAATTCATCCGGGTCAACCCCCAGTTTTTTAGCATTGGCCTGCAGGTAACTTAAGGCGGTAGAAGCACTTTCCTTCATTACATTTCCAAGGTTACCGGTTAGTTTCAACTCTCCTTTGCCATCGCCCAAAATGGTTTCGATAAAAAGTATGTCCCCTCCAACATAGGTCCATGCCAAACCAACTGCCACACCCGGCATATTGGCTGTTTTATAGATCTCATTACTGTAACGGGATTGTCCGAGTATCTTCTCTACATCCTGTGCAGTTACCGTTGATTTTACTTTGTTCTTCATCGCCAGTTCCTTGGCCTGGTAACGCATGATGGAAGCCAGTTGCCTGTCTAACTCACGTACCCCACTTTCGCGTGTATGCTGTTCAATAATTTTCTCCAGCACTTTATCATTGATCTTGAAGTTTACCTTGGCCAGTCCGTGCGCATCTTTCTGTTTAGGTAGCAAATGTCGTTTGGCTATTTCCACTTTTTCTTCCACCGCATAACCACTCAGGTCAATGATCTCTAAACGGTCTCGCAGTGCGGGTTGTATGTTTTGTAAATTATTGGCTGTGGCGATGAACAGTACTTTGCTCAAATCATACTCCAGTTCCAGATAGTTATCGTAAAAAGTATGGTTCTGTTCGGGATCGAGTACTTCCAACAAGGCAGAAGAAGGATCGCCACGCATATCGCTGCCAATCTTATCAATCTCATCCAGTATCATTACCGGGTTAGATGATTTGCATTTGCGGATATTCTGTACAATCCGGCCGGGCATAGCACCGATATAGGTTTTACGATGGCCACGAATCTCACTTTCATCATGCAAGCCGCCCAGGCTTACGCGCACATATTTTCTTCCGATAGCGTGTGCAATGGAACGCCCCAATGAGGTTTTACCAATACCGGGAGGGCCCAGAAAACAAAGTATCGGGCTGCGCATATCGCCTTTCAGTTTCAATACAGCCAGATATTCCAGTATGCGGCTTTTGATTTTGCCCATACCATAATGATCGGCGTCCAATACTTTCTTGGCATTTTTCAGGTCGTAATTATCGGCGGTATAATCTTCCCAGGGAAGATCCAGCATCAGGTCAAGGTGATTGTATACCACAGAATAATCAGGTGTGGTAGGGTGCATTCTTTCCAGCTTCTCAATACCATTTTTGAAAAGATTTTTAGCAGCTTCAGGCCATTTTTTGCCTTCGGCTTTTTTCTTCATTTCCGCTATCTCTCTCTCATTGGTATCGCCACCCAGTTCGTCTTTAATACTTTTTAGTTGCTGCTGTAAAAAATAATCGCGCTGCTGTTTATCAATTTCGGTTCTGGTTTTGGTAGCTACTTTATCTTTCAGCTCTGCAAACTGCAATTCGCGCTGTAAAACAAAAATGAGTCTTTCAGCACGCTGGTGTACATCATTGATCTCCAGTAAACCCTGTTTCTCTACCAGTTCGCTGTTCAGGTTGCTGCTCACAAAATTGATCAGAAACGAGGGGTTCTCTATATTTTTTAAAATGATAGAAGCTTCTGTGGGTAAATTAGGAGACAACTGAATAATCTGTGCTGCCAGGTCTTTAATGGTACTTACATACGCATCAAAATTTTCATTCTCCGGTATCTCATCATCTGCCAGTAAGGCTATGGAGGCTTTAAAATACGGGTCGTCGCTGGTCATTTCCAGTAATTCAAACCTTTTTTTTCCCTGGATGATAATGGTGGTGCCACCATCCGGCATTTTAATCAGCTTAACTATCCTGGCTACGGTTCCGATCTTACACAAATCAACCGGTTCAGGCTCTTCAATATTGGCATCTTTTTGTGCCACTACGCCAATCAACTTATCCAGTTTATATGCGTCGTTTACGGCTTTGATACTTTTATCCCTGCCTACGGTGATGGGTAACACTACACCCGGAAACAACACCGTATTGCGCAAAGGCAAAATGGGTAAACTATCGGGAATCACTAAGTTCTTATCCTGTTCACTGTCATTCTCATTAATGGGAATGATGGGCATGAAATCAGTATCTTCTTCTGAGCGGAAAAACAATTTTTCTTTCAACATACACGTATTCTTGGGTCAAAATGTCACAAAGCCCTTACATTCTTTTGTAAAAACCAGTCTACAAAAATAAGTCAATATTAATGCCATGGACCCTTAAGCGGGATTTTTGGTACAAACTGGCACAAAAAAATCCTCCCGGTTATCGGGAGGATTCTATCTGTCGTAAGACAAGCTTCTTGCAAGAAGTAATATTCAGTATCGAAATACTTGAATCAGGATTACTTTTTAGTAGTGTCAGCAGCCACTTTGGTGGTGTCAGCAGATACTGCAGTTGTGTCCATAGCAGCTTTGGTTGTGTCTACAGCTGCAGCGGCAGTGTCAGTAGTTGCTGTTGTGGTTTCACCTGAATTACAAGCTGTCATTAAACCAGCTACAGCCAAGATTGCGAATACTTTTTTCATTGTACTTGTTTTTTAAGTTTTTGAGTTTGGGCGCAAAGATAATGTCCTGATCCAGATTTGCAAACTTTAACAAATAAATTTTATTTCTTTCTGAAAAAGATCCTTATGGGTACACCTGTGAACGTAAACTTGGTTCTGAGCTGGTTTTCCAGGTAATTCCGGTAAGGCATCTTGATATCATCAGGATAATTGGTGAAAAAAGCGAACGAAGGCACTGCGGTTGGCAGTTGGGTTACATATTTAATTTTTATTGAATTTCCTCTCACCACAGGCGCATGATAAGCTGCAATGGCTGCCAGCATGGCTTCATTGAGTTTGGCCGTTGTCACTTTTCTTTTCCTGTTATCGTAAACATCCAGGGCCAGTTCTATGGCTTTGAAGATCCTGGTTTTTTCTTTTACGGATATGAACAGAATGGGCACATCGGTGAAAGGAGCCAGTTTCTGTTTCAAAGCTTTTTCGTAATCACGGGCTGTATTGGTCTCTTTTTCCACCAGATCCCATTTGTTAACCAGTACCACTACCCCCTTGCCTTTTCGAACAGCCAGACTGAAAATGGTAATATCCTGTGCCGTGATACCTTTATGGGCATCCAGCACAATCATACACACATCTGCATCATCGATGGCTTTGATGGCACGGATAATGGAATAAAATTCGAGGTCTTCTTTTTCCTTGCTTTTTTTACGGATACCTGCCGTATCGATCAACATAAATTCTTTCTGAAACAGCTTGTAATGGGTATGAATACTATCTCTTGTGGTACCCGATACATCACTAACAATGGTACGCTCCTGGCCAATTAATGCATTCAGCAAAGAGGATTTACCCACGTTCGGCTGACCAATGATGGCAAACTTGGGAAGATCCGATTCTTTCATGGCTTCTTCCACATCTTCGGCAGTGATGGGTTCCGTAACGGCATCCAGCAACTCGCCGGTTCCACTTCCTGAAATACTGCTGATGAAAAAATTATTGGCAAAGCCCAATGAATAAAACTCTGTTGCTTCCAGTTCGCGGGTACCATTATCCACTTTATTCACTACCACATACACCGGCTTATTACCCCTGCGTAGCATATCCGCCATGGCATCATCCAGATCGGTAATACCGGTAGCAACATCTACCATAAAAATAATACTGTCTGCTTCCTCAATCGCAATCCTTACCTGCTTGCGGATCTCTGTTTCAAATACATCATCCGTACCTGGCACAAAACCGCCGGTATCAATCAAATTGAATACTTTACCGTTCCAGTCGGCCATACCATATTGACGGTCGCGTGTTACGCCGCTGATATCATCTACAATGGCTTTACGCTCTTCCAGAAAACGATTGAATAAGGTGCTCTTTCCCACATTGGGTCTTCCTACTATTGCTACTGTATAACTCATGATCTGTGTGCTTTTATGTGTAATACTCCGTGGGAGTAATTAAAAATTAACAATTAGAAATTAAAAATTTATTTGTAGCCGTATTCTTTTAGCTGGAGGTCATTGTCTCTCCATTTGGGACGCACTTTTACAAAAAGCTCTAAGAATACTTTTTGTTGAATGAAGGCTTCTATATCTTTTCTGGCCATGGTTCCAATCTGTTTAATCATGGTGCCTTTATCGCCGATGATGATGGCTTTCTGGGTTTCCCTGTTCACAATAATATCCACCTGTATTTTTACCAGTGATTCTTTTTCTTTGAACTCATTTACCAGTACCGCAGTATGGTAAGGAATCTCATCACCAAAAAGCTGGTAAATTTTTTCGCGCACCATTTCGCCTACAAAGAATTTGGTTGGCAAATCGCTCAGGTCATCTTCGCTGTAGAAAGGATTTCCTTCCGGCAATAAAGCCATAATGGCTTCCAGTAATTTATTGAGATGTACTTTCTGTAGTGCAGAAATTTTTACCAGCTGTTTGCAGTAAGGTTTATCGGCAAAAAAAGCTTCAGCCAAAGCAATTTTTCCATTGGCCGCTTCATCAATTTTATTTAGCACCACCAGGCAAGGCACCCGTAAACGAAGCGACTGAAATATGGCATCTACTTCCTGCAGATTTTCATTGGCATCTACGATTAGTAAAGCTACATCCGCATCTTCCAAAGCACTCTTCACAGAATCCATCATCCGCTCGTGCAGTTTGTATTTGGGATCGATGATACCTGGCGTATCTGAAAAGATCACCTGGTATTCACCGGGTTTATTCAGAAAGGCTTTGATGCGGTGGCGCGTTGTTTGCACCTTGGGCGATACGATCGCCATCTTCTCGCCAATCAATGCATTCAGCAAAGTGCTTTTGCCGGCATTGGGCCTTCCGAAAATATTTACAAATCCCGCTTTCACGTTAATTAACAATTAAGAATTAAAAATTAAAAATTATTCAGCAAGGGCTTTGTGAGAATACATGAACAGGTTGCTAGTGCGCTTGATTGCGCAATGCCTGGTAAATAAAAGACAATAAAAACATCTTATATCTAACATTCAGTATCCAGAGTAGCCTCCAGCCGAATAAAAAAGTCTTTGCTGACTTTTCTTATTTAAAAATTGTGATAACCCTGCACAGGTCTATCAAATTTTATAAAAAAACCAAAGGCCTCTATCGAGGCCTTGATAAAGTTTGTTGCGAGGGAAGGGATCGAACCTCCGACCTTCGGGTTATGAGCCCGACGAGCTACCGCTGCTCTACCTCGCGATGTATTGGGGTGCAAAAGTAGGGTTGTGAGGGCTTGCTTCCAAATAATTGTTTATTTCAACTAAAAAAAAATGCCCTGGTACCATACTGCAGAAAATTATTTTCCCGCAAAAAGGCTCCAGGGCATGGTTGGGTGTATATCTATGGTTATTCGTCTGTCCGGCGTTTTACAGAAGCCCCGCCACTGCTACTAATATCACGTATCAGGCCGGTTCCTTTGTAAAAAATGGTACTGCCGCCACTGGCTGTGGCATTCAGTTCCTTATTTACCGTAATGCGCACATTAGAAGCACCACTGGCATCTATCTTACACATATCCGTTTGCAGATCGTAGGCTTTGATATTGCAGGCACCGCTGGCATCCACTATGGCATTAGCTACGGTACCAAACATACTAACATTGGAAGCGCCACTGGCACTGAGTTTCAATAAACTGATGGCTAGTTCTCCGCTAAAATCACTGGCACCCGACATTTCCATTTTCAGTTCTGCCTGTTTAATCGGATCGGTTGCTTTTACATTACAGGCACCGGATGCTTCCAGCTTCAACAGGGTTTTGTAGGTAACATAGGCTTTCATTTTATTATTGCCCCATACCTTCCAGTTCAATCCCTTTCCATCAAAATAAACATGCAGCGTACCAGAACGCACTTCTGTTTTAATCCGGGCCCTGATTTCTTCCGTATTGGCACTGATGGCTACGGCTTCTGAACTTCCCTGAGAAATATACAGGTCAATGGCACCCGATACTTCAATACCGGTAAAGCCACTTACCGTTCTTACTTCGGCATTGGCATCCACTACCAGGTTTTTTTCTGACTGAGCAAAGGCACCGAGCCAACCCAGAACCAGTGCCAGTAGTATACATATTTGTTTCATTGGGGGTATTTTTTCTGTGTAACGGTGTTGTACCGATAAAGTTACAGTTGGGAGGCATTTACTGAATACCTATTTTTGCAACAGATCATTCCTCGGGGTGCTCGCGGTTTTGTGTAATGCAAAATTGCAGCTGAGATAATACCCGTTGAACCTGAACAGGGTAATTCCTGCGAAGGGAAGGTGTCATTCTTTCTAATACCTCTCCGTTAGCTATTCCCTGTTCCCATTATTAACTTTTTAAAGCAAAAAACATGAAAAAGTTTTTGGGAACAACGATGTTGGCATTTGTAACCCTCATCGCGTTTGCACAACCCACTAAAAGCCTGGTACAAGGCACCGTTACAGAAAACAATGCCCAAACCCCGGTTGCCGGGGCCACCGTTCAACTGGGCAACCGCCAAACCCTTACCAATGAAAAAGGGGAATTCAGTTTTGGTAAAATTGAGAAAGGCAAATTTGCATTAACTATCAACAGCCTTGGTTTTGCCATTTACAAAGAAACCCTCACCATTTCTGGCGATGCCAGATTAACCATCCGGTTAACTGCTTCCTCGCTTTACCTGCAACCGTTGGAGGTAAAATCATTACGGGCATCGGAAAGGGCTCCGTTTGCCAAAACCAATCTTAACAAAGAGCAGATTAGTAAAAATAACATGGGACAGGATATTCCCTTTCTGCTGGATCAAACACCTTCGGTAGTGGTTAATTCCGATGCGGGTAATGGTGTGGGCTATACCGGCATCCGTATTCGCGGAAGCGATGCTACGAGGGTTAATGTTACCTTAAACGGAATTCCGTATAACGATGCAGAAAGTATGGGAACCTATTTTGTAGACCTGCCTGATTTCGCTTCCTCCGTTAATAGCATACAGGTACAACGCGGGGTAGGAACTTCTTCCAACGGTGCCAGTGCTTTTGGCGGAACTATCAATCTTTCGAGTAACGAGTATAACGAAAAAGCATATGGTGAATTGAATAACAGTTTTGGCTCATTTAACACCTGGAAAAATACAGTGAAGGCAGGAACCGGTTTACTGGGTGAGCATTTTACCGTTGATGCGAGAGTTAGCCGCATTAACAGCGATGGCTTTATTCAACGTGCCAAAAGTGAACTCAGTTCTTTTTATTTCAGCACCGCTTATCTCACTAAAAAATCTTCGCTGAGACTAAATGTTTTTTCCGGAAAAGAAAAAACGTATCAGGCATGGTATGGTGTGCCCGGTTATTTGCTGGCTACAGACAGAACCAATAACCCTGCAGGCACAGAAAAAGCCGGAACCCCATATGAAAACCAGACCGACAACTATACACAAACACATTACCAGTTATTTTTCAACCATTCTTTTACCAATAAGTGGTCATTCAATACAGCCGCTTTTTTAACAAGAGGTAAAGGTTATTATGAAGAATACAAAGCCAGTCAGTCGTTTTCCAACTACGGCTTACCAAACGTAATTGTTGGTGGAACTACTGTAACAAAAACAGATCTGGTAAGACAACGTTGGTTGGATAATTATTTTTACGGACAGATTTTTTCTTTACAATACAAAGATGGAAAAGAGGAAGTAACCTTAGGTGGTGGCTGGACGAAATATGATGGCAAACATTTTGGCAATATTCCCTGGATACAAACAGGAACTGTTTCAAAAGATTATCGTTATTATGATTATCCAGCTACTAAAACAGATCTGAACCTCTATACCAAATGGCAGCACCAGCTAAGTGCGCATTGGCTAAGTTTTGCAGATCTGCAATACCGCCATGTAAACCACGATATGAAAGGGTTTCAGGGCAACCCTGCTTTATTTGTAAACAGAAGTTTTGATTTCTTCAATCCCAAAGCGGGCATCACGTATACCAATAATGGCTGGCAGGCATTTGTAAGTTATGCACTGGCACACAAAGAACCCAACCGCGATGATTTTCAGACGGGTGTAAAAAGCCAGCCAAAACCAGAAACCCTGCATGATATGGAACTGGGTATTGAAAAAAGAAACAGTGTGTTTCATGCAGGTGCCACCGTGTATTATATGTATTATGAAAACCAACTCGTATTAACGGGACAGATTAATGATGTAGGTTCTTACACCCGCATCAATATTCCACACAGTTATCGTTTGGGTATTGAATTACAGGGTGGTGCCGTTTTAGCTAACTGGATCAATGTTGCCGGCAACCTTAGTTTGAGTAAAAACAAGATCGCTTCTTACGTTGAGTATATTGATAATTATGATACGGGTAACCAGGATGCAGTAGCGCATAAAAATACTGATATCTCCTTCTCACCCGCTGTAGTTGCGGGAGCCACCATCAACCTGTTACCTGTAAAAAATCTGGAGCTTTCACTGATCAGTAAATATGTTGGTAAAACTTACCTTGACAACAGCCAGCGCGAAGACAGGAAACTGAATGCTTTTTTTGTACAGAATATCCGCGCAGGGTGGACCGTTAAAAAAGTATTGTTTTCAGAATGGAATATCATTGGTCAGATAAACAATGTATTCAACAAAAAGTACGAGCCCAATGGCTATACCTACAGTTATATTTCTGGTGGCAGTTTGTCTACTGAAAACGGATATTATCCTATGGCGGGAAGGAATTTTATGTTAGGCGTGAACATTAAACTCTAGGGGAATATCGAATATCGAACAAGGAATTTCGAATGACGAAGTAAATAAGAAAGCCGCAGATTCGCAGATTGTTTTAATCTGCGAATCTGCGGCTTTCTTATTTCTGCTAATGAACTTCGACATTCGAAATTCCTTGTTCGATATTCGATATTTCTTATTTCACAATCCGTTCCTGCCAGGCCAGCATGCCACCGGCAACATTAATTACATTGGTGTAGCCCATGGTTTCAAGGATCAGGCAGGCTTGTCCGCTGCGGTTGCCACTTCGGCAGTATACGTAAACCGTTTCGTTTTTCAGATCTTCAATATCATCTACCTGCATGGTTTGCACTTTGCCAAGCGGCAGTAACAATCCGCCAATATTAAATTCTGCGTTCTCATGCGGTTCACGAACATCTACCAGGTGTAGATTTTCTCCGGCATCTAATTTTGCTTTCAGTTCTTCTACGGTAATGGTTTGCATAAGCTGTTATTATTCTTTGATAGATTAATTTTTAGGAGCTAACAAGGAAGAATCTTTGTCAGGAGCAGACGTGCTGATATACAAATCGAGTACCTGCCCCTGCTTCATTTTATTGGGTACCCGTAAGCCGGTAGGCCCAATAGAATCTGTTAACACATCCGGTATTTGTCGAACCACAAAGGCACTTGCCGAATCTTTGATTTGGCTAAGTGCTACCACAGAACCAATGGTTACGCTCATGGTAGTTAAATAATTTCTTGCTTCATCAAATGTCATCCCAACTACATTGGGCACATCCATATCACCTCCACCCATGCCACTGCCCAACACAAAACTAATTAGGGTGCCAATAGGTATTTTAGTACCGGGCTTAATGGGTTCATTGTTTACCAATTGCTCCAGTACAGAGTTACGGGCGATATCGGGTTTGTAACTGATCTCTCCCAACTTTAATCCCAGGCTTTGCAAATACATTTCTGCGCTCTTTATAGAGAAGCCTGCCAGATTGGGCATTTCTACCTGTGGCGGTATGGTTCGATTGATGGTAAGGTAAATGGTACGCCCTTGCTTCACTGTTGCATCGGCTTCCGGCGATTGTCTCACCACTGCCTGCTTGGCAATACTGTCAATATAAATGGAATCCTGTATAACCACATCAAAGCCTTTTTCTTCCAGCATTTTTTGTGCGGCCACCGCATTCTGCCCGGTAACCGATGGCACTTTTTCATACTTACCAAATCCCGTAATCCAGGAAAGAGAGGCAAAAAAAAGCAGCACCAGTACAATGATAATACCGAGCGCCGCCAATATATTAAACCATAGCGGTTTTGAAGTGATGTATTTATGTATTAGTGACATTTCGGTATTTTGGAACCTGTCTATCGACAGGCAGGTTGGGAAATTGGGAAATTTCGAAATTGAATACTTTGGTAAGATAAGGGAATTCCAAAATCTCCCAATTCCGAAATTGCAAAATCAAATCAAAGCCTGTTCAATTACGGCAGAATAAAAATCTTTCAGGCTCATGCCCATGGCCCGCACCTGTTGCGGTATTACACTGGCCTCACTTTGTCCGGGTACTGTATTTACTTCCAGCATATACGGTTGTTGGGTAGCCGTGTTGTAAATAAAATCAATACGCACCACCCCACGGCAGTTCATTACTTCATACACACGTTTGGCCGCAGATTCCAATTGTTGTTTCATTTCTGCATCAATCAATGCAGGCGTGGTTTCTTCGCTCTTACCCTGGTATTTGGCTTCGAAATCGAAAAATTCATTGTTGGTTACAATTTCTGTAATGGGCAGCACCATAATACCTTCCTTACTTTTAAAAACACCGATGGTAAATTCTCTGCCGCTGATAAATTCTTCTACTAGTACCTGGTCATCTTCTTTAAAAGCTTTGGTTAATGCTTCGGCCAGTTCAGCCGCTTGATTTACTTTACTCATGCCAATACTGCTGCCCCCGTTATTAGGCTTTACAAAAACAGGCAGGGTTAATTGTTGCAATATCTGTTCGGGTGTAACAGGTGTATGTTTAAACAGATGCAATGATTTGGCTACATGAATACCGCCAAATGCAGCTACTGCCACGGTATATCGTTTGTTAAAAGTTAGCGCAGAAGTGGCTGCATCGCAACTGGTGTAGGGCAAATGCAACATATCAAAATAGCCCTGCAGTTTACCATCCTCACCGGGTGTGCCATGAATGCAAAGTAATACCGCATCAAAATGAACGGCTACCCCGTTGTGTATCACAGAAAAATCATCGCGGTTTACTTTTGATTTCTCACCATTCACCGGCTCGTACCACCAGCCCTCGGGGTTGATATCTATGCGATACACATCATACTTGTCTCTATCAACATTACTCCCTACGGTAATGGCACTCTTATAACTGATCTGTGCTTCACCACTTAACCCACCGGTTACCAGGGCAATTCTTTTCTTCATGCGGTTCTTTTGTGCAACAAATATACAGCGATGGTTTTAGAGCCTGTTTAAAAATGCAGGATTTTCGCTCTAAGCTCCTAGCTATTAGCTGTGAGCCGCGAGCTTAACAGGTGCTTATCGAGATAAATAGTGCACCTATTATGAAATTTCAATAGACCTATGGTAGTTATAAACTTTAATTGTAAACAGGCTCTTCGGATTTGTGGATGATTTATAGAAGCACATTAGTAGCAGCAAATGTTACTAATGTAAACATTCATGGTAATAAAATCCGTAGAAAAGTAACGGTTATCATTGCAGAATAAAGTACATCACATTTGATGATGCGTTAGGTATCCTATCCGCCAATCATACAAAAATCAGTGAAATCAGTGCTAAAAAATCCGGGAAATCAGTGCTAAAAAAAAGGTGAAGAAACTACCTCGTCTCTTCACCTCACGTTGACGGGAAATATCACCCGCCGTTACTGGTTGTTGCCGTTTGAAGCAACAATTATTAATACTGCGATTAACAATATAAAATTACACAGGCTAGTTACTTTTTGCAAGCTTTTTCAGCGAAAGTTTAGCACATGCATTTGTGCATTAGATGTGCATTCTGCCCTTCTTGGCCAGCAGGTCATCCACGGTTTCCTGGTACATTTCATCGGGTACACAGCAATCTACCGGACAAACCGCTGCACACTGTGGTTCTTCATGAAAACCCTGGCACTCGGTACATTTATTTGGGGTAATGTAATAGGTGTCCACACTTACCGGCGCAAAGCGCTGATCGGAAGAGACTACTGAACCATCCATGAGCGTAAAATCGCCTTTTATGGTAGTTCCGTCGGAAATAGACCACTCAACGCCACCTTCATAAATAGCGTTATTAGGACATTCGGGCTCACAGGCACCGCAGTTGATACACTCTTCTGTAATTTTGATAGCCATACAAAATGGGTTTGTTGAGTTAGTGATTCTACATTTGCGTTTCAAAAATACGGGTGTTAAATGATTTTACAAGAACGAATTACGCTGTTGGGCCAACTGGGCCAATATATGCTGGAAGAGGCCGAAGAATGGCAAGCCGTGAAGGAAAGGGCTTTCCGGGAAAACCAATGGTTTGTTCCTGAATTCATTGATCAATCTGTCAAAAATATCGCCCTCCAATTCCTCAATCCGACATTTTTGCAGGAATGGGCAGCGCAATACAAAATTCCTGAAACCCGTTTGGAACCCAGGACCGTAGGACTGGTAATGGCCGGAAACATTCCCCTGGTTGGGTTTCACGATTTTTTATGCGTGTTTATCAGCGGCCATTCGGTAGTGATTAAAACCTCTTCTAAAGATGAGCTGCTGATTAAACACCTTGTAAAAAAGCTGTATGAATGGGAGATCACCATCCAGAATGTGGTTTCTTTTGCAGAAAGACTGAATGGATGCGATGCCTACATCGCTACCGGCAGCAATAACTCGGGCCGTTATTTTGAATATTATTTTGGAAAGTACCCAAACATCATCCGTAAAAATCGTACTTCTGTTACCATAATAGACAATACCGAAACACCCGCCGAACTGGATGCATTGAGTAACGATATCCAGTTGTATTTTGGCCTTGGTTGCCGCAATGTGACACAGTTATATGTACCCAAAGACTATGATTTCATCCCATTACTGGATGCATTACGGAAATATGCGCATTTTATGGATTTCCATAAATACAAACACAATTTCGATTACCATCTGGCCTTGCTGATTATGGGCAACAAATACTATATGAACAATGACACCGTGGTGATGACGGAAAACAATTCACCCTTTTCGCCTGTAAGCCAGTTGCATTATACGTTTTACACCAATCTCTCTGAAGTTACAGACCAGTTGCAAAACAACCCAGATGTCCAGTGCATTGTTGGCCATGGCCATACCCCATTCGGCAAGGCCCAGTGTCCATCTTTGACAGATTATGCGGATGGAGTGGATACGATGGCGTTTTTGGCAGGGCTGTGATCGTGAGGCGTGAATCGTGAATCGTGAGTGGTGAATGGTGAGTAACCTATTAATAATAAAACTTCGATAAAACTCACGACTGACGTCTCACGTCTCACGAATGAAATTTTGAGCTAACTTGTATCCCGGTTTCCTATCCATCTACGAGGATTGCCGTAAAACATTTGTTAAATGGTGGCAAAGGTGAACTGTCAATTAAACAGCTTCGTTTATTTGCTATCAGAAAGGCATAGAATTTGTCTCATAATATTAAAAAAACAGAAAGATGAATACGAATCTCAAGAACATGTTAGTCGTTGTGGCCATTAGTGCCAGTACTGCCGTTTTGAGTGTATGGGGCTATGGTAAATTTGCGCAAAGCCAATCTGCCGGTATTCAGGAATCAGGAAAGGTACCGGTAAATTATGCCGGTTTCTTTGGCAACGGAGCGCCTGCTACTGCGGTTGATTTTACACCTGCAGCCACCAGTGCTACACCGGCCGTGGTGCATATTAAAACCAAGACAAAACAAAGGCAGGTTAGCAACAACAGCCGCCAGCGGTATTCTAATCCCTTCGCTGATTTGTTTGGCGGTGATATGGACGATTTCTTTGGCGGGCCGAGAATGATACCGGAACAGAAAGCAAGTGGCAGTGGCGTACTCATTACCGATGATGGATATATTGTAACTAATAACCACGTGGTAGATGGTGCTGATGAGATCAACGTAACACTGGCCAATAAAAAATCTTACAAAGCCACCGTGATCGGCAGTGATGCCAGCAGCGATCTGGCCGTTATTAAAATTGAAAGCAAGGGACTTCCTTACCTGGTATATGGCAATAGTGATGATGCAAAATTGGGCCAATGGGTATTGGCTATTGGTTATCCGTTGAACCTTGATGTAACTGTTACCGCAGGTATTGTGAGTGCCAAATCAAGATCTATTGGTATTAACGACAGGCAGAGCAATGCAGCCATTGAATCATTTATTCAAACAGATGCAGCAGTTAACCCGGGTAGCAGTGGAGGTGCCTTAATTAATACTAATGGTGAACTCATTGGTATTAACTCGGCAATTGCCTCACAAACCGGTTCTTATGCAGGTTACTCTTATGCTGTTCCTGTAAATATTGTAAAGAAAATAGTTACGGATATTGTGAAGTTTGGAACCGTACAAAGAGCGTATATAGGTATTCAATACCCACGTGAGAATATTACTGAAGACCAGAAAAAAGAATTAGGTGCCGGCTATAAAGAAGGAGAAGGCGTATTTGTAACCGATGTCCCTGCCGATGGTGCTGCTGCTGCAGGCGGATTGAAAAAAGGTGACATTGTTACCAAGATCAATGGTACCAGCGTAACCAGCGGACCAGAATTACAGGAGCAGGTTACCCGTTACAAACCCGGTGATAAAATTTCTTTAACCTATGTACGTAATGGAAAAGAAAATACCATTCCACTTACACTGAAAAATAAAGCTGGCACTACAGAAATTGTAAAAACCACCGGTATTATTGAAAAACTAGGTGCAGAACTGGCAGCAGTTGATAGCAAAACAGCCGCAGCTAATCAGATTGCGGGAGGTGTGATTGTGAAAAAAATTGGAGAAGGACTGTTGAAAAAAACAAGAATGCAGGAAGGATTTATTATTACCAGTGTAAACGATCAGGAAATTAAAACGGTTGCAGAACTGGATAAAATTCTTTCATTGAATAAAGGAAGAAAAGTGAAAATTGAAGGTGTGTATCCAGGATTTGAGAGTACCTATCCTTATCCGTTGGATTTGAGTGATGTGGATTAGAATTAAGATGATGAAAGAGTTAAAATAAAGAGGCGACTTAGTGATAAGTCGCCTCTTTATTTTATTAAGCTTTATTAGTACACGATTTATTTCTCGCAAAGGCGCAAAGGCGCGGTTATGTACGAGGGGATTAACGTAAATCCATTCTATCGCAGTTCGTAAACAATATACTCTCCAGCCTGCAATTCGAAAGACTCTTTGCCATTGAACGCAAAACTGAGTCCGGAAAAAACATTAGTGAAGTTTCCTTTGATCCATGGATGCGCTACTTCGATCTTTACTCTTTCCATATTCGAAAGGTTTAATAGTACCAATACCACTTCCTGATCTTTTCTTCTTACAAAAGCCATTAACTGCCCATCATGCGCAGAGGGAAGAACAAAGGTTTCCCCTTCGGTGATAGCCTTGTTTCTCTTGCGCAACCGTAAAAGAGTAGCGTAGAAATCGGCCAGCGGGGCAGGTTCATTCCATTCAATCTGGTCTTTGTGAAAAAATTGCAAGCGTTTGGTATTACCCGTTTCCTGTCCGCTGTATATTAATGGCAAACCCTGCCAGGTAGCAGTAAATGCAGCCCATGCTTTGGCAGCTTTCCCATACTTTTCGTACTCCGTTCCGTTCCAGCTGTTTTCATCGTGGTTAGTGGTAAAGAATAATTTCATAGCCCCCGCAGGGTAATGCGTATACCCATGTAATACTTCCCTCACATCATGCAACGATGATTCGCCTTTGGTCTGTTTTTCCGTGATGTGCATGAACGACCATGCATACGATGCATCAAACACATCGTGGTAATTCACCACCTCACATTCTGCCAACCAAAACAGGGGTTTTATTTTTTCGCAGGCAGCACGTGCCTGCATCCAGAAATCCAATGGAACCAGGTGTGCCATATCGCAGCGAAAGCCATCAATGCCACATTCCCTTACCCAGTATTGCATGGCCTCAATCATGGCCGTGCGCATTTCGGTGCTGTTATAATTCAAATCAATCACATCATTCCAGCCATTGATTTCTGTAAAATTTCCTTTGGCATCTTTTACATACCATTCAGGATGCTCGGTTGTCCAGTAATGATCCCAACCCGTATGGTTGGCCACCCAATCAATGATTAATTTAAAACCCATTGAATGAGCTTCTTGTACCAAAGCTTTGAAATCATCTAGAGAACCAAATTCGGGATTGATGGAAGTGTAACTGCTGCATGCATAATAACTACCCAGTGTACCCAACCTTTCTTTTACACTAATGGGTGTAATGGGCATGAGCCACAAAATCTCAACACCCATTTCCTTCAATTGTGGGAGGTGTTTACCGAAAGCAGCAAACGTGCCTTCCTTACTGTACTGCCGGATATTTACCTCGTATACATTGGAACCTTTTGCCCAATCAACCGTTGAAAAAATACTGTTCATAAAGAGTTGGTCTGCTTACAAAAATAGTTTTATACCCATCAGCACATGAGCGGGTAATCAAAACCGGAAAGAAAGATAAGTCTTTTAAAAAATACAGCCATGAATTATGACCGACATGTTAGGCATTACAACTTTGTGCTCCTTCGAGCCTTGGTGTCTTAGTGGCTCATTTTTTTGAACTACAAAATTCTTACCATTTTATGCAACCAAGATTTGTTTTTTAAAGAAAGGTTGCAGCATCAATGCGAGTAATACCACGGCCAGTGCGCCTACCACATTCAACCATAAAAAGCCAAGACCGATAATATTGTATTTATCCAGCAGGAAAAAAGTAATCACAACACACTCTCCTAAAATAGCCGCTATGAATACAGCATTGCCACCTACCCTTTTGAGATAAAAAGCTACGAGGAAAATACCGAGAATAACTCCATAAAATAAAGAACCGAGTACATTCACCGCTTCTATTAAACTTCCCATGCCCGTGGCAAATTCTGCGGTGATGATGCAGAAGATACCCCAGGCCAGGGTATAATATTTGGATACACGGTATTCATCTGCACATTGTTTTTCATTGGTGCTGTCATAGGTTGCCCCACGAAAACGAACATGAAAATCTACCATTGTACAGGATGCCAGTGAATTCAATGCGGCTGCAATAGAGCCCCAGGCTGCCAGAAAAATAATGGCGATCAATAACCCTACAACTCCCTTCGGTAAAAAATCAACTACAAAACGGAGAAAAATATAATTGGTATCACTGGTGTCATCAGATGGCAAAGCTTTCTTTAAAACAGTTTTGTATTCTTTTTGCAGTGATGATAATTTTGCTGATCCGTTGCGCAGACTGTCTTTGTAATTTTCTTTATTCTCTACTACATAATTTTTACTGAGTTGTTGCTGTACCAACTGTTGCGCATTGAATTTCTTTTCTATGCCTGCCAATGAATCTTTATAAGGCGTGGTCATTGCTTTATCGGCCACTGCTTTATTAAAAAATACCGGTGATGAATTGAATTGATAAAATGTAAATAACATGGCACCCAACAGTAGAATAAAAAACTGCATGGGTACTTTTACCAATCCATTCATTAATAAACCAATACGGCTTTCTTTATTGTTTTTAGCGGTTAAGTATCGGCCCACCTGCGACTGATCCGTACCGAAATAAGACAACGCGAGAAAAAATCCCCCTATCACACCGCTGATGATGTTGTAGCGGTCTTTCCAGTCAAACCCTTTTTCAGAAATACCTGTTGTGATTACATTTAATTTTCCGGAAGCACCACTTACTTTCAATGCATCTGTAAACCCTACTCCTTCAGGCAAATAATGCACAATGCAATACCCGGCTACAAACATCCCGATAAAAATGATCCCCAATTGTAACTGTTGCGTATAAGCCACAGCCTTAGCCCCGCCACTTACAGTGTAAATAATTAACAAGCCGCCCATAACAATATTGGTCCAGAAAATATCCCAACCCAACAAAGAAGATAAAATAATGGAAGGTGCATAAATACTGATACCGGTAGATAATCCCCTGGATAATAAAAACAGGAACGAAGTAAAGGTTCGTGTTTTCAAATCAAACCGCTTTTCTAAAAATTCATAGGCGGTAAATACTTTTACTTTATTGAACAGCGGAACAAAAGTTACACAAAGAATTACCATGGCAATAGGCAACCCAAAGTAATACTGTACAAAACGCATCCCATCCGTATATGCCTGACCGGGTGCCGATAAAAAAGTAATGGCACTTGCCTGCGTTCCCATAATGCTTAACAACACCAGGTACCATGGCATGCTGCGATCACTGAGAAAATATCCTTCCAGATTTTTAGCTGTACGGCTTTTGTACAGTCCATATGCGATGATGGCTGTTAGTGTAATAATCAGTACTATCCAATCGGGTTGACTCATGCGAAAAAGTTTGTGAACCAGGCAAAAAAGATGATGAGCAGTACCAGTACCAATAGCACAAAAAAGTACCATCGGCGCCAGGTGGAGAACAGGGGTATTTTTTCTTTATCGGTCATGTTATTTTTGGCCACTGATTACACTGATTTACACTGAATATAGTGATTAGCACTGATTATTTTTTGTTGCCACCGGTGAGTAAACCGCCGGCGAGCAAGCCTAACATGAGTCCAACAATCAGGCCGATTTTAACGTTCTTTAGAAAAATCCCTATTCCTAATCCAATCAATACAAGCGTTACAAAGCCTATTCTTTTTCTGGGTTGCATTTTTATTTATTCTGTGGTAAGGCAATCAGGTTAGCCAGTAAACGAAATGCACCGGCATTTCCTGCGGGTAATTGCCTGAACAATACCAGACTCACATACGCAAAATTACCCTTACCATATTTGGCTATGGCCAGACTGCCATTACTTTGTTTTTCACCTGTGTCATTCATGGCTAAAGGCATTTCGTAATGTGCATCGGCCTGGTCTACCTGATAAGTACTGCGTTCCTGTACCCAATCTTTAAAATCAATATCCGATATTTTATTTGGATAATTTAGTACCGTATGTTGTGGTAATAAAAAAGTTACAGCGGCTTCTTCTTCCGTAACCCTTGAGCCGGAACTGATGGAGAAAGGATATGGCCCAAGCTTCAAACGCTTCGATCCTACGGTATTACTTTTGATGTATTGGGCGATGAGATTACCGCCATTTTTTACATAATTATTCAGCACATCATTCTTATCACTCAGGTATTCGTGAATATTGTGTGCGCGAATGCCTATGACCACTGCATCAAAATTTTGCAGATTCGCTTCGGTGATATCCTGCTCTGCCAGCACTTTCACTTCAAAACCCATTTCTCGCAAAGCATCGGGTATTTTATCGCCGGCACCGGTAATATAACCAATTGTATGGCCAACTGTTTTCACTTCGTCTTTTACAAATTTGATATGATCTTTTACAGAATAATGCATATTGGGGATATGATCATACTCAATGGTTCTGAAATATTGTGAGAACACATAGTCTTTTTCATTTACCCTTACCCGCATGGCTGCTTCTATATATTCTCCTTTATTTGGATTGTAATATTTACGTAAGGGCAATGCGATGGTATTGGTTTTCCCTTTTTCATAATCGCGCGGTTCCTTTTCAAAAACGGTTTTTGCAGTATCCTGAAGAATATATAAAGTAGTGGCTACATTTTTTTGTGTGAAATTGGAGCGATACGTAATATAAATAGAATCGGGACTTTGTTTTTTTCCTTTTTCATTGATTACGTTCAATAAAGCCACATGCGGACTTACTGATAATGACAGATGTGGAACCATAATAAAAGGCTGGTACAATTCACCCTTCACCGGATCAACATATTTATACTGTACAGGTCGCTTTACTAAAAATGGTACCCCTTTGATTTCAACCCAAAAAGAAGCGGTAAGCAGCGCATCATTCCAGGCGTTCCCTACCAGCAAAGGATTAGAGATATTGAAATTACCCGGTGTGATCTGCTGCTTCTGTAACCAATAAGGTTGTGTAGCATTTTGGATGGCAGGTTCGGCTATATATACTTTTAGGTCGTATACATTGTTCTGGTTGGTAACTAATGCCTTAGCCACAGGTTGCACTCGCATACCAAGTAAAATCTCTTTCAGTTCTGCATCTACCTGATTTCTTTTATTAACAATACAACTTACACTTACCGAATCGCCCTGTAATACAAACTCATCACGCGTTACGGCTTCCATAAAAAGACCACTGCAATCAATAATAAGATCCTGTACCTCGTTCAGCTTTTTCTGCCGCCACATTGTTCTAACAGGTAATTGCTGGATAACTTTGTATACTTCGATCAATGCATCTACAGAATTTTCCGGATGCTCAAAATTGTATTCTTTGGTGATACGGGCAATCTGCTGTTGAATTTTTTCTCCACCTTCTATTCTTGTCCAGTCGGTAACAATTCCTTCCATAATATCTGCTCTTGCAGTATCACCTCCTGTGGTTACAAAATTTTCTATTATCTCTCCTTTTCTTCTTGGTCTTCCTTCCCCCTGGCTTTTGTGCATCGATCTGGCTTCACCACCCAAATCGCCGGAGCTCCTGCCCAGTATGGGATCATATCCACCCACATCCAGGCGCAATGGCATACCGGTTGATGTGTTGTTGCCTCCAAAGTTGAAGCCATTCCATAAAATGCGTTTGGCCTGCCATGGTTTTACGCCCAGCGCAAACTGTTCTGTAAATTTTTTAGGATCAGCTGCAGCCGTATAAGCTTCATTGGCCAATACAGAGGAAGCCGCGTGATGACCATGTCCTGCCCTTGCATCACCAGGAAAACGGGTGATGATGATATCGGGTTGAAATTTTCGTATCACATACACCATATCGGCCAATACCTGTTCTCTGTTCCAGATGCGCAGGGCTTCATTGGCGCTTTTGCTAAAACCAAATTCATAGGCCGATGTAAAATATTGTTCCGCACCATCTATTTTTCTGGCAGCCAGTAATTCCTGTGTACGTATCAACCCCAATTCAATTCCTTGCTCACTGCCAATCAGGTTTTGTCCGCCATCACCTCTTGTTAAACTCAGGTATCCGGTGCGGTACATTCTTTCTTTAGCCAGATAAGGCAGAAAGCCATTGTTCTCATCATCGGGGTGCGCGGCAACATATAATATACTGCCCAGTACATTTAATTTTTTTAACTGCAGATAGATCTCCGCACTGCTGGCAGTGTAAGGCGATTGCGCCTGTAATGTATTATTGGAAATGCTGGTTGCAAAAAGCAAAATAAGTAAGGCCGTATTCCTTAATCTCATGAGGATAGCGTTAGTAGATTTCGAAGATACTCTTAGTTGGGTGATTGATGGAACCGTTTAACAAAAAAAATAGCACTCCTACCTGAGCCGCATCAAAACGGATTGTATCACACCATAATGGCTCCAGGGAATAAAATGATTGGCACCGGGTATGGTAAGCGTATCTACCTGTTTGGCATTGGTAAAAGCCTTTGCCCCAAACAACAGATTTCCATAAGGGACCAATTGATCTTTGTTGCCATGAATAAGGTATACCCTGCTTTTGATTTCGGTAAAACGTGGTTTTAATTCGGTCAAATCTTTTTTCAGGTACCACAATTCTTCATTGGATGGGCGCATGGCTCCGGGCACCAGGTATTGTAAAGGATTATTCATAAGAAGGGGCCGCCATCGTTCGGGCTTTTCTTCGGCCACATCAATCGACCCTGCCAGTATCACCAACGCATCTATCATACCGGGATTATCTGCTTCCAGCTGAACCACCAACGGTCCGCCCAATGAATGCCCTACTAAATAAACAGGCCGACCATTTTTGAGAAATTGAAACAGCGGACTAATCACTTTAGATTGTTGCGCAAGTGGTAACGCATCCCTGAAATCGCTGTAACCAAAACCGGGCCGGTCTATAGAGACCATTCTGTATTTTGAAAGTAAGGCTGCATCCTGCATATAGGCCGCGAATGCTTCCCAACTTCCTGGAGATCCGTGTATAAAAAAAATAGTAGGAAGCGAATCGTTACCGGTTTTTGTGTAATGAAGGGTGCGATGGTTTACGGTAAGATTAGCGGTGGTAAGGGTGATCCCTTTTTCTGCAAATGATTGAACGGCTTTGGTATCTGTAATCCGAAACTTCATACAGCTTTGTGCCATAATGATCCATCCGGCAAGAAACAGTAGTAAGCCTTTACCTATGAATGTGATTTTATTATTTCGCATGATGGATATACGTTGTAAAACTCCGATTTTCTTTTCATCAGCAAAATAAAAAACCGGATGAGTGTCCGGTTATCTTAAAAATGAAGTACTGTATCTTCTTTATAACAAGGCGGTAGATGTGTTGTGTTATTGAACCCACTCATTTAAAACCGTGCCTTTGTGCCTTGGTGTGCAATTATTTTTCACACCAAGGCACAAAG
>CALSAD010000016.1:0-68521 GCA_943372845.1 Chitinophaga pinensis | reverse complement strand
TGTGGTTGGGGAGTGGGGACTAATACACCAAGTAGGTCTCAAGCCTATGCCTTTGTAAAGTTCACCCCACTTCCCTTCCACAAAATTTATATTCTATTCCTGCTATTCCAATTATCAAAGAGCTATTTTTAATCTAAAGGCCTTTGTGTCTTAGTGGCGATAGCTTTTGCCACGAAGACACAAAGTTGCACAAAGGTTTTTTGATTGATCAGTTACGAACTCGCTTTATTGTTTTGTATCCCTCCGTTTAACTTCTTTCGAAAAGTATACAAAGGATTTCACAATATCAGCAACCAGGCGAGAAAGCCGTACATTTTATTTAATAAAACTCATGTTATAATAATTCATTAAAACCGTCCAACCTTTTTCTTCTGTAAATGAAAGTTTCATGGCCTCAGCATATGCCAGTAAGCGTGGCCTGCTTGTAGAGAGTAATGGGGTAGCTGTAAAATACGTATCAAAGCCTTGTTTGTTCAAAGCTACTTCTACAGTTTTACCGGAGTTGTGTAATACATTAGTAATTGTATAATGCGTAGCGTAGATAAGATCGGAAGGATTGTTTTTACGAAAGGTCTTTGTAAAAACAATGGACCCTTCTGCCAGATTGGTGGAGAATGATAGTACCTCTGCTTCAGCACGCCTTGGTTTTTCCTGGCTTACTACTTGTGCATCGGCAGTGCAAAATAAAAACTGTACACAGATAAGAATGATTAAGTATTTCATATGTAATTAGCCGAACGAAATTTTTTATTGTCTTTTATGAACAGGTGATGTGAATCTATACGTCTATTGTATAGTTAGGAAGCAAACTGACTATAGTCTGATAGGTATATCAGAATGTGAGGTGTTCTTTTTTATTTACTATTCAGACCATTTGGAATACCTATTTGCTACTGTAAAATTGCATCAAGCGATCTGTTAAGTCGTTACACAATGTTGTACAATTATTATATCATTCCTTAGTTCTGAGTAAGGCGGCTATGTTGTAAACAGGCGAAATCAACTTCCTACTCATATTTTTAATTTTGTTTCTTTAACACAATATTCTAGTGAGTTTAATAGTCGGTTTGATGATTAGTTCACATGAAGCATATCCATTGGTTATTTATAAAAAGATGAATACCGTATTTAATGTCTATCTTTTAAGAAATCTAACAAGCAATTCGGCTTACCTGAGCTCTTTAATAAGCACATATGGCATCATAAGTACATTCGTAGCTTTTTTATTAAGGTAATCCTAAGCCTGACAAATCCTTAAAAGGGATGCAATCTGACAAGAAGTATAGCAATTATAATAACCAGAAGACAAATGGGGGTTTAAAACATGTATGCACAGTACCGAAAATAATTACCCGGTAGCCGAAAAGGGATAGAGTAGGCATTAACAGTAAAATCAATTTTATGAAAAAGTATTTGCTTGGAGCAACATTTCTTTTTGTGATGTTGGCAGGATGTCTGTCAATATCGTTTGCCTGTGAGCAGCATTTTCCGGATGGCTCAATCGGAAACTGCCCTGATCAAAGCTGTACTGATTTTATAGATCCAGGTGATGGCACGTATTGTGTAGAATGCCCGGCTGCTTTTTACAATCCCAATACTACTTACATCACCTATAATAAACAATCAGGCGAAGCCTGGATTATTACTGGTAAGAAACCGGTAAGAATTATGTCGGATACGTATGCGGTTTTTGCTAAAAATCTTTTTAATAAGTATGGTAAAACAAAAAGGGATAGAGCAACTATCCTCAAAATTAAAAATGAATATGCTGCTTTCTTTAAAACAGATAATAAAAGAGTATCTGAAAAGCGTTTGAATGAAAGTAGCAAGATCCTTAACCTTAAGGTTCGAAATGTGTAGCTATTGAATCTTGTTCTTTCTTAGTAGCTGTTTGAGTTAATTATTTTAAAATACTTATATCTCTGCGAAACCTCCCAGTTCTCTTCGGTTCCGCAGTTAGTGCAATATAAAACCAACCGCAGAGCCGCAGAGCTTTCAGAGGTTTCGCACAGAAATAGTATGAGGCCAACTTAAAATAATTAACTCAAATAGCTTCTTAGTAAGAAATTCTAAATGAGGTGAGATATTTGGTATATGCTTATGGCTAAGATGGTTACTACTGAATGTAAAAAGCCGCAACAGTTAATGTTGCGGCTTTTTTGCTGTAGGGGATGAATAGTAAATGTGTACAAATAGAAGTTTCTGTAACTGTAATTCCTTGGGTTTCATTTTCTTTTCCCGACCAAAACTGTTCGTGTAAGGTTCTTGAAGTTCGCTGAAGTCGATCAATTTCTTTCACCCAATGTACATAAAGCAGGTCCTGCAGGATGCGCCGGGTTCTTTTGCATATCGTGCGATAAGAACTTCGCAATTGTCTATTCCGTTGGAAACACACCCGGTCAAATACAGGCAAAATAATTTCGGCGATATGGAAATTGTGATTGATAGCAATGTATTTAGTGTCCACTCCATTTACACAAAATGAATTCATCCGCGTGGGAATGCCTGTGGGTTCCGGACAATCCATTCTTTTTAAAACAGATGAGACAGGAAAAATAAATGCTCTTCATTATGCTGGTGCGGATTATAAGCGGGTGTCATAATCATTCGAAAAAATCGACACTTAGGGCGTATGTGCACAATTTTTTACTTGCTATATTGTGTTGTTACCTGAAAAGACTAATTTCAAAAGGAAATAATCCTCTTTTTGATTGAAATCAATAAAGCGAATATCCAAACAGAGAAACCGTCCGGCATTAGCGGTGGCAATTATTGCTTTGCTGGTGTTTGTGGGATGGCAGTATCAGATTAGGGTCCTAAAAAATCCTTTCCAGGTTGGGGTAGACACTAATCCGCTTTCAGCATTTTGTTTTTTAGTGTCGGCGCTTGGTTTTATTCTTCACGAAAGGCTGGCAAAGCCAGCCGCCATCATACTTATGGTGATGGCAGGCGGAAAACTCATAACATGGTCGGTTGGTATTCCTTTTGCACCCGAAGAGTGGATCTATGAAGCCACACTGGGTAATAGCCGTATAGCACCGAATACTGCGATCAGTTTTCTACTGGTAGCTGTTACTTTGCTATTTCCCCGCAAAATATTTGTTCAATACATAGGCCTAGGACTGTTCTTTATGGGCATCCTTAATTTCCTCGGGTATCTTTATAATATCCGCCTATTTTACGAATGGAAAAATTCTACACCCTTACCTTTCTATTCTGCTGTTTGCTTTTTCCTCCTGTCGCTCCAGGTGCTTTTCTCACAGCACAGGATCGGATTTATGCGTGAACTTTCTGCATCGCTGGCTGGCGGTATTATCGCACGAAAAGTGTTACCTATTATTTTTACCACCTGTGTTGTGATAGGAGTGATGATGCATTTCTTACTTCAATCACAATTACGTAATGAGATAGAAGCGGCGGTATTGGTTTTTTTTCTGATCGTAGCTTCTGTGCTTACGAGTTGGTACCTGGCCGTATTGCTTAATCGAAAAGAACGGGCCGATAAAACGGCTGCCGCCATTTTAAGAAAGACCGATCAGAAAGAGATCGTGAATTATAAATATACACTCGATGAATCTGCAATAGTGGCCATCACTGATCAAACGGGAGAGATCCAGTACGTCAATGATAATTTCTGTAAGATATCAGGATATACTTCAGAAGAATTGGTGGGAAAAGATCATCGTATTGTGAATTCCGGGTATCATCCGCCGGAATTCATCAGGGATCTCTGGCGCACGATTGCAAGCGGACAGATCTGGCGAGGCGAAATATGCAACCAGCGTAAGGATAAAAGTTTTTATTGGGTTGATACCACGATCGTTCCGTTTGTTGATGATGATGGTAAACCCTATCGCTATACTGCTATCCGCTTTGACATCACTGAAAAAAAATTAGGAGAAGAAATTCTCGCCAGGGCACAAAGTGAAAAAGAACAGAACCGGGCCAATTTCATGACCATCCTAAATACAACTGATATTGCTTTTGTATTGGTGGATCATGACAGTAAAGTGGCCTCTTTCAATTCGCGCGCTGCTGAATTTTGCCGCGAACAATTTGAAAAAGAAATTGTGAAAGGAGGTAGAGCCGTTGATTATTTTGCCAAAGGGCGTCAGAGTTTTATTTCACGTGTGATGGATCGTGCAATGAATGGTACAGACACACGTTTCGAAGTCCGGTATCCACAAACTACAGGTGGTTACCGCTGGTTCCAGGTAAAATGGTCGGGCGTAAAAAATGAAGACGGCCAGGTACTCGGCCTGTTATTAGCCATCTGGGATATTACCGGAATCAAACAGGCACAGGCGGAAAAAGACAGGATTACTTCGGATCTTGTACAACGGAATAAAGACCTGGAGCGATTCACTTACATAGTGTCTCATAACCTGCGTGCACCCGCGGCCAATATCATGGGACTTCTTTCGTTGTTGAAGCAGTCTGAAACCAACGATGCATCATTACTGGATGCACTGTTAACATCTTCTAAGTCTCTCGATAATATTATCCATGATCTGAACCAGACCTTACAGATCACACATCATATTGATGAAAAAAAAGAGCCGGTATCGCTGCCGGAACTTTCCATGCAGGTTAGGGAATCAATGCGGGAGTTGCTTGCACATAACCAGGTGATCATTACGGAGCATTTCAATGATGATGCGCAGGTGATCTATACTATTCGCGGTTATCTTCAGTCGGTATTTTACCAGCTAGTGCAGAACAGTATTAAATACAGACGTCATGAAGTTCCGATGATCCATATATTCTCACAACGAAGGAAAGACAGGTTACTGCTTCATTTCACCGATAATGCTAAAGGCATCGATCTTGATCGCTATGGCAATGCAGTGTTTGGGCTTTATAAACGCTTTGATTTTACCGTGGAAGGAAAAGGACTGGGTCTTTTTATGGTGAAGATGCAGGTGGAAGCACTTGGCGGGCAAATATCTCTTGTAAGTAAACCTGGCCTCGGTTCAGAATTTATGATTGATCTGCCAATGGGAATAGAATCGGTGGATCAATGATGAGGGTAACTGCTACTTTCCATATTGCCAACAATAACTACTCCCAGTGTTTTTTTTTAACTACGATAGGCACGTTATACAAAAGAAAAAGCCGCACTCAAGTGATTGAATGCGGCTTTTTCAAAGCTGTAGGGGGAGTACAGTAACCTAATATATCTTACTTTGCATTTCACTGTAAAATACGTCTGAAACCATTGTTCTTAAAGGGTTTTGTTTACATAGCTTTAAAATGCTTTTAAAGAAAAGTGAGGTTTTAGAGACACCGGTAGGGACACAGACATATCTTTGTCGCATAAAAATCAATTATGCCAAGGAACTCACAGGTAAACTTCTATCTGAAACCAGCCGATCAGGATGGAAAGTGTTTGATCTTCCTTCAATTCAAGTTTAATAAACAGCGCCTCGTTTATTCGTTTGGCGAAAGAATCAGGAAATCAGAATGGAGTATCAAAAAGCAACGAGGCAAGATTGTTGGAACTTTGACCAGTGATGGTGAGCATTCTTTAAATGATCTCCTGCAGAATTTAGACGATCTTCTGACTGATGCTTATAAGAAGGAGAAAGTAAATGGAATTCCCACTTCCAGTAAGCTGAAAGAGTACCTCGATGAATTTATGATGCAGAATAGCGGCAAAGAAAATGGTCCTGCATTCTGGTCCTTAATAGACCGTTTCATAAAAGGTGAAATCAAATTCCGGGGTAGAAACAAAGCCAAATCATCCCTTAATAATTACAGCGCTGTAAAGAAGCACCTGGAAGGCTTTCAGACCAAGTTTAAATACCCTCTGAATTTTGAAGCCATCACCTTAGACTTCTTTTATAAATACACTTCCTACCTGATCGACGATTTGAAGCTATCCCAGAACACAATAGCCAAGGATATAAGTATTTTGAAAGTATTCATGTCCGAAGGGGTTGATTTGGGACTGACAACCAACCTTCAGTACATGCACAAAAAGTTTACCGCCTCTGAAGAAGACACTGATGCTGTATATCTAACAGAACCGGAGATAATAAAGCTTTATCGATTTGACCTTTCTGAAAAGAAAAAGCTGGAACAGGTTCGTGATCTGTTTGTATTCGGCTGCTTTGTAGGGTTGAGATTTTCTGATTACTCAGATATCAAACCTGAAAATATAGTCAAGATTGAAGGTGACTATTTTATAAAAGTAAGAACAAAGAAAACAGGCGAGATGGTTATTATTCCTTGCAATCCCATCGTATTGGAGATATTCAAAAAGTACGACAAAATGTTGAATAAGCTGCCCAAAACACTCAGCAATCAGAAGTTCAATGATTATATAAAAGATGCCCTGAAAGAAGCAAAATTTGAAGAAGTGGGTAGGTTGGCGACTAAACCTGAGTTAGCGCTACATGAATGTGTATCCTCCCATACTGCTCGACGATCTTTTGCAACAAACTATTATTTACAAGGGTTTCCGACAATTGATTTGATGAAAATAACAGGTCATAAAACCGAGAAAGCATTTTTGAAATATATTAGGGTTAGTAAACTGGATTCGGCTAAGAGACTTAGTGCACACATGAAGAGGAATTGGAGCGAAAAAATGTTACGGGTTGCCTCATAAAAATTTACCATCTTAGATAAATAAAAATCTCTATATGCCGATTGATTTAGAAAATATTCCGGGAGAAGAGTTCATCCGCTTGTGCAACGAATTGGAATCAAAGCCCAATATTGATGAGAAGATGAAATTCTATATTTCTGTTAGAGGTTTTTACGAAATCGACGATTTTTTATATAAATCCAGGGAAATCGACGGCACTAACTACAAGTTTGGGATAACTGATTCTGGAGTATTTAATCAATTAACTAATTGGGCTTTTGAAAACCTTGTACCTAAATTTTTTGATAGATTGTTTAATGATTATTTAAAGAGAAAAGATAAATGTGAGGCTCATGAGTTGAAAGAATTTATGGATCGAGAGCTTGCTGATGCACGAGTTAATTCAATTTGGGTTCCTTATCAGAGAGGTTTTGACGCTGAACTTTCAAAGCGCACACCAGCAGTTGAAGAAGATTTTGAGTATACTAAACAGGTGGGTGCATTGTGCAATGGGATGGCAATGGGTAGATTCTATTCTGCAATAAGAAAGGAGTTAAGTATGATGAACCCTACTGTTAAGGAGTCACCCTTTAAACTATCCAAAAAACGCGGTACTAAAACTGATATCATTAAAATTTTGTACGCAGTAAATAGGCTGCAATTAATAGTCAATAAAAATGACGAGACTGTCCCTTCTTTGGATAAGTTCTTTACAGATTTTGGAAATTTCTTAGGAGAAGATCTCACCACTTGGTCAACAGTGATAAATCAATTTAAAAGTACCGAAAATGCCACTAACCGTAAGGTGTTTGACGAAATGGCAAAAACCGTATTAGAGGTTGCAAATCGAGATATTAAATAAACCTTACCTAATATTAGGTATATAAACCCCACCTCCCTATCATAATAGCTTCGTGTTATCAAATCGAAGTATATGATAGTCCTCAATTTAAACAACAAACAACTCAGTGTCATAGTCGAAAAGACTGTAACCCGCACTCTCCAGTCTCAAACTGGACCAGATCCTGTGCTACATATAGGCAATATAACAAAATCAATTAGAAAGGAGGTGCACAATGGATAAGGTAATACTGTCCTCCATCGGCATCGACGAATTGATAACAGCTGTCCGTGAGGTTGTGAGGGAAGAACTCAAATCCGAACAATCCGGAAAGCAGGAAGCTCAATTACTCTCCCCATCAGAAACCTGTAAGCTTTTCAATCCATCTATTAGTCGGGTCACCTTATCGAGCTGGACCAGACAAGGATACCTCCAGGAACATAGAATGGGTTCAAAAATCTATTATAAATACGGGGAGGTAATTAACGCGGTCAAAACACTCAAAAAATATAAAAGACCGGATACAGGGAATTTGAAATCTCCTTAAAACCGAAGGGGATTAAGAGATCGGTGAAAGGGTTACCAAGTAGAAAATAATTAAAACAAAGGCATCTGTTCAATGCAGGGCCTTCATAAACAAAAGTATAATGATACAGAATAACGGAAATATTAATACGGTAGACCTATTTGAACATTATTGTTTACCACCCCGAAGTCCTCCCGGCTGGATAAATGCTGATGAGCAAACCATTTAATCCAGGTTTGCGGAGATGTATTGCGTCAGATCATTACAAAAACCCTTCCATCGCACTGCAAAGAAAAAATTTCTTACATCGATTATTTTATTAAGAATTTAAAACAAAAAACATGAAACATTTACAAAATCAATTAAAAGAGATGAAAACAGAAAACTGTCTCTTTTTGAGTCATAAAAATAGTGAGTTAATACATCAAACAAATGAGAGTATCAGTATTAATGAGGGTAAAAGCGAATTTATTTCTAAGGCGTATGAACAAATAGAGTATGAAGAGGATGTCCGTACAAATTTAGAAAAACTTTTGACCCATATTAATGCTAAAAGTCCGCAAGAGGCAGCCCAAATAGATGAGCATGTTAAATTAAAGAATAACGAATTGAGTGTCATAGCCTGTGAGTTTATATTGGAAATTGCGTCAAGGGAAAAATGGGATATTGCAAGATATCACGATTCATTTTACGTATTCAATGGCTCTTTTTGGGAAAAAATTACGAATGATGATCTAAAATACTTCTTAGGGAGAGGAGCTGAAAAGATTAATATCGAAAAATATTTATCGAGGCATCATACATTCCAGGACAATCTTATGAAGCAGTTTTTTACCTCTGCCTATATTCCGCCACCAAAAGCCGATTTTAACGAAACAAAAATCAATTTATCAAATGGAACTTATCTTATCAATAAAACAGGACATTCTCTTAAACCATTCGATAAAAATGATTTTTTGACGTATAAGCTTCCTTTTGAGTTGGATGTTAATGCTACTGCACCCATTTTTCAAAAATACCTTGATCGTGTGTTACCAGATAATAAAATGCAGCAGGTTTTAGCAGAGTTTATCGGGTACATATTTGTGAAAAATTCAGTGCTAAAGCTTGAAAAAGCACTAATCCTTTTTGGATCTGGAAGTAATGGTAAAAGCGTTTTGTTTGATATAGTAATCAATCTGCTTGGAAAAGATAATGTATGTAATTATTCTCTCCAGAATTTAACAGATGATAGGAGTTATACTCGCTCAGAATTAGGCGGTAAGCTTTTAAATTATGCCTCTGAGATATCAACAAAGCTAAATCCTACCATTTTTAAAATTTTAGTTTCTGGTGAACCAATTGAAACAAGGCAGATTTATCAGCAACCCTTTTTGATGACGAATTATGCAAAATTTATGTTTAATACAAATGTGCTTCCAAAAGAAGTGGAACAGAATGATGCATTTTATAGACGATTTACAATTATCCCATTCGATCAAAAGATTTCAGACGAAGAAAAAGATCCTAATCTTGCAAATCATATAATTGAGAATGAATTATCAGGGGTGTTTAACTGGGCAGTGAATGGACTTGATAGGCTTTTAAAGCAGCGAAAATTTACAGAATGCGAAGCAATTATTAATGCAGTTAAAGATTTCAGACAAAATAGTGATTCGGTAAGTTTATTTTTGGAAGATGGAAATTACCAACCATCAGCTAACGATCAGATTTCATTAAAATCACTATTTCAATTGTATAAAACATTTTGCAGCACTTTTGGCTATCAGTTTTGTTCATTAAAGTCATTCTCGGAACGTATTGATAATCTTAATTATAAGACAATTCGAAAGTCGCAAGGGAAAGTTGTTTATATTATGAAAAGCAAATAGGCCTTTGACATAATGCAGCATCGATATTGCAAAATGTCGAATGCTGCATTATGTTGTTTATTTTGGAAACAGGTTGTAAACAGCTTATTCTGCATTCGATATAAAAGTGTTGAATGCTTCACTATGTTGGTTTTCTAAAATAATAGAAAAAAACAAAAGTGAAATTAGCTTAAGCAAATTAAATTTCGTTCAACATCTCGGATTTGTTTATAAACGTAATCTCGGGCAGTACATTTACATTAGAAAACTACTTTTCTATCCATAAATCTTTAAATATTTATTTGCTATTTAATAATGGTTATGGTTAATTAATTTAGGTTGATATCCATAGATCTTATAAATTGAAATTTGGCATTCATTTAGGATAAAACTCAGTTCTGTTATAGCAGCATGTTTATCAGGATACTAAATCAAATTGGTAGTTGTCGCATTCTACGATAGTAACATTTAATAACAAGAATAGCCAGTGAATTCAGCTCTTTAAGATGATTTTTATTTCATTTTAATGTTTAGAATATGCGTCATAATACAGCATTCGATTTGAGTGATCGTAATCCAGGGCTATTGTAATGTTAAGTAACGAATTTTCACTAAAAATGTTAATTAAGCCTAAATATTATTTGTATGCGTATTTCGCCAGTTCAGTTCTACAAAAATAGAAAATCTAAGTTTGGTCATTTGTTATACCTCTTTGGCGAACGGGACAAATACTGGATTGCTTCTTTTTCGATATCCTCCCTTGTTTTCACCCTATGCTTCACAATCCATTCTAATAACTCTATGCGTTTAAAATAAACCTTTTTGCCTACTTTATAAAAGGGTATGGTCAGCTTTGATGTCATTTTATAAATTGCGGACTTGGAAAGGTTTAAATATTCTGTAGCGTCAGAAATTGTGAGAATGTCTTTTTGAGGGTCAGCTTCGATAGTATTTACAGTTCTTCCATTCTGCTCAATTAAAAGCGACTCAATCGAGCGAAGTTTTTCGAGGATGACTTCAAAAGGGTTTTCCATATAGTTGAATTAGAGAATAAAGTTACACCAGTAAGTGTCACCCTAACCGCAAAACTGACTTTATGTAATATATTGCGAGTGTAAGGGTTCTTACATTTCAGGAATAGTTACGATTAGGCCAGAATATGAGAGTGTCTGTTCCTAATATTTTCCCACGTGCTCCTGTTTGTAAATGCTCGCCTCCTTATATGAAGTAAATGGTACTGTTTTTCGTTCCAAAATTTTACATTTTTCATTGGAATACAACTTTGGATATGGACCACCTAATATGCTAAAAACATCGGATTGGAAATTGTTATCTTTTTGGGTTAATTCGATTTGTATTTTGTTTTGCATGTGATCGAGAATTTTATAAAGCTCATTTTCGTCACTAATATCTGCCTCTATAACATCTGAACAATAAACAAATTTGCTATGATCAATTGAGTGCGATTCTGGTATTGTTGGGATGGGATAAGTACCCCTGATTTCAGGGGTGTGGATCAACTTGGGAATACTAACTATGAATACTGCGAGAACATAACCCTTGGTTATCGGTGGTGTTGAGGTAGTGCTTGGAAATGTTGTATCAGTTACTTTCTCTTGTCCTTTAGTTTCATTTTCAGCTACTTCCTTTTCTCTCACTTCAAGTGCTATTTCCTTTTCTCTCAGTTCTTGTTCTTTTTGGATCTGACTATTGTTGTTGCATGCTATGGATAATAGCATTGTTGTAACAAATAGAAGTTGTTTAATGTATGGTTTCATATTTTTCGTTATTTAGAATAATGGAAATGGTTAAAATCAAATAGGCAAATCGAGGTTGACTTACTGAAGAGGCTAAAAGAGAGGATGAGATTAAGATTAGCCGTTAAAGCCGCTAGAATTCCTATTTAATGTGGTGAAATACATCAGGCATGGGTACATCCAATGTTTTAGCAATTCTGTAAATCTGGTAAATAGAGGTGTTGATCTTGCCGCGTTCGATACGGCTTAGTTGGGTGTATTCAATGCCTGTATCAAGCGCCAGTTTTTCAATGCTCAAGTTCCTGTCAATCCGCAATTCCCTGAGCTTTGCGCCTACCTGATTACACAGTTCTTCTTTTTGTAGAGGCATATGGCAAATATGTAATAATGAGAAAGCCCGTACAATGGCAAATCTGACATACTTATAATATGCCTTCATCTGCCATGCTCAGGAATTGTCTGTCTGGAGAAATGATAAGGTGGTCCCTTACCTGGATGTCGAATAGCTTACAAGCCTCCTTTATTTTCAGGGTAACGACGAGGTCTTGAGGTGAAGGGGTCAGATTGCAGGAGGGATGATTATGGCAGAGGATAATGCTTGTTGCAGCGATTTTGAGTGCGACTGAAATTAAAAGACGCAGATCTACTATAGTACCAGTAATACCGCCTTTAGAAATTTCGTAAACACCCAATACCCTGCATCCCCGGTTAAGATACATTACCATGAATCGTTCATTCAAAGCGATAGTTTCCGGTGGAAAGAACTCAATTAGTTCAATGAAACTGTCTATTGATTTGTGTACGATTGGTTTTCTGCTAATTGCAGGTCTGTAGCTTACTTCTATTTCCGCTACACGGTCTGTTTGTTGTGTCATTGATAAAATAATAAAGCCCATCGCTGTTTACGATGGGCTGTGAGATAAATGGGTTTAGATTAATCTGTTTAGTGTATGCCGTTACTTCCTTTTGGTAAGTATCAACAGTTCGTTTAACTGTATGTAGGTCTCCTGAACAATTTTGCCATTGAAGCTGTATGAGGATTGTATTAATGAACCCTCAATAGCTACTTCAACGCCTTTAACAATATACTTGTCAATAATGTCTGCAAGTTTGCCGTAAGCCCTGCATTTATGCCACATAGGGTTCTTTAATTTCTCTCCTTCTTTATTGCGATAAGACTCCTCGGTTTGAAGAAGAATGTCTGCTACTTTGATATTATTTTCTGTAACCCTAATATTCGGTGAATCAATGTTACCTATTAGTTGGACTTTGTTTTTTACGGCTTGCATTTGATAAGTTTTAAAATGTTATAACGATTTGAAAATGATTGTAAGGATGGATTTTCCCAAGAATCAGATAGCAGAGTTTAAACCGATGATGATGAAACACCGCCTCAACATACACCCAGGTATTAACTGTTAGTCCAAATGATTCTTCGATACATAAAACTTTGAAAGGAGTGTACAATGCCCGAAGGCTTCCTTGTTTGTTAATCAGCAGTAAACATCCATCTGTAACATATCTCAATCTTAATTTTTCGCTCATAAGAATAAAATGAAGTCCTGCAGGATCTAACCCACAGGACTATGATACTAATTCAGGTACCAGTTGTAAACCTTCTTCTCTAAAGCCAGACGGATCTGTTCAATGAAATGATAGGCGTTAACACTTCTGTCCAGAAAATTGTCTATGTAAGTGCTTTTGTTGGCTCCAGTAAACAGGTTGTATAAGCGCCAAAGATTAATGCTGCCATCATCATTTTTACAGAAACTGCGATCCTTGTAAAAATCTCTGCAAATCATGCCAATTTGAGAGTCTCCTAAAAGCATTAATGGGGTTTCACCTTTTAAAGGGTTGGGTAGGTGTTGATGCATTCTGCATTTTCCTACAAGCATTGCAAACTGCTGTTCACTTAAACTGTATCTGGTAAGCTGCTCCATTTGCTGCAATTGGAAGTGGGCATTATAGTTTTCGATCAATGTTCTGATGCAGCCTTTTAACTGACCGACTGATTTCACCTTCAAATCTGCTAAATAGCCATCTGACCAGACACAGAGGTTAGTACAAACGGAGTTTTTGAAACCAATAAACACCTTGAATCTCTCATCAGCACCTTTTTTGTTGTATAGGTTATCCAGGTTATAAGCCTTTACGCCACCAACGGTCAGGGACAGAATATTACCGTCAATTTCGTCATATACCGAGGGTATCTCTATTACAAAAGCCATGCGCTCATAATAGATGGTTTTCTCGTGCTCTAACAGCTCTTTTGCAGACTTGTGCTTTGCATCCGGGATTCTGCCTTTGACAGGATGTGACAGCCTGATATTGGGCTTTAAAATCTGTTCAGAGCTGTAGATCTCAGTAACTACATCGGCAGTGATTTGAATAAAATCTGTATGGCTTATAACAGGCTCATTATCCTTTATAAAAACAGGAATTATATGATGATTGCTAAGGTCTTCCAAAGAGGACGCTATTGTATTAGCCTGGATAAAGGGTTTATCTGTACTTATATCATCTGCAACAAACGGGGCAACTGCTACCTCTTCTGCATTATTGAGGCTGTGTATCTCTAAGCTTTCCATTTGATGGCTGGTTTTGAGGGTTAGGAAATGTGGTGGGTGTAGGCTTTTGCTCCAATTCTGCTCTTTTTACTGAAAACGCAGTGATAATAGCGGCATCCTCAACAGGATTCTTGTAGTAGAGCTGTAATAACTCTTCAATGCTTCTGCAATCGTTTATTCTTTCAAATACTTCATTTTCATCATCGAGAGGTTGCTGCCCTTCGTTACACCAGTCTAAGATTCGCTTTCCGGTCTTTGGTGAAATGGTAAACTCTGGTTTTCCAATGAAAATAGAAGTCCTGTCCTTGGTGGCTATTGCATTGTTTTTAATGTCTATTTCAAACACAAGGGTAAATTCATAATCCATCCCATCTCGGGTAACGCCTTTCATACCGACCTTTTCAGGAACCTGTTTTCCGTTTTTCTCTGATAAGACATATTCCTGTTTAGCCCTGATCGTTCCAATGATATGAACTGGGCTTTGCAGGATGTATTGGACAAAGGCGTTATGACGGGGAGTTAGTTTGGACCAGTTTGTGTAACTGTTTCCTGTCATTTTACTATGGGCTTCTAGGATGTTAACCCATTCGTGACTTATGCTGTCGATAATGATCACTTCCATCCCTGCGTTCTGGCATAATTTAATCGCCTCGATGTATCGCTCAGGTGAAAATGGTTCCTCAACATGAAGCACCTGGTAGTTTCCCAGATGAGCATATAATTCGGAAGAATGATTCTCGGTATCGATCACTGCCACTTTCGTCCAATCATTGCATAAACCGAAAGCGATAAGTAAAGCTGAGTATGTTTTACCCGCACCACTTGGTCCCTGAAGTGCCATCTTGATCTTTGCGTTCTTTCTTTGGGCTGTCTGTAATTGCATGTTTTTAATTTTGTATGGTTAAAAAATAAAAAGGGGCTGATAACATTTCTGTCATCATGCCCCTGTACTAACTAACCGCAAATCTTTAAGCCATTTGCAGATCCTGCACTTTGGTTTCTCCGATTACTTCAATCGATCCTTTAGGACGGTAAGCGAAACTGTGCTGGAGAGTCATAACTTCTCCGGTTTGTTTGTTTACGAAATCATACGGATCAGCTGCAACCCGTACAATATCTCCTTCGATCTGCTGACCGATCATCATTTTGGCGATGTTTTCGTCAAAGGTTGAAGGGATTGAGCATTTCCGAACGGTCGCGTAAAAATTACCTGTACTCTGAGATTGCACAAGTTCAACACCTCCGGTTAGCTCCAGGGCTACGAAGGTTCTGTCATCATTTGTTTTTCTGATGGCATAATTTGTTACTGTTACCATTGTTTTTGATTTTAAAATGAAATAATAGCGGCTAAATCTTCTATGTGCACTATAGTTGATTAGCCAATCTGGACAGAGCCTCCTAAAATGCATAGGGGGGTGTCCCAGACACATTTAAGTGGAGGGTAGTTTATTGAGACTGTGTTCTGGCTCCTGCCTTATAAAGGAAAATTAAAAAGAGAGCGTGGGGTGGGGTCTAGGCTATCTTTTCAAATTGAATTGATCAAAGCCCGAAAAAAAATTAAAAAAAATGAAAAGCTAAATCAATTGCGAAGTATATCCAGTTCTGACAAGACATCAGTAAAGTCTTCCATTCCTTCAATAAAATCTCCTGCTGATGAAACCATTTCCTGGTCCACAAAGGGGTTATTAGATTTCCAGATTACGTTTTCATTTAAGTGGAGGGTAAATTGTAGGCTTTCACCAAGGTCGATGAAATACCTGAACTCGTTGTCCAACTCGATAGTGGTTACGGTTCCCAGGTAGGTGCTATTGCCCTGACTGATTGAGATTTTTATAAGTGTACTCATTCTAAATCCTTCTTCGATTTATGAATTTTCCTTCTAGGACCAGCATCTTTTCTATGCCTTTCGAAGTTATGGAAAATAGCGGTTTATCACCTTTCGAGATCTGCACCAGTGACTCGGACTCCAGGGTTTTGAGATCGCGGTCAATTTTCTCCCAATCAGCTTTTGAGCGAAGAATGAGTTCACGGGGGGTACACTGATAAAGCGTAGGTTTATGCGATTCTTCGGCTATTAAAGAAAGTGTCTTTAGGGTTTCGTATTGTTCGAGCATGTAATTCAATGCGTTCATGGTTAGTCTTTTTGGGCATTTTTGTTTTGAGCGATGTGGTAGTCGAGCGGTGCAGCTACGATTTCGGACCAGAGAGATACATCGCCGGTGTACATGTCGATCCAGCCCAGTTCTTCATCGCGGTCAACATCGATTATGCGTTCGGCCTTCAGGTCTCCGGGATACATGATGACGCGAGTGAAGGTGATATCTGCTGACATTCTTGCGAAATAAACATCGCATGGAATAAGGCTGTCGGCCATTGCGATAGTCATTTTGAAGATCAGGGTTTGCTCAATTGGTTGGATCATTTCTTCCATGATGCTATAATTTGTAGCACTAAAATACTAAAAATATTAGTTTGTCCAAATTTTTCATTAAATTAGTGTTATGGACCTGACAAAGCCATTTGATATTATCTCACATGAAACGACACTTCATGTCAAGCCGAAGAAGATCGGGCGTGATTGGGTGTACATGATCCATTTTCCTGATGCCACACCGATTTTAATGGTGACAAAAGCGAGCAGGGAACGAGGTGGCCATTTCTGGACCTCGGTGCCGGAAGGAAGGCAGGAGGAGGCGGACAATTACGGACCTCTGATAGCACTTCATTTTATAGAAGCAACAAAGATCAAATGAAGGTTTAATCTATTGTTTCTCAAGCTTTAACGATTTTCGACCGCATTTGATTGAATTTTGAATTAACTTGTTATTTTTCAAATTTCATCAAAGCGGATGAGTGCTGTTTATCAAATCAAATGCAATCATGGTCCATGTACAATGGCAAACGACATTAACAACGTTGTTTGTGATGGCTGCGGTAAGCCCATTGCGGAGCCGATTACTATCCGACGGGCATCGATAGAATCGGAGATTGATGCACTATCCAAAAGATATGCTGACGCGATTTCCTTTTTATCTTCAAACAGTTTAACCAGCGAAGGCAAGGATTTGGAGCAAGTAGTGATAAATGATGGAAGGGCGGTAATAAATTCCCCGTTTGATTATGTATATGCCTGGTTAACGAATAGCACAAAGGAGTACACAAGCTATAAACGCCAAATCTTAAATAACGACAGAAAACAAGCATTGTTTGATAACGACAAAAACAGATGCACGGTTGATGCAATCCTGTTTGGATCCCATATTGATATCGTTTATGCAGCCCTAACAATTGATGATAGTGGTGTGATATCATATGGCGATACTTATTTGTTCCTGAAACCTGCGTTAGTAGAATCACGCACGTCTTGTCTTGAAAGAAATTCATTCTTTTTTGTTACGGATATCGAAGCAAAAGGCTGGCGATGGAATCAACCAATACCTCCTGGTTATATGTCTACCTGGCAATCCAAAGAGAAACTGACAATTGCAAAAGTTCATAAACAACTTTTCACCTCAATAGCTAAATCAGATATGGCCAAACTTGTACTTCATTCTGATGGCGACAGAACGAAGGATGAATTTATTGAACTTTTCATATCAGGAAATATTTCTCAGCATGTAATTGAAAGAATAAGATTCCCTAATGCAAAGGTCACCGTATTAAGTCCACTTCAACTTATCAGACTGGATGAACTAAAAAAGAAATATACTGTCGAATTCTATTAATGAATGATCAAGTAGCTATATTATTCCCTGCGTTAAATTCTGCTATCTATCGTGATGGAGAGGAAATATATCATATGCGGTATTCGGAAGATCCTGTTTTACTTGACGCTTACCAGTTTTCCCAGATAGAAAACTTAAAGCCGGAAGTTATTGAAGTGCCGTTCAATTCGATAGGTGAGATTCGGGAGATTATGAGGACAGAGTATGCGAAGTTTGAAGCATTGACTATGACCATTGAATTAATGGATCCTGATATCTCAATAGGTTATAAGGTTAAAATTGTTGATCATTTAAATGAGATACTGGAGAACCAAATTATTTATAGTTTTGTGTCACGTCGAATTAATGGAACTGTAAAGCCAAAAGCTTTTACTGTTCATCATACTGCTATGAGTTTTATCAAAGTGCACTCACCACTTTCTAATATTTTCTTAAATTTTGATGAAAGAAATAAACTATTTGGTGATTTTTATACCACATTGCTGATTGAATTACATCCAAATGAATCTGAAAAGGCACAAATGGATATGTTGCTGACAGAAAGTGGATTATACGAAGAAGCGGGAAAAGCGTTGGAATTGCAATCATCAAGATTGTATCGAAGTGTAATAATCAGAATCGCACAGGAATTAAGAAAAATATTTTCTTCGAGTCAAGATTTATTAATTGAGAACCTATTAAACGTACAAAATAAACTTGAAAAACACAATAGTATTGTTCTGAGAATTGAGGATAAACCTGTGTTGCCTGCAGGGAAAATCTTGCTTGTAAATGAAGACATGTTTGAAAATAATTTGATTAAGGATATCCTTATGGAAAAATCAAATGCTTTGATTCATGTCGAAAATATAGAAAGAGTGTTTACATCGATTTTAGAATTTAAACCGGATATTATCATATTATGCTTAGATTCTATTAAAGCCTTTCATATCGTCGAACCGATATTAAAATTTTCTAGTGCAAGAGTTATTCTCTATTCAAGTCATTTATTGAGTGAAAATCATCTAATGGATGTAAAACTGCCGAAACTGGAGGCTATTTGCAGAAGTTCTAATCCTGAGGTATTAGTAAATGCAGTTGAGTGCGTCAATAAATTTGGGTATAAAGGAGATTTCTCGGATGAATATCTTTGGCCACCATTGCATATTCTTACAACAAGTGATCAGAACTTATCACTAGTCAGTTCGTTTTCCCCGAGGGAGCTTAATATCTTGAATATGTTAAGTCGTGGAATGTCTACCCATCAAATAGGTAGAGTGATGCATTTAGCACCAAGTATTATTGCTATGATCAGAATCCGTATTATGAAGAAATTGGCAAAAAATCATGTTGTCAAAAAGCAGGATTTTGTATCGAAATTTGGAATAGACTACTCAATTGGTGATTCTTCTGAGGAGCTCTTTTTGTAGAGATTTTTTAAAATTCCATAATTGCTAAAACCCATTTCCTCTTCTTAGATTTTTTTGTTTACAAAACTTCTAATTTTTTATGTGTTATTATAACGGCCAGAAGGTTACACACGCGGAATTCATCCGCTTAAAAGGGCTTGAGAAGCTGGTGGCTTCATACGGATTTCTGAATACCGACCTGCATGATGGGTTTGCGTATGGTAATATTGCAGTACTGCAGCCAATAGCTGATAAAACTGATTTTGATGTTGTGCAGATGGAATGGGGATTTATACCGGATAGCTGGTTTGGTAAGCCACTGGATAACCGGTTGAAAGTAGATCAATGGAGAAGAGGGTATAAGGATGCCAAGGGGAAATTTAATCCGGGTATTACGACGCTGAATGCAATCGGGGAAGAAATGTTGTTGCCGAATAAGATCTACCGTGACTCGGCACTGCACAGAAGATGTTTGGTACTTTCATCAGGGTTTTTTGAGTGGCGGCATCATTTTCCAGCCAATAAAAGAACAGGGGAGCCGACAAAGACAGCATTAAAAATTCCTCATTATATAACCGTGAAAGACAAACAGTATTTTTTCATGGCGGGCATTTACAAACCATGGACGGATAAGGAGACCGGTGAAACAATAAATACAGTTTCCATCATTACTACATCAGCACCCGAAGGCCATTTGATGGCAAAAGTACATAACAGTAAAATGCGGATGCCTTGTATCCTGAATGAAGACCTCGCATGGGAGTGGTTGTTTGATCCTTTGGGCGAACAGCGAATTAAAGAAATTGCGTTTACTCAATTTCCATCCGATCATATGCAAGCTTGTACTATAGCGAAAGATTTTAAAGAACAACTGGAACCGGCAAAACCTTTTGTTTATGAGGATCTGCCGATGATTGAAAGTATATTATGAGCAAGTCTAAACAAATAGGAATACTTGCATATGGATCATTGATTGATGATCCGGGAATTGAACTGGAGAAACACATCACTGATCGAATCGACTGTGAAACGCCGTTTAAAATTGAATATGCCAGGTCAAGCAAAAGCCGAAATAATGCGCCTACTCTCATTCCTGTAACAAACGGCGGTCTACCAGTAGCAGCGAAAATTCTCGTGCTTGAGGATATTACTATTGAGGAAGCAACAGACATGTTATGGCGCAGAGAAACCAGAACATCCAAACTAACAAAAGGATACCCCAATAAAAAAGAACCAGGAGTTAACGATGTCCTTGTGAAAATAATCGAGAGTTTTCATGGCATTGACAAAGTTCTCTATACCTACATCGGACAAAATATTAATGAGCCTACATCAAAGGACCTCGCTAATCTTGCAATTGAATCATACTTCGGAGATGCAGGAGAAAATAAACGCGATGGTATTCATTATTTATTGAGCGCTAATAATAATGGAATCAAAACAGCCTTGAGTAATGACTATGAGAGTGAAATTTTAAAAATTACAAAGACTGCTAACCTTACGGATGCAATTGTTGTACTTGCTAAACAAAAAGATATAAAAAAAGAAAATGATGAGTTTGAACTGAAGTATAAAGAAATAGGAAGAATCATACACACCAGCGGCATTTCGCAAGCTCCCGATATCGAAGAACTCGGCTCGGATGATTTAAAGAAATACATTGATACTCATGGTGGCGATTTTCTGAAAAATGTTCACGCGGGATTTAAGCAGGGACAACAACTCATACTAAACTTCATGCTTGAGTTAGAAGCGGAAAAAATAAAGCTTGAGTCCGAAGTAAGAACGACCGCAGGTGCTGGAGCAAGAGAGACCAAGAGTGTGTTAAAAGCTAAAATCAGCCGGATAGAAAATCGGGAAAATCTGCTCAGGCATCTGTTCGATTCAATCGTGTGGCAGTTAATTAACGGCCAATTGTACATTGCTAGAAAATTGTATCAAGGGGTTGATGGACACAGCAAACTATCCAACACAAATATACAATCGGTTGCTGCTGCAGTCAGCAAAATAAATGAAGACCCTCAACGATTTGCTTTGATAACGGATTTGTCACAGTATGTTCAGCTTGGTGATATCATGGAGATTTCAGCCCAAGGTTTGCGATTTTACGAAGTCAAAGAAGGAGAAAAAAACCACCAGGTCTTACAATTACTTGACAGCATCCTTAAAGCTGAAACGACAGTAGAAGATGCCATTAAGAAGCCGGATTTTACGAAGAGTTTTGGTGAACAGGTAAAGAGGACAGTCAATCAGTTGCACAATGCGAACCGGATCATTGATATTATCAATACTGATGAGGGTTTTGACAAGGATGGAAACCCGGTTAAAATCATAACACCACAAGAAGCTACTCCGAGATTTGACGAAAGGATGCAAGAACTTGAGGAACAGCTTAAAACCCGAGAATTTTGGGCTTATGGTGTAGTTGATAGATGTTTGCATATTGGAATATATAAGGGACCTATGAGATTTGGTGGTCCCAAAATTCTGGAAGGAATTGCAGCGCAGGATGGTTTCAAATACACAATTGCTGACTATTATAGTGTAATTAATTCCCTGAATCGTCCAATTTTCAGTTTGCCTTTTACTGAAGAAATGATTTACGATATCCTATTTAGAAGAGTACTTATTTTCTTCATGCTTGATCTGGACAAATTCATAACATACTTTCAGGAGATGGGCTTATCATCGAGATGGATGACAAGGAAGGAAACAGCAAAGTTGCGCGATGAATACAAAGGAATCCAGATCTATACAAAAGACAATCAGGGTATCATCATTAATGAGGGAGATAAGCGTCGTACAATGTATGTAAGCATTGGGATGCTGCAGAAAATGTTTTTTGAACTGGTAACTCCCACTTACACAGTATATTCAACGACATACCATCTTTACCCCGATAAAAAAGCCGCAGAAGACAACGATGCCGATAATCAACAGGATACCGTTGCTTCGCAAGATTAAAGGCTCGCCAAAAGATCAGTGATTGAAGCCGCTGATTTTCTTTGGTAATCTCTTACCATCTTTCCTAACTGATTATCCATATTTGTATAAAGCGAATTATCCCGTATTATTTCATCCAGACGATCAACCACCAATCTTTCCATTCTATTTACATTGAGTACAAGACGTCCACCATTGTCTTTAAAAAACAGTTTGTCATCAGGATTTGAAGAATGGTATGACACCAGAACATTTAATTTCGGGAGATAGTTATGAGCTATTCCATGTCTATAGACATTTATAAGTACAGGCAATTGATATTCAGGCAGTGTGGTAGAGGAATGTGAAAAGAAAGTCGTAAAATTTTCAGAGGTACTGCCATAATCGTTTCCTGTTCTTGTTAAAAATCCAAGTAAATCAATAATTGCAAACAATGCTGCTGAATTTGGAACCGTTGACCGTGAAATCACCGGAGCACCGAATATGAACTCAAATGAATATGGGTATTGCGTTGTGGTGATAACGGTATTTGTAGTGGAAGGGTTTGTACCACCAGTGAATACTCTTAAACAGCCACTATTTTCTGCCTGCTCTGAAAGCGCTTTTTCCTTCTTCTCGGCATCCTTCGCGATCTCATGAAATAGTTCCAGATCTCCTAAAAGATACTTTTGAAGATAGATCAGGTAACGATAGACTTCGGTGTCTTGGTAATTCATAGTCATTTCTTTAAGTGATTATTTTTCGATCATTAAATAAATCCAGTGTTCATCGGCTAACTTAACCTGCTGCTGTTTAGAAATATTGATTAAGGAATGTAAGTAACCTAACCGGTTATGTCCTTCAACCAATTGATATGGCGATTTCAACTCACTCCATTTTGGTATGACAGAATGAAGAGAAGTGACGTCAATAACTATTGGCGGTATGCGCCAGGTGCCTTCATTTTGCCAAGCGAGTAAATCTTCCTCTGTGCAGGAAAATTGTGTTAGATAAGAGCATGATGATCTGTCGTTGTACAAATCCCGAAAATTGCCAATGACCGATACGCCTGCTAATTTTTCAGTAGGCCATTGGCAGAGCCTAAACTCTATATTTTCATAATTCAACCAAGCATAATTTTTTAACGTGTTGGCTTCTTGGTGGTGGAAATAGATCCACTGTTCAAATACGGCATTAGGAATGTGATTGAGTTTGGTTTTTGAAATGCGGTCGTAATACTGTTTGAACCTGAAGTCCTGATACTTCTCATTTTCATTGGGACGCATCAGGTCCCAGGTAGCATGTTCTTTGTTCATTTCTGAATTATTGTAAGTGCTTTTATACGTTCCTCGATAATCCTGTTTTTATTTTCTGCTTTCCATTGATCGTAACCGGATTCTTTTAATATGGCTTGGACTTCCGGCAGGTATAATGTATGCTTCTGAATAAGCTTGTTCCGCAATAAATTCACTGAATTCCAGACAGCATCCGTATTCATAATTTCAAATGCTGACTTCAGGCATAAAGTGATGTAGTCTGCAATGGCCAGGTTAATGATTGGCTTAATGTAGGGATAAAATGTTGAACAAATCAGGTCCCAGTCCCCGGCGTACTTGAATTCCTGTATCCTGCTTCCCCATGTGGATGTTTCAAAGAAATTAGTATCGATTTTTCTGGATTTCAGTACAAGTTCATCTGCACAAAACCCTCCGAGCAAGGAAAGAACTGCTTTATCATGATCGAAAACAGTCCTTTCTTCCAATGGAATGGCATACTTCCCTTTAAGTCCTGCGTTGGATAAAACATGGAACTGTTTGCTGACTGCTGTATCTACTGTAATAAGCTCAAAAATGAACGCTTCATCAAAAAGTCGGTTCATTACTATATGGCCGCTTTCGTGAAAATATTTGTCGGTCTGTGGTGCTGTCATACAATTCTTATTTGCTGGCTAAAAACTAACTTACTGATAATAAATGAGAATTTGGTTCTGCGCCTAAAGACGCGGTTCTTGAAAGCCGGAAGCCTTTTGAATGAATTTTTCGCCGAACTGTCGTTTGATGGAGTCGATCCGCTGATAAAGACTGATTTTCTCTTGGGTGTCGTCGAATAGTTTGATCTGGTAATTCCCTGGTAGAAGATTGGTGCAGCGGATGCCGATCAGGCGGATAAGTACTCGGCGAGTGTAAAGTTTGGTGAATAGTTCTACCACTGTTTTAAGCAGGGTATGGTCCTGGTTGGAAGGATCAATGGATTGTTGGATGTTGTGGGTTTCAAAATCTGTGTAACGGATCTTAACTGAAATACAACCGGTGAGGCGGTTATCACAACGTAACTGGAAGGCGATTTTTTCGGTCATGCGTACAAGTTCACTTCGTAGGAAGGTCAGGTTACTCGTGTCTGCCTGGAAAGTGTTTTCGGTGCTGATGCTTTTTTGTTCATGAAAAGGAACAACGGGAGATTCGTCAACGCCGTTGGCAGAACGATGTAAGTATGCGCCGGGTTTGCCAAGCAGGTTGATCATTAATTCAACCGGAATATTGGCGAGGGTTTCTATTTTGTGTACGCCCATGTTGATCAGCAACAATTTTGTTTTATCGCCTACGCCCGGAAGGCGGTCGATCTTTAACGGAGCGAGATAGGATTTTTCATTACCAAATGGAATTTCCAACTGGCCGTTGGGTTTTACTTCATTGGTGCCGACCTTTGAAAGTAGTTTGTTGCTGGCAAGTGCATAGGAGATGGGCAAGCCGCTTTCTTTTAAGATCTTTTTTTTCAGTTCAGATGAAAACAAACTGCAGCCGAAGAATTTATCCATGCCTGTCATATCTATATAAAATTCATCAATCGAAGATTTTTCAAACATGGGGACGGTATCGCGGATCACATCAGTTACGAGTTGAGAATATTTACTGTATGCTTCATAATCTCCGCGCACGATGATCGCGTGTGAGCATAAACGCTTTGCCTGGTACATTGGCATCGCTGAGCGGATCCCGAATTTTCTCGCTTCGTAACTGCAGGATGCGACAACACCCCGGCCTCCATCGCCACCAACAATGACGGGTTTGCCGATCAACTTGGGATTGTTTAGGCGTTCAACTGACACAAAGAATGTGTCAAGGTCAAGGTGTGTGATATGTCGGTTCGGATCACGAAACATACGAGCGATTTTTGTAACCAATTTTTTCCATGTAAGAAACTTCGAGGCTGTACACGCCGAAATCTTCTGCAACTCTTCCTTTCACTTTATAAAACCCACTGCTGTGTAAGGGATGGCGTTTTGCTGAATCGGGAAAGTGTACCGTATCGATCCAGTCAAGATTTGAATCAACAAAAGTTCCAAAAAACATCTGGTCATCGTTCTTTGTTGTAACGTGTTTGCGTGCGATAAAATAGGCCAGCATGGAAATTATTTTACCGGAATATTTATGCATGTCTATTGACGGGACATAGTTTAGAGGGTCGTCATCAACGAGTGCAAAAGGGTTGGTGATCGTAAAATTCATGATCTCCATCTGGTCGTACAAGTCATCAATGGGATGGTCCTCGAGTTGTGGTAATTCAAAGCCAAATGCAAGTGGTTCGTTGAACATTGATTGTACTTCAGGTGCTGCGATGGTGGCTTTCTTTTGCAGGAAATTCGCTTCCCATAGCAAGGTTTTTTTTGACTTGCCAGTAAAACGCAAGGCTCCTACTCGGATCAGGATATTTAATTGTTCCAGACCAATGGCAGTCCGTTCGATAAAATCGGTTAAGCCGAGGTATACGCCATTTGCTTTTCTTTCCTCGATTATTTTTTCAACCAACTTGTTTTGCAAACTTTTGATATGGATAAAACCGATGTATACTTCATGGCCGTGAATGTTGGTGTAGTGATCGCTGTAATTAATGCAGGGTGCATTGATGCGGCCACCACATTTGATGAGTTCTAAAAAATATAGTTCGCGGGAATAGAATCCTCCAAAATTATTGATCACCGCCACCATGAATTCCTGTGGGTAATATGTTTTGAGGTACAGACTCATGTAACTCTCTACCGCGAAAGAAGCGGAGTGTGCTTTATTGAATGAGTAGCCCGCGAATGATTCCATTTGTCGCCAGACTTCTGCCACTTCTTTTGGGTCCCTGCCTAATGAAATTGAGGAGGCAAAGAATTCATTTTTGATCTCGTTGAATTTATTGTGCGACCTGTATTTGCCGCTCATAGCCCTTCGTAGAATATCTGCTTTGCCTAATGATAATCCACCATAGTAGTGAGCTATCTTGATCACATCTTCCTGGAACACCATTACACCAAAGGTTTCAGAGAGATGTTCTTTGAATAAGGGGTGAATGTATTCAACGATAGAAGGGTCGTGGAAGCGTTCGATATAAGCGCGCATCATACCTGATTGCGCCACACCTGGGCGGATGATAGATGATGCGGCAACAAGTGTCAGATAGTCATCGCATTTTAATTTTTTTAAGAGGCCACGCATGGCAGGTGATTCGATATAAAAACAACCAATGGTATTGGCTTCGCGGATCTGTGTTCTGATCCGGTCATCGGTAAAGAATGCTTTGGTATTATGAATGTCAATTTCCTTGTTGTGGTTTTGTTTGATTAACCGCAATGATTCTTTGATATGGCCAAGTCCGCGTTGTGAAAGCACATCAAATTTGTTTAAGCCAATATCTTCTGCCGTGAACATATCTATCAAAGCAGTTTGGAAACCTTTTGGTGGCATGAACAGCGACATGGTTTCATAGATCGGTTTGTCCGAGATCAGGATACCGCAGGGATGCAAAGATGGGTTGTATGGGAAGCCGCGCATCATCGAACCATACAAAGCAATTTTTTTAGTCTTTAAACAAGTAGGAATCCCATCACGCTGAAATGCCTTGATCTCTTCATCCGGTAACCCATACACTTTACCTAACTGCCGAATGATGGAATCGTGTTTGAAAGTAGGACATGAGCCAAGCAGTGCTACATGCTTTTTGCCGTAGCGTGAAAAAATATAATCCATTACATCATCCCGGTCCGTCCAGGAAAAATCAATATCAAAATCAGGCGGAGAGGTTCGTTCCGGATTTAAGAAACGTTCAAAATATAAATTCAGATCCAGCGGGTCAACATCTGTGATGCCCAAGCAATATGCTACGATGGAATTTGCCCCACTGCCCCTGCCAACGTGGTAATACCCTTGTGAATCTGCATAACGTACAAAATCATAATTGATATGAAAGTAAGCGGTAAAGCCTAAGTCATATATTACTTTCAGTTCTTTTTGTAAGCGCTCATTAGCCAATTTATTTTTCTTTCCATATCTCCTCACAAGACCTGCTTCCGCTAATTTGTGCAGCAACACATTATCGTCTTCCTTAGATCCACCATACACTTGCATGGTTTTATCTGTATGAAAATCCATTTCAATGGAACACTCAGATAGCAACCGATAGGTATTTGTTACGAGTGCAGGGTAATGCCTGAATGCGTTTAATAATTTAGAAGGGCTTACAAAAGTTTCATCTCGATTACAACACGATTGTTTTTGTAAGGCTGATAACAAAACATTCTTATCTATCGCACGAAGTAAACAATGCAGGTAAAAATGTTCTTTGTCCTGGAAGGTTACCGGCTGGAGAATAACATAGTGATCAAAATTTTCAACTTTGAACAGTTTTGAAATTTCAGTTGCCCGCATACCGATTCGTTCATTGATCAGTAACTCGTTTATATTTTTAGACGAATCATAGATCACAAAGACATCAACAGGTGCATTTGGCAAACATGGAAAATCTTTTTTCGCTAACAGATGATCCGATAAAAATTCATTGATCCATGCAAGGCCGCGGTTATTTTTTGCCAGCAGAATAAAAAGGAAGTCATCACCGTTTCGAAATTCAACACCCAGAATAGGTTTAATATTCTTCTCCTTGCAAAGTTTTACAAACTCCCAATGATCGTAGGTAGAATTGATGTTACAGAGTGCAAGGGTAGAAATACCATTTTCCACCGCCGCTTCTATTAGCCCCGAAGTAGAAAATGTGCCATAGCAAAATGAATAGTATGTCTTCGCGCCTAAATACATGATTACCAACCTTTATCCAGTGCAGAAATACTAAATAATTTAGTATTTCCGATGCAAATTTGATTACCCATTGATTTTGAAGCAATTACACATGTTATTCATTAGGTGTGTACATTATCGGCCTGATCTCTACAATGAGTTTCTTATTTTGGGAGTTATGCCTGAAATGGAGGAAATTATACAAGCAAAGAAAGTCTACCGGGAATTTATTAACCGGTTCCCTGTTTCAATGGTCTCCGATTGGAAAGCATCAGACACCTTTTATCATCATGTCGAAGATAATTTTAAAGCTGTTTTAGAATATGTTAGTCGTTTCGAGTACAAGGATGATTTTTCTGAATTGAAATTGCAACCTCATTATGAATCTGTCCTTAACGTTTTGTTGTTAGCTGTAAATGGATATCATGCAAAAGCATATGCCGCCCTTTGTGAAATAATGAAAAATATCAGGAACCTGCTTGATCCGGATAATACTGGAAGTGATCCTTTTGTTTTACCAAGTAATCACCGTTTCAGCTTATACAAGATGCGCCTAAATCCAACAGAAACGGATCACAATGATTTTTTTCATATACCCTTTGAAAAACTTCACCTGACAAAGAACAACAGATTCAGCCTGCAAGGCATTCCATGTATCTATTATGGGAACAGCATTTATGTTTGCTGGGAAGAAATGTCACGTCCAATGCTGGAAAATAGTTATATCGTTCAAGCGAACATGCATCTCAAAATGGTGGAGTTATCTATTACACCTGACTACCTTGATTTTGGTTTTATGGTAAACGTACCAGAAGACAAGTTGATAAGCCATTTTAAAACACAACAGTATGAATGCCGTCAATTCCTGTTACTGTTACCATTGATTTTTACGTGCTCCGTAAAAGTGAAATACAACTCTTCTATATTCAGACCCGAATATTTGTTGCCACACTTACTGCTTGAATGGGTAAAGGATAGCGAACAATATTTTGGTATCAAATACCTTTCAACGCAAACAAGTCTTCTTGACAAAAATGCGTTACACCTTTACACTAATTTTTATAATTGCGTGATACCTGTCAAGGAAGTTAAAGAATCAGGCTACTGTGAGTCTTTGCGAAGCAAAATTCAATGGACCGATCCTATCAACTACCATGCATTGAAATTATTGAATGCGATGCCTACTGTTGAATATAGACCAGGTGAAGTACCAAACGCATTGGGATTTTATCATAAAACCTACCGATATGAACAAACAGTTTTTGGGCAACTGGAAAAAGTTTTAACCAAAATGAAGGCGTATTAAATGAACGCTCGAAAACCCATATCATCTAACGTAATAAGACAACTCCTCGCAAAAAGCGGAAACCAATGAGGCTGGACGAATATATCTTTTATCGCCAGTACAAATCCCAGCTTCACCTTCAGGGCGCCCCAACGCGGCTCGTCAGTAGAATATGTCATTAAGCCTTTGTATATTTATTCGGCGGTAGTAACCAGGCTGACAGAAGTGCATGCCCCAATTACTTAAAGCCCTGGACGATAGCCGAAACCGTTAAATAACTGCCATGCCTGAATGCATTCAATGTCGTTCCTACACCCGAGTTCAGGGCTGGTTATGTACAGTGTGTTACTATGAGAAAAAAGATGGAAACACACAGCAAAATGATTTCGTAGGCCTATCAGATCAACAATACAATTTTAGGTATGGAATGATTAAAGGTAGAATTGCAGAAACTCTAATTCAAGAATTATTTCTTAGCCTTGGCTACAACGTTTTTAGATACGGGATGGAAAATACGATTCCTGGAATAATGGAACTTCTGCAAGGGATCAGATCAGATGTTGCAGATGATATTAGGCGAATGCCAGATTTCGTTGTCCAAAATAGAGATACCAAATCTGTTCATTTTGTCGAAGTAAAATTTAGAGCCAGCGGGGAGTTTCATTTTAAAGATCTTCCAAAAAATTATCCATATGAAAATGCTTTCATCATCGTTGTTTCAAAAAAGCACATAAAATGCTTAACGTATTCAGAATTGAGAGAAGGAAAAGAAATTACACCGACTTCGACAAATTATCTTGGCAATAGAAAAGAATTCGACTTGAACAAAGATGTCATAATTGACTTCTGCAAGTTTGCAGTAAAGTTTTTTGAGAACGTTTAGGGATTCGCAATATTTGCTTTTGCAAAAATTGGAACGTATAAATATCACTCATCAATTTTTGTAATTCTGACCAGGCTTCTATAATTTGACTTTCAGCTGGTTGACGGCCAACAAACAGCTTATAACAATTGGGCGAAGGAAGAACATATCCGAACTACTTTAAGCAATGAACGCCATTAGTTACATATTTATCGTTGAAACCTATAATCATGCCACATAAAGCACATTTCGTAATAAATCCAGGAGTAAATGGCGAAGCGCTGCAATCTCCACTAAAACCTTGGGTGAGACAGAATCTTGCGCAATTGCCTAATAATTTTTATGATGATGATGATACATCTCACATACTCCGAAGAAAACTAAGACAAATTGGTTGGAGGCTCAACATGACCGATACTGCAGTCTTTGTTATCAAACCAGATAACAATGGACAATTCGACTATGCAGAAAACCTTGTTGAAGAAATTATAGAAGATGAGGAAGTTGAAATTACAAATGATGATGATTCTTTTGAAATCACTTTTAGCTTGGAAAAAGACTTGCAAGCGGCCCTTAGGCGTAACATCGAAACTTTAGAACTGGGTTTAAAAATTATTGACAATGGAAAAGAAAGAAATACGATTGCTGGGAGAATAGATATTACAGCTGAGGATGATCTGAATAAAATCGTAGTAATTGAATTAAAAGCTATTGAAGCAAAACCGGATGTAATTGCACAAACTTTATCTTATATGGAAGCAGTTAAAGATGAAGACAAAAAAGAAGTTAGAGGTATTATCATCGCCAGCAGTTTTACAGAACGAGTTAAATTGGCAGCAAGACAAATTCCACAGCTAAAGCTCGTACAGTATTCTTTTCAATTTAATTTCACTAAAATTGAGTAAGATGATCTGCGGATACCAAAGCATTGCAGAAACTTAGGCTGACAAATAATCCATTCCATCTACAGGAAAATCCAAACTGCTTTTATAACTTTAACGGAGCCAGAAAGGTATTAGCGACCCAATATTGTTCCTTAATAGCTTCAGTGCCTGACTATTAGGTTGAATTGAAAAATGCGTAAATCAAAAATTCTGACAAAATAGAAGTTTGTTAAATGAACTATTCCGAAGAAGAAGTTTATACACTTGTTGGTAGACAGGATAAGACTGCAACAGTAATCTTTAAAACTGATAGCGACTCATTCCAGTTATATGGCCCACATGTAACAGTTTTATTTCTCTACACACAATACGAACGAGAAGAGCTTGACCAGCGGATTAAAAACCCAGATTCCATTACTCCTGGGATAATTAAAGTTCGACACTTAACATCTCAACTTGATAAGGAAAATATAAAACAACTTGAGAATGACGGAATCAACACAAATGATATTTCGTCAATACTCTATTTCAAAAATGATAGTCAAAACACTTTTCATTCAAAAGAGAAAAGGGTTATAACAAAAATTGAAGTCCCAATACGCATCCAGCAAAAAGGAAGAGACTTTGATTGGATATATGGTTTTGCAAAAAGATCAGTTGATAGCGGAACAGGCTTAAGTCCAAAAGAAAGACAATTTTATCTTGCTGGCAAACTTTATTACGAACGTGAGGCACTGACGAATGACGAGCGTAACGAAATATTTGATGATGCTCACGGCATGAATGACGGAGTTGAACTCGAATACTTAAAAATTAAATACCACAGACAGGAAGTAGATGATGCTGATAAAAAGCGTTTAGTACAACTAATTAGAAAAAAAGATAAAGATGATATGGAGTTGCTTGATAAATATTTGAAGGAAACCGGAAGTAGCTTGTCGAAATTAGCAAAAGAAGATTTGGATTCAGCAACAAAACTATTGTTTCGCATTAGTAAATACAGAGAAAAACATTTTAATGTTGTAGGAAAAAAAGGTATTTATCTTGATGTGGACCGCTATTTACATGTTTATATGCGTCATGTTGAGGAAATGAAAATAAATAAGCACTTTGCGCACAAAAGTAACATTCAGTGGAATGAAGAAGATGTGCTCATGGTAATTGATAAGGTAATTGAAAAGATTAACGATGAAATTCAAGATTTTTTTGAAAAAAATCCGGGAAAGAGGTATAGTCGTTATGGCAAGGAATCCGTTTATTTTGAGGGCGACTATTACACATTACACATTGAAGCAAATGGCTCAATAAGTACATTTCACAGGACGTGGAAGGAACAAGAACAGTCGGAAAAAGGAAATAACACGTCTAAATAACCGCCCATGGGGAGTGATTAGCTACAATTTTATACCAGTTTAACTAAACAAAAAATACTATGACAGAAGATCTTATTGATGTCCGTTTGGACGATTATATGACTCGGTTTGGTCAAGCGGAGTCTATAGAAATAATGCAAAGATTAAAACAGGCAAAACTGTTTTCTGAAAACTTAGAGATTGCAGTTAGGAATTATTCAGTTCCAGGAGCGAAGGCATTAATTGGAATAATTTACAGTAGCCATTATAAGTTTCTTTTGGCTAATAAACGAAAAATATACTTTGCTTCTCTTTTTTTTCTAAAAGTTTTATGTGAGAAATATAGAAGCGTTGGAATTCAAATTGATGAATTGAAGTTGTGCGAATCTCTTTTGCAGGTTTGCGAAATGTATCAGTAAACGATCAGAAAAATTCACCAAGTATCTGCATTTAGCAATTGGGTTAGACGGAGTAACGCCTTTCATCCTCAGTACAAATTCCGGTTTCAAATCCAGTGTGACCTAAGGAGAGTAATCTGCAGAATGCAGTTTTAACTTTTGTATCTTTATACAGAGTGCGAGCGTAATTTTTAAGAGGCATCAAAACTTTCAAATGGAATTGATAGGACAAGGAGGACTTTGGAGAATATATAAAATAAAAAATCAGAATAGTGTATTTAGAATTCCAATAGGTTCTTCTAAAACATTAATAGATAATTTTATTAAAAACTTGGGAATTCCGACCTTAAAAAAAGTTAAAGAATTCGAAATAGAAGGACACACTGGAATTTTATGTGACAATGTAAATTGTTCAGATGAAATAGTTTATGTTACTTATAATAGCCTGTATTCTGACTCTCAAAAATTACTCCACTCGTTGGATAAACATATTTTAGTAAATAAAGAAGAAAGAGTATCTTCTTTGGCAGAAGATTTTCGCTATAAAAACAAAATAGAAGAATTAACTAATTTCGAAGACTTTATAAATAATGTGAAATCTGATTTAAAACTTGCTACAAAACAAGGCATATTAATAGAATTTGACTCATACTTTTTTGGCACACAAAAGAAATCAACAATTACGAATATTGGTTATAAAATTGTTGACTTGGACCATATTTTTATAAATACTAGTAAACAGGAAGCTGAGTTATTTACTTTGAATTTAGCAGAGTTTTTAAGAGCTATAAACGGCTTCTTGCAATATTTTGTAGCCGAAAAAAATCGGAGTAAATACTTGGAATATTTAGATGAATGAAGACTAATGAACATGTATTTGATAAAATGTGCTGACAAATAAAGGACCATTAACTCGACAAGCAACCTTAAAAATAACTAATCGCTAAAAAGATATCATGCCTATACAAATTGGTCAAATTTTAAAAAACTTGATTCCTACAGAGCCGGTTACTATCGCCCAAATACAACATTTGGGTTCGATGGTTTCTTTGAAATTTATAGGTGTTAACACAAACAAGGCAAATACAAAAGTAATTAGCAAAGATGTCTTTGATAATCTTGAAGTTCTTACAGAGGAAGGGATATTTAATTTTAAAGGTGACCCTAAACGATTTGCATTATTTGCCGAAGCAGAACGAATCAATTCAGCTTATCAGTTCGATCCATTGTTCGCTGTTAATTGCAGTATTGTTGATCCGCTACCCCACCAAGTAGAGGCAGTATATAAATTCCTATTGCCAATGCCTAAAATCCGTTTTCTATTAGCTGACGATACAGGTGCAGGTAAGACTATTATGACTGGCCTTCTTTTGAAAGAATTGATGATGAGAGGCTTGGTCGAAAGGATTTTGATAGTAACACCAGGTGGGTTAACGAAGCAATGGCAGGAAGATGAAATGGGCATTAAATTCAATATACCATTTACATTGGTAAACAGGGGCTTATTTTCCTCTGACCCTAATGTGTTTCACACGTCACAAAGGATAGTAACGTCAATAGATTTTATTTCAAGAGAAGATGTTTTGAATGTTGCAAGCAATTCGCATTGGGATCTTATTGTATTTGATGAAAGTCATAAGCTTTCTGCATATGACTACGGTACGAAGCAATATTTATCCCAACGATATAAAGCAGCTAAAGTCTTATCTCAGCAATGTGAGCATCTTTTATTATTAACAGCAACACCTCATAGAGGGAGAGTTGATACTTTCAAGATGCTGTTACAATTACTGGATGAGGATATTTTTTCTACTGATGAAATTGCGTCCACCCGAATAAAAGAACTGGAGCATAATGGTATTAATAAATTTTTCATTAGGCGGTTAAAAGAGGATATGAAAGATTGGCAAGGTAAACCTCTGTTTAAAGATAGGTTTACCAGAACTGTTGCTTATCAGTTGACTCCCGAAGAAAAAGACCTTTATGAATCTGTAACTAGGTACTTAACAAAGAAAAAGGAAGAGGCTTCGGAAACAAAAAACATCCATGTTTCATTGGCTCTTACGGTAATGCAAAGAAGATTGGTAAGTTCCATTTTTGCTATAAAAAATACCTTAGAAAGAAGGTGGAAGGCGTTACAAAGTATTGTTGATGAATTAAGATTAAATCCAAACCTTTGGAATCAGCGACATAAGATTGATACAACATTTAGCCAGATTACTGATATCGAAGATTTTGAAGAGTTAGAAGACGATGAGAGAGACGCGCTGGAGAGTATTCTATCCGACCCTAAAAAATTTAAGCTGTTTACCACAGCAAAACATCCGAATGAAATTATTCAAGAAGCAGCTGAGGTTAAAAAATTATACGAAATGGCTCTGTCTCTTTATAATAGAAGCCAGGAAGAACAAAAATTTAAGGAATTACAAAAACTACTTACTTCTCAAAATGTAATCAACGGTGAAAAACTGGTAATTTTTACCGAGCATAAAGATACATTGCTTTATTTAGAAGAAAGGCTGTCAAAAAGTGGTGGCTACAAGGTCGCTACAATTCATGGTGGCAAGTTAGTTGATGAACGAAGAGAAGCACAGTGGGCTTTTGCAAAGCCCGAGACGCAAATTTTAATTGCTACGGATGCAGCAGGAGAAGGTATCAATTTACAATTCTGTCGGTTACTAATCAATTGGGACATACCCTGGAATCCTAACAGGTTAGAACAACGAATGGGGCGGATTCACCGTTATGGGCAAAAGCAGGATGTTCTTGTGTTTAACATGGTGGCCAGCAATACTAAAGAAGGCAAAGTATTAGAAAGATTGTTAACTAAACTTGACATAATTCGAGAGGGAATGGGTGATGATAGAGTATATGATGTAATCCAGGATGTATTGGAAGGTGTAGGTTTGGACGATATTATTAATTCTGTTTTCAATGGTAAAGTAACTGCTTTAGATGATTTTCTTGCGCAGGATAATGAAGCATTGAAATTGAAATTTTCGGAAAAAATAAAAGAGCAAAAGGAAAAGCTGGCCCATAGCCCAGTTGATTATAAGGATGCAAGAATATTAAAAGAAAATTCCGATGAGAAAAGATTACAACCGATTTATATTAGATTATTCTTCGAAAAAGCGTTTCAACATATTGGAGGCGAATTTACAGAGGTACGCCCATCGATTTTCAGAATTGACAAGCTACCTGAGGCAATAGCTACCACTTTAAGACATGTTTATACAATTTATGCCGATAATATAAGGCAGATTCAATTCTGTTTCGATAAGCAGGTCTTCTTGGATTATCAAAGTGTGAGCGATTTAGGCAAGGTTCATTATATCAATCCTGGCAATCCAATCTTCGACAGCCTGATAAAAGTTGTACGGAATCAATATCGGGAAGACATGCTTAAAGGAACCATTCTTATTTCTCCGGATGACAAAGAATCCTATTTAGCGTTCTTTGTTAAATCTCAAATTGTTGATAACAGGGAAAGCAAAAAGGATGATAGCATTGCCGATGAAAGGCTTGTCATGGTTTATCAAACAAATGACGGAGAATTTCATATTACATCCCCTGCCAAGTTTATCGATCTTCATGCTCCGGCAGAATTTGCGAAACCGATTGATCCCCCAGCTTCTGTAAATAACGAAGAAATAGTTACGTGGAGTTTCATGAATATCACTCAGCAACAATTAATAGACACAAAAACCCATGTTGAAAAAGATACAGCTGACAGAAAAAGATATTTAGACTTTGGGTTTACTCAGGTTATTATGGATTTGCAGGTACAGATAACCGAGTTACATGAAAAGGTTTTATTGGGAGATGCCAAACTGCAGGAGAAGATTCAGAAAAAACAAGAACGCATCAATGAATTAATTCAAAAAAAGCAAACCCGTTTACAAAGTCTCGAATTAATGACCCAATTGGATCCTAAACCACCAGAAATTTTGGGCTGTGCATATGTCGTGCCTTTAACGCAGGTTGAATATACTGGACATTATGGAATGAGCCGGGACGATGAAGCTGAGGCCATAGCAATGCAGGAGTCTATGGACTATGAAATTAAGGAAGGTTGGAAACCTGAAGATGTTTCTGCAAATAATGAGGGTTACGACATCCGTAGCATCAGTTCTGTCGAATTAAAACGTTATATCGAGGTAAAAGGAAGAAGTGGCACCGATGGCAGTGTAATGCTTTCCGAAAACGAAATGAATCGTTTAGCCCAGCTAGGTGATGCTGCTTGGTTGTATATCGTAATTGATTGTAAATCAACCCCGAAGCTTTTTAGGATTCAGAATCCCGCCAAAGTCTTAAGCTTTCAACTAAAATCGAAAGGTATACAGTATTTTCTACCTATGAATGAGTGGAGATCTAAATTACTTGACTAGGTTACGAATATGAGTCGTTTACATTATATATATAAAAAAAGTGAAGATAGGAGAATATGAACTAGTACATTTAGCCCTCGAAAATCTTCTAAAAAAAGTTGATAGAAAGAGGAAGCAGGTAAATTATTAACCAAAGGAAATATATGTACCCATATGTGATATTATTATAATAAGTAAAGCACGGATTTACAGAAACAAACCGCCATGAACAATCAGAAAGAAACAATACGCAAATTTGTTAATTATATAAACAATCCCGAGTATTTAGGCGGTTTTTGGTTGCCCAATATTCAAAGGCCATTTGTGTGGAGTGAAGAACAAATCGAGAGACTATACGATTCAATTTTAAGAGAGTACCCCATAGGAACTTTATTGGTGTGGAAAAATAAAAGTAGAATAAAACACAGAAAGTTTATTGACCATTGGAAAGATAGCTTACGGCTACTTGATTTTTATGTTCCGGTAAATGAAGATATAAAAATGCTTGTACTAGATGGACAGCAGAGAATGCAGAGTCTATTCATTGGATTAAAAGGAAGTTATAATGGAAGGCAATTATATTTTAACGTATTAAGCGGTGATTTAAAAGCCCCTGATGATCGCCGATATGAATTTAGCTTTTATGAGAATAATCCCGGATTTCCCTGGATAAAGTTTGATGCCCTTGTTTTTCCAGATAAACGAAATAAGGAATTTAAACATGAAATTGAAGCTAATGCTGGTAGAGTCCTAGATGACAATGAAGATGATAGACTGGAAGAAAATATTGAATTAGTGAGAAACGTCTTCTGCTTACAGGAAAATCTTTTATATCAGGAAGTTGATAGTATTGATCGCCCAGCAGCATATTCAGAAGACGATATTGTTGAGATATTTATTAGGGCAAATGCTGGCGGTACAAAACTAGACAAATCAGATTTATTATTTTCTCTACTTGTTTCATCATGGGATGATGCCAACGAGAATATGACAACTTTACTAGAAGACTTAAACAAAGATGGGTATGTATTTGGTCGGGACTTCATTTTAAAAGCATGTCTTGTTTTGTTTGATAAAGGAGCCAGTTACGAAGTCTCAAAATTTAGGGATGGAGATACTAAACAAAAAATAGAAGACAATTGGAAATTAATTTCTGAGGCAATAAAAGATGTCAAGGATTTTATTAAAGGAAAAACTTTTATTCAAAGTGATAAAGTGCTCACATCCTATCTTGCCCTTATACCCCTCATCTATGTCCGATATCATTATCCAAAACAATGGGTGAGTGGTAAAGGAAGAGCTGAGTACCTTGTTCGTACTATGTTAGTGGCTGCATTTAGTGGTAACCCTGACAGCTTGATTGATAAAGCAGTAAAGAAAATAAAAGAAGATGGAGATTTTATTGAGAAAAATATTTATGGTGTAATCAGGGATGATAACCGAAGTCTTGAACTAACTAAAGAAAACCTGTTTGGTATTTCATATACTGACAGAAGAATCCATTTGTTATTCAACCTATGGTACACTTTTAACTACACTCCAGCTTATGTACAGAATCAGCCACAGGTTGATCATATATTTCCTCAATCTCTTTTAAAGACAGTAAAAGATTATAATCCCGATACAGATCGGTGGAGTTTAATGCGTTACAAACAGGAAGCAAGAGACCAATTAGCTAATATGATGCTGCTTACTCGACAAGAGAACGGTGCTGGTGGCAAATGGGATACTTCTGCAGAAGATTGGTTTGCTGATAAAGACCAGGCTTATTTTGATTTGCATCTGATACCTAACGATCCTGAATTATGGAAGTTGGAGAACTACGAAAAATTTATTGAGGAAAGGGAAAAAATGATTCTTACAAAATTTGATTATTTGTTAACCAAGGCATAATGACGCAACCCAAAAAACTAATTGAAGTAGCTATGCCGATAAAAGAAATATCGGCAGAAAGTGTGAGAGATAAATCTATCAGGCATGGTCATATTAGCACTTTGCACCTTTGGTGGGCAAGGCGGCCGTTGCCAGTTTGCCGAGCGGTTGTATTTGCGAGCCTTGTGCCTGACCCATTAGATCAAAACTGTCCGCAGGCTTTTAAAGAGGCTATCGAAATATTATTGGGTAAAAAAAATAATCTAGGCGACCCTTACCACCCTTATAAAGATATTCCCTGGACATCTGTATATGACCCGATGGAAGACAATTTGAGGAACCGTTTGCAAATGTTCATTGGCAAGTTTACTGATGAAATGCAACAGCACCTCTTACATAAAAAGCCCAAACCCGGTGCAAATAATCTATTAAACGATAATAGCCTCATTAAGTGGGATAATAAAAATAATGAGGCAATTATTAATATTGCCCGAAAGCTGATTTGGGTAGCGCATAACAGTAAAGACAAAAATAAAGCTACAGCAGTAAAACTGTTAACAGACTTCGAAACACATTACAACGCCATAAAGGAAGCTGAAGAAGCCTTATACAGCCTAGTTGATAGACATTTAGAAACTAACGATGCAAAAGCTAAAGAGGAAATTCTACACAATGCGATTGAAGCATTTTTAGATAAAATGCCGAAGGTATTTGACCCTTTTGCAGGTGGTGGAGCAATTCCGTTGGAAGCTGCAAGACTGGGCTGCCGTTCGTTTGGAAATGACATTAACCCAGTAGCACATATTATACAAAAAGGTAGTCTTGAATTTCCACAGATTTTTGGCAAACCCATTACTTACACTACGAAGGAATTTGAAACATTATATGGTAGAGAGGAACTTATAAAATGGTGTGTGGTTAATGGCAAACATGCGGATGCCGCTGACTTGAAAATTGAAATCCCAAATCGGCTTTCCTTTGATGTCGCGTTTTATGCAAAGAAATTATTAAATCTTTCAGAAGTTGAAATTGGACATTTGTATCCAGCTGATGAAAAAGGGGAAAAGCCAATTGCATATTATTGGGCCAGAATCGGTATTTGCAGTAATCCTACTTGTAAATCAGAAGTTCCGTTGTTGCGCCAATTTTATCTTGTGAATAAAAGTGATAAGCAAATTTATTTGAGCCCTAAAATTTCGGGCAATAGAATTGATTTTGAAATCAAAAAAGGGAAGTCAGACGACACTGGTTGGATAAGTCGGGGTAATTTAATTTGTCCTTGTTGTGGAAACACAACTGAAAACAATCTCCTTAAACAACAATTTATAGAGGGCAAAATTAAGGACCGAATTATCGCAGTCATTGAAGAAGGAAAAAACTCAAAGGTGTACAGACTTCCCTTCCAGTATGAACTTGAAATAATTTCTGAGGTAAAAACTGATATTGAAAAGCCAAATGAAATTTTGCCAATAGATTATACAAAAGCAATGGCATTTTGTCTCTGGGGTTTTAATAAATGGGGAGACATTTTCACCGATAGGCAAATAACTGCGATGTACTCTTTAGTCGATTCATTAAAGTTAATTAGAGATCAACTTTTAAAAGATAATTCCTTTGAATATAATAAAGCAATAATTACATATTTAGCAATACTCATTGATAGAGTTGCTACTCGACAGATAAGCCTTTCATTTTGGGATATTACGAGAGAAGGAGCGACAAACCCATTTGGTAAACAAGCAATACAAATGGTATTCGATTATATTGAAGTCAATCCTTTTTGCGAATCTTCTGGAAGTGCATTAAATCAGTTAGATTGGATCACGCGATATATTGAATCTGAGTGCGAAATTCCCTTTTCAACCATTTTGCAAAATGCTTCAAGTGGTGAGAAAACACAATTTTCGGAAAAGTATATTACTACTGTCGTAACCGATCCTCCTTATTATGATGCCATAGCTTATGCAGACTTATCTGATTTTTTTTATGTATGGTTAAAAAGAACTTTAGCTGAAATATTTCCTTTGAATTTTGCAACTCCACAAACTCCAAAAAGTGGTGAGTGTACAGCATTAAAACATCATCACAATGGGAAACAAGAAATTGCAAAACAACACTTTGAAAATAAACTTTTAGAAATCTTTGATGCTATTGAGCACCAAACTTCTGACGTTGTAAGCATAATGTTTGCTCATCAAAGTACTGAGGCTTGGTCCACCCTATGTGATTCTATATTAGGAGCAAAAATGAACATAACAGGTAGCTGGGCTTTGGATTCAGAGTATACAAATACAGGCTTAAAAAGTGGCAAGGCTTTCCTGTCGTCTTCTGTTACTGTTTCTTGCAAACCTTCGGAGAAAATTGGGTTTGGTGATTATAAAGAAGTAAAGAAAGCAATTGAGAAAACAGTTGCTTTAGAAGTTGAAGAGTTATATCGTCTTGGGTTTAGAGGCGCAGACCTTTTAACTGCCTGCTTCGGGCAGGCCGTCAGTGAATTTGGCAAATATGAAAAAGTGGAAAAAGCAGATGGAAGTGAAGTAACTGTAGCTGAATTATTGGAGATGGCAAGAGAATCCGCATTCAACGCTTTACTTAAAGGATTTGAAGGGGATGAATTTACCAAGTTTTATATTAGTTGGGTGCAACTATATGGTTTTGTAGAAAGTGAATTCGGAGATTTAAACAACCTTGTAAAAGTGGGATTGTCGATTGAAACAAACGACTTGTTTAAAGAGCATATTTTAATTAAAAACGGTAATAAACAAACCCTGGGAACATTCGAGCAAAGAAGAGCCGAAAAGCCCAGCTTGGGAGAGAGAACTACTAATTTATTGATCGACCAGGTACATAGAGCAATGGCACTGTATAAAGTAACCAATCGGGCTGAATTGCTGCAACATTTAGGCAATGTGGCTTCTAACTCTGAAAGTAGTTTTTGGCGAGTATTAACATCTTTATGCGAAGTGCTACCTGCCGGAAGCGACGATCACAAACAGGCCAACGGGCTAATCACGAACAAAGAAAGCCTGATAAGGGAAAGCAAAACCATACAGGGTGCTAAACCCGAGCAGGGAAAATTATACGAATAAAAGATAATTAACATGGCAATCAACCAACAACAACAGGACAATTTATACAAAGGGCTGGGCTTATTTATTGAAGGTTTTCGTCCTTATGTTGTTTCTGTATTAATGAAGGAAGTGGGTGAGCGATGGCCTGCTTCTTTTGTAGAAGCATTATATCCTGCTCAAAAAGAGACATGGAACATGGGTTTAAAGCAGGGCACAACACCGGAGGCATTAATAGATTATCCATTCCTTAAATCCTTTGCCCTGAAGTTCAAAGACCTGCTAAAACCTGATTTCGGCAAAGACTTGAACAAACTGGCTACCCGTTTAGATACCATTTATGAAACCCGCAATAAGCTTGCTCACTTTCAGGAAATTGCAGAAGATGATTTTACTGATTCTTTCATTCAAATGAAAAGTATAGCCCGTGCTTTAAAAATGGAAGAACTGGAACAAGCATTGGCAGTATTGCAGGAAGCTAAAGCTCCCTCCGAATCAAAACCAAAACAGCAAGCAAAATCAGGCGATTTACAACCATGGTTCCGGGTAGTTTCTCCCCACATGGATATTAAACAGGGCCGTTTAGATGAAAGTGTTTTTGCAGCTAACTTGGCCGAAGTTGCATTAGGTAATGGCAGGGAAATTTATAACAACCCAGTAGTATTTTTTTCCAAAACATTTATCACTGCGGGTCTTAAGTCAATTGCTAAAACTGTTATTAAAGGATTAAACGGAAAGGAAGACGCAGAGAACAGGGTTATGTCTTTGCAAACAGGTTTTGGTGGTGGTAAAACCCATACGTTAATATCATTGTTTCATATTTGCAAATGGGGCAAGCAGTCAATCAATTCGGCTTATGTAACTGAGTTGCTGAAATATACAGGAGTCCCTGAATTTGAAACAGCAAACATCGCAGTATTTACCAATACAACCAACGATGCCGCCAATGGCAGAACAACAACTGATGGTATTCATATTCAAACCATTTGGGGTGAATTGGCGTATCAGTTAGGTGGCGTGGCGGCTTATGAACTGGTAAAGAAAAATGATGAGCAGTTAATTGCCCCTGCGGGAATATTTAAAAAGGTTTTGGAACAAACTAAACCAGCATTAATACTGATTGATGAGCTGGCAGATTATTGCGTTAAAGCTTCTGCCCGTAAAGTAGGCAACAGTAGTTTAGCTGATCAAACCATCAGCTTCATGCAGGAGTTAACCGAGGCTGTTGCTGGCACAAATAATTGTGTGGCTGTAATAACTTTACCTGCAAGTCCACAGGAAGTGGGCAATACACCCGAAGCCCAGGCAATCTTAAATAGCTTACAAAAAAGAGTAAGCAGGGTTGGTGCAGATACACAACCTGTGGCTGATGAAGAAATTTACGAAGTGATCAGGAGAAGGTTGTTTGAAGAAGTTGGTGACGAATCCATACTGGAGGCAACAGCAACTAAATATTTGGAGCTATACCAGCAATACTCAACGGAACTGCCCGCCAATGCCAATAAAACAGAATATAAAAAGAAGATAATCAAATCATATCCTTTCCACCCGGAACTGATAGATATTTTCAGGGTTCGTTGGGCAAGCCATCATGATTTCCAGAGAACAAGAGGCGTGTTGCGTTTGTTAGCTGCCATTGTAAGTGATTTATGGAAAAGACAACAATCGCTACCTGGTGGTAATTTATTAATTCATTCAGGGGATATAAATCTTTCCAACCTAGATGCTATTACAGGTCAATTGAAAAGATTGTATGGTAATGGGTATGATGCCGTAATATCAGCAGATGTTGCAGGTTCTTCCTCCAATGCATTTAAAGTTGATAGTGACAAAAAGGAGTATGGCCAATGGTACTTAACTCAATCCATTGCATCGGTCATATTAATGAACTCGTTTGGCAGTGATGGCGCTAATAAAGGGGTTTCTGTACCTGACATTAAATTGCATCTTTTATCTCCGGATGGTTTTAATCACAATAGTATAAACGGAGCCTTAGATGAACTGGAAAGCAAAGCCTATTATTTATACTATGCTCAAACCGGTGGTGCTGGAAAAAGATATTGGTTCCATACCAAGCCGAACATTAATATTCTTATCAACCAGGCAAAATCAGATATTCTTATTCCTGACATTGAAGCAGAAATTATTTCAAGGATCAAGGAAAAAGAACGTTTCATCCAGCGGTTTAATGTGTTGATTGATCCATCAGCAGATATTCCTGAACAGATGAAACCAACACTAATCATTTTAAGTTCAAAATACCTTGCCAACCCGGATACGATAAATGGTTCTACAAAACCTATTATTGAGAAAATAGCCACTAAGAAAGGCAATAGCGAAAGAATATATCGAAATACTATTTTGTTTTTATTGTGCTCAGAAATAGCCATAAGCAAACTACATTCAGATATAAGAGAATATTTAGCTTGCCAAAAAATTACGACGGATTATGGCAGCCAGTTGGAGAAAGATCAGAAAGAAGAAATAAAGCGTCGTACAGACGAAGCCTCAAAACAATCAGGAAATTCCTTGGTTGTAGCCTATTCCATTGTGGTTAAATATTCGGCTAAAAATGGAATTGAAAAACTGATAATTAATCAGTTTAAAGACAGTCTTGACACTCAAATCAACGCTAATATTACGTCCGCTTTAATTGAAGAAGAGTGGTTGTTAGAATCAGTAGGTTTGGGCACCCTGAGAACAAATAGTTTGCTACCCACACCAACTCAGTCTATTAAAGCGCGAGATATATATGAGGCATTTCTCCGATTTGATGATAAACCGATGATTACTGGTCCTGATGCAGTTTCTAAAAGTTTACAGAAATATTGTTACAATGGTGAATATTGTATTGCTACCGGCGATGGTACAAACTTTACTAACTATTTTTTTAAGAGAGATGTGCCGTTCTTCGAGGTAAATAGCCCAGACTATTGGTTAATTGATAAAAGTTTGATTCCAGCGCCGCCAGAAGAAAAACCTGGTTCATCGACTAGCACAGAAGAAATACATAGATCTGGCAATCAGGTGAGTGATTCAGGAAACATAACATCAGCAGACGCAATATCAGATTCAGGTACTATAAAGAAATTTCAATCAATTACTGTAAAAGGCAAAATCAATGATAAATTACTCTTTACACAACTGGGTAATTATTTTATCCTACCATTTAAAGATAGCAATATTGAAATAGAAGTTTCCTTCAAAATTTCATCAACCCCGAATTTACAGATAGACGAAAGTAAGCAGCAATATAAATCTGCTAAGGAGGCTGCGAAGCAATTGGGGTTGGATTTTCAGGAAGAAGTTTGATGAAATAGAAGCTTACCAAATGTATAATAATGCAACTTGGATTAGTAAAATGGTTTGACAAAGAAAAGGGATATGGTGTAGTTAGGTCTATACTAGATACAGACATTTTTATTCATAGAAATGGATTTACTGTTTTTCCCGATAAGGTTCTCACTGGTTCTGCTTTAGTATTTGAAGTTAATTCCCGTAATGGCAAATCCGAAGGATCTAAAGTGCATCCGCCTTCCTCTTATCTTGAGTGGGAGCTAATTATGGAACTTTTGGATGTGCCGTGCACTATTTCGTTAGAAGTAGATGTGACGATAACTAGAAGACATGGTGGCTCGTTCCGTAAGAAAGAAATAAAATCATTTAGTGTTATTTCTTATGCTGCACATCAGTTGTTAAGGAGTAAACCCACGGAGGAAATTGTTTCGTTCGTTTGTAAATATTTTTCGGAGATTATAAAGAAGGCGAAGCCCACCCTTTTTTATGAGTATGCTTCCTTTATTAAAACCAAAGTCGAAGGAATTAAACTGCCGGACGGTAGTGTGGTTCTAAATGAAATATTTGCTTGCTTTAATCAAAGCAAAGACAATAATATGCTTTTCCAGGCTTGGGTTAACGACAATCCAGGGATACTAAATTTAACATCATTTACCGGGGATGATTTGACTGAAGATTTCTTCAGCGAGAATGCAGTGTTGATAAAACCTGAGCACCTTGGCAAGGTGCAAAAATTAGATAATTCAAATGAGGTATTCCTAAATTTATTCAAATTCAAATTAGAATTATTTAATAAAGAGGCATCGCAGGAAGGATACATTTTTTTAACAAAAATAATTGATAGTATATCATCTGATGAGTTAAAGGAGTATTGTAACCAGAAGTTGGCGAATTCGCAGTCATTGGTTCTCAGTATAGCAGAAGACAAAATACTTTATGATTTTGTAGTCCGGTTTTCTTCAAACGAAATAATTGAAGCAGTTTTAGAAAAATGGCAGCATCAAAATAAGGGTCTAACTGTATTATTATTAAATAAAATAGTTAGTGACGAGTTTCCGATAACTGGGATTAGTCAGTATTTTTTTGACAAATATCTGGAGTCTTCATCCATTTTTGAATTTAGAGCACTATTAGATATTATTCCGCAGCCGGCACTAATATCAAAATTTATTGAAACAGTTGATCTGACAAATGAAGATCATATTAACAAGATTGGTGGTATTGCATATTCAAGAGATCATCAAATTCAATTTGAACATAAAATTTCAGTAATACTTGAAAACAAGGAATTTAATGATTTATATAATGGGCAACGGTTAATTTATTTGCTCATAAAACAATTAGGTCGGGAGGCTTTTTCTTTTGCGATACTAACTAAAATTGAAGAACTGGCATTTTCAAACTTCTTAGAAACATTGAGGAAGAACTTTGTCGATAAGAAAATAACGCATTCGTATGAACTAAATAAAGCAACATCTATTTTTCAGGAATGTAAAGACAGGCTTTTTTCCGATGCATTAATTCAAAAACAGTCCGAATGTTTTGAGAGTTTTATTCTTGGAAATGCCAATAGTCAAATTATTGTAGAGGCGTGGGAGGCAGGTTTTGTGCCCTCATTTATTTCATACTTACTTTCAAATACCAACACGTTTTCAACAGATGACCTTGATACGGTTCTGCGAAAAAGCAAACTGGAGAGTGCTTTAATTCACTCCATTATAGATCAAAGAATCGAAAACGGAAGTGATGAAGAATGGATTTTAAGAACTGCACAGAAATATCTTGAAGTAAGTGAGTTTAATTCAATAGATAAAATAATTTATAGTCGCTCTATTGACGATGGTTACTTCAATTTATGGAAGAAAGGGTTAGGTAGGATATTTCCTGTTCTTTTTATCAAGAATATGATTTCTGAAAACAGCAATGAAGTATATCTGGTGCATAATTGGGTAAAAGATGGATTATGCACTATTGATGAAGTTGCGGCTATCTTAATTGATCTTTTGGAAGTATATGATGAAATTTCGGATCGAAAGTCGTTTTACATTAATAGCAGATGCATAAAATGTCTTGTTGATTTAGATTCGAAGTTTACTGAAGTGATATCCAGGAGGAAAAACGATTTCAGTGATTTGATTTTATGGTTTTTGGAGTTAAAAGAGGAATTTAATCTAAAGTTGCTTCAACGAAAGTTCATTTACTTTAGCTCATCTGACCAAGTAAAGATTATCAAAAGAGTATTTTACTTAAAGCATCATGGCAAAATACAGTTTACGATAATCGAATTAGAAGAAATTCTAAGAGCAGATTTAGATTTGTTTTTGCTAAACGAGAAATTCAACGATGATTTCGTTTTAGATATCTCTACAAGTTTGATAATCGAACTGATTAAAAACTATCAGTCTAAGAGTCGATTTCTTGCAGATAGTGAACTTTTAAAAATTGTCTTACATGATATAGGCAAGGAAAAACGGAAAAAATTTAAAATTGAAGGATATTTTGAAAATTGTGAAGGTCGGATGGAGGCAAAATGGAATTGGAATGACACAAGAGGTAAGGTATATAAAAGAATGAATGGGAATGACTGTTATTTTGTAATTGAATTTGACTATGATCCTGATCTAGTCAATGCGGTTAAGAATATTCCCGGGCGAAAATATGATACTATTTCTAAGAATTGGATTGTTCCGTCGTCTTCAGAGCAGGAGGTTATGGCCTTTATTAAAAGTAACAGGTTTTTTTTCGATGCTGGCTCAAATAATTATTCCAACAACCCTCATCTTGCCGTCTTTGAAAGAAAAGAAATCCCTAATGGAATTAAATTTTGTGAAGGACGAATTGCTAATAAGAAAGATGCACGTTTGGATAAGTCTTTTTGGTGGTGTGCAGGTCAGCCTTGTTTGCAACATTGCGAAACTGAACATCTTACTATAGACTCAGATTATAATAAACTTACGCTTTTAGATCTGTTGAAAATATTTAAGATTAACGTTGATGAAAATAATAACTATGGATTTATTCCTAATGGCAAATATTATCAATTAATAAGTCAGATAAACAGATTTAATCGTCTTTTGGAAAGATTGTATTGCCAGGGTTGTGATGAAATTCTTTTCCCTATTGAGTCATCCAATTTTGGAGCCTATACAGTGGTTCGGTTTTCTTGTCATAATAATTCATGTACTGAACATGGTATGGTAGTTTATCTGAATCATTGTCTTGATGGTAAATGCAACTGTATTATTGATAGCAGGATTTCTAAGAAATGTGACACTGGGCTCTATATTTGTAGCGGATGTGGTGGATGCTGTTCGCACGACATGTTGAATAGAAGGCTAACAAATTTGCGAACCAACGGAGGGTTAATTCATCAGCAGCTAATTGAAGCGGTTGAGGGTAAAAAGGGACATCAGGAAAAAAATGAATATTTCTGTTATAAATGCTCAGGGTTAATGACTGAGATTATTGACGATATACAATTTAGCCCCAATTATTTTATGTGTATTGGTTGTAAAGTTGAATATCACCCAACGTCTGTTCTCACAAGACCACATTTACATCTTAGGCGTCAAAATTATCCTACTGCTAGGTTGAGTGAGATTCGAAGGAATCAATAAATCTTTCATTCCTGTCGCATACTATTTTTCTAAGAGTACTCAGAAGTTATTTAGATTTTATACGTAGTGTTTGAAAGGTAAAACCTCCGATCTGATATTTTTGCCTGCAGTTAAAACCTCACCTATTGAATCAGCAAAACGCAATGTAACTGGGCTGCCATCGGCGAAAATGCAAGCGTTATAATTAAGTTTCGTAAGTGCCAGAATATCCTTACATACTGTATTGATGTCATCATTCCCTCTTGTAACTTCTACCGAAACTGGATTAGGGGTTTCCAATCCTAACTGTGTCTGCAGTCTTGGGATATAACCGTTGGTCCAAAGGTATGCAAAGGTCTCTGTGATTAATAGAGCGGTGCCCCTAGGAACGCAATACGAAAAGTCCCTATATAATTTAAAACTACTATCACTCCTGATACGAACACCAATGATTTTGCTTTTCCTTTCAGCGGCTTCCTGGAAACCTTCCCATTCTTCATCATCAAAATATGTCTTGGCGTGTATGAAAATTTGTTCAGGATATTCGTTGGTTTCTGACTTTGATTTGAATGCTTCTAAAGACATAGCCAAGAGTTCATGCGCATCCTTTTTCTTAATATGGAATTCCTTTGACTGATGATTGTACCATGGTCCGATATTACCTCTGAATACCATTCCATCCCCCGAATCAAGAAACATCTGTGCTGCACAGCAGGCATTTTTACTTTGTGTTGCCTGTTCAATTTTTTTATAGACCAGTCCCAAGTAGCATACATTTTTTCTAACATCTCCTAATTTCCAAGGGATGCCACCACATTTGTAATACAATGTTGTGGTTATATTCCATGCTTTAGCAGTATCGAAAATGTGCTCGTACTTTATCTTTTCTTCGTCCGTCCAAAGTTGTTGGTAGGCAATAGTGCTTTCTTTGATGATCTGCGTTACAACCTTATTAGGCAATACTTTTGCTTTTAGCTGGTTGTGGAAGTTAACCTCGAATTGATAGGCTTCCTTAAGTTCAGTTAACTCATCAAATAAAAAACCCTGGTTGCTTTTTTTCTCTTTTCCACTCAACCCTGTTTTAATATTATCTTGTGCTTTTTCGATTTTTGATTTCGGTCTACTGAATCTGTAAATATCATCAGGTATTGCTACAAACCAGACACTTACCGGTGCCTGTTCCTGGTTTGCAAACTTATTTAAAGGTTCTGCGTACAGGTTTGATAAGTTATGCACTCTTTGATGGCTGTCAGTGTATTTCAAATATTCATCGATCTTTTTTCGGTCGACATCAATTTGTTGTAAGGAAGCGAAATTTATAAAAATACCGAACGCGGCTTCTAAACCCGGAAAATAAGGTCTTGCCAAATCCGGCACTTCGCTGATAATCGGTTGGTGGATGGATTTCAGGTAATTGATTACATATTCCCTTTGTGTTTTTGGGCCAATGATTCCGACATTGACTTGACCAGAATATTGATCTTTGGAAAATGGTCCGAAAAGAGTAAGACCATCTCTCGGGTCTTCCATTTTTTGCTGGTACCCGAAAGTCAGTTTTGGTTCTGGAATGTAAATCAATTGAGGTTCAGTCATTTTCGGTCTCAATTTTTGGTTCATCGCCTGCTATGTCAATATCAATGTCTTCATCGTCTTCATCATCATATGTAGAAAGTAAACCTTGTCTGGTCTTATCTTTCGGATCAAAGTATCCGAATTTGCTCCAGTAAAGCTCAGGGTTCGGTGACATTTGTAGGGTAAAATCATGGGATAGCTGGAGTTCAATCACACCGTCTTTCTTTAAGCCGTGCAGATATGCTAAAAACATATCTCTCCATTCTTCATTAAAAAACATTTTCCCTTTACTGCGCCTGTGCGTTTGAATTTTTGTTTTATCGATTTCTTTTCCCTCGGTCTTCCATACTTGAAAACCATCCGATGTAAAGGTCAGGTGGTTCTTTAAACTAAAACCGATCATCGGTGTCAGTATGGGTTTTGCTGAAATAGCATAGTGCCATTTTTGTATTCTTTTATAGACGCCGATCAGGTTCTTTAATTTAGTTGATGCGTTCCCTTTCCGGAACGGATAATTAAACTTTACTTTTAAAGTATTCAGATTGCCTGGCGTATAGAAGTACGCGAATTTTTTATTTGCCATTTCATACCAGTACATACCCCGGTTCTTCATTAACAGGTGAAACATCATTTTTAATAACGACTTAAAATGGTTAGCCGCGTCTTTGTTTGTGGGAAAAGTTGGTGATCCGTCACCCATGAGCATATCCATTAACCTCACTTGGTGAATTTTTACAGGCATCAATTCAAAATCATTACTGGTGATATCATACAACAGATCACCTTCGAATGAACTGATATAATTTGAAATCCTGCTTAATGGGTACTTTTTGTGATTGTCGTAAAAGAATTTCGCCTGTTCCGCTTTTCTGAATTCATGAATAAAAAAGAATTCGGGTAACCTTTCTATTGGCCAAAGATTTGAATAATAGAGTTCTTTTTTTTCTATTATTGGATTTGGAATGATGTACTCATATTGAAACCAATTATTAAACTCATTGTCCTGAAGTGAATCAGAAGTAATAACGTTGTCTTTGACGAGTTTTTTTTGTAATTGTATTAAACCTTGTGCCCAATTGTCAAAAAAATGAATTTGGTTTAAGCGGTCAGCACCTATGAATAAATTATACGGAGCATTATCAATATTTGCAAGGATAATAAATTCAGACAGGTTGTTTTGTTTCGATATACTTTCGGCCAGACTATACTCCTTGTATATTCCATCTTTTAGTTTACCAGCTTGCCCCTGAGCGCAAATGTTGTTGGAATACACTAAAATAAATTTGGCAGCCTGATTCCGGATAACCTGATCAATATTTTCCCAGAACTTTTCACCACCAACCAGTGCATTCCGATCTATCCAGACTTTGTATCCGAGAAGTTGCAATCTTGAAGCAAGCCAAATAGTGAAATTGTTGTCTTCTGGTGTTGCATGGCTGATAAATATTGTATCTCTGGTATCGGGCATAGTAGTTAGCAAAGTACAAAATAATAAATCACATAAAGTAATGATATGATCCCGAGAAAACTTTACTGAAAAACCGAGAAGGGAAGATGTAGTCTATAAGATTAGCGCAGCTCCAATCGTCTCAAATAAATATTTAGAGACACCAGTAGGGCATCTTTAAGACAATTAAAAAGCCACAAACAATTGATATACAATTATATGTGGCTTTTTAAAAGCTGTAGGGGGAGGGATCGAACCTCCACGAGGCAGTTAGCTGTAGTACAAAGTTCGGTGGTCGACCCCGGTCGTCCGCGTATTACTACCCGAACGGCTCTATGCTACGTTTATCCTGTTATCCTCACCCCCGAGACAAGAGGGCATGTCTGCCAAAAATTTCATCACCCCACAGTATATAAGAACTCCGTCATTGTTTGACAAGACAATAGTAGGACAAATTCTCCATTCATTGTAAATAATTCAATAAATATTTTGATAATATAGATATTATATAATAAATTTGATATTATATTGAATAATATTTAAAAATAAGTGGAATATGGGTGCCAAATTAAATCTTGATAAACTGGATCTGCAGATCATCCAGGAAATGATGGAAGATGCGGAAATCTCTTACGCCGACCTGGGTAAAAAACTATTCGTTTCCGGTGGTACCATTCATGTACGCATTAAAAAACTGGAAGAACTAAAAGTAGTGAAAGGTAAAAAATTATCGGTAGACCTCAAATCTTTAGGCTACGATGTGATCGCTTTTATTGGCGTGTACCTGGAAAAAAGTTCTTTGTATGATAGTGTGGCAAAGGAACTAAAAAAAATTCCCCAGATCGTTCGCCTCAATTATACCACCGGCAACTACAGCATGTTTGCTGAGATTGTTTGTAAAGACATACAGGAACTTCGGTTTGTACTGCACGATGAATTACAAAAGATCAAGGGCATTGAACGAACAGAAACCTTTATTTCTCTGGAAGAAAGCTTGGATAGAAATGTAGTAGTGGCGCCTGCTTCCTGAATGGATTAAATTGTATTTTCACAGACTATGCAAACACAATCTTTTAACCTGATACAGGTAACAGCTGCTTTACGCAAACGGTGGACAACCCTCGTGTTCATTGTAGTGGCCAGTACGGTTGTGTCTGCGATAACGGTTTTTATGGTGCCGCCTTATTTTAAATCAACGGCTACGGTAGTTTCGGCCAATCCGATGCTGGCAGATAAAGCGAGATTGTTCAATCCCAATATACAGGCACTTTATTCTTATTTTGGCTCAGGTGATGATCTCGACAGAATAGTGGGTGTAGGGAAGATGGAGGCTACGTATCTATCATTGATTGATGCCTTTTCATTAATTGATTATTACCAATTAACAGGAGATAGTGTATCGGTTCTGCGAAAGAAAGCCGTATTGCGTTTGCGCAAAGACCTTCGGTTCATTAAAACAGAGAATGGACAGTTACAAATTGTTGCATGGACAAAAGACAAACAACTTTCTGCCAACCTCGTAAACCGTTTGGTAGCGTTGATTGAAACAACAGAAGCAAATATCTGGCAACAGAATTACAGTGCTGATAACGACAAGATCAGAACCACCATCACTTCCATGGAGCAGCAGTATCAACAATTGAGTGATAGTGTGGCTACTGCCGGCAATGCAAAAGAAGTATTACTTATTTCGCAAATGCAAACTTTGTTGGAACAGATTAAACAGTATCGCAAAACCGCTGATGAATTTGTATTGGCCGCACAAGCAATACCTGCGGCGTTGTATGTTTTGGAACCGGCTTCTCCTGCATCTTTTGCAGAAAGGCCTGATAAGATGGCTATCATACTGGCTACTGCCATAGCCTCATTTATTTTTGGATGCTTACTTGTATTGGTGAACGACAGAAATAATCTTGCCTGATATGCACGCAATGGCAGGGCCATATCAAAAAAATATTTTCCTGCATCTGGTTATATTTTGCGGTAGTAGCATTGCAGCCATTGTATGGCAGCAGCCTTTATTGATCATCATTCCCTTTGCCTGGTTATTATTTCCGTTTGTGGTGGATGTATTGATTCGGCAACCTGAAAAACTTTTCTGGTGGCTGCTGATCTGTTTGCCTTTATCCACGGAACTCAATCTTACCCCTGAACTGGGACTTGATTTTCCGGATGAAATTCTATTGATGTTGCTAACTGCTATTGTATGTATTCAATTGGTGTATCAACCCAATTGGTTACCGGTTTCTTTACTACAACATCCAATTATTTTACTGTTAGCCGTTTATTTTTTCTGGCTACTCATAGCTGCTTGCTATTCTGTTGAGTCTTTGTTATCACTAAAATATGTGTTGGCTAAAGCCTGGTACATCATTCCACTGGTGCTATTGCCACAGGTATTGTTTACCGCACAAAGTCGCATCAGCAAAATTGCCATTTACTTGCTGATACCCATGTTATTGGTAGTGATACAAACATTGGTACGCCATGCATGGTATGGATTTAGTTTTGAAAAAGTACAGCAAACACTGGCCCCTTTTTTCAGAAACCATGTAAATTATTCTTCTATGCTGGTATGCTTGTTACCGATAGCGTGGGCCGCATGGAAATTACTACCGGTGGAAAACAAACAAAGAAAATGGGTACTTGCGGGATTGATGATTGGTGTAACCGGATTGTTATTTGCGTATTCACGCGGTGCCTGGGTTGCTTTGCTGGCGGGCATTACAGCGGCTTGGATTATTAGAAAGCGATGGATGGGGCAGGTGATCTTTATAGCAATTACCATCGTGCTGATATCTACCGTGTGGTTGATCACGGATAACAGGTATATGCGTTTTGCACCCAATCACGATCAAACTATTTTTCATACAGATTTCAAAGAACATTTACAGGCAACAATAGCATTGAAAGATGTTTCCAATGCAGAAAGATTTTACCGATGGATAGCCGGTGCGAAAATGATGGCAGAAAAACCTGTTACCGGTTTTGGTCCCAATACTTTTTACCTGCATTATAAACCTTACACCGTAAGTAGTTTTGAAACATGGGTAAGCGATAATAAAGAACATTCCACCGTACACAATTATTTTATCTTAACAGCACTAGAGCAGGGTATGGTTGGATTACTGTTATTCTGCACTTTGTATTTTGGTATGCTATGGCATGTACAAAAATTGTATCACCGTTTTCAAAGCCGCTTCTATCAATATGTAACACTAACCATTGGCATTATACTGGTGATGATTGGCGTGATCAACAGCTTAAGCGACATGATAGAAACCGATAAGATCGGAAGCTTGTTTTGGTTATGCCTGGGAATGATTGTGCTTTTGGATACAAAGAACAAAGAAGAGAGAGAAGCCATCGCTGACGCAAATATCGAATGTTGAGCAGAGGAATGTTGAATGATGAAGTAGAGTTGATTTTATTTTTACGCTTTTTTTATAAAAAAAAAGCACTAATTGCCGAAATGAAAGTAAAAATCATTAATCGTAGAAATATTACCGTGCCTTTGTGCCTTGGTGTGCAATTATTTTTCACACTAAGGCACAAAGGCACGGTTTAAAACCTGGATTATTAATCTTACTTGAAAGTTTAAGAATAGGTTCCTTACTTCGATATTCGACATTCCTCTGTTCGATACCTGCCTACCGGCAGGCAGGTTCAATATTCCCTACGCTTTGCTTCTCACATGCAAAGCATCTCTCAGCCCATTACCCAATAAATTAAATGCCAGTACCAATAGCATGATGGCAATACCCGGAGCAAGTGCTAACATGGGATTATGGGTGATGATAAAATTGTAATTCTCTTTGATCATCAATCCCCAACTGGGTTGCGGGGGTTGAACGCCTACACCCAGGAAACTTAATCCGGCTTCTATCACAATGGCCGATGCAAAATTACTGGCAGCGATCACCATTACCGGTCCAAGAATATTCGGAAGTATGTGTTTAAAAATGGTGCGTATATGCGAGTAGCCCAATGCACGCGTGGCTTCTATGTATTCCAGTTCACGCACAGCCAGCACCTGACCACGAACCAGTCTGGCTACATTTACCCACATGGTTAAGCCAACTGCAATAAATACCTGCCAGAAACCCTTGCCCAATGCCAGTGTAATGGCAAACACCAATAATAAAGTGGGTATACTCCAGATCACATTAATAAACCACATAATCACTTCATCTATCCATCCCCTGAAATAGCCGGCAATGGAACCCAGTATAATGCCAATGGTAACAGAGATGAGTACAGCTATCAATCCAACGCTCAGGCTTACCCTTACACCAATCATGAGCCTGCTGAGAATATCTCTTCCAAATTTGTCTGTACCGAGATAGTACGTGGTTTTGATAACAGGTATTTTAGGTGTGGCAGAAACCAGGGTAGCTTTTCGATCGGTAATGCCCTCATCTACCAATTTTTCATACACAAGGCTATCACCTTTTATGGTATAGGAATTGATAGGAGTATACTGGTAAGTTTCTTCGGCACCACTTAACAAATGCCGAAAAAAACCAGCGGGTACAATCTGTTTATCCCTGTTGGTACGTAGTAATAAAACGGCATAGCCCGGTTTTTTACTACCTATTTCAGGAATCATGCGGTTGGCATTGGGAGAAGTATCGGGTGCAATAAAATAACAACTCATAGCAAGCAGCAAACTCAATACAATCAGTATCAATCCAAAGAATGCGCCTTTGTTGGTAAATAAACGTCTGGCAAAAGGAGAAGAGAATCGTTTGTATAACACATGTGAAAATTAAGAAATTATACGTTCACCGAACAGGCAGTGTTTTTTACCGAATACAAGGAGTTAAGATTAAACATATTATAAAAATTGTTGTCCACTAATAAACCAATCCTATGAAACGAGTTCTCACGTTCATCTTATCCTTGTTAGCACTAATTCCATTGATTGTGTATGCCTGGTGGCCCGAAACGGAAGATGGGAAATAATGTTCTGATCAATGAACCTTTCTTCCTTTCCATTGATAGGTTCCAAATTTCCCCAGCCAGCCTGCTATTACTGTGTAAATAACATGAAAAGGCTGCATTACCGGAAACCACCACAATGCTTTTGTTTGTCGATAGAATTTTGCCACAGGAAACATCAGGCTTAGTTCCATCAGGGTTTTGGCCGCCATTAAAACCAGCCAGTTACTGATTCCCCCCTTTATCAGTAAGCTCCAGAAAAACAAGATCAATAAAATTGCATTCACGGCATATACCAGTGCCAGTGTATAGAATATGCTTTTGTCCTGATACTGGTCGGCCTTACTGGCCCAGCGGATCCGTTGGTTTAAAAAACTTTTCCAATCGGGCATAGGTGCTGTTTGCACAATGGCATCTCTGCTGAATACATAGCCCAGGCGGTTGGGATATTTTTGTTTGATCTTGTACATCAGCAACATATCATCGCCACTGGCTAAATGGTCAATGCCTTTAAATTGGCCTACTTCATAAAAAACCGTTTTCTGGTAAGCAATATTGGCACCGTTGCACATAGTATGATAGCCCGCTGATACCGCAGCAGCGGTAATACCCTGCAGACTGATGAAATCCAGCAATTGAAATTTCCCCAAAAACGAAGGGTTGTCTGTAAACATCACCGGCGCTGCAACAAATGCCGGATTCTTCAGTTGTATATAATTATCGTATAGCAATAACCAGTTTGCAGTAACGGTGCAATCCGCATCGGTGGTTACTATCCAATCGCCCTTGCTTTCTGCTATCGCCAATTCAATGGCCTTTTTCTTGTAGGCATTGAGTTGTTTTTCTCCCAGAAGATCTTTCAGATTCAGTAATTGCAGGTTCGGATAGCTGTGCTGAAGTTCGCGAACCCTTTTTTCGGTTTCATCGGTGGAATGATCATTGATTACAATCACTTCAAACAAATCAGCCGGATAATTTTGCTGCAAAACCGTAAGTAAGCAGGCCCGTATGTTTTCTTCTTCGTTCCTGGCTGGAATCAGTACAGAAAATTTTGTTTGCGGCTCGATGGTTCTGTTGATCTGCCATACCGGCAAACGCAGAAACCATTGCCGGTAGCGCAACAGCAGTATACTGTAAGCCAATAATAAAATGGCAGTGATGAGGATAGCCGTCCAGTACATAGTAAACAAAGAAAGCCAATATTATTCAACCAGCAGGGGAAGGAGCTCCGACAAATATTTTTCGCGTAATAACTGGTGACCGGCTTCTATTTCTGTAACGGTGATATATTTTTTTGCCTGCTCTCTAAAACGAAGGCCATGTTTTGTTAGTATTACACTATCATATTTGCCAAATAGCAAAGAAACAGGCACTTTATTTTTCTCAATGGTTTGTATCAAAACGGAGGTTTCCGGTTTAAATTTTCGCATGGTGGTCCAGCGGCGGTAAAGTATGGTTCGCTGTTCAGCATCATCCAGATAATAATGCACAAATTTTAGCAGCCGTTTATTGTACAAGCCTGCTTTTCCTGCAAGATCCATCAGCCATAGCAAACAACCGGGATTTTTCATCACCTCTGCAAAAACTGTTTTCCCCAAAGAGGTTCTGGTAGCCAGCCATTGCCATTTGTTTTTATGCAATCCATCCGGTGCCACCAATACCAGTTTGCAGATCTGTTCAGGAATCAATTGCAATAATTGTAAAGCCACCCTGCCACCCATGCTGTACCCCAGCAAATGCATACGCACAGTAGCGGGCTTGATCTGGTTGATGATGGTAATCAGGTCGGCGGGTTCAAACAAAAGACCTTCTTCCCATTGGGTTTGGCCATGAAAAGGGAAATCGATGGCGATGACGGTGAAGCGATTGCCCAGGTCTTTTTCCAGAAAAGCGAATGAGTCGCTCTCCTCTCCATAACCATGAAAGCAGAATAGCCATTCGGCTCCATTACCCCAACGGGTATAGCGGATAAGGGAATGGCGGAAAGGGAGTGTATGGTTTTCTAGGGGCAATTCTGAAATTTTAAGGCTTTATTCTTGGTGATGTCAAAGAAACGAACTTATTTTGAAATTAGTTGCATAACTAACTATATGCCAAACAACCAATTTAGACGGGGCGAATTATACAGCGTAATCAATGGCATGGCCTCAACGGCTGTTGCGCGGAGATTACAGAAGAATTTTAGGAATGCCGGACTGGAAATTACCATTGAGCAATGGAGTGTGTTATACCATTTGTGGAAAGAAGATTGTTTAAGCCAGCAGGAATTGTGTAACCGCACTTTTCGCGATAAACCAAGTATTACGCGTTTGATTGATAACCTGGAAAAGCAGAAACTGGTAAAGCGTATGCCTTCTAAAACAGACCGGCGCATTAACCTGGTGTGTTTAACCGATGCGGCCAAAGACTTACAGGATAAAACCATCGATCTCGCCAATCAAACCATGAGCGAAGCTTTGATAGGGGTTAACAGAGAAGAAATAGAAACCGTAAAACAGGTATTTCAGAAAGTGTATGATAATTTAACGTGAATCGTGAGGCGTGAATCGTGAGTGGTCAGTTGTGAGTAAACAAGAATTAGTGATAGCTCACCATTACTAATAAACCAATAAACTAATAAACAATAAACTTCCCACCATGGAATCTACTAAACAAACCAATGCGCTTAAGGGCGGCGAATGGTTGATCAAAGAGAGCAATCCATTTGAAACATTTATTCCTGAAGATTTTAACGAGGAACAAACAATGGTGATGGATATGTGTTCGCAATTCCTGAACACAGAGATCCTGCCGGTGATAGACAGGATTGATAAACTGGAACCGGGTTTGATGCCATCCTTATTGGAGAAAGCGGGCGAGCAGGGTTTATTGTCAACCTCTTTTCCGGAAGCCTATGGCGGACTGGGTAAGGATTTCATTACTTCTTCGCTGGTGAATGAAGGACTGGGTGGTGGTTATTCCTTCTCCGTTGCTGTTGCAGCCCATACCGGTATTGGTTCTTTGCCCATTTTATATTTTGGAACAGAAGAGCAGAAGCAGAAATACATTCCCAAACTGGCATCGGGTGAGTGGAAGGGTGCTTATGGTTTAACGGAACCCAACAGTGGCAGTGATGCATTGAGTGCGAAAACAACGGCTAAGCTGAGTGACGATGGAAAATATTATATTTTGAACGGACAAAAATGCTGGATCACCAATGGTGGTTTTGCAGATGTGTATACGGTGTTCGCTAAAATTGATGGTGATAAATTCACAGGCTTTATTATAGAACGCGGTATGGAAGGGTTTACCCAGGGGCCGGAAGAACATAAAATGGGCATCAAGGGATCATCTACCGTGCAGTTGTATTTTCAGGATTGTAAAGTACCGGTAGAAAATTTATTGGGAGAAGCTGGTAAAGGACATCTGATCGCATTCAATATCCTGAACATAGGCCGTTTAAAATTATGTGCCGCTGCTTTGGGTGGATCTAAAAGAGCTGCTACTACTTCTATCCAATACGCCAAAACAAGAGAGCAATTCAAATTACCAATTGCCAAATTTGGTGCTATCCGTCATAAAATGGCTGAAATGGCCATTCGCATGTGGGTATGTGAAAGTGCTTTGTATCGCACTGCTAAATGGATAGATAACCAGGAGCATGCTTTGGCTGAAAGTGGTAAAACCTTTGCAGAAGCATTACTGGGTGCCGCAGAAGAATATGCCATTGAATGTTCTATGTTGAAAGTATATGGCAGTGAGGTATTGGATTTTGTAGTGGATGAAGGTGTACAGATACATGGTGGCAACGGTTTCAGCGATGAGTACCTGATTTCAAAAGCGTACCGCGATAGCCGTATTAACCGTATCTACGAAGGCACTAACGAAATTAACCGTTTGCTAACGGTAGATATGATGCTGAAGCGGGCGATGAAAGGGAAGCTGGATTTGATGACGCCAGCCATGGCCGTTCAGAAAGAGCTGATGAGTATTCCTGATTTTGGCGCAGAAGAGGAAGGTGCTTTTGCCAAAGAGCGCAAATACATAGCCAATTTCAAAAAAGCCATTTTAATGGTGGCCGGAGCTGCCGTGCAGAAGCTGATGATGCAGTTGGATAAAGAGCAGGAAGTACTGATGAATATTGCCGATATGGCCATGGAAACCTACAACGCAGAAAGCGCCCTGTTACGTGTGATGAAACTGGCCGATGCGCGTGGTGAAGCAGCCATCAGTTTGCAGGCAGATATCATGCGTACCTACCTGTACGATGCGGCAGACCGCATTAACAAAGCCGGTAAAGATGCCCTGAATAGTTTTGCCGATGGCGATGAACTGCGTATGATGCATATTGGATTGAAGCGGTTTACCAAGGTAGAACCCTATAATACCAAGGATGCCCGCAGAAGGATATCTGACAAACTGGTAGCGGATGATGGCTACTATTTATAAGAAAAACCTAAAAAAATGATAAACTTTCATAAAGTTTCTTAATATTTGAGCAATGTTTTACGATTGCTTGCTAAAACAAAGCCTCATTGCCGTAACTGGTGATGAGGTTTTTTTATGGATTTATCCAAACAGAATCTCCGGAAATTTCTACTAAGGCGCAATGGATTTTATCGTTTTGCTATGGTATCGTCCCATTTATCTTTTTATCTTCAGTTCATGAAGCTTCCCCTTATTGCCTGCTTTGTTTTGATGGTATATCATACATCGGCACAAAATACCAGTACGCCCTATTTGCTAAGCCGCTCTACCGGAAAGCTGCCCGCGTTATTGTATGGGTTGGGAGAAGACAGGCTGGGTGGTGCCAAAATGGGATACATAGATTCTAATATATTGTTGCGGGTAATTGATTCTACCAGAGATCTGTATCGGGTGCAGCTATCCAAATTTCATACAGCTTTTATTGAGAAAGTCTATCTGAAACCAGACAGTGCACAGAAAGAAAAATCTTTTTATGTAACCGGCTCTTTCAGTGCCAAAGGCGATTCTGCTTTTGATTATGTAGGGATTAATATGGAAGAAAAATTACCCTACAAAAGTTATATGGAGATCAATCCTTCCAAAATTATTGTAGAGATTTTTGGCGTGCAGAGCAATACCAACTGGATTACACAATTGAAGTCGCTGAAGGAAATAAAAAATGTGTATTACAACCAGATAGAAGATGATGTAGTTCGCGTTACTATTGAGTTGCAGCACCGGCAGCATTGGGGCTACAGCATTGGCTACAAGGGAAGGAACCTGGTAGTGAAAGTAAAAAGGCAACCTGCAAAACCCGATTTTAAATACCTCACCATAGGGATAGATGCCGGCCATGGCGGCACCAATGCCGGAACCGGTGGTATTACCGCGCGTTATGAAGAAAAATATTACACGCTATTATTTGCTAAGGCACTTGAAAAAGCGTTGAAGAAAAAAGGTGTAAAAAAAGTGATCATGTCGCGCACAACAGATACCACGTTTGATAACAAAGACCGTATTCTTTTCTTTCAGCAGCAGGATCCTGATTTTGTAATTAGTCTGCATCTCAATTCGAGCAGTAACAAAGAGGTAAGTGGTGTAAGCACCTACTATAAACACATCGGCTTCCGACCGCTTACACAGGCCTTACTGAACCGGATGCTCGAATTGAGACTGAATGAATTTGGCAATATTGGTAATTTCAATTTTGCATTGAATGCGCCAACCGATTTCCCCAATAGTTTACTGGAGATTGCTTTTCTGAGTAATGCCGCTGACGAGAAAAAAATCGTCCGCTCCAGTTTTCATGAGGATGTAGCAAAAAAAGTGGTGCTGGGAATGGGGGATTGGTTGAAGGGGGTGAAATGATTTTGGAAAGTGGGATTGGGAAATTTTGAAATTGGAATGCATAAGCCGCAGATTCGCAGATTTCTTTAAAAATAATCTGCGAATCTGCGGCTTGATATTTTTTAGCGTTTAAAAATGCTGATGATACGTGATTAAAATCTTTACAATCGAACCGTCATTTCGAACGCAGTGAAGCGAAGTGAGAAATCTCATCCGGTGTTGAGATTTCTCCTCGTCGTTCCTCCTCGTCGAAATGACGGTTGTTTTTTTAATGTTTGATAAATCGCTCAAAAAATTCCATCGTTCGCAGCATCTGGTCCATACGCTGGCGGTTATTGCCGGTTCTGGTTAGTTCATGCGTTCCACCGGGGTGGCGTACATATTCTACGGTTCTGCCCAATACCTTCAAACTCTTGTATAGCATCTCACCCTGTATCACACCGGTTCTCAAATCGTTTTCTCCATGAAAAATAATATAGGGAGTGTGTATATTCTGCACATAGGTAATAGGCGATTCTCTTTGCAGAATGGCTTTGGTAGCGGTTTCCCAGGGATAGCCGCCAAAATAATTGGGTACTAAACGCCAGGCATTTCCTTCTCCAAAAAATGTTCCCAGATCATATACGCCACGCTGTGAGCAGGCTGCTTTAAAGCGTTGGTCGTGCCCCACAATCCATGCTACTAAATAGCCTGCATAAGAGCCACCGGTTACGGTTAGTTTAGCGGTATCAATAAAACCGCCCTCACCTGCTTTATCCAGATAAGTAAGTACATCATAGGTTGGCCCAGTGCCCCAGTCATTGATATTGGCACGTAAAAAATCGCTACCATACCCACCGGAACCACGCGGATTGCCATACACCACCACATACCCTTTGGCACAATAATATTGGAACTCATGCCACATAGAACTTTCACCTGGTCCCCACATGGCCGAAGGCCCGCCATGAATATTCAGTATGGTGGGATATTTTTTTCCGGCTTCGTAATTGGCGGGTTTCATTACCCAATACTCAACCGTTAACCCTTTCTCATTCACAAAACTTTTCTTTTCCGGAAAACTGAGTTTTTTGTTTTTGATCCAGTCTGTATTAAAGCTGCTAATGCGAACGGTATTTTTCATACCGGCATCTGCGGTGTATAATTCTGAGGGATTGGCTACTTCTGTTTTAGCAAAAACAAGTTTGTTGTTGCGAAGATCGAAACTGCTGATGCCGGCATCTACATTCGACAAAGCTTCTACCTGTTTGGTCTTTACATCGGCCCGATAGATAGGCGCGCCGCCATTGCTTTGGGCACTGAAGTAAATATATTTCTCATCATTGCTCCAGATCAGGTTGCCTTTGTTTCTGTCAAAAGGTATATTGATGATATCATTTACAGAACCACCTATTGGCATAATGGCCAGCACAGGAATGTTTACTACAGCAGTATTGCCGTATTGAAAAGCCAGCCATTTACCCGAGGTGGAGAGTTTGGCACCATTGTAATTTTTTCCTTCTGCACCCAGAATTTTTTTCAGATTGGTACCCGTTACATCAGCGATAAAAATTTCATTTTCCTGAGAGCGGTCGGGGTGTTGGGTTTCATCTATATCGCCGGTAAGTATGAGCTGTTTGCCATCCGGTGTAAAATCTGCCGAGTTAAAACCATAGAAACCATGTGTAACGGCCACTGCCTGTGCACCGGGTTCTGCTTTAGCAATAAAAAAATGATTGAAAGAAATATCACCACTGGTGGTACTCTCTTCCTGAAAATTGAGCTTAGTAATTACTTTGGCTTTTTTATCGTTGGTGTTGTTGTCGAGGTAGGCCCTAATCTCTTCCAGGCTACCATCGGGGTCGGCTTTGGCACTATTGGCCATGAGTTGTGTGTTTTTATCAAAGCCTGGTTTCTCATAAGGCCATTTGGGAATTTCTTTGCCGGGGTTCAGCTCTGCATCTTTCAATAATTCTTTCAAACCAATGCTTGCCGAGAACAGGATCTTTTTTCCATCGGGGCTCCATTTGGGAGAGCTTGCGCCGTATTTGTGTTTGGTGTATTGAACGGCTTCGCCACCATCGAATGATAACACAAAAATCTGCGGCTTACCCTCAATAGCTCTTACAAAAGCCAGTTGTTTTCCATCGGGGCTCCAGCTGGGTTGTGAAGCATTTTCTTTGGCGGTGATGGCTTTTGGTAGGGCAGATCCATCGGTGGGGGCAATATAGAGTTGGTTCTGGTATCGGTACTCCCATTTGGTATCGCCATCGGGTTCAATATTGTTTACAACAAAAGCTACTTTGCTTCCATCCGGACTCATGGTAACGCCGCTGATCTGTTTGATCTTAAGCATATCGGTAACCTTGATCAATTCGGTACCGTTCTGTGCAAACAAAATGCAGGAGGAACACAATAACAGTACTACGAGTATTTTTTTCATTGGGGTAAGTTTGAGCAGGGAAAATACAAAGAAATGCGTAGCCGTTTTTGATATCAGGAAAATCCATTTCAAAATTGCCCTATTCTCTCGTTTCAAAATAGTACATCCGTACTTTTGCATTCTAAACATGCAACTATGAGCCCACTAGTATCAGAATTCAACAGCTACCGCGAAAGAATGAATGAGGTGATCCTGAGTAAGAATAACCTGGTGATGAAACGCCTCTGGAACCTGGATACCAATACCTATGATGAAGGTGCCTTAAACAAAAAAACCAAAGAAATGCTGGGTCTGGTGGCCAGTATGGTATTGCGTTGTGATGACTGCATCAAATACCATCTTGGCAAAAGCCATGAACTGGGTGTAAATACCGAAGAAATGTATGAGATCTTTGCCGTAGCCAATATTGTGGGTGGAACAATTGTTGTGCCCCACACCCGCCGGGCTGCTGAATATTGGGAAGAATTGCAGAATAATTCCTGATTAGTAACGGATAATTCCTAATAATTCAGGATATTGAGGATCGATTAATAAACAGCCAATTATTAATTGTTAATTATTAATTGCTAATTAAAACAGGCCATGTCAGAAACAGCAACAGCAACACCAGCAGCACCGCTTTTAACCGCTAAAGATTTTGCAACAGACCAGGAAGTGCGCTGGTGCCCGGGTTGTGGAGATTATTCCATTTTGGCGCAGGTACAGAAAGTAATGCCTTCTATCGGTATACCTAAGGAGAATATTGTGATCATCAGTGGTATTGGCTGTAGCAGTCGCTTTCCGTATTATATGAATACGTATGGTATGCACAGTATTCATGGCCGCGCTACTGCAGTGGCAAGTGGTTTAAAGGCCAGCAGACCCGAGTTGAGTGTGTGGATTGTAACCGGTGATGGAGATGGACTAAGCATTGGTGGTAACCATACCATTCATTTGCTGCGTAGAAATTTAGATGTGAACGTATTGTTGTTCAATAACCAGATTTATGGTTTAACCAAAGGGCAATACTCGCCTACTTCTGAAGAAAATAAAGTTACCAAGAGCACACCCTTCGGAAGTATTGACCATCCGTTCAATCCACTGGCATTGGCTATGGGAGCAGATGCTACTTTTATTGCACGTAGTATGGATCGTGATCCAAAGCACCTGCAGGCAATGCTTACCCGTTCTTACCAGCACAAGGGATCTTCTTTTCTGGAGATCTATCAGAACTGTAATATTTTTAATGATGGCGCTTTTGAGATTTTTACAGAAAAATCTACCAAGCAGGATGAAGCCTTGTTTTTGGAACAGGGCAAACCTTTGATCTTTGGAGCCACACAAAACAAAGGCATTAAACTGGATGGATTAAAACCTGTTGTGGTAGAACTGGGTAATGGCGTAACCGCCGATGATCTGTGGATACACGATGACCATGATTTTTATAAGGCACAAACACTGGTTCGTATGTTTGATGACCCTGCAAAATCGGGTAATCATTTTCCTCGTCCGTTTGGCGTATTTTATGAAACTGATAGAGCCTGTTACGAAGATGTAATGGCTATGCAGATAGAAGAAACCATTGCCACCAAAGGCAAGGGCAATCTGGATAAATTGTTACGTGGTAAGGAAGTGTGGGAGATTATGTAATTTTTTGAAATTGTTTCTGATACAACAAAACCCTCTATTTGTGAGGGTTTTGTTTTTGTATACTGGCAGCAAGTAGAAGCTGGTTGCGTTAGCTATTGCAAATCTGTAATATATCTGCGAAAACTCCCTGTTCTCTGCGGCTCCGCGGTTGGTTCTAGCTTGCTCTAACCGCGGAGCCGCAGAGCTTTTAGAGTTTTCGCAGAGAAAAGTATAAGGCCATTTTAAAATAATTCACTCAAACATTTTCTTACAATTGCGCAATCTCATTGCGGATAGCGAACAATACCAATCCGATGCGGGAGGATACTTTTAGTTTATCAAATAAATTATCCCGGTATCCATCAACCGTTCTGGGACTCAGGTACATGTCTGATGCAATTTCTTTGTACGATTTATCGGTGCAGAGCAGGCGCAGAAATTCTTTTTCCCGTTCTGTAAGATCCAGGGCCACTTCTTTTTCAGTCTCCACCATTTCTTCGGGTGAATGATGGATGGATTGCACAATGTTGCGGTACAGGATTTCGTTAATGAAAATGCCTTTATTCATCACTTCTTCCATGGCCTGTTTCATTTCTTCCAGTTCTGTATCCTTCAATAAATAGCCTTTGGCACCATGGCGAAGCATTCGGATAACGGCATGCTCTTCCTTCAGCATACTTAAGGCAATCACCTTCATATCCGGATGGTTCTCGGTAATCCACTGAGTGGTTTCAAACCCGTTCATTACGGGCATGTTTACATCCATGATCACAATATTGGGCAGGTTATCCGGATCGAGCATCTGGATAAAATGCCTGCCGTTATTGGCAACAAATAAGACGGAGTAACCATCAAAATGATTGATGATTTTAGAGAGGGCATCTCTCAGCAAAACATGGTCATCTACCAGGGCAATCTTGGGCATACGGGTACCTATTTTAGGATGAGGCAGTTAATATTGGAAGGATAGTAACCGGTGGTAACATAGGAGATTCAGGACAGCAAATTCTTGCTTTTTTACCAGTCAGACAACCGTTAAAACACCCTTTTTTTTCGAGAGTAAATGCGCTTGTATGCTGAATACCATACATATAGTTTTATGGTAGAAAAATCAGGAAGATTTTTCTATTCAGTTTTCACCGGGGGTTACAAACAAACAAAAGGCGGCACAAGGCCGCCTTTTTGTTTTATATCGATTATTTAAAATTATATTATACGTGTTGTGCTATTAACATCAACCATCATTGCGAACCTTGCGTATCCTCTGCGGTCTTTGCGTTACTGCTTTACTTTTTGAGTATCGCAAGGATCGCCAAGAACCGCAATGAACGCAAGAAAGCACTTTACAATAGAACCGTGCCTTGGTGCCTTTGTGTGAAAAATAATCGCACACAAAGGCCTTTAGATTAAAAATAGCTCTTTGATAATTGGAATAGCAGGAATAGAATATAAATTTTGTGGAAGGAAAGTGGGGTGAACTTTACAAAGGCATAGGCTTGAGACCTACTTGGTGTATTAGTCCCCACTCCCCAACCA
>CALSAD010000015.1:0-82829 GCA_943372845.1 Chitinophaga pinensis | reverse complement strand
CAGTTAATATCACCATTTACCGTTAATGTACCGGCTGTTTTTGAACAGGTAAATCTGCCTGTAGTTACAAATCCACCAATCTCCTGTGGGTTAGCGGTGCCTGCAACAGTAATGACAGAAGTACCGAAATTGACACTGGAAGCCGTATTATTATTGATAAAATTCCCTGTTCCCAAACTTATAGTGGCAGCTCCAGTTATGGTAATGGTACCCGCAGCCCCATTGGTTAGGCTTCCTGTTGTTTGCTCTAACCTACTACCTGTTGTGGTAAAAGCCAATGAACCATTGTTAATACCTGTTCCGGTATTATAAGTAAGTCTGCCGTTTGTTCCAGTGATAGATCCATCATTTGTCCAGCTGCCGGCAATTACTAATCGACTCGCTCCTATCGATAACAATCCACCCAGATTAATGGTGGTTAATGGCACCGTTAACGTAAAGTTTCCACCTATTGTAAGTGTGCCCCCAGAACGCACGGTTAGACTTGCTGCAGATTGAGCTGCAGAGAGCGTGATATTATGTCCATTTCTGATGATAAACAAATCCGCTGCCGTTAATGCAGCTGCATTGGGATTTAAAACAGTATCTGCTGTCCAGCTGCCTACCGCATTCATATTGCCGGTAGCCACTTTTGAATAATACGTAGCTGCATGCCCCTTCTGTACTGTAATGATTGCGCATGCCAACATCAAAAACAGCCATACATACTTACCTGATGATGCTTTTTTAGCATCTTGTATCAAATAAGGAATCTGGTTACGCTGACAATTCATTTGCGGGTTGCTTTCATCAACCCTTTTACTAAAACGTAATGGGGTTTGTGATAACCTCACAAAATGCTACGCCAACATTAAAACCAGATTAGAATCTCATTAGAATGATATTAGAAATTAATTGCAAGACCTTATAAAAGACCATCTTGAAACGTATGTATTGTAAGAAGAGGGAGAGTAAAAGCGCCGGTCTTACTCAAAAAAAATACGAACGGTTTGATAAAACCATTTATTCCCGGAGGCAGAACCGGTTTGCTGCATCTGTTCATTAAACCCCTGCAAGCCAAACAGGCCCGCCATATTACCATTGCGTAAGGCAATTTCCAGGTAACCAGCAGAGTTGAACCAGGCTAATTTCTCCGACTCGGCAACGCCTGTATAGTTCTCGCTAATGGTATCTATGAATTCATTTCGTTTAAACACAATTTTAAACTGACGTCCTTTTCTTTGTTCAGCAAATTCTTCGCGGGTAATATTGATCACCACATTTTCAAAATTGTCAATGAACAGTATCTGACCTTCTATCCAATCAGGCCCTATGGTAGCCCGTAACGGATATTTTTCTTCTATCTGGTCAATGGCTGTTCCACCGGCACTGAGTTTACCTGCTTCGTGTATGGCTGTAACAGCCCAGGCTACCTGTTGGGTAATCTCCAGCAGCGTTTGGTGCTTGCCCATGTCTACCCCAATCAGTTCTTTGGGTTTAGCACCCGTGATCATTGTTAGAATACCATTATCCGGACAAATAATGTATTGATCACGATGCCTTGCAATCAAAATCTGTTTGGAAACCGATTCAAAAAGATTGATAATGATGAAATGAAAGCTACCCGGTGGATAATATCGGAAAGCATTGTTACACGTATAAGCTGCCTGCGGAAAATTGGTTTGAGAAAGGTAATGGGTAATATCACAAATGTTCAACGCCGGCAACAGGTTTACAAATTGTCCCTTAATAGCACCAACAAGATAATCCCGCTGGCCTATATCCGTTGTCAACGTTAGAATAGGCATGGTGACAATAAAACGCTTTAACAGGTTAGTTATTTCACCAACTCACCATTTTTGAAGAAAAATTTCCTGACCAGTTTATCTGCTAGTGAAGGGAAGAAACGGTTCATGAAAACCGTTCGTTTTCCGGTAAAGGTTAATACAAGGCTTCTTTTGCGTTTAGTGATCGCTTTTAAAATATGTTGGGCACATTCTTCGGCGCTCATCATTTTTCCTTCATCCATGGGTGATTCGCCGTGTGATTTACCTTCTTTGTTCAACGCCACATTTCGAATATTGGACGTGGTAAAGCCTGGACAAACCCACATCACATTGGTACCACTGTCTAATAATTCGGTACGCAATGCCTCCAGCCAGCCATTCACGGCAAATTTGGAAGCAGAATAGCCACTTCTTCCGGGCAACCCACGATATCCTGCAATGGAAGACACGCCCACAACCGTTCCTTTATTCTGGGTAATATAGGGTAAGGCAAACTTGGTGCAATACACCGTTCCCCAGAAATTAATATCCATTACTTTTCTAAGCGCATCCAGATCCACCTCTGCAAACAACGAGCGCATGGAAATGCCGGCATTGTTAACCAAAATGTCTATGGTACCAAAGGCTTTGATCACCACTTCCATAAACAAACGGCAATCTTGCTCCTTACTAACATCTGCCGTATGTATTAACAGCGGCTTGCCGGGGTGTGCCGATTGCAGCTGGTATAATTTATCATAATTGCGTCCGCAGGTGGCTACTTTGGCCCCCTGCTGTAAAAAAGCATCTACCAAAGCTTTCCCTATCCCTTCAGAGCCACCGGTAATAACCACCACTTTATTTTCAAATGCAGACATACTGATATGTGTTAATACTGCAAAAATAGGCAGTTGTTGTGTCAGTTATTGACGATGTGTGGGTAAATGACACAAAATACTTTTATAAAAATTTGGCTGGTTTTCAATTTCACCTATTTTTGCACTCCCAAAGAAAAAAAGCCTTACCGCTTTTTACTAAGGAAAAGGTTCGATTCCGTAGCTCAGTTGGTAGAGCAATACACTTTTAATGTATGGGTCCTGGGTCCGAGTCCCAGCGGGATCACAAAACCTCACAGAAATGTGGGGTTTTTTATTTGCTATAAGTCTTCCCCTCATCACCCTAAATCTGTGAATCTTGCAATTCATCTACTGCATCCTGTAACTCTTCGCCCTCAATCTGCGCAGACCTTTACAGCGTACATTAAACTAACTGTAAAGTAATCTCAACAAATCAACCCCTCATGAAAAAACAATTGTTATCCCTTATCCTTATTTCCTTTTTAGCAGCCTGTAATTCAGAACCCAAAACACCTATTGTTGTGGTAGATACAGCGGCCATCCGCCAACAGGCAGTATTGGAAGAGCAGCTTCGCGTTCAGGCAGAAAAAGATTCACTGAATGCCGTAGCTGCTTTGCGAAGAGCAAACCGGAAAGCAGAAACGTCTCCTTCAGGATATAAAGATGCCGCTTACGAAACGCCCGCTCCCGCTAAAAAGAAAGGATGGAGCTCTGCTGCTAAAGGAACGGTGATCGGTGCAGGTGCAGGTGCTATTGCCGGTGGTATTATCGGTAAAAATCTGGGTGGTGCCGCTATTGGTGCCGCTACGGGAGCAGGTGCCGGTTATATAATCGGAAGAGCGAATGATAGAAAAACCGGGCGCGTGGTTAAGAAAGTAGATACTACTAAAATACAGCTTCCGTAATTTTTGAAATATTACTGATACACTTTCTGCCATGTATCATGGCAAAAATAAAAAAGGATAGTTCTACGCATACATTTGCGTAGAACTATCCTTTTTTTACACAAGTTTTTCTCCATGAATGGCAGATTCACAAATCATTCTCCCGACATGACAGAATGGAGTATTGATTTTTTTTGTATTTTAACCGTATGAAAGAAGCATTACTTCTGTTATCCTTTGGCCTGAACTTTTATCTGATGTTCAGATCTCTTGAACTAATCAGGCTTTTATATAGGAAATGCATCATTGATATACCCACTAAAAGAAATTGGATGTTACTTTCTATACTGTTTCCTCTATTTGGATACATACTCGTGTATACAAAATACAAAAGAACCTTTAGCATCCCTTTTTAAAAAAATCAGGATCTGCAAATTTTCGCTAAATCAAGTAAGCCGAAGATGAATTGATTCGATTAGGAGACTGATCTTATATACGATCTTCTTTCCTTTCCTGATCCATATGCGTTTCTTCAATCGATTCTTCCGTATCGGGGTTCAGTAAATCCCTGTCTTTGCGGTTGCTGCGAATCAGAAAAACAACCAGCGCAACGGCAATCAGGCAGGTGATGACGATGATGAGAATACCAGTCGGTTCCATAAAAAACAAATGAAGGTGAATGGATAAGTAGTGTTATGGGCTATCCTGTTGACAGCACAATAATAAAGCTACCGGTAAAAACAATGCCTGTATATTAAGTTTCCGTTTTCAATCATCATGTACAGATGTTATATTTGATTATCCCAAAAAGAAAGCATGCCATTTACCAACAAGACCGCCATTGTAACCGGTGCAGGACAAGGCATTGGCTTTGAGATCTGCCGCCGCTTGTCTGCGGAAGGAGCGAATGTGGTTGTAAATGATATAGATGCTGTTCTCACCGCCAAAGCCGCTTCTATTATATCAGAACAAACCAACAACCCATGCATCCCTTTTGCAGGTGATGCGGGCAATGTAGATTTTATACGCAATATGGTAGCAGCAACCACAGCCCAATTTGGAACGCTGGATATTGTAATAGCCAATGCCGGCATTACGCTGTTTGGCGATTTTCTGGATTATTCACCCGAAGCTTTTTACAAAGTGATGCAGGTAAACATGGCCGGCAGTTTTTTTCTGGCCCAGGCTGCAGCAAAACAAATGAAACAACAAACAGGTGGCGGTACCCTCCTTTTCACTTCTTCCGTAACAGGCCAGCAGGCGCACAAACAATTGGCCGCTTACAGCATGAGTAAAGCAGCGCTTGAAATGCTGGCTAAAAATCTGGTCATAGAATTATCGCAATACCAAATAACCGTAAATACCATTGCACCGGGTGCCACCCTTACCGAACGTACCATGGATGACAGCGGTTATGCCGCCACATGGTCGGCACTAACCCCCATGGGCCGGCCGGCAACCATTACTGATATTGCCGATGCGGCTTTGTTTTTGGTGTCTGATAAGGCAAGACATATTACCGGACAAACCCTGATAGTGGATGGCGGCTGGACCTCGGTAAGCCCCTCTCCTTTCTGATGACCGATTAAAAAGCCCTGCTTACCCAAATCCACCTGTTTTATTGAACGATCTGTGCGCTATTTTGTATATTAACCTTGGGTAAACAGCCCAAAAAGTACCGGTTCGTTTTATGTACTGTTCAATTCAAACAAAAAAAAGTACCCATGAAAAAAAATTATTTCTATTTCGCGTTGTTGCTGGCGGGTGTTGCCCTGGTAGCAGCTACCAAACCATTTGCGGTTTCGCCGTATGGTTTTACCAAAGGAACACCGGAGATTAAATCTGTGAGCGCTTTATCGTTTGGTAAAGATGGCATTCTGTTTATCGGCGATTCAAAAAGTGCTGCTGTGTTTGCGGTAGAAACAAAAGATACCAAACAAACCGGTAATGCAGCTACGCTTAACATTACAGACATTGACCAGAAAATTGCTTCGGCATTGGGAACAACGAAAGAAAATATTACCATTACTGATATGGCAGTGAACCCTCTTTCGCAAAAAATATACATTGCCGTACAAAGCAAAGAAGGTACACCGGTAATTATAAAATTGGAGAATGAGAAGATGGAAGCACTCTCTTTACAGGATGTAAATTTCTCCAGCATTGCATTAAATGATGTGCTTGCCGAAGATGCAAAAGATACACGTGGCAGACCGTTGCGTGTTTCTACCATTTCAGATCTGGCATTTGATAATGGCAAAGTATTGGTAAGCGGTTTATCCAACAAAGAATTCAGTTCTACTTTCCGCAGTATTTCATTTCCTTTCACAGATAAGCAGGAACAGGCTTCTCTGGAAATGTACCATGCAGCACACGGCAGATATGAAACCACTTCTCCTATCCGCACATTTACCACCGGAAAAATAAACGGAAAAGATTATTTAATTGCCAGTTATACCTGTACCCCACTGGTACTGTATCCACTGGATGAATTAAAATCGGGCATGCATGTAAAAGGAAGAACTGTTGCCGAAATGGGTAGCGGCAACACCCCCATTGATATGACCACCATTACCAAAGGCAACGAAACTTTTTTACTCATTGCCAATACCGCCAACCCTTTGGCCGAAGTGAATTATAAAAACATCGCAGCTTTTGAAGGCACACTAACAGAAAGAGTATCTGGCACTGCCGGAGCTGATTTTGTTAAGTTACCCGCTTTAGGCAAAGTAGTGCAGATGGATAAACTGAATAAAAGCCATATGGTAATTATGCAGAAAAAAGAAAATGGTGCCGTTGATCTATTTACCAGAAGCAACGATGCCCTGTAAGAAGAACATTCTTTTACGAAACAGCAGGTTACGCCAATGGCATAACCTGCTGTTTTTTGTACTTACCATACTAACCGCCTGTAGTAGTGACCAGCAGGAAGTTATTGTTTTGTTTGAAAATGGTCAGGCCCGTAGTGTTAGAATTGCCCAAAAATTAATTCAGGATATTCCAAAAGATTCCGTTGCACAATGGGTAACTATCCGCTTGGCAAAAGATACTACAGCCACTAACATTCTGGGCAATTGCAAGCTGACTGATGATCTCATTTTTACACCCTTGATTCCCTTTACCACTGATTTTGTGTACGCTGTGTTTATCAGGAACAAAAAAATAACAGAGTTCCATATTGCTTCAGACAGTAAGGTTAGCGCGCCGGAAGTGTTGGCTGTTTTTCCACAATCCGATACACTGCCCGATAACCTGTTAAAACTATATGTCCAATTTTCTGCATCTATGCGCGAAGGGCAATCGCAAAAATATATTCACCTCATCAAAAACGGGAAAGACAGTTTGCAAAATGTTTTTCTCGATCTGCAACCAGAGTTATGGAATGAAGACAGAACCGTGATCACCATTTGGCTGGACCCAGGACGCATCAAACGCGACCTGCAGCCTAACCAGAAGCTGGGCGCACCTTTGCGCAAGGGAGACCAATACGAGTTGGTTATCTCTCCCCCATGGCAAAGCACCAAAGGCATTGACTTATTAAAAAAATACAGCAAATTTTTTATAACGGGCAACCGTGATAGCGTATCTCCCAATCCGGATACATGGACATTGGATCTGCCCAAAGCCGGCACCAAAACACCGCTGATCATTGGATTTGGTGAACCATTGGATCATTTTCTTTTGAGTGAAACAATATCTATACGCGACCAGAATGGCCTGCAGATAAAGGGTCATTTACAAGTAATTGAAAACGATACAAAATGCCATTTTACCCCGGCTGAGGCTTGGGCTGAGGGAAATTATTCATTGAATAGTATGGCCAAACTGGAAGACCTGGCAGGCAATAATCTTAACCGCCCATTTGACCGGGACATTACCCAGACCAAACAACCCGTTACAAAAGACATACACCAAAAACGCTTCCGCATCAGCGGCCAATAACAGGTATTTATAACCTGCGGTAAAATGGTTTTTCATCTACCTTACTATCCCAAAAAAGGCAGCCTTATTCAAAGCTGTTTACCTACAGCTACATAGCAATACTGTTATATTTTTAATTACCCAAATTCACTTATACCCCTGTTATGCAGATAATAAAGAGAATTTATTAGAAAACTCAGATGTTATGTATATTAGTGGAGTAAACTGATTACCCATTTAAATTCAAACTACCATGGCAAAAGCCGCAAAAAAAGCCGCTCCGAAAAAAGCGGTAAAGAAAGCAGCCCCTAAGAAAGCTGCTCCAAAAAAAGCAGCTGCTAAAAAAGCAGCTCCAAAAAAAGCCGTAAAGAAAGCCGCTCCAAAAAAAGCAGCTCCAAAAAAGGCAGCTAAAAAAGCAGCTCCTAAGAAAGCAGCCAAAGCTAAAACCAAAAGAAAACCCAATGCGGCATTCATGGCAGCATTAACCCCAAGTGCAGCTTTAGCAGCGGTAATTGGCAGCAAGCCATTACCACGTACAGAGATTATCAAATCTATCTGGGACTATATCAAAAAGCATAAATTACAGGATAAAGTAAACAGAAGAATGATCAATGGAGATGACAAACTGAAAACCCTGTTCGGCAAACCGCAGGTGTCTATGTTTGAACTGGCAAAAATCGTTTCTAAACACGTTAAGTAATTGCCACAAAATATAAAAAGCCGGTACTCATTAGTACCGGCTTTTTTATAGGCTTTATGTAATCCTTTGTATTATCCTATATCAATCTCCTTGTTACATGCGTGTACCATTAATCATTGCATCACTTGTTTTCATTTGCACTTCTTTTATACAGCCTGCTAAACATGTTGCAACAGACGGGTATTCATTAGTATGGGCTGATGAGTTTACAACAGAAGGAGTGCCGGACATCAATAAATGGAACCACGAAAACGGTTTTGTTCGTAACCATGAATTGCAATATTATCAACCGGAAAATGCATTTTGCAAGAATGGTTTACTGGTGATAGAAGCCCGAAAAGAAAACAAACCCAACCCTGGATACGAAGCAGGTAGTAAGGATTGGAGAAAAAGCAGCCCTTCCATCGAATATACTTCTTCGTGCATCCGCACTAAGGGCAAACATAGCTGGTTGTATGGCCGTTTTGAGATACGTGCCAAAATAGATATCAGCGCCGGGATCTGGCCCGCATGGTGGACCTTAGGCATTGATAAAGGCTGGCCCTCTAATGGTGAAATCGACATCATGGAATATTACCGTGGAAAATTATTAGCCAATATTGCTTGCCTGGGAGCAGATAAAAAAGCAGAATGGTATAGTAATAAATTTTCTACCGATTCACTGGGTGGAAAGCAATGGGCCAACGCCTTTCATGTATGGCGTATGGATTGGACAAAAGAGTTTATTGCCTTATACCTGGATAATCAATTATTGAATAAAGTGTCACTGGATAAACTGGTAAATAAAGATGGTAGCGGCTTCAATCCATTTACACAGCCTCACTATATGTTATTAAATATGGCCATTGGCGGTGATAATGGCGGTGATCCTTCTACTACTTCTTTTCCTAAAAAATTTGAAGTGGATTATGTAAGGGTATACCAAAAAGGCGGATAACGCATAGACTGATTACCTATATGAATTTGGTGTACTTGCCTGTCAATTCCTTTTCAAAGCGTGGAATCATATAAGGTCCTAGATGCATCACTTCTGGCGATGTCACTATTTCTCCGTTCAGTAGCCACACACGTAGGAAATTAATGAAATTCAATTCAGCCAGATGCCTGCCAATACAATGACGTGGTCCTTTTAAAAAAGGTATATAGGTGAAAGGGATGGGCGTGGTTCCGTCTTTCCATCTGTCAGGATGAAACACATCCGGTTCATCCCAATAATCTGTATGGTGATGTAACGCATATAGTGTTATCAATACTTCCTGCCCTTGGGGAATATACACATCTGGCATATCAATCATTTCTCCCGTTCTTCTAGAGATACCCATGGAAACCGGATAATAGCGAAATACTTCCTGCATGAAACAAATGGTCTGCGGGATAGCATCAAAATCCTTGTGTGTAATGCCAATGGGTAAGGATACAGTAACGGCCAACTCCTCTCTTAATCTTGCCGCATACGCTGGATTCTTACCAATTTCATATAAAGCACAGGTGATTGAATAATCCAATGCATTGTATGCACCATACAAATGATTTACTTCACCAGCTATATTCTTTAGAGAATATCCTGACTCATGTAAACATTGTATCCAGTTAAGCCCTTCATTAGCTTGTGCCATTTTTTTATTAATGATCTCTTTGATCAGATATGCTAATTGCCTGTTTCTGCTGCGCCTTTTCCATTGCGCTTTAATAAAAACCGGTAAGCGTTTCAGTGTATGCATGGATATCCCAAACGCATCTATCCTCGTATCAGGATCCATTAAATCAAACTTATACGCTACCAGTGCAGCAGATAGTTGTTGGGCTATCTCCGATCCGGGCGCCAGCCCATACCCCAGTTTCATCAAAAGATCCGCATTCATTTTTACCACGCATTGATAGAGATCCGAAAAATTTTCTTCGTTGCTCCATGTATGTATCTTTTCATGCAGGCAGCTATGCATAAACGATGCATAGGTACTGATATGGGGTCGGGCAAATACGGGCATAACAGCCTGTAATTTTTTTTGCCAATTTGCCCCATCCATAAATAACAGACCATGAGCCAATGGTATCATGGCATACAGAAACCTGTATACCATAGAACGTTTTTTTGTATGCGTACGCTCCATCAACAACAATTCTATCACGCGCGGATCGCAGGTTACCAATGTTCCCTGGTACATAAAATTATTGCCATATCGCTTAGAAAAAAAAGACCATGCCGCTTCTTTTTTTTCGGCAATCAACTTCTGCGCTTCCTTTACAGAGGGACCAGATCGTATTTTTTTATACACTGGTATCATACTGGCTGACGAAGATGAACAATGGCAGGTATGGGTTTTTCGAACCTTGGTATCATATAGGGGCCAATCTCAACTGGTGCTTCTACTTCAAAAATACTATGCTGGATAATAGCATTCAACGTAATCAGAAAATGAAGTTCAGCCAAGTGCTTTCCAATGCATTGTCTGGGACCCTGCAAAAAAGGAATGTATGCATGGGGCTCTTTCATCGGTAATGTCCAACGATCCGGATTAAACAGCAATGGCTCCTCCCAATAATCAGGATGATGGTGCATGGCTTGTAAAGCAATGATCACTTCTTTTCCAGCCGGATAGGTTACTTCTTCTACTACTAATGGCTTTCCTGTTTTGCGCATAACCGCAATGGCCACCGGATAATAGCGGTATACTTCTTTCATGAAGTTGATCGTATTGGGCAATGCGTCCACATCTTCACGACCCGGATGCCTGTTATGCCCAAGTACTGTTGCTAATTCGCTTCTTAGAATCGTAACCCATTTTTTATTTCTGCTCAATTCATACAACGCACAGGTAATTGTATAATCTATAGCGTTGAAAGCACCGTAGATGTGATTTAGCTCATTCGTCATTTCATTTAATGAAAAACCCGCTTTAGAGAGCAGGTTGATCCAATCCACGCTATCATGGTCTTCCTTTTCACGCTGAACCAATATCTCCTCCAATAATCCTTTTTGAATCTTCATTCTTTTTTTAAGGTGGCGTATATTTTTAAACAGTGTGGGTAATAGCAGTAACTGTTCTGATGAAAAACCAAAATCATCAATCCGGCTGTTGGAGGTCATGGTGAGTAATTTATACTCCATCAATTCTTTTCCATAGGCTGCAGACAGTTCTTGGGAAGGATCGAGGCCATAACCCACTTTTAATACAACCTGTAAACCAATTTCGGTAACGGTTATATATAGGTCATCAAAGCGCATCCCGTTTTTCCACGATTGAATATTTGCCATCACTATATCGTGAATGGTTTTCCCATAGCTTTCAATATTGGCTTTGGTAAAAACCGGCATAACTGCATGCACCCGCTTCTGCCATGCTTCTCCATCCATAAACAACACACCGGGTGCACCGGGTATAAGCCACGACATGAATGTATATACTCCTGAACGTTGCAGCGTATGTTCTCTTTCCATTAATAATGTGCGCGCCAATTCTGCATCACTGGTTACCAGATTGCCTTGATACATAAAATTTTTACCATACTGTATCGATAGGTCTGTCCACCCTTTTCGCTGATCTTGCCGGATGATTTTTTGAGCGATTTTTACAGAAGGCCCGGCAGGTATTTTCATTTTCATATTTCGGCTATTGGTATTGGGTGAATACAAGATAATTATTTCCTTTTGGCATAGATGGTATAAATATTCATCAGTTGATGTAATTCCCAATCTTCCTGATCCACAATCACCTCAAATCCTTTTTGTTCCAAGTAGTTTTGCATTTGCATCACCCTCCCATCCATATCGTGTACTTCAATGATAAACTGTTTGAACAATGACCAGTCATCGGTAGCAATACCTTGTAGTACATCCCATTCACTTCCCTCTACATCAATTTTACAAAGATCAATCTGAGATATGGAGTTCTCTTTGATTACTGCAGACAAGGGTTCTAACCTACATGTAATTGTTTGTGTTGTGAACTTTAGAAAAATCAGGTAAATGGATAAAGGAACCAAGATGATAATTAACAGCAATAGTTGCAGTATCGGTATCTGCAATCCCTTAATCAATCCATTGAGAATACTGTTGAAACGATGATTTGATTTTGCAAAATCGGATAACAGTGCCTGCAACCATTTGTATAGCGAGATATTTTTTTGTACCCCCTTTTTCAACTCTTCTGAATACCTGCCTGCCGTCATGCTCAATCCTGGTGTGTATTGAAAGGCTACAGATTCTTGTTTATCAGATAGGCCTGTATTGAATAGATGAATATCCTTTCCCTTCAGGTGGTCTGTAACATTTTGCTGCAGTACTTCAAAAATGCGGAGAACCGGTTCAAATGCGTACAACTTTATGTCCGGACAAAGGCTATGCGCATACAAAGCGAACATCCCTATATTGGCTCCAATATCAAACACACAGTCATTAGACTTTACCACAACTCCATGTTTTTGGTAAGACCCGGCCACGAATATTTCATGGTACAAGATGTTTGCTTCTGTGTTACTCAGCGTAGCAATGGCTAATTGATTGGGCAGAACCAGTTTCTTCATGTTGCTTGTATATTCGTGGTAACCATGTTAGTGGAAGGCGTTGCATCAGTAATAGTCCAAATTCCGTTCCGTGGGTTCTTATTCATCAAAGGCCAGTTTTCTTCGCTGGCGTCATACAACTGTTTCCCGATAAACTCAATAATACGGACAAACCCCGGCAATTCTTTTTCATTTCGCAAAGTACCCATGCGCTGCGCCAGCCTGATTTTTCTGGATTGAAATACAAGAGTATCGTACCAGAATATAGCATAAAAATAAAAAGCCTTACTGGCATCAAAATCATCCATGTATGTATTTACTTCTTCGGGACGAGATACAATTCTTTCGTAAGCTTTTTTACCCTTGCCAATGATGTGATGAATGTATAAACCAAAAATAAAATAGTTATCAATGGATATACCGGGTGTTGCTTTCTTTAAAAAATGGGGACGTAACCGTATTTCCATCATAATACTTAACCGGCTCCAGATGGTTTCCAATTGATTGATCTCTGCGAAAGAATATTTCGAAACCAGTTGGCTACGGATTTCAGGAAGTTTATGCCAATCCATTTTTGCTGCTTCAATAAATGGCAAAAAATGATCCCAGAAAAAATCAATATTCACCGTTAATCCTTTTACGGCAGAAGCATAAACATAGCTTATTGGTTGCGTTATCGCTGTTTGCTGAAGTAATTTAATAGCAGAACTATTATCTTTCCAGAATACCGCATCCCAATGAAACAGCTCGGGCCTGATCTCTTTTTCTTTGTAGTAGTTTGGATTATATTTTCTCGCGGGCAAATGAATGCCTACCGGTTTTCTATGCCACCATTTTCCGGTCAGTTTTCTTTCTGCCATACTGGTTGGCTCGAACCGGTAAAAATAAAGTCTTACCCATTGGGGAGGCACTTGTTTAGTAAACGGTGTTTTTCTGAAAAGGGAATGTACTGCTTCGCCTCCCTCAAGTAAACGATGCATGATGGATTCTACCCCGGTGGTATGCGTAAATTCATAGGGCACTCCCCCACCAATCAGCGACCAACTGAAGTTGGCATCGTTGGTGCCATAAGAATCATAAAAAATACCATGATCCAGTCGCGGATGATAGGGTGCAATGATCCGCGGAGGCGAATGCTCATGGGTAGCCATACACTTATATTCGTATTCTTTCCAATGAACGCCATCATCTGATCCTTCAAAAACCGGGACCCATTTTATGGGAGCGGTACTTTCACTGGGAAAAACCCCATAAGAATGCGTGATGCGAAAACGGAGAATGCTTCTGTAAAAATGTAGAAGGCCACGAATTAATGCAGATGGCACCTGTAATGCTGAAGGCCAATGCAGCCAGGTAAATGTGCACCACGAGTTGAATACAAAATTAAACAGGCCACCAATAGCTACCACCAATACTACCGCACAAATTAAAATATCTCTGATAAGGGGAAGACCTGAATGAAAACGTATATCAAAAACAGAAGCATGCACATCCAGCAAGGGAATACATAGTACAATTGTAATAAGGTTAAAGAATCCGAAATTACTAATGAGCCATATACCTATCATTAAAAAGGTAATTAAACAAGCAGCCGTTAAACGGTAGTCAGGACCCATAAAAATCAAGGGTGGGGCCATAATTTCAATAAGAAATGTGAGATACAATATGCCAAGAAAAAACCAGGAGGGAAACCGCGATAAATACCATGCACCATAGGAGGGCAATGGAATATTGATCATAAAAGAATGAAAATATCCCCGATCACGCCAGTTGGATTTCCAGAATTTAAATTTCCCAAATCCAAAGATCAATCGAAATAATAATAATCGGTAAGCCCATGCGATGGCGGGATGTGGCAACTGTTCTATCTGCAGTTGAGGCAATGATGGCAACGATGGCAAAAACAAGGCAAGAAATCCTGCTTCAAATAAAACACTGTCCCATGGATAACTAAGCCCTACAGCAATGTCCAGCGACAGATATACCAACCAACAGACCAACAAAGCAGGAAAACTAAGAACACCGCCATATACCACCACCAAGGATGCCAGAGACCCTATAATGATCATTGTTTGCAAAGCCCGATCGGAAGCATTGATCCAGAATACGGTTGGAAATAGTAGCCATTTTTTTACGTGACCGTAATCTCTCTGTATCTGACCTAATTTATATCGAACAGGAGATATACCCTTCGATCCTGCCAATGGTAGTACCTGCCAATAGAGTTGTGTTATGGCTATAAAATAGACCAGACCCAGGCATCTAACGAATAGCCCCCAAACAAGCAAAGGTTCAGGAAGGGAAATGTTTCCAAGGATCATTACCGGTAAAATAATTGTATCAATAATGTCTTCTCAACACATACCATCCAAATGCACGTAACCTGATTTTTACATCATTATCCGGTATCAGTACATCTAATTTTTTCCAGGCATCTTCAATTAAATATTCTGCTTGTTGTTCGCAGGCATCTATGGCGCCACATTTTTCAAGTAATGTAATCACTTCGGCAATCCGCTCTTTTTCCGATGGCTTACTGCTTACCTCCTGCCATAACCATTCTCGGTCGGAATGCGCAAGCAGTCCCATAGCTTTCGCTACAGGCATGGTAATTTTTCCTGCAGTAATATCTTCCCCTTTGTCTTTCAGATCTCCTTTAAATCCGCGCAAATTCAATACATCATCAATGATCTGGAATGCAAGGCCCAATGCTTCGAAGAAATTACCCAGTCCGTCAATTTGGGGTTGAGCAGCCTTCCCTTTGATGGCACCCAATTGTGCCAGCATACTGGCAGGTACGGCCGATTTTAATCGATGAACCGCCAATATCTTTTTTTCCAGATTACGGTTATCGCCACTTTCTACAATACCAGGCATCAGGTGATAAAAACTGCTGATATCCATAGCCTGCCCTGCATGAGCAGCACGCATAGTTTCAAAATAAATCTGGTATGCTTTTAACTTTATATCAACGGATAGCGCATCATCCAGTAATAATAGCTGACCTAAAAAATAACAGGCGTTACCCGCATTAATAGCAATAGCTTCTCCGTGGGCTATGTGGCAGGATGGACCACCTCTTCTGATTTCTGATTTATCCTGTACATCGTCAATAATAAGTGAACCTGTATGCAATAACTCGGGCCATACCAGCCAGTTCATATAAGGCTGTGAGTTGCCTCCCACCACATCAATACAGGCAATGGCAGCGTAACTGCGCCAGCATTTACCGCCCCTGTCAATAATTTCGCGTATAGGCGTAATAATTTGTTTGATGTATTGTTCTTTGTCCAGCCCATCCAGAAAATGATGATTTTTATCACTGGCCACTAACCTGGCAAATTGCTCATCCGTAGGTTGAATCGGCAATAAAGCCTCTACAGATTTTCGTGTTTGTTTGGTAACCGCTTTAAAAAAATCTTCCAGCTTTTCTACGTTGGCAAAACCGCTTCTTTCAATAAATCCGAGGCCCGTTACCGCTTCTGTGCCAAACATTCCTTTTGCATGCACCCTTCCTTCCCAGAATGCCGGCTTCGAAATAATCGTAACGAACTCCTGGTGAGGAAAAGCGGCTTCCACCTCAAGATCAATACCCAATTCCGGTATTTGCAAAAGCCAGTTTACCGGATAGGATGTAAAAGTTCTGGAACTTGTCCAGTTTGTCTTTGGTTGAAAAACGAACTCTTTGATACTTTTGCTAATTCCCTCTTCATTAATCACCACTGCCCATCTACCGCGACTTTTCATACCATCATTGTTATCGAAAAGATCATACACCGAAATCTGCTGACCATTACTTGCCTGTAAAGAAATCCAGTTCCAGGCAATATCATGCATCAGGTTCACTTCAATTTTTTCGCCAGCATCGTCGGCAGGCTTACCAAATTCATGGTCATACCAGCCACTACCTTCTACATCATGACGGATATTATCCACAACAATGGATCCATTCACTTCACACTCCGGAATAAAATAATAGAACATATCTTCTCCACCCGTTCCCACCACCACGCCATTGTCTCCATGCCTTACCGGATGTACCAGCGGGGTAAATTCCAGCTCACAATGAATGGCTTTTTCGGCGTTATGCAAACGCAACTTGTAATTGCCATTGGCTAATTTTTCATACTGGTTTACGCCATATTGCAGATGAAGGTTTTCATTATCTACTATGGCATCTTCTTCCATTAATCTGTCTGGCAAGGGAACGTTTCCTTTCACTAACACTTCTTTCAAAGCTTTTAGTAATAACTTGTCAGTAGTATCATGTCCGCGCTCGATCATTTTCAGCCCTTCTACCGGGGCAATTCTATCTACCACAGAATCCATATAATAGGCCTTATTATCGGCATCACAGAGCGCCCATGTAATGGAGTGCGCATATTTATATGCCTGTGTTTCTTCATCCCTGTCAATGGCAATTCTGAAAAAGGAAGCGAACAAAGAAAAATTACACCCTTTATTACTGGTGAGATGTGTATTCTGGTACCACCATTCAATGGTAGAAGATGCGTGAGGCAGATCATGAACCTGGAGATCTATCGGACCATCAATCGGCCAGTCTGCGGGATACCTGGATACATAATTTGAGACCCCGGTATGGGGGGATGGATTTGGATTTTGTGCGGAAAGCATGTTGGCAGTTTTGGTATTGGATTATGGTTGATCAACGATTTTTGATATCACGTCAGCACATTTAAAAATACCCTGATGCACATTTTCTTTTATTTTTTGTTTAAACGTACCCTCTTCTTTCATCATCTTCTTTAAGCAAAAGACAATATCTGTTACTTTAGGAGCTACTAACCCTACACCGGATTGATGTATCCAACTTTCATTTCCTTTTTGTACCGGTCTCATACCGGTACTTTGCAAAGCAATCTGTGGTGTTTCAGTTATCAGTGCCTCTGTGATGGTCATGGCACCAGGTTTCCCTATGGCAAAATCGGAGAGATGCAGGTAATACAGCGGTGTTTCTTTGGTATAGCTGAAAACTGCTTTGGGATAAGATGTCTTAAAGTTAGTTAATTCCTGAAATAATTTTTCATTTTTTCCGCACATACAAATCAGGTTCACTGGCAATTTTTCTTTTTCTATTTCCACCGCTATTTCCATCGAGCGGAGAGACCCCTGCCCGCCGAATGATAAAAATACGGTTGGATAATCCGGTCGTAACTGCAAATCCTGTAATACTTTCTTTTTATCGATACTGATTTTCTGGTAAGAAGATGGGTCTACGATCATTCCCGGAATCTGCGAAATGAATCGCTCTTCGATCTTTGCACGCCTGGCTTGAACAGCTAATCTTTCTGTAGAAAGAATATAATATTGCGGTACTTTGGGCGTAAACCAATATCGCGGTTTAACCTCCTCAAAATCAACGGGTATGGTAATGCATTGTACTTGAGCATTTACCAGCCTGGCGGCTTTGTACAAAACAGGATTATACATGGGTGTAACGGATATCACTACATCAGGCACACGCTGATTCCAGTAGGTAGCTATGCGCCGAATACCACGCGAATAAACCGTATCGTGAAATAGCAACGAAAGATTGATCTGACCTCCCAAATCAAATACCTTATCTCTTACCAATTGTTGATTAAAGCGAGCGATGCCTTTTCGGACAATTTTGCCAAATGTTTTGTGATGATCAAAGATGTTTACAATATTAATGGTCTGGATATCCCAGTCAGGATGAATGGCCTGTAAAGCTTTTTGTACAGCTACCGCTGCGGAACGATGTCCGGAAGCTGCATCAAAAAATACAATATCAATATTTTTCATAGGAGTATTGATCTCCTGCACAGCAATTGGATATCAGATTTAATCAGCTTTGCAGAAAAAAGCAGTTAACATGGATAGTTTTGGTATACACTGCGCTGCTAAAATATAAAATATACACTAGTAATACCAGTGAATAACAGATAAATACTAACAAAAAATCCCGAAAAAATCATGCACCCACTTTCTATTGATTTTCAATTGAATAAGTAAAAACTCCTTTCAGTTTATGTGATGTATTGGTGAGCAAAATGCGCCAGATGGTTTTATTATTCCAGTTTGTTTTCACTTGTTGTTCGTGTGGTTCTGTTAATGGCATGGCTTCTTTGCTGATGGTCCATTCTGCTGCATCGTAGGTTAACTGTACTTTTTTATTCTTCTCTGTGGTGAAAATAATTTTGCCTTGCATTGACAGATCTGTAGCGCAAACCGTCATTAAAGTTTGTGAAAGAGAGGTATTGGCTGCCGTAAATTGATAGGCATCTTTGATCTCGATATGATTCTTTAATGCATCTACAAGAATAGATCTGTTCCATGATTGCAATCCCGCTTTTTCCGGATACGCTTTGGTTAGATCCATATTGAACCGGGTAATCCCATTGTTATTATTGAAGAGTACCTTATTTGCCTTCGCAGCAGCCGTTGCTTCCTGCTGTATGCCATTGATCAGCGGCAGGTTGTGGTAGGCCGATGTGTTGTACCACAAAGAATACCGTTCACGCGAAAAAGTAATGGCCATATACGTTCCCTTACCTGCATCAATAATTACTGGTGCCCCATCTGCATACACAATAAAATCACCCACATCATTATGGTTATGGCTTTCTGCATTGTTTCCTCCATGTGAAGAGATAAACAAATTACTCTGTGTTCTTGCTGTCATTAATTCCACGCTGGGTAAGTACATGCTTTGCTGCCGGTTTTCATTAGGTTGTGCTGCCGCACACTCCGCAATGCTCAGCAGATTGTATAATTGGCGTTGTTTAAAAAAAGATTCTACTTTAGGTCTATTGTCCTGTATATTTCGGTAGGCCCATGAACCAAAACCCATCATGGCTTCATCTTTCACTGCTTTTCCAAAACGATAGATGCCCACGCCATCTGCTTTTATTTTGGGTGTTGCATCAGCCACATTCACAAAATAATCATCGTCAATATGTGTTTTATAAATGTAGGTGCCAAGTTGTTTGATTATCGGATGATCGAATACAGAAATTTTTTGCCGGGTAGCATCGGCGATCGTATACAATCCATCAAACAAAGCAAGACCGGCAGCAGACCAATACGAGGGGCCTTCATCTGTTGCACCATCTTCACCCAATCCGTTGATGTACAGGTCAAGCAGTGATAGCGAATGGGCTACCAGTTTCGCTCTACGCTCCTCATCCTTTTCCAATAATAAAAATGCTGTTACACAATTACTCACCACCCAGGGATCCCAGTTATTAACTTTTACATTTTTCCTCCCATTCCCAAAATAATTATAGCGAGCCACTTCATTTTCGTAACTATTGAGAATTTTACGATTCACTTCCCAACTGATTCTTTCACGCACGCGGGGAGATACACTATCCAGTTTAGCACCTGTGAAATAATCCGTTAAAGCCAATAAGGCTGCGGTTTCTGCGCCAAACAGGTCAACCGTTGGGTCTGCTACATCAGGCAATCCCCTACCCTTTTTCTGCGTGCTGATATGGGCGGTTACACCCCAATACGTTTCTTCACAAATATTCCATACCCCATTTACAATAGCATCGGTAAACCTGCCTTTGTTTTCCATTGACTCGGCCAATACCAGAGTAAACAAACGGTTTCTTTTTTCAAAAGATAGTTTCTCGTAATTAACCCGGTTACCGGTACGCACATATTCGAGTGTTACTGTTGCAGGGATGGTTGTAAAAGGAATGGTATTGCCCAATTCTGCCTGTGCAATTATGGCTTGCCGTGCACTATCCGGCACTTGTTGCCTCCAATCTGCTGCCTGCTTTGGGAAAGGCTTCCATTCATTTTTGGGAATCAGGCTTTGCTTAATAGCTGCTAAAGAAAATTTTGCCAGCAGGTCACGTTCTGTTACCTGCGCAGCCAGTGGTGGCAACAAAAAAATAGTGGCAACATATATGGCGGCTTTCCGAGAGTTTCGCATATAGCAATCATTTATACCGACAAATTACTGCAAAGAATAAATACTGTTATAACTATTTACGATATCCTTTTCGCTTAACAAGCAGGATAGTGATGGATATTTATGGGATGCAGCCGGTGGATTCTTAATTGGTAACTATTAGATAATTAGAGATATGACGGAGCAGAAATGGGATATGCTTTCATCTATACCATGGTAGGGCTTTTGTTTAAGCATGCTTTCATAAATGGAGATGAATGTTAGGTGTTGCAAGAGGCTTTGCGTAGTGTATGATTTTTAAAAGTTACTTATATGAAAAAAGCTAGAAACACTATTCAACTTATTGTGGTTATTATTTGCTTCGTTACGTTCAAAAGAACTACTAATGTTGCATTACAACTTTCCTTATACATGGTGCTAAATGCAATCATCATACAAGAGTTCATCCATATTTATAACACCGAACGGGATAAAGATAAGAGTGAGGATAAATTGATGAATGATACCTATCGCTACTGGCGATTAGCCGGAATTGTGATGGTAGAATTATTTGTGATAGCAACCGTATATTACCTTTCAACGGTTATGCTCGCAGGTTTACGAAGATTGTAGAAACCCTGATATTTCTTACGCAAAGAAATAAGCAAATACAGCCGCACCCACCACCATACAAATAAAAGCAAAGAGGCAGATCTTTACGATTTGTTGCCATTGCTTTTCTTTTTGCGTAAGCAGATTCACCTCTTCAGGTGAACCCTGCTTGGCAACCAGTACTTTAGTAAGTTCATTGAGTTGTTTTACTTTATCAGAAAAATCGCCATTGAGTTGTTGACGGATCTGCTGCATATTATTCAGTACATCATCTATCTCTGCGGGAAGGATCTCATTCAATACTTCTTTCAGTCGTTTGGCTATAGTAGGTGATTTACCATTGGTGGAAATGGCAATTTTCAGACTTCCTTTTTGCACAACAGATCCCAAATAAAAATCACACAAAGTAGGTTTATCCGCCACATTGACCAGGATATTTTTTTGTTTGGCATCTGTTCGAATTCGTTCACTTAAAGGAATATCGTTCACTGCTACAATAATGATATCAGCATCATCTATATCAGATGCTTCGTACCACTTTTCCTGCAATACTATTTGATACTGTGCAGCAAGTTGTTTAATTCGATCATCAATAAAACCAGCCACCAACCTGATTTTGGTGTCTGGTGCATTACCCAGTACAGCCTGCAACTTTTCCAAAGCTATATTACCCCCACCGATCAGCAGCACGGAGAGCGTTTCCAGTTTCAGGAATACTGGAAACAGGGTATTCGCTCCCTGCTCGGCAGCGGATGGTACTAAAGAGGTATTTGATGATAGCAACATATTAGGTAATGGGGCTCTCTTTAAATAATAATCCAATCACAAAATATACCGTTCAAGTGAACGAGAAGACCTTGGCATAATTACTATGCTTAAATTTAACTGCCAGACTTTGATTCACACAAAGGCACTAAGGCACGGTGTATTCTCTCCCTATTTTTTTCGCAGATCCAGATTATGAAAGTAGAAAATGCGTGCCGCATCCACACTCCGATAGTTGTTACCCGAAGCAAGCTGTTGGAACTGGTTCATATACCCAAACTGGATATTATCTGCGGCATTGATGTGATAGCTGAGCCCTACAAAAAAACGGTTCTGATCAAAATAATTGTATACGATCTCATTTCCGAAATTGATATGCACCTCGTCATTAAAAACAAACGACAATGTTTTTGGCGCAAACGCTTTTTTATGCAGGGGCACATTGAATAAAAAATTATACCGAACCTTCCAGCTATAATTATAGCCGGATGCCAGTTCACCATTGCCGGCAATTTTTTGCCTGAACCTTTCCTCTAGTCTGATCCAGTTCATCAAGCGTAGACGCGGATATTTATTATGCCATTGCACCTGCTGCCAAAGCCTGTGCTCCGGTCTGGAAACCGTTGGGTGGTTATCTCCCGGAAACTGGTTGATCCATGCATAGCCCAGTGTTAGCTTTGTATTATCAGTAAGATAATGTGTTAACCCAAGGCGTACAATTGACTGGCTGAAATTGGAAACAAAATCTTCCTTAGTTCTCAATTGCAGATCCGTCCACATGCCCCATTTATTATTGAAACGGGTTTGGTTAAAATAACCTACCCATACCTGGTCTGGGTAAGTAGTATTTTTTACCGTCTGCGCTTTTACAAACATTCCCATACTGCTGAACAATACCAGCATCAAAACATACTTTCGAAGCATCCCATTCATTTTTACAAATATATTACTTATTAAAGTGCTGCGCTATTGAATGCAAAAGCTAAGCACTTACCCATTTTTGCCGTATCGAGAAATCGCCAAAGGTTTCATGGAGATTTCTGTTAGCGGCATAGTTTGCAAACAGTGTATCGAGGGTTGCCAATATTTCGGGTTCTTCGATATTTTCTTTATAAATTTTATTCAGCCGTTCTCCTATTCTGTCGCCGCCCAATTGCATATTGTATTTTCCATAGGCAGTTCCCACAAAACCAATTTCAGCTGCGTATGATCTGGCGCATCCATTGGGACAACCGGTCATACGGATGATGATCTCTTCATTACCAAGTGCATTTTTCTGAAGCAGCCCTTCAATCTTATCTATCAATGAGGGCAGGTAACGCTGTGCCTCGGCCAATGCCAATGGGCAGGTAGGAAAGGCCACGCATGCCATCGCATTTTTTCTGATCACAGAACTGACTTCTGTATTTCTAGCAACACCATAGGTTGCCAATAGCGTATCAATTTCTTTTTTATCAGCTTCGGCAACATCGCTGATAATCACGTTTGCATTACAGGTAAAACGAAAATTGGCTTTCCCTGTTTTGGCTATTTCGAGTAAGGCTGTTTTCAGTTGTATGTTTCCTTCATCAAGTATTCTTCCATTCTCTACAAAAGCTGTATAATACCAAAGGCCTTCGTGATTTGGATGCCAGCCGAAATGATCTTTACGACTATTGAATGTATAGTCCGCCACAGGTGCCAACGCAAAGCCTGTTCTTTTTTCCAGTTCAGCCTTATACCAGTCAATACCATATTTATCAACCGTATATTTTAATCGGGCCAGTTTTCTATCGCTGCGGTTACCATAATCTCGCTGAATTGTGGCAATCTCATACACCGCTTTCAACACTTTCTCTTCCGTATCAGCAAAGCCAATCAAAGTGGCCAATCGTGGATAGGTTTCTGCATTGCCATGCGTAGAAGATAAGCCACCACCAATCGCAATATTAAATCCTTTCAAAACATCATTTTCAATAACAGCGATCAATCCAATATCATTCGCAAATACATCCACATCATTATTGGGTGGTATGGCTATGGCAATTTTAAATTTTCTGGGGAGATAACGATCCTGGTAAAGCGGATCTTCTTCTTCCTTCTTGTCCAATAACTGTTCTTCATCCAGCCATACTTCATAATAGGCTTTTGTTTTAGGCATCAGTAGCTGACTGATTTTATCTGCATAGGCAAATACCTGCCCGTGTATGGCAGATTCTTTCGGATGCGAGCTGCATAATACATTTCGATTGATATCACCACAGGTAGCAATAGAATCCAGTTTGGCCTGACTGAAAGAATGTATAGTAGGTTTTATATTTGATTTCAGTATACCATGTAATTGCAGGGTTTGACGGGATGTGATTTTGATCACGCCGGTAGAATTTTCGCCGGCAATATCATGCACGGCTATCCATTGTTCAGGGGTTAAAAAACCACCAGGCAACCGGAGACGGATCATGAAAGTATACAGCCGTTCCAACTTTTTAGCAGCACGCTCTTCACGTCTGTCCCTGTCATCCTGTTGGTACATACCATGAAACTTGACAACGGCCTGGTCATCTTCCCGAATAGCACCGGTTATTTCATCCTGCAAACTTTCCTTCAGTGTTCCGCGCAAATGGTCGCTGGCTTCTTTGATTCTTTCTATGGGTGATTTATCTGACATTACCTGTTTACTTTGTCTTTGTTTAAAAATACTTACTAAACTTTCCCGTATTCATGCAGTCCTTAATATACATCCTTTGAATACCGGCCTTCTTCTTTCAATTGTTCGAAATAGGCTTTCGCTTTATCCGCAGCTAACCCGCCATGGGTTTCAATGATGGATAGCAACTCTTTTTCCACTTCCACACTCATCGGATCTTTTTCACCACACACATATACATACCCCCCGGATACCATCCACGCATATACTTCTTTACCATGTGCCCTTAGTTTATCCTGCACATACAAAGGTTCAGCACCATCCTTTGAAAAAGCCAATGAGATACCATTCAGCACGCCCGTCTGGTACCAATCCTGTAATTCTGTTTGGTACAGAAAATCAGTGGTAAATTTTTCTTCTTCAAAAAACAACCAATTTTTTCCGGTAGCACCTGTTGCATCTCTTTCGCTTAAAAAAGAACGGAAAGCGGCAATGCCGGTACTCTTGGCTATCATCAATACATTTTTATCGGCAGCAGGTAAACGGAAACGTTTGTTTTTCTGTACAAAAAAATCGAATTGAGTATCTATTGATAATCCGGAAAGATAATCTGTACACAACCCATATTTGGTTTCATCATTTACCGTAAATACATATTTTTCAACGGTAAGATGCACTTCTCCATCATGTGCCGATGGTGAGGAAGCAATGGTGTAGATACGGGGTGATTGCGCGGGCAGTATGGCAGCTACATCTGCAAATTGTTCTTTATTTTGTAAAGGATACAATTGCAGTAAAGTAAGCAGGTCCATTTTCATTTCCGGAATTTCCTGCTGAACGATACTGGCATATTTTTTTACAACACGCTCATGTAAGTATATCACCGCTACTTTCTTTTTCAATAAATCAAAAAGAGAATAGCTGGCATCTTTGAAAGCGATGATTGTATTTCTATCAGCTCCCGAAACCGTTAGTATCTGCTCAACGATGGCAGATGGATTTTCCGGTACAATTCCGATAGAATCACCCGGTAAATAATCAACATCATCTGCCAATAATTCAATGTGATAGGTTTCTTTGTCAGAACCGGTATCATTCAGATTCACATGGCCCACAATGGTTCCGGTGTATATTTTTTTATTCGATTTGGTATCTGCTTTTACCGTAACAGGCACTCCCGCAGAATGGGTAACAGGTTGCTGATTCAGTGATTGAAGTATTTCTTCAAACCAGGCATCTGCATCGTTTTCATAATCCACATCACACTTGCGGATAGGTACTATGCGTTTGCCACCTAATTTTTCAAGTTGTGCATCCACTTCTTCTCCTGTTTTGCAAAACAAGGGATAGGAAGTATCGCCTAATGCGAGTACGCTGAATTTGGTTTTATCCAAGCGAAATCCATTTTTATGGATATGATCATAAAATTTCTGTGCTGCAACCGGTGGTTCACCGTCTCCCTGCGTACTGATCACCACAAATAAATTTTCTTCGCGGGAAAGATCAGTAAGCCGGTATTGATCAAGACTGGCCAGCTTTACCTGTAATTGTTTCTTCTTGGCTTTTGCAGCCAGATCGGTAGCCACGCGTTTGGAATTTCCGGTTTCGGTTCCGTACACCAGTGTAATTTTTTGGGCTGTGGTTACACGAACGGCATCATCAGTAACCGGCAATTCATTACCGCTAACCAATGCCGCAATATAACCGTTGATCCAGATTAGTTCTTCTCTGGATGCACCCGCCGTTAATTCGGTTAATAATTGTTGCTTATGCCCTGCCAGCATATTTTTGTTCTGGTTCATTGCTAATAATTGATTTTACGGGGCTTGTCAACGGTTCAAAATAATATTCCTTCTGATCGCTTCCGGTAAACCATTGGAAGGATGCCTGTAATGACACCACTTTCCCAATAATGATTAATGAAGGAGATAGAAAAGACTTCCCTTTCAGTTTTGTTTCATATTCATACAAGCCGGAAACATATACCTGTTGATAAGGGGTAGTAGCCTGTTCGATAACGGCCAGTTGTGTATCGGTTGCCATATTGTTTTCAATTAGCCTGGCAACCAGTTCATCCATTGTTTCGGACGACATATAAAAAACCAACGTATCATCAGTAGCGGCCAGTTCTTTCCAATACGCATCACTAACAATGGTTGATTTATAAAAAGTTAAAAAGCGAACAGCCGTTGCATGGTCACGCGCCGTAAGGGGTATGCCTGCATATGCGGCGGCACCTGAAGCTGCAGTAACACCAGGTACAATTTCGTACGGAATGTTATTTTCGCGCAGCACTTCCAGTTCATCCAGCACATTGGAGAAAAAAGAAACATCACCTCCTTTTAAACGAACCACCAGCTTCCCTTCCTGCGCATACTGAACAAGTAAATGGTTGATATTTTCCTGTGGGGTGGATACACCTCTTCTGCATTGCTTGCCCACTTCAATAATTTGCGCAGTTGGCCGTACATATCTTTGTAAGATCAGTTTACTAACTAACCTGTCGGTTAATACCACATCCGCCTGTTGCAGGTAGTTAGCCGTTTTTACGGTAACCAGATCCGGATCGCCCGGACCTGCTCCGGCGAGAATCACTTTTCCTTTATGGGTAACTACATTCATAGGTTTTTTTTAAAACAATCCTTCTATTGATAAATATCTTTCTCCCGTATCATAATTGAATGTGAGAATTTTTGCGCCTTTTGGTATATCTGCCAGTTTTTTAGCAACCGCCGCCAATGAGGCTCCGGTAGAAATACCGGCAAGAATACCTTCTTCTTTCGCCAAACGCTGGGCATACAAAATGGCTTCGTCTTTTCCAACCTGGATAATTCCGTCGAGGATTTTTACATTCAATATGGACGGAACAAACCCCGCACCAATACCTTGTAAAGGATGCGGCGAAGGTGCACCACCACTTAATACGGGAGATAATTCCGGCTCAACGGCAAAAACTTGTAAAGAAGGAAATTTTTCTTTTAATATTTCTGCAGCCCCGGTAATGTGTCCGCCGGTTCCAACACCTGTGATCATATAATCAATCCCATCCGGAAAATCGTTGATGATTTCCAGAGCAGTTGTTTTCCGGTGCATATCTGTGTTAGCAGGGTTATCAAACTGCTGCGGCATCCAGGCACCGGGTGTTGTGCTTACAATTTCGGTTGCCTTTTCTATCGCACCTTTCATTCCTTTTTCACGAGGTGTTAAAACAAATTCAGCACCATAGGCCGACATTAATTTTCTTCTTTCCACACTCATGCTTTCCGGCATTACCAGAATGATCTTATATCCTTTTACAGCAGCCACCAATGCCAGACCAATTCCGGTATTACCCGAAGTAGGCTCTACAATTACACTATTGGCATTCAGTAAGCCCTTGGCTTCTGCATCTTCGATCATGGCCAGTGCAATACGGTCTTTGATACTGGCACCGGGATTGGTTTTTTCTAATTTGATCCACACTTCATGGTCTGATCCAAAAAGGCGATTGATTTTTACATGTGGCGTATTTCCGATAGTAGCTAAAATAGTAGTTGCTTTCACTTGATATGATTTAAGTTATGTTAGTTGATTTTTTTAGATGACAAAATTCAATGGCTCGGGAAAAGGGTTATTGTCTCTCACTTTAATATCACTTTTATGATATACTACCGAATGCGGATCTACACTATAGGTTAACCATACATTACCACCGATAATGGTATCATGGCCAATTACTGTTTCGCCTCCTAAAATGGTAGCTCCTGAATACACAGTTACATTATCCTCGATAGTTGGATGCCGTTTACTCTGCGCATCTTCTTTTGATACATTCAATGCACCCAGTGTTACACCCTGGTATAGTTTCACATTCCTCCCAATTACCGAAGTTTCTCCAATCACAATGCCTGTTCCGTGATCAATAGAGAAAGACTCCCCGATAACAGCACCAGGATGAATATCAATACCGGTTTTGCTATGTGCATATTCTGTAAAAACCCTTGGCAATATTTTTACACCCGCTTCCCACAAAACATGCGACAAACGATATACAGCCGTTGCATAAAAACCGGGATACGCCACCAATACTTCTTCTTCCGATCCCGCAGCTGGATCAAATGCAAGGATGGCGCGGGCATCTTGTAATAGTTTTGTATAGATGAGCGGTATGTTTTTAAAAAAAATGCCTGTGATTTTTTCAAGCTCCGCTTCATCATGTATCACATCATACACCAAAGCAGAAAATTGCTTGCGCAATACTTCATATTCTTTACTGATATCTTCCAATGATATCTGATCACTTCTTCTGGGAATAAACAATAAATCAAACAATTCATCAACAAACCGGTGCGCCAATGCCCTGTCCGGAAAAGAAACCGGGCAGTTTGCATTTCTGTCATGCAGTTGTTGAAGAAATAATTGTTTGTCCATTTGTAATATCCTTTTACTGTATCATACAAGCACCCACAGTAACATTACTGGTTTCATCTATTAAAATAGCACCCCCGTTAACACGCAGTTCACTATAACTGTCAAATGCAATGGGAGAAGCTGTTTTAATGGTGGCTTTCACGATATCATTCAACCCAACGGTTCCCGGTGAAAATTCTTTTTGCAGCGAGTTTACATCCAGCTTATACTGAATCTCTTTTACAATACTTTTTACCAAACGACTATTGATCTGCAACAGGTAGCGGTTGCCTTCTGCTAAAGGTTTATTGCCCATCCAGCATACCAATACTTCCAGTTCCTGCGAAACATTAGGCAAATCATTGGCAGCCACAATCACATCGCCACGGCTCACATCAATATTATCTTCTAAATGCAGTACAATACTTTGTGGTGCAAAAGCTTCTGCAATTTCTTTACCGCCAATTTCTATAGACTTGATGGTACTTTGCAATCCTGAAGGAAGTACCGTTACTTTATCTCCTTTCTTGTAAATACCGCTGATCAGTTTTCCGGCATACCCCCTGTAATCATGTAGTACATCTGTTTGGGGACGAATCACATATTGCACAGGAAAACGGGCATGCACCAAATCACTATCCTGTATTACTTCTACTGTTTCTAAAATATGCAGCAGTGTATCTCCTTCATACCAGCCAAGCTGTTCAGAGCGGTCTACAATATTATCGCCATTCAATGCGCTGATGGGTATATAGGTTATATTTTTTAACCCAAGTGAAGCGGCCACTTCTGCATAATCAATCACGATATTATTATAGGTATCCTGCGAGTAATCCACCATATCCATTTTATTAATGGCTACTACCACATGCGGAATATTGAGCAGGGATGCAATGATGGAATGACGACGTGTTTGCTCAATCACGCCATGTCTTGCATCCACTAAAATAATAATGAGGTTGGCATTAGAAGCACCTGTTACCATGTTGCGGGTATATTGTATATGGCCCGGCGCATCGGCAATGATGAATTTTCTTTTGGGGGTTGAGAAGTATTTGTAAGCCACATCAATGGTGATGCCCTGCTCTCTCTCGGCGCGTAAACCATCCGTTAATAACGCAAGATCAATATCTCCTTCTTCGCGATTTTTTGTCTGCCGCTCAATGGCTTCCAACTGATCAATCATAATGGATTTACTATCATATAGTAATCTTCCTATGAGTGTACTTTTTCCATCATCCACACTACCTGCTGTAATAAATCGTAAAATATCCATGGTCATTAACTGTTAAAAGTATTCTTGTATATCGTATTGTTTGTATAACATTTGGTAATAGCGTATCACCACTCAACTAAAAATAGCCACTCTTCTTTCTGTCTTCCATAGCTGCTTCACTAACCCTGTCATCAATTCTGGTTTCACCGCGCTCACTTGTTTTGGTAGCAATGATCTCGTTGATGATATCATCAATGGTGGTAGCGGAAGATTCAACAGCAGCGGTACACGTCATATCACCCACGGTACGGTAACGAACACGGCGGGTACTGATTTTATCGGTGTCTTCTCGTTGAATAAATTCTGATAAGGCTACCAGTTGTCCCTCATATTCCAATACTTCCCTGTCGTGGGCAAAATAAATAGAAGGCAGGTCGATTTTTTCTTTGCGGATATAATTCCAGATATCCAGTTCTGTCCAGTTACTGATAGGAAACACACGTACATTCTCTCCTTTATGAATCCGGCCATTGTAGGTATTCCATAATTCCGGACGCTGCAGTTTGGGATCCCATTGTCCGAACTCATCGCGCACAGAAAAAATTCTTTCTTTGGCCCTTGCTTTTTCTTCATCACGCCGGGCACCACCAATACACGCATCAAATTTGAATTCGTTGATGGTATCCAGCAGGGTAAATGTTTGCAGTGCATTTCTGCTGGCAAATTTTCCTTTGGGCTCAGCAAGGTTTTGTTGTTTGATGGTATCTGCCACATGACGCACAATCAGTTTCTCACCGGTTTTTTCAGCCAGTTCATCTCTAAAGTCCAAAGCTTCCTGAAAATTGTGTCCTGTATCAATATGCACCAACGGGAAAGGAAATTTACTGGGCCGGAATGCTTTTAATGCAAGATGAACTAGTGTAATGGAATCTTTTCCGCCACTGAATAACAATGCCGGCTTTTCAAATTGCCCCGCTACTTCGCGCATAATATGTATCGCTTCGGATTCTAATTGCTCCAGGTGATCTAATTGGTATTTCGACATACTATCTGAATTCATTTTTTTCAATTTTGTTTTCGTGTAAGCCACATTCTTTTTTACTGTTATCCTCCCACCACCATCTGCCCGCCCTAAAATCTTCACCGGCTTTAATGGCCCTTGTACAGGGGGCACATCCAATACTTACAAAACCTCGATCGTGCAAAGGGTTATAGGGAATATTGTGCTGATCAATATAAGCGCGCACTTCTTCGGTTGTCCAGTACAGCAGTGGATGGTATTTGATGAGTTGGTTGGCTTCATCCCATTCAAGCAGTGGCAGATCATGACGTGCAGAAGAATGTTCGGCACGCAAACCGGTTACCCAAACCCGGTTACCGGCCAATGCCCTTTTTAAAGGTTCTACTTTCCGGATATGGCAACAAGCTTTGCGGTTGTCTACCGATTCATAAAAAGAATTGGGGCCATTCGCTTCTACAAAGCTTTCCAATTTGGTTTGATCCGGATAATACGCTTTAATAGTTGCGCCATAGCGGGTAAGGGTACTGTTCCATACAGAATAGGTTTCTGCAAACAGTCTGCCGGTATCTAATGTAAAAATGCTAATAGGATGCTGGTTAGAAAGAATATCATGCGTGATCACCTGATCTTCAAAACTAAAACTGGTAGAAAACGTAATCTGACCGGGAAAACGTTGCGCCAATGCCGCAAGTACTTCCGGTATAGATAATCCTTCCAGTTCTTTGTTGAGTTGTTGTATGATTTGTGTTGAAGAAGCTTCCATGATAAACGTTTCAGTTGTTGAGAGAGATTGACACAGGCTACTCAGTAGTAGTCGTTAACAACAACAACAGGTACGTTTAGAAATCAATTGTTTGGAAAGCGCCATATCAATCAGTCTACTTAAATGATAGGCAAATATAGTCTATCTGTTCAATAGACAATATATTTTGTAAAAAATATCTTGATTTGACTAATGAATGTTAGTAAAAAAAGAATAGCTACTTGGGATAAAGCCCCAAGTAGCTATTCTTTTTTTACTTTGTATCCACGCTCTGAAGAGCGTGGCAAATTATTTCTCTCTGGCCTCTGCAGCTCTGCAGTGAAAAACAATCAAAGTGTTATTTTCTGTACGCCCCCAACCAGCTTTACCATTTTACCTTTCCAAATAAATTCCCCGCTCAATTTACCGGGTAAACTGATCTCGGCTGTGATACCATCTTTTCCTTTCCGTTTCAGGGATACAGTGATATCTCCATCTGGATGCGGCATAGACCCTTTGGCATCAGTCAATTCTCCCAGGGCAGGTTCAATACGTACAGACGAAAACCCCGGTGCCGATGGAAGGATGCCACAAATGGTAGCGAGAAAATCGTAATTGGGACTGGAACTCCATGCATGACAATCAGATCGTGCAGGATCAGGATTTTCTGCAAACGTGGTTAATCCATTCGCAATCATTCCCCGCCATGGGGTTAGCTGCGAATAATACAGATCGGCCATGCCTGCTTTTTTCAATGCACGATTCAGGTAAAAGCGATAGTAAAAAGTAGCCTGACTAAGTGAGCTATCGTACAATACTTTTTTCATTACGGCTTGTCTGTTTTCTGCCGGAACTGCGCCGGTTAACACAGCCATAATACTTGCATGCTGGCTGAACGCCCTTTTCAAAGGGGTGTTACCCATCTCTCCTTTCTTTGTATCAAAACATTGTGCATAGGTTGCTTTACTCAATTCATTGGCCAGTTGTTTGTAATGATTGGCTTCTGTTTGCTTACCAAAAAAAGCGAATAATTCTGCTGCCTGTTGTAAAGTATTTACATATTGCAGTGTAATGATGGATGAATTTCCATCCATAGCGCCATCCGGTGTTCCGCCGGGGAATGCATTGTTCCAGTCTACAAAACTCCACCACTTCATCGGCCCCAGCATTTTTTTTGACGGATCAATTTTCTTTTCAAACCAATCCAACACGCCGGTTATCGGTTGCAACATATCAGACACAAATTTTTGATCGCTTCTATGCATCCAGTAATCATAGATCATCGATACCCAGAATAAAGAAAAAGGCGGTATTACCTGTAAACGACTGCTTGGATAACGGCCCTGCGTTAACCCTTCCGGTACACGTGAATGATAAAAATCGGTAATGGCTTTACGCATCAAACGGTCATCGCCGGTAACATACAGTGAGATCAGGGATTGTATGCGCGTATCACCTTCGTATTGTAACTGCTCGTAATAAGGACAATCAAAATAGGTTTCTCCTGCACATAGCTGAGCGGTGCGCCATCCGATATCCCATATATCCTGCAGTGACGCATCGTTACTGGTGAAAGAAGCTTTTACGGTAAAAGGATAACCCGTGGCAGAGCCATACAGGTCATTGATCACAAGGGGTTCTTTACCGGTAGTAATATCGAGTTGTATAAATCGGTACGTACGAAACCATAATGGACGAAAATGTCTTTCAGCAGAGCCGTCCGGTTTAAAAATATCAAAATTGCCTTTGATCTCTTTATCGGCAATCTGGTTACGGTTGCCCTTGCTGCCATCTTTATTAAACAACGCTTCAGCGTAGGTCATGGTTACAGAAGCGCCCTTGCCCTTACTCACCACCAGTTCAGGATACGCAACCGTATTAAATGTTTGATCGATTAAAATACTTACCGTGGTATCCGCAGGTATGGTGAGCGGATTTTTACCACTTAAAAAATCATTCGATACTGTCACTCCTTTAGAACGCCTGACAGCAGATAAACGCTGTAATGTTTCGCTCATGAGCGGAATGGTGCGTGGCTGTAAGGTCCACAAATTATCAGAGCCATAGCCCGAAGGCACAGGACTGGCAATTCTTTTTACGGCAAGCCATTTTTCATCATTGAATCCATTCTCCTCCCAACCCCAGGGATATTTGGAAGCATCCACTTCATCCCCCGGGCCAATCACCATATAGGTTCTGAGGCGCGAACCGTTATCGATGGAGCAGGGAGTATAGGCGGTATTGTGAAACACTTTCCATCCGGTTCCGGTATTACTAATTTTTTCTGCAGCACCATCTCCCTGTAAAACAAATGCTGTTTGATTGGTTACCTGAGCAACCGGTGCATGCACGCCCATATTCCATACCAATGCAGCAATGGTATTATTGCCTTCTTTAAGGTAAGGAGCTATATCAATGGTTTCAAAATACCAGTTATACAAATCTCCGCGGGCCGGACCACTGCAAACAGCTTTTCCATTCACAAACAAACGATAACGGTTATCAGCAGAAACATGTACCACAAATTTTTCGGGCTTTGCTGCGAGCGATATATTTTTTCTGAAATGATACACGCCATATTCCCTTTGCGCAACATCAGGGCAGGTAATCCAGGATGCTGACCAGTTACCTGAAAGTAGTGAGGGGTTAATGGATTGCGATTGCAGAAAAGAAGTAGAGAGAAGGCAAGTGAGAAAAGCGATGAATGTTTTCATGCGGAATGAATTTGGGAAAGATGGAATGTTGGGATTTTTTCACCGCAGAGGCGGGGAGGACGGTGAGAAAACGCAGAGAAGAATTTCTCTGCGAAAACTCAGCGCTCTCTGCGCCTCCGCGGTGAAAAAAAACTATTGCTTAGTAAGTTTCTTAATCAGATCCACTTCATCCTGCCGGTATGGCATACCGTTCTGCAGAAAAATATCATGAAACCATTCTATCGGCTGGCTACCATCTTTCAGTGGTGTATCCCATGCAAAAATGGTATTGGTTTTACCATTTACAAATCCCCAGTTGATGGCACCTACATTTTCTTTTTTTAACAAAGGGAGAATATTGGAAAAGCGACTATTCCTTGTACGCGCCATATATTCTGTACAGATCAGCGGACGCCCAAATGCTTTCAGTATCTGAATTACCCGCAGGTGCTCATTGGGCTGATCATAATTGTGATAGGTAATGATATCAGAATTCAATGCCTGAAAGCTGTTGTATTTTTCCAGGTCCCAGGCCCATAAACCTGCACTGATGGGTTGATCCGGATTCACAGCGCGTGCCCACTGAAATACATTTTTTAGTAAGGCCAATGAAGAATCTTTTTTACCACTGTTACCGGGTTCATTGTACAGATCCCATAAAAGAATGCGTTTATCGTGAGCAAATCTTGTCATCACATCTGTAACATATTTTTCCAGTTCCGAAAAACGGGAAGCTTCTGCAGAAGCGGGCTGACCGGGATCCTGCATCCATCCAGAATTGTGAATGCCGGTTGCGGGCTCCTGTTGTTTGCCGGCTTTGGGTACTTTATTCCAGCAATCATCAAAGAACACGAACATGGGTTCTATTTTATGTTTTGCCGCAATGGTTAAAAACTGATCCACTCTTTTCTTAAACCCTTCGGGATCCTGCTTCCAGGCAATGCTGTGCAGAAATACACGCATGGTATTAAAGCCAATACTCTCTGCCCAGCCCAATTCTTTATCAATGGTAACGGGGTCAAAGGTTTCGGCCTGCCACATTTCCAACTGGTTAATGGCATTGGCCGGAATATAATCTGCACCGGTTAACCACGCATGTTTAGCATACCAGGCATTGGCTTTTTCCATAGGCCATACATTGGCTTGTGCAAACGCACCAATAGCCATGCAGAAAATCAGTAACAGTAGTAAGCAGCTTTTTTTCATATAGTATAAATGATAAAATGAATAAACAATATCCTGATTTTAATTGGTAGCCCCCCTACTCTTTATACACCCCCCTCCCTCGGGATCTCAATGTTGAAAAAATATTTAGAAGCTGTTTATTTTTTCAATACATAGATGGTGAGATAGAGAGTTGCACGGAGGATACATTTTTAATTTTTAATTTTTAATTTTTAATTTTTAATTGCTAATTCTTAATTGCCACAAAATGGTATTCCCCCGACCCCAATAACACAGACACATATCCATTTTGCATTCCCAATATTTTCACATCCGGTAAGGAAGAGAGGGCAGAACCATTTTCTGTAATATCTCCTGCATTGCCTGCGGGAATAAAAACAGTAGCTGTAGTGTTAACCGGAATACTTACGTCCATCAAAACCCTTCCCTGTTCTAGTTTCCAGCCACTCGATAATTTTCCGTAATAGGTTTGCAAAGAAGCGGAAGCATGCGTAAATCCACCACCGATATGCGGTTGTATTTTGATGTGCTTGTAACCGGGACCATCTTCATAGGTATCCAAGCCCACCATTACCCGATACATCCAATCGCCAATGGCGCCGTAAGAATAGTGATTGTACGAATTCATTGAGGGCACCTGAAAAGAACCATCGGGTTTAATACCATCCCATCTTTCCCAAATAGTGGTTGCTCCCATTTTAACCGGATATAACCAGGAGGGATATTTTTCCTGCAATAACAAAGTGTACGCCAAATTGGTAAATCCATACCGGGTAAGTACATGACATAAATAAGGTGTTCCTAAAAAACCGGTGGTAAGGTGGTTGCCATAATTCTTAATATTATCAGCCAGTCTATCTGCCGCCTGCTGGCGTAAGGCTTCAGGCAACATATCAAAATTCAATGCCAACACATACGCAGTCTGTGTTCCGGAAACCAAACGCCCATTGGCTGTGAGGTACTCTTTTACAAACGCCTCTTTGATGTTTTGTAACAAAGATGTATACGTTGCCACATCTTCTGATTTACCAAGCACTTTTGCCGCATTGATCAACAATTGTGTGGAATGTGCAAAAAAACATTGGGCAATCAGGTATTTATCGGTAACAGCTGCTCTGCCATCATTGTCATCATCAGGACGATAAAATAACCAGTCGCCAAAATGAAATCCTGTATTCCATAAATTATTTTTACTGTTGGTTTGCATATACTCAACCCATGCTTTCATGCTGTTGTACTGATCCTGCAAAACTTTTGTATCGCCATAGGCGAGGTATACATTCCATGGAATAATATTGGCCACATCGGCCCAACCGGTTGAACCCGTAGCACCAGCTCCCAATACATTGGGCACCACAAAAGGCACACTGCCATTGGGTAACTGATCAGCAGCCACATCTTTCAACCATTTAGAAAAGAAATTATGAACGTTCATATTAAACGCCGCTGTTCGTGAAAATACCTGCGCATCTCCTGTCCAGCCCAGACGCTCATCCCTTTGTGGACAATCAGTTGGTACATCCAGAAAATTTCCTTTTTGTCCCCACTCAATATTATGCTGTAATTGATTTACCAATGCATTGGATGAGGTAAAAGTTCCGGTGGGTGGCATATCAGAGTACAAAGCCACTGCCGTAACATGTTCCGGTTTCAATTCACCGGGGTACCCTTCCAGTTTAATAAACTGGAAACCATGCCAGGTAAAATGCGGTTCAAATATTTCTTCCCCGCCGCCTTGTAAAATATAGGTGTCCTGTGCTTTGGCTGCACGAAGATTGGTAGTATAAAAATTACCCGCTTTATCCAATACCTCCGAGTGGGATACGATGATTTTATCGCCTGCCTTCCCTTTTACTTTCATGGTTACCCAACCCACCAGGTTCTGACCAAAATCAATTACCTGTTCACCGGCGGGTGTTTTAAAAATACGTAAGGCTGTAAAAGTTTCTTTCTTTCTAACCGGCTCGTTATAAGTAGCCACTAAAATCTCTTTACTATGATTGGCTGTTTTTACACCAGTCCACGATGCATCATTATACCCCGGTAAAGCCCAGCCTGTTTTTTCTTCCCTTGCATCAATGGTTTCGCCATTATAAATTTCTGCATACCGGATAGAACCTGTAGAGGATCGCCAGCTGTTATCCGATACCACAGTTTCACTACTGCCATCACTATAATTGATCTCCATCTGAAAAAGCAAAGCAATGTCTTTACCATACACATTATGGTTATTGGAAAACCCGATCACGCCTCTGTACCATCCACTTCCTAATGATACCCCAATGGCATTGGTTCCTTTCTTTAAAAGATCGGTTACATCATATACCTGGTATTGCAAACGCTTTTGGTAAGCTGTCCAACCCGGTGTAAAATAGGCATCACTGATTCGCTGACCATTGATCTGGGCTTCGTATAAACCATGTGCGGTTATATAAGCCGTAGCGGATACAATTTTTTTAGTAGTTGAAAACTGTTTGCGGAAATAAGGACTGGGCCGCATCACACTATCTTCTGTAAAGCCGGGTTCTATCCAGCTCGCTTTCCAGTCTGCTGTGTGCAGCAATGCCATTTGAAAAGAAGCGGTGTCGCTGATTGCAGACTTCGTACTGTTATTATCCCAAACCTCAACCAGCCATTTATATTTTTTTCCACTTTGCAAAGCAGTACCGGCATAGGGAATAAAAACAGATTGTACAGAAACAACTTTACCCGAACGCCACACCACTGTTTTTTTATCGGTAGTAAATACCTGAATGGAATACGCTACCTGACTGGTATTCCGTTTAGAATTGTGTAATTGCCAGCTAAACCGCGGAAGTACTTCATCCACGCCAATGGGATTGGGTTTGTTTTCCGTTAACAGTTGTTGAATGTTGGTTTGTGAAAAACCAGTAACCAACAGTTGCAAAGAGAGCAACAGGCAAATCATTTTCTTCATGGCAGGCAGCATTTATAGCATAAGATGAACAGTAACGAAAACTAATGATTACCTATTGGCAACCGTCATGACCTGTACTGTTCAAACAAATCACTTATGATAGGGTACTGTATCTGTAGATATGCATTCAGCATTCTTTGCCGCAGATTCGCAGATTTCAGGTTAATAATCTGCGAACTTGCCTCGCCGGCAGGCAGGTCTGCGGCAAAAAAATCCTCACCACTCTCCCATACATCTCAAACTGATACACTGCTGATGATATAGCTTCGGTACTATTTAATTGCAATGCGATATTTTCCCTGTTCGGTAATTCCCTTCCAGTTATCCGTTCTGAAAGGAACAGCAGGAAATCCTTCTTTATTAAACAGGTTAGCAGTACCCGCATCATCCGCCCATGCATAATGAACCGCAACAGGAACCGTTACCTCAACAGCACTCACCATAACTTTATTTCCTATGATCACAGCAGTGGCTGGATAAAATTTCTGATCAGCACCCGCTACTTCAAAGCCTTCCAGAACCGTACTGCCTGCTTTTAGCATCAGCCCCGACCCCAGGTTCGTAAAACTGATTGCAGCTAAATTTCCATTTACCTGCATAGACTGGTAGGTTGGGCCACTATACGCAGTTGTTTTATTATACAATTTATTCAAGGCAATAGCAGCCAGACGTTTTCCCACATCCTGTTTGTTTTTGGGATGAATATCATTTGACTCACCAATATCCGTGGTAACCGCCATACCCATATTGGGTAAGGATAATGTAAGTGTTTGCGCTTCGCGAAGTTCGGCCCAGTTACTTCCTTTTACGCTGTTGCCACCGCCCGAATTAAAACTGGCCAGTTGCACAAAATAAAAAGGAAAATCTCCCTGCTTCCATTGTTTACGCCAGTCGTTGATGAGTAAAGGAAATGCTTTTCTGTATTGATAAGCCCTTCCGGCATTGCTTTCTCCCTGATACCAGAGGGCACCTTTAATAGCGAAAGGGATTAATGGATGCACCATGGCATTGTATAATAAAGTAGGATAACTATTGGGACCAACACTACTGACCATTCCTAAGGAAGCGATACGGTATTGCCATTCTCCGGCCAATAATCGTTTGCCATTCGAAAACAATAACTGCAATGCTTCGGGCTTGCTATACAATCCTCCGCCACCGCCTGTATCATTTACTTTAATGGTAATTACATTCTTACCTTCTTTCAAAATTCCTTTTTGTACGATATAAATTCTTTCCTGATTATATCCATTGGTGCTACCTACAAGTGTTCCGTTAATATATGTTTCATCTGCATCATCAATCATACCCAACAAAAGATCAGCGCCTTGTGCGGCTTCGGTAGCGGATAATGTAATGGTTTTCCGAAACCAAACCACGCCATCAAAATCAGGCAGTGCCTGTTGCTCCCATAAACCCGGCACCTTCATTTTTTGCCAGCCTGCATCGTTATAGGTAGTTTCTTTCCATTGAGCTGTTTCATTTTTATCAGGAAGTGCACCCTGCCATTGTACTATTTTGGCAAGCATGGATTTCTTTTTTATCTCCATCATCGAATCCAGGTTAATCACGGGCAAGGCCTTAATCATCTCTGAAAACTCGACACTATTTTCAAAAGCTTCGCGACTCGTCCATGTTTCTATATCGGTTCCGCCCCAACTGGTATTGATCAGACCAATGGGGATTTTTGTTTGCTGATAAATCTCTCTCGCAAAAAAATAACCCACCGCCGTAAAACCACCTGCGAACGCAGGTGTAGCCGAATGCCATCCGCTGGTGTTACCAATCTCTTCGCGTGGCACTCCCGCAACACTATTGGCAATTTTAATATGTCGGATCTGCGCAAAATTGGCCGATGCAATCTCCCGCTCTTTGTTATTCGAATTGTTCACCGTCCATTCCATATTGGATTGGCCGGAACAGATCCATACATCACCCACCAATACATCTTTCAGCACGATTTTCTCTGAGCCACTGATCTGCAACTGAAATGGACCACCTGCTTTTTCCGGAGCAAGGTCTACGCGCCAACGACCATTACCGGAAGTAACCGCTGTTTTGGTTTGCTTATTCAGTTTCACGATCACCTTTTCTCCCGCAGCCGCCCAACCCCAAATCGGAATGGGTTTATCTCTCTGCAATACCATACTATCTGCAAATAATTTAGCAGGATGCATTTGTGCGGATACCCATTGAAATAACAATACAGAAACAAAAAGAAGTCCTATTTTTTTCATACGAAATGTGTTATTATCAGAAGTGTGTAAGTAAATAATATTTTTTAGAAACTTTTAATCTGTGCATCACGAACAGCTTACCCATCCGAAATGAATACAACCCTTTTCACCGCAGAGCCGCAGAGATCAGAGAGGTTTCGCAGAGAAAGAACACAATGAATCCCCTTCTCAATTTTTAATTTTTAATTTTTAATTACCTACCCCTCCCACCCCGTTTCTTTCAAAGCAGGATCATTTTCCTTTTTCAGAAAATCCGCATCCGATAAAGAACTCGCTTCCCATGATAGTATCGCTTCATCCGGCACAATTGCTACCGGTGTTTTCCAGGAAACAGAAGTTTCATTATACGCAAGATTGGATTGTGCTGAATAGCAGGAAATGATTGACCAGCGCGGGTTGTCAGACAAATTAGCTTCAGACCTGTGCAATGTATTGGGATGAAAAAACAAAGCATCGCCAGCATTCAACTCACAATACACCAGCTCCATAGTTTGCAAAGCATTGTTCACCATTACCATATCTGCGCCTACCTGCTCACCTGTAAATCCATGATTTACCCTGCCCATTTTATGCGAGCCTTTGATTACTTGTAAACAACCATTTTCTTTGTTGGCGGGTGTTAATGCCACCATGACACTGATCAACTGATCGGGAAACATAAACTGGTTTTTGTACCAGTACCCATAATCCTGGTGCCATTCCCATGCACCGCCCACACGTGGTTCTTTCTGCATCAGTTTGGAATGAAAATGACAGATCGGTGCATCGCCATTTAATAACAAACGAACGGCTTCCACTATTTTTTCGCTGCGCGTGAGATAACCAAATACATCATTGCCCGGTGTAAACCATAAGGATAATTTTGTTTTTTTTCCTGACTGGTCATTCAGATCCAATGCATTTTTTTGCATGGCATCATCCTGCACGGCGGTAGCATATAGTTTATCAACCTCTGCAGTCGAACAGAAATTTTTAATGACTACATAGCCATGAGAATGATAGGTGGCTATTTGTTCAGGAGATAAATGAAACGACATACAATGTATTTTAAGGTCTTGTACTATTCAAACAAATACCCATTGCGAACCTTGCGCATCCTTTGCGGGCTTTGCGTTACTGCTTTACCTTTTTCGTATCGCAAAGCCCGCCAAGGACCGCAATGAACGCAAGGAAGTATTATAACCGTGCCTTTGTGCCTTGGTGTGAAAAAAAATAGCACGCAAAGGCACGAAAGCACGGTTTGGAATGAAAAAGTAAACCGCACAACACATTTGACATCATCACATAAAACTATCCGCTTCACGATAGGCATTGATCAATGCCAGCTCTCCGTCTTTACCGGGCTTTGCATTACCATGCTCCATGCCTAAAATGCCTTTGTATCCTTTATCATGAACGTGTTTGAAAATATTTTTGTAATTCATTTCGCCCGTACCCGGTTCTTTTCTTCCCGGGTTATCGCCTATTTGCAAATACGCAATCTCATCCCAGGCCCGGTTCATATTTGGAAGAATATTACCCTCATTGCGTTGTATGTGGTACATATCGTATAAAATTTTACAGGAGGGGCTGTTCACCGCTTTGCAGATGGAATAGGTTTGATCTGTGTAACGCAGAAAAAGTTCCGGTGTATCGCTCAAAGGTTCTAATACCATGATCAATCCATGCGGTTCCAGAATTTCGGCACCCCTTCGTAAAATATCAATCACATTAGCTGTTTGAAAACCCATAGAAAGGGTTCTGTCGTAATTACCGGGCACCACGGTTACCCATTTGGCATGACAACGTTTGGCCACCTCTGCCGCATCTTTACAATACTGCACAAATTTATCGCGCCATTCTTTTTTGCCGCCGGCCATATTGGTAGATAAGGGCCATTTATCAAATTCCACTACAAACACACCCATACCCCATCCCAGTTTTTCAAGGGTATCGCCAATTCTTTTTTGTTGTTCGGGTGTACGGCTCATCATGCCATTGTCTTCTATGGCGCGAAACCCAACAGTGTGCGCAAAATTGATCTGGTCAACAAAATCTGCCCCGCCATGATTCTTAAACATGCCATCATGAATGGCATAGGGCAAATGAAAGGGTTGGTTATTATCGAGTAGTTCCGCTTTTTTTTCTTTTCCAAAAGCGGCAGTAGCGGCCATCAGTGATCCGCCTGCCAGCAAACTTTGCTGCATAAATTTTCTTCTTTGCATATGGCTGTTTTTTCTTGCTTAAATTTACAGAGATACACCCATAAAACAACCCGCTTGCGCAGATACCTTGCTTTTATTTTACTCAGTTTACTAACAGTTAGTAGCTGTTATGCCCAACAAAGGAAATTTCATTTTGTGGAAAACAAAATGGGTTCCCCTTTTAATCTCATACTGGTGCATACCGATTCATTTCAGGCAGTACAACTGGCGAAGGAATGTTTCATGCTAATCGATTCTTTTAACCATATTTTCAGCGATTACGATAGTACCAGTGAATTGAGCCGCTTATGCGCGCAGGCAGACAATCGGTATCAAACAGCATCACCCGCCTTATGGGATATCCTTGTTCAATCAAAAAAAGCCTGGCAGCAAAGCAAAGGGGCTTTTGATATCACCGTTTCGCCGTTGAGTCGTTTGTGGAGAAGGATGCGCAGGGAAAACCGTTTCCCTGATAGCAGTGAGGTTTTGATGCAAAAGAAACGCGTTGGTTTTGGTCTTTTGACAATAGATACCCTTCAACATCGTATCCGATTCAACAAACAAAGTATGCAGTTGGATCTGGGAGGTATTGCCAAAGGGTATGTAGCACAGGCTGTGATTGATTATTTAGCTACCAAAGGAGTTCACAGCGCATTGGCTGATGCCGGTGGCGATATGGCCATGAGCGGATCACCGCCGGGAACCAAGGGATGGATAGTGGGTGTGAATGTTCCCGAAACAACCGATGAGCTTTTAACCACTAAATTGCTATTACATAATATGGCCGTTGCCACTTCGGGCGATGCTTATCAATTTATCGAACACAATGGCCGCAAATATTCACATATCATTGATCCGCGTACAGGATATGGGATTTCCTCGCAACGAAATGTAACCGTGATTGCCAAAGACGGAGCAACTGCCGACTGGCTGGCAACGGCCTGTAGTATTGCATCAATTATCGAAGCCAAACAACTGGTAAAAAAAATGGGAGCGGAATTACTGATTACAGAAATAAGAAACAACCGGGTGGTGTATTATGATACGCCGGGGTTTGGGAGGTATTGGAAGTGATGATGGGGATGGTTATACATTGGCTTATCGATGTATTTGATAAGCCCGGTGTTTTTGATAAGTAGAAAGTTGAGCTTCGAATTGTGGTAAGAATTCAATTAATTCTTCCACTTTGCTGGTGTAGCTATTTAATATAACAATTGTGATTGGGTATTTATCCAGATTTTGTTGATGTTGTAAATTTTTTGTCAATGGTTAAAAGAATATCAAAACCATTTTAAACGCACAGCGTCATCAGTTTACCGTTTTTAACTCCACTCCATCCTAATTCTCTAACTGTTGAAACCTCATGACTCATTAAATGAGGCTTAAGATGTTTTGTTACACATTCATCAAGCAATATTTTCATGCAGAATATTTGATGAAGTTTCAATAAGACGTTGAGACATTTCAAGAAGCTTGATTACTTGCTCACGCTGAACAGATTCGAAGTCATCAAGGAAATAATCAATGGATTCTCCGGATTCGAGATAGTCAAAAAGATTCTTAATAGGAACACGGGTGCCACTGAAAACAGGAGTTCCTCCTAAAATTTCCGGGTCGATGTTAATAATGTGTCCTACCATGAGTTCCTTTTAATCAAATTTACTGAATTTATTGTGATTAAAGAATTGCAAAGTTTGTAAGCAGTGTATCAGTTTTAAACATATTGGAGGGTGGTGAGGAATTTTGCCGCAGATTCGCAGATTTTCAGCTAATAATCTGCGAATCTGCGGCCCCGGAATTATGCATTTATTTTATTCTGTGCAAAGTATTCTTAAGCCCACCTAAAACAGAAAGTTCTCCGCATGTCTCCCGCAAGGGGACATTGCGGTTAGGAGCAGGCATTATCCAGGTTAGTATTCAATTCTTAACGGGTACACAACCACTTAGTTGTTGTATACTTTGCAGGGTTTACATACGCTACTTCAAAAAACGGTTAAGCACATTGGCCTAATTTTATTTGTGCGATGAAGAAGATTGACCATATTGATGTTGCTATGTGCTACAAACCGCAATGTCCCCTATCGGGAGACATGCGGAGAAAGACAAAGGAATACTTTGCGGATAATAAATAATCTGCGAATCTGTGGCCCCTGAATTATGCATTTATTTTATTCTGTGCAAAGTATTCTTAAGCCCACCTAAAACAGAAAGTTCCCCGCATGTCTCCCGCAAGGGGACGTTGCGGATCGGAGCTGGCATTATGTAGGTTAGTAATGAACTATTTATGAGTACAACCACTCAGTCGTACTGCCTTTTCTATCAATATATTTGTGCCGCTCTCAGGTAGTGCTGATAAATTGTAAATGTTCGTTGCTTAATAATTTCTAAATAATCTGATGCATTTAGTATCCCTTGTATTGTCCCACCGCCTGAATACTCATCTTTACTAATAGTTCCGATAAGCTTCAGTTCATTGTCTCTGAAACTAATCCAAGATTTTTGGACGTTTATAAGAACCGACTTATCGACTTGTTTAAGAATTAATAAAAGTTTTTTGTAGTATTTGTTTAATAATCTGTCATATTTATCTGCTGCATCATATGTTGCTGATCTCATACCCGCTGTCGACCAATCGTAGTCAATAAATCTTTCCCGATATTTTTCTATTCTAAAAGTATCCAAAGTAAATTCAATTACATCTGTGGCTTCTTTCGAATCTGTCAGACGCGATTTTAATAACCCTGATTCTTTAGTAATTTCTTGATTAATTTTTTTTTCAATCTCTTTTGTTACTTCTGCGGGTCCATTTTTACTCTGTGCATAGCAAGCTGATTGAATAAATAGAAATAGGTGTAAATATATTATGTGTTTCATAAAAAGCGAACTGTTTGATTTAGGCTTACCGCCAACGTCCAAGCATTGAAGCGGTTGGGGAATGCTATTCCGTCGCCCATGGCTTACTGTCGCTGAACTAAGTTACAAAAGATCATGATATATTCTACTGCCGCTCAGAATTCCTTCAGCCGGAACAGATGCTGGGATTTTTGATGCAGTTGAAGAACGTTATTCGTGAGCCCCAATTGCTGCAATGCAGTGTTAGCGGCAGTAGTTATTTCAATTTATTAAGGTTTGCCAATGCTGACTTCAATGATTTTTCATTTGATGAAATCACAGCGATCCTGTTCACTAATTCTGTCAGCACAACACGAATGCTTGTCGCAATTTCTAAGCATTCTTCATCGGATAAATTATGAACGCCTTTACTTACTGCTGAATGTAATAAGGTCAACGGATTATGTCCGTCAATAAATAGTTCTTGTGGAAGAATCTTCTTTACTTGCTCAAATGATTTTGTAAACTGTGGTTCATTCTTTGCTGCTTCTATTTTTAGTATCTCTTGTTCGTGTCCTCCAATTTTTTTAAGCGCTTTTATAATTAGGTCAAATAAGTTTCTCCTTTTATTTTCAACAATTCGCCTATAATAAACCATCGCTCCAATTCCTAAGCCTTGAGTTTCGCAATTTTTTCCTTTTATTAATAGGTCTTTGTCTGAACCAAATAGCGTAATTAGGGCGGCAGGCAAATTATTTATTCGATTTGGCAGTTCACCAAATTTATAGACGTTTGCACTTGTGCTATTTTCAATTTGACTTATTTGTAGTGCAAAGTATTTCAATTCAAGCTTACAGTTCGAACATAAATAGTCTAAGAGGTATGCATAAGGATAGTCAATTTCGATATCCGGGTCACCAATAGTATAAGGATATAATTCCCTAACAAAATTTCGAACGCCATTACACTCATTACAGAATAATTCAAGATCAGGTGATGCGATAAGTACTTTCTCGTCATTACTATAGCGATGTGAAGTGTTTATTATAACATCTTCCACATCAGTATAGGCACCATTTGGTTTGTCCTGTAAAATCTCTTTGAAGTTCATACTGTTATTTTACCATTGCCGCTAACACTTGAAAGTACACAGGTTTCTATATTTTTCAATACTTCCCCAATAATTAATTCATTGATCCTCAATAAAAATAAATTTTGTTAATTAGGTAAATGGTAAAGAGTGGGTAAATACCATCCACAAAAATGGCAAACCTATCTACCCAAAAAGCAAATAATGTCTACCACATGACTTTCTCTCTACTAAACCAGCCACTTCTCCTATAAAAATCCTTCTAAATTCAACCTAATTGAAACTATTTTCAAATCACTTATTTCACTATCTTTTCACCACCAAATTTTACTACGTGAAAAGAGTTGTTTTCGGGTTGTTTTTTGCATTGTTGCTTACCATGGGCAAGGCACAGGTGACTAAGACCGAATTTATCAGTTACCAACAAACCCTTCCCGGTAGTACCCTTCGTTTTACCATGGCTCCCATTAAAAGCGGAGAATTTACGATTGGGAGTAACGCTGCAGAAAAAAAACGGGATGCCGATGAAGGTCCGCAACAAAAAATAAAACTCTCCCCTTTCTGGATGGGCGCTTTTGAAGTGACAAGGGATGAGTTTGATGTTTTTTATAAAGATGAAAACACCAGTGAGAATTCGGATGTGGATGCCATTACCAGACCCAGTCCGCAATATGTTGACCTGAGCTGGGGCATGGGCAAAGCAGGTGGTTACCCGGTTAACAGTCTTTCGCAGTTTGCGGCATTAATGTATTGCCGTTGGTTGTACGAAAAAACCGGCATCTTCTACCGCCTGCCTACAGAAGCTGAATGGGAATATGCCTGCCGGGCAGGAACCAATACTGCTTATTATTTTGGAGACGATAGTACCCAATTGGACAAATATGCATGGTATTTAAAAAACAGTGAAGACAAGTTTCAGAAAGTAGGACAAAAATTACCCAATGCCTGGGGCTTATACGATATGCTGGGCAATGTAATGGAATGGACACTGGATCATTACGGTGCTTCGCGTTATGAAAAATTAAGTAACACTATAGATCCCTTTGCTGAAGTAAGTATGCTCAAATATCCAAAAGTATTGCGGGGCGGAAGCTTTACAGAATGGGCCGGTGAACTAAGAGCTGCCAACCGTATTCCTTCAGACCCCATCTGGAACAGAAGAGATCCGCAGATTCCCAGAAGCAAATGGTGGCTTACGGATGCCAGAGGAGTGGGTTTTCGAATTGTTCGTCCGTTACAACCACCATCAAAAGAAGACATCAACCTTTTTTTTCAAACATATCTTGGCCGTTAACCTTTTAAAACAAACCATATGCACAACGATGCTTCCAAAAACCATTCACGTAGAGATTTTGTAAAACAAAGTTCCCTCATTGCCGGCGGATTGATTGCCGCACCACTTTTCTCACGCGCCAATTATTTTTCCGGTGCGGATGATGTAATTAAAGTAGCCGTAATTGGTTGCGGTGGCCGTGGCACCGGTGCCGCCATGCAGGCATTGCTGAGCAAACAGAATGTAAAAATTGTTGCGATGGCAGATGCCTTTAAAGATAATATTGATAGATGCTATAAATCATTAACCACCGATGATGGCTCTGATCCGGCCATGTCTGCCGTTAAAAAACGCATTGATGTTCCGGAAGAAAGAAGGTTCGCGGGTTTTGATGGTTACCTGAAAGCCATTCCGTTGGCAGATGTGGTGATATTGGCCACGCCTCCCGGCTTCCGCCCCATTCATTTTGAAGAAGCCATCAAACAGAACAAACATGTGTTCATGGAAAAACCGGTGGCTACCGATCCTGCTGGTGTACAAAAAGTATTGGCTGTTGCCGCCCTTGCCAAACAAAAGAAATTAAATGTGGTGGTGGGCTTGCAAAGACATTACCAGAATTCTTACCGTGAGTTGTTTAAAAGAAAAGACATGATCGGTGATATCACTTCGGCACAAGCCTGGTGGAACAACGATGGTGTTTGGGTACGCCCCCGCAAACCAGAGCAAACCGAAATGGAATACCAGATGCGTAACTGGTATTATTTTGTATGGCTTTGCGGCGATCATATTACCGAGCAGCATATTCACAACCTGGATGTGGTGAACTGGTTTAAAGAAAGCTATCCGGTAAAAGCCCAGGGTATGGGTGGCCGCCAGGTAAGAAAAGGAAAAGACCATGGCGAAATATTCGACCACCATTTTGTTGAGTTTACCTATGCAGATGGCAGTATTTTAAATAGCCAGTGCCGCCATATTCCTAAAACCATGAGCAAGGTGGATGAGTTGCTGATTGGTACCAAAGGAAAAATTCATTGTGGTGCAGCAAACATCAGCGATGCATCAGGAAAAGTGGTTTACCATTTTGATACCAAGGGAGAGCCTAACCCCTACCAGACTGAACATGATGAATTGTTTGCTGCCATTGCCAAAGGAGAATACAAATTTGCTGATGCGGAGAATGGAGCCAAAAGTACCATGACCTCTATCCTTGGAAGAATGGCCACGTATAGCGGACAGGTGGTTGAATGGGATAAAGCGATCAATTCCAACATCAATATTCAACCAACGGCTTACACATTTGATACCTTACCCCCCATTGTTCCCAATGCAGATGGCTTTTACACTGTGCCGGTACCGGGTGTAACGAAATACTTCTAAGCTTATCCTTTCTAACTGCGCCTTTGCGCCTTTGCGAGAAATATTCACGTCAAGGCGCAAAGGCGCAGTTTTTTATTGCGAAGCTTACACCGCACCGTCATTGCAATGACGGTGCGGACATCTTTACCCTAGCGGAAACCCACGCGAAAGTATTTTTAAAGTCTAATTGGTTTATTTTTTTATCTTTTGTAACCTTTTGATACAATACGTAATCCAATAGAGAAACAAATCTATTTTTTATGGGAAATATGGGAAGAGACGAGTTCTTTGTACTCTCATCGGTATTTATCATCCTGATTCTGGGAGCAATGATTATTTGTATTGCACTGGTCAGGTATTTCACAAACAGAGCAAAGCACAAAGAAAGAATGCTGATGATTGAAAAAGGAATTACTCCGCCGTCAATCACCCCATCACAATTCCCTTGGCAGAAGATAGGGATTGTGATTATTGGAATCAGTATTGGATTGGTGATTATTTCAATACTGGCAGCAATGGGTGCCTTGCGCGACAATAGCACAACCGCTGTACCACTGGCCATACTGGGAATCTGTGGCGGACTTTCCATGGTACTGGCCAACCGTTTAGACAGTAACCAGCGTAACTCCTAAACATGGATGATGTCTATATCAAAAAAGTTTGCAATGGCGATCGTGATGCGTTCAGGTATCTTGTAAACAAATACAAGGATATGGCCTACTCTGTTGCCTTATCTGTTGTGAAAGAAGAATATACTGCACAGGAAGTAGTACAGGAGGCATTTATAAAAGCCTATCGTAATCTGAGCAGTTTCTCAAATCAATCGCGATTCAGTACCTGGTTCTATCGCATCGTTACCAATGAGGCATTGATGCGACTGAAAAAACAAAAAAAGGAACTGATCAGTTTTACAGAAGTGTATACCGATGAACCTGCAGATGAATCCTTTCTTACAGGGCTTGCCAAAGAAGAACAGGCTTACCTGATAAACGAAGCTTTGCAAAAACTTTCTCCCAAAGAAGCACTTGCCTTACGATTGTTTTATCTGGAAGAAGAAAATATCAAAGAAGTTTGCGAGATCACAGGGTGGACAGAAGCCAATACCAAAGTGCTCTTACACCGTGCACGGAAAAATATGTTTACCCTACTTACCCAATTGATGAAAACACAATCATAATCATTCAATCATGGAAAAAGATCAGCACAAACTAGTATCGGAACTGATGCAGCATAGCAAATTAACCATGCCTTTCAGTGATTTTGAGGATACACTCATGAAACGTATTGAAGTAGAAAGCAAACTGCAAACAGTTTTACAGAAAGACCGCAAATGGGCCCTCTTCTTTTTCGTAACCGGCACTTTTCTTGGACTAGTGCTGAATGCCATTTTAGAGAATATACAAAGTGGAATAGTGGGTATTTCAAAAACATCTCTGCAACTCGGATTTCAAATGATGTTTGTTTTACTTTTTTTGATACAGCTGGAAAAATTTTTTCCGTTTCAGCATTGGTTTGGTAAAAGAAACAAGGTTTCAATAAGAGAGTAAGAGAAAAAGAGGAAAGGAGGAAGCCCTCTTATTACACTCTTTCACTCTTAAACTCTTAGCGAAATTGTTATGCATTTCGGCAACTTACGTTTATAAAAAACCAGCCAGCTCTTTCACTTTTGTCCAGACTGTATCATCCACAGGTATACCCAAGGCAATATTTTCGTTGCGTTTTTGCAACGATTGTTCGCCCGGATACAATAACTCAGTATCTGCAGTTACCCTGGCCGATGATTTAATTTGTTGTATGGTTTGCTCCAGTGCTTGGTCAATGAAAGCCTGTGTATTGATACGCAATGGATCAATGGCGATGAATACCTGCGAACAGCTTCCGCAATTTCCTTTCCCTGAGAGGTCAACACCAGCCGTGGTATTTCCCCCGGATAACAAACCCGCAAGCACATCAAGCATTACGGCAAGTCCTGAACCTTTCCAATAACCCATGGGTAAAAATCTTCTTGTTTCCTCTATCGAAAGCGGATCATCCGTCAATTCTCCCTGCTGGTTATACCCACCGGGGTAAGGAAGTTTTTGATTCTTTAATCTTGTTACCTGCAACTTACCATACGAGTACAATGACATAGCCATATCCAATACCATATGTCCTTCTTTTCTTGGCACAGCAATGATCAAAGGATTGTTACCCACACCAATTGATGTAGCACCCCATGCAGGCATGCATGATTCTGTGTTGGTCCAGCAGATACCGATACACCCTTTTTCTGCAGCCAGCCAGCCATAGCTGCCACCGCGCATCCAATGAGTTGTATTTTGTAAACTCACCAAACCCATCCCCATTGTTTTTGCCATTTCAGTAGCGCGATTCATACAGAACATGGCATTTGTGATACCGGGTCCGAGGTTGCCGTTATATACTTCCATCATGCCAAGACTAAGCGTACAGGTTGGCTCAGCTTCAGGCAATACCCATTCTTTGCCGAGGTATTCAACAAATCGTTCCACCCGGTTCAGTCCATGCGATGCAACGCCATCCTGGCTTGATTCGGTATGAACCCTTGCACAGATTTCTGCTTTTGCATCAGACATACCAGCTTTTATAAAAGCCTGCTTGATCGTGTCTTTCATTTCATCGAAGGATATTCTTGTCATGTGGCAACTTTAAAAAATGGTTTGCATTATTTTTAGTTTATTTCTTATAATTCGCAAGAAATACACCACTCATAATCAATGTTGCAGCCCCTATTTTAGACAGGCTCAATGTTTCATTTAATAACATCATGGAGGCGATGGTGGCAAAAAAGGGTTGCGTATAAATAAAAGAACCTGTTACGCTTGAGCCCAGTTTACTGATGCCGTAATTCATGAACTGGTATGCTAAAAAAGTAGCACCCAATACTACATACGCCAATGCAAACCAGCTCAGCCCATCAAATGCAGCCCATGAAACTTCTTGTAACGAACGCCATCCCAGGGGAAGACTAAAAAAGCAACCAAATAAAAATACCCATTGCAAAATATGCATGGCTTTGTACTTTCCCATTAATGGCCTGATGGCCACTACATAGAGTGAATAACAGATAGCACCCATGATTACAAAAAGATCACCCAATGATTGTTGTTCTCCTGCAACAGAAGAAAGATCCCTCGAAAAAACAAGTAATGCCCCACCGGATATACCCAGTAATAACCCAATCAATTTAAATGCATTCAAGGATTCTTTTAAAATCCATGCAGCCAGAAAGGTAATGACAATCGGCGTGGTTAATACCAGCAAAGAAGCATGAATGGGACTGGTAAGCGACATTCCTTTCATGGAAAAAGTCTGGTTCATGGTAATGCCTACCACGGCACAAAAAAATAAGCGCAAAAAATCTTTTCGTGTGATTCCCATTTTTACCGGCTTCATGGCAAACAATAACCAGAACAAAATAGTGGTTACTGAAACGCGCATAGCCGTTAATGCAATGGGGTTCATCAATAGCGGGCTGATATGTTTCACCGCTATGACACTGGTACCGAAGAAAAAATTCCCCAGTAACACTGCTGCGATTGCCTTTTGCTTTTCAGTCATCAAAAAAAATTGTGTATTCTCCAAACATAAGAAAAGGGAAGCATCCATAAGGAGTTCCCTTTTCATTGCTATAAAACTACCCTAACTTTAATATTTGAAAACTTTACCACCGGCCATTACTTCCTGTGTTTTTTCATCGAAAGTTACTTTTTCTCCTGTACGGCAGGCAGCATTCGTCATGATGGTGGCAATCGAATGTGTATAGCCTGCTTCCACCGGTGCATTGGTTTGTTTGCGGCTGCGTATACATTCCATCCAGTTACGAACGTGAGCAGTGGTTAATACATCACCGCCCGTGTTGGCACCCGCTTCAACTTTTATCATTTCTGATAAGCTGAGTTCCGGTAATAAATTGGGTTTCATCTTCATGGCAGCAGCTGCATTCGCTCGCAACCCACCCGCAGGAGACACTTTATTGGTGATCAGATTCAATTCGCCACCATTGGAGTAATACAACTCTGCAGGATTTTCATCGCCATTGTGCATGCGCGACATGAATACAACCTGAAAGCCAGTTGAAGGATCGTTGACAGGACCATATTCTAAAACAGCTGCAGTTGTATCCCAATTTCGTCTTCCATCTTTCCATTGGTAAACACCACCATTGGCCACTACACTTCTTGGGTGCGCCAATCCGCTGAACCAATTCACCGTATCAATCTGATGACTCATCCACTGACCGGGCATTCCGGAAGAATAGGGCCAGAACAAACGATACTCTAAATATTTTCTAGGATCAAATTTTTCAAAGGGACGGTTCATCAGGTAACGTTTCCAATCAAGGTCAGCTTCGCGGCAATCAGCTACCAGATCTGGTCTTCTCCAACGGCCGGGCTGGTTTACATTCCAGGTTAATTCAACCATGGTGATAGGTCCAAATTTTCCACTCTGTATAAAATCTGCTGCTGCTTTATAATTAGGTCCACTTCTTCTTTGCGATCCGATCTGTACGATACTTTTGGATTCTTTCACTGCTTTTAAAGCAGCGCGGTTATCTTCCATGGTTTCTGCGAATGGCTTTTCACAGTACACATCACAACCTGCTTTCACTGCCTCTATGCAATGACGTGCATGTTGAAAATCGGCGGTACTGATAAACACGGCATCAACCGATTTAGAATCGTATAATTCTTCGTTGTTGCGAAAAGCTTTTACATCATGCCCCATTTTATCTTTCAGAAAAGCTGCACCTTCCTCTCTTCTTCTTTTCCAGAGATCAGAAACCGATACGATATCAAAATTCATTTCTTTGTAAAACTTCATAAAGGGAGGGATATGTGAACTGCGGTGGCGGTCAGAAAAACCGATCACTCCTACCCTTACCCTGTCATTAGCACCCATGATGCGGGCATAGCTTTGCGCACTGAAACCTGTTGTTGCAATATAGGTTCCGGCTACTGCTTTAGCGGATTGTTTGATAAAATTGCGACGTGAGTTTGACATATGAGAATCGTTATAATGGTGAGAAATTATTTGAGTTCTTTGATTTTAATACTACGATAAGCTACATGATCGCCATGTTCTTGTAGTAAGATATGCCCTTTGGCAGCCATTCCGAAATCAGGAATTTTAGCATACTTGCTTTTGGCTACCAATGCATAGAAATACTGTGTACCACGCTGGTATTCCAATACTTTCCATCCATTGATCCAATGCTCTACCCTGCCATCAGGGAAAACGGTTACCCGGCCACGGTTCCACTGACCAATAGGAATTTTTTCACGCCCATTCTTTTTAGCGGGAATGAGATCATATAAAGATGCAATGGTGCGGTTACCGATAGAACCCATTTTAGCATCGGGATGTTTATCATCATCCAATACCTGGTATTCCAACCCGATAGCAGAACCGGTTGTTTTTTCTTTTTCGGTTACAAAATATTTTACACCCGAATTAGCTCCTTCCGTTAATTGAAATTCAAACTGAAGATCAAAGGCACTGAATTCATCCTGTGTTACAATATCTCCGCCATTCTGCGATTCGGCTCCTTTGCCTTTGTTTACATGCAATTCTCCATTCTCTACATACCAGGCCCCGGTGGGAAAAGTTTCTTTACCTGCACCTCTCCACCCCGCAGTTGTTTTACCATCAAACAGTAAGCGATAGCCCAATCTTTTTTCCTCAGGAGAAATATGGTTGATCAATGTGTTTACCACAAATACATTATCATCAGGTGTTGGTTTTAGGTTTTTGGTTTGGATACGTACATTCTTCCAACGGATTTCTTCTCCCACATTTTTCACATCATTCACAGCATGTACCTGCAGGGCAATAAACCCTTTGGGTGTCATATCGTCAATCAGGTGGGCACAGGCAATGCCATTAACCCATGTACGAATACTGTTACCAATACATTCAATGCGATAACGATTCCAGTCGTTGTGCTTGAATGCATTTTTTGCAGCAGGATTATTTTCCATTGAGTACAACCAACCCCTGCGGGCTTCATCATACACACCACCGCTCCATCCGCGGTCTGAAGGATCAATCTCCATTTGGTATCCATGCACTCTTTCCGGTGTTTTTTTATCGGTTACGTTACACTTATCATTTACATCCTTCATCTCACTCCGAAACTGAACACCCGAATTCATGTGATCATTCACTTTAAAATCTACTTCAAAAATAAAATCTCCATATTCTTTTTCGGTAGCCAAAAATGTATTGGGTTCGTTCAATACCGTAGTGCCAACAATCTCACCATTCTGTACCACATATTTGGCTTTACCATTCAGTTGCTTAAATCCTTTCAGGTCTTTGCCATTGAACAGGTATTCCCATTGTGGATTGCTCTTCTGAGCCAACCCATTTATCATTACAACTGCACACAGAAGAAAGAGAACACTATTTTTCATAATCAATTATTAGAGGTTAAAATATTCTTTGGCATTATAGTAAGAAATGTTTTTCAGGATATCTCCCATCCATTTTTCATCGTTGGGCAACATTCCTTTGTCCATTTCTTCACCCACCATATTACATACAATTCTTCTGAAATATTCGTGACGTGGAAAAGAAAGAAAACTGCGGCTATCGGTGATCATACCAATAAAAGTGCTGAACATACCCATATTAGATAAGGCATTCAGTTGTTTTTCCATTCCGTCTTTCTGATCCAGAAACCACCAGCCCGAACCGAATTGCATTTTACCTTTCACACTACCATCATTAAAATTACCCAGCATACTGGCAAATACTTCGTTATCTGATGGATTGATATTGTAGATAACCGTTTTGGCCAATTGATCCGTTTGATCCAGATAATCAAAGAACAACGACATCTGCAATGCCTGCGGAAAATCACCGATAGAATCAAACCCACTGTCTGCGCCCAGTTTTTTATTCAATCTTGTATTGTTATTTCGTATCGGGCCCAGATGAAACTGCTGCACCCAATGTTTAGCATGGTACATTTTACAAAGTTCAGACAGCACATACCCCATAAAGTTTTCCGGTGCAGAATAAACACCTTTCCGGTCGGCAACAAAAGAAGCAAACTCCGTTTCCAACTGCATAGAAAAATCAAAAGCACCCGGCATTTGTGTTAAACCATGATCGGAAACACGGCATCCGTTCTCATGAAAAAAGTTAACACGGTTCTGTAATGCCTCTAGCAGGGAGCTAATGTTGGTTACTTGTATGCCACTACTCTTTTCAAGCAATCCAAGATTGTGAAAAAAGTTTTCTTTGTTGCCAATCATTAACACTTTATCAGGTCGAAAAGAAGGAGACACCCTGATACTGAAATTTTCAGCAGCAAGCTGTTGATGGTATTGCAAACTGTCCCATGGCTCATCGGTAGTACCAATGTATTCTACTTTAAAAGAATGAAGAATAGCTTTTGTAGTGTACGAAGGTTGTTGTAATAGTTCATTACAATGGGCATATACTTTGCCGGCTGATGTTTCATTTAAGTATTCATTGATACCGAATACCTTTTTCAATTCCATGTGCGACCAATGAAATAGTGGATTACGAACCGTTTGCGGAACCAGTTTTGCCCAAGTTGTAAATTTTTCTTCATCACTGCCATCTCCGGTGATCAGCTTTTCAGATACGCCTAAAGAACGCAGTGCACGCCATTTATAATGATCTCCTTTCAGCCAGATATCAGTAAGGTTCGCAAACTGTTTATCAGCGGCTATTTCATCCGGCTGCAAATGGCAATGATAATCGATGATGGGAAGATCTTTTACATGATCATGGTACAAGCGTTGTGCTGTTTTACCAAGTAACAAAAAATCTTCATTGAGAAAAAAATCACTCATGTGTTTCTATTTGGATGTTAAACACCGCTGAATACGGTAAACCCGCCATCAACGCCCAACTGCATACCTGTTACAAAACGGGAGGCATCGCTGAGTAAATAAATCAATGCGCCTACCAGTTCCTCAGGTTTTCCAAAGCGTTTAAAAGGTGTATTTTTTATAACAAGATTACCTCTGTCTGTAAAGCTGCCATCCGTTTTGGTTAAGAGCGTTCTATTTTGTTCGGTAAGGAAGAAACCCGGCATGATGGCATTTACCCGAATGACATCGCCAAAACGGTTGGCCACTTCTACGGCAAACCATTTAGTATAACAGTCTACTGCCGCTTTTCCCATACTGTAACCCAACACTTTGGTAACGGCCTGTTGCGAACTGACAGAAGAAATATTAACAATACTACCCGAACCATTCTTCGCCATCGCCGCTCCAAATACCTGTGTAGGAATAATGGTGCCCCATACATTCAGTACCATCGCTTTTTTCATGCCATCAATATTCATGGAGAAAACATCCGCTTCTGGTTGCAGCACCCCTTCAGGCATATTGCCACCTGCGCCATTTACCAGTCCATCTATTCTTCCGAATTTTTCGAGTATCAGATCCCTGGCTTTTATAAGATCCGCTTCTTCGAGTACATCTGCTACTACTGCAAATGCTTTACCGCCGCGGGCATTGATTTCATCGGCTCTTTGTTGTGCCACTGCTGCATTACGACCGAGTATTACAGCCGTTCCGCCGGCATCGGCTATACCATTTACAAAAGAACCGCCCAATATTCCGGTGCCGCCTGTAACAACAATCACTTTATTATGCAAAGAAAAAAGATCACTCGATCCCATGGTAAACAATCATTTAAAGATGTATGAATTTGGTTCTTTTTCACCTGCTAACTGCAGAGGAGACTATATTAATTTACGAAAACGATGTAGACCGGTAATATAACCGTTTGTAAGAATTGCTACAGCAACAAAAACAGTATTTTTTAATCCCTGATCATTTCAACCCGCTTGATATCTTTTATGGGAATCTTTACTTCCTTGCGCTTAACGATAAACAGTAAGGATTCTTCTACCTGTTTTTGCGGCACTCCTTCTATGATTACTTTCTCATCCTGTCCGAAGACTTTTAAAGCAATTTTATTTTCAATAAAATACTTGTACGCCGACCCTTCATGCGAAACAACCGACGCTTTTGAAGAAAGGCCTTGCCCTTTTTTGGTGGTGATCAAAATAACACCGGCTGCCCCCTGCGCGCCATAGGCTGTAGCGGAAGCGGCATCTTTTAATACACTGATCGCATCCACATCCTGGGGATTAATACTTGAAATATCACCGGCATATACTGCGCCATCCACTACAAACAAGGGTGGCTTCTGGTTATTCAAACTGCTCACCCCTCTTACAATCACACTGCCACCACTGCGGTCGGTACTTGTTTTCACTTCCAGTCCGGGAACATCGCGAAGCATTTCAAAAATGGTTCGATAAGTACCCTGTAAGGCAGTTGTGGATTTAACCTGTGCAACAACATCAGCAGCTAAAAAAAACAGGCAGCTTACGAAAAGCAATCTGGTTATGCGAGTAGGTGTTTTCATAACTTATTTTTTTGCAGCCATTTTTTGTGCCTGCGTAGTGGTGTAATATTTGGCCAGCATATTCGGCACTTCCCATGACGGCATATTTTTTTTGGAAAGATACTCGAGGTATTTTTCTGTAACCCTTGCAAAGTGTGCTTCGTGGCCTTCTTTAAATGATTCGGGAATAATCACCTCCCAACCTTTTTCATTTTTTTTCAAAGAAATACCGGGATACTGTTGTGCTATTTTTTCTGCAACCTTTTGTGCCACCTGCGCGTAGGCTGCTGTTGGCTGTAAAGGTTCTATATACAGCGTTGGCTTGAATTGCTGCTCCGCCCCCTGCCTGATCACCAGGTTGGCTTTGGTACCGCGCATGATGGAGTAATGCGTATCGCCCGTTCCATCAGGAGCTTTGTAATTCCAGATCACGGATACTTTGGCGTGCACACCTTTTAGTGTGTAATTAATCTCCCCATTGCAGGGCACATTTATTATACTATTGTTATCCGTGTATTTAGCAAGGTAAGCGGGCACTTCTTTTAGCTTGGTTACATCTGTAAACTGGTCTTTATTAATACCGGTTGTCCAGCTTTTAGCCGTATTAATTTTGATATCTTTTGTATAATCCAATGTTACACCGGGAAAGCATTCCCACTGTACCAGATCAACTAGATGCGTGGTAACATCCACAATACCTTCGCCTTCCTGTTCTACATCCAGAAACCAGGCAGGGCGTGTAAGCACAGAGCCCGATACATATTTATAAAAATGGTGTATACTTTCTTTGGTTACGGCAGGTTCTGCCAAGGTTCCCTTTTGCAATACACCAAACAGAGAAGGCTGCATAGCAAAAGCCTTTTGCAAAACAGTAGTGATTTCATAACGCTCAGTCATGATATCATAGAGCAATTTATTTTTTTGTTTGGCAATGGTAAATGCCTTTTTTAACTGACCAAAGCCTTTTTCGTTAATCACCATTGGCTTATCGGAAAAAACATGAAAGCCCGCTTGTATTGATTTCAGGATATAATCTGTTTTCAATTGGTTGTTTCCTGCCAATACCACCACATTGCCTTTTTTCTCCTGTAACATTTTTGCAAAAAAATCATCCCCTTCATATACGATTTCATTCCAGTTGGTTGGCGCTGTTGCGGATGCATTGTAACTCTTGATCCTACCCAGATGCTGATCAAGATCACCACTTTTTTTAGCATATACATGTACATCCGGATCTACCTGCGGATACATAGATTTCTGTACCAGTGCCGCATGAAAATGTCCCGGATCCAGCGTAATCAATTTTACCGGCTGCTGCGCATTCAGGTTTGTCATCAGTAATAATCCATACCCAGCTAAGAAAATTTTTTGCTTCTTCATTATCTATTTATATAATGCTCATAGTATCATCAATAATATATCACTTCTCTTAATCACTTACAGCTAGCAGCTAAAAGCTAATAGCTATCTTAATCCAATCCCTTCACCTCATACGGAAACCGATGCGGCCTGTTCAACATGCCATTGGCTTCATCATCATTAATGAAACGTTCATTCATCGGATCCCAGTTAATTTTTCTTTTCACTTTCATCGCAATATGGTGCAGTAAACAGGTGGAGCAGGAACGGTGCCCCACTTCTACCGGAGATATCGGCTGCATTCTTGTTCTGATACAATCCAGCCAGTTACCATGTTGCTCTTCACTTTTGTACAGGTTAATTTCATTCGCTCCGATTACCGAAGTAATGATTTTATTATTACTGGCAGTAAGTGCTTTTGTATTTGAATCACTCTGTACCGGATCACTGGCACTGGCGCGGTAATTACCTCTTGTTACAAAGATCCAGCCTTCTGTTCCTTCAAACTTAATTCCATTAGGCAGTTCATTGCTGATGATCATTTTTACGCCATTCGCATAGATCCCTTCTGTTTGAAAAAGACCATGTACATCCCATAATCCTTTCGAAGGAAATTCTGCTTTGGAAGAAGAGATTTGAATGGGGCCCGTATATTCTGTATCCATACCCCAATGCGCACAATCCACATGGTGTGCACCCCAACCGGTGATCATACCGGCACCAAACTGTTCGCAACGTAACCAACCGGGGCGACTATAATCGTTTTGCGGATGTACTCTTTTTTCTGTGTAATAAGCATAGGGTGTTGAACCAAGCCATGCATCGTAATTCAATGTTTTGGGGATGGGCATTTCAGGTTCCTCGTCTCCACCAGGATCGCCGGGCAATCCTACATACACGGTTTTTAATGTACCAATACGGCCATTGCGCACCAACTCAGCTGCATAACGAAATTGCGTGGAGGATCTTTGCTGGCTGCCAATCTGCAATATTCTTCCGGTACGGTGAACTGCATTACTCAAAGCCCTTCCTTCTGCAATGGTTAAAGAAGCGGGCTTTTGCAGATACACATCTTTACCTGCTTCTACTGCATGTATGCCCAAATACGCATGCGAATGATCAGGTGTACTGATTAGAACCCCATCAATATCTTTATTTAACAGCAACTCCCGGTGATCGTTATACATGGTTACGCCATCGTATGCTTTACCTGTTTTCTTTGTGTAAAAATCGTTTACATACTTTTTCCCGTTTTCCAGGCGTTTACTGTCTACATCACACACAGCCATAATCCTTGCATGATCATACTTGAGCGTTTCGGCCATATCATGATCGCGTGAGATACGTCCTACCCCAATGGCAGCAATATTGAGTTGATTGCTTGGCGAATTTTTCCCAAATACCGAAGCCGGTACAATGGTAGGAAATCCGGTAATGGCCAACGAAGTAGCTACGCCACTTTTGAAAGTTGTTTTCACAAAATCTCTTCTGTTGAATGGTTTTTTCTCTGACATAGTATTAGTTTTTTAATGGATCGTCTTTTTTAATGGCATGTGCACGGGTATAATTTAATCCTTTATATTGGCTAGCGATAAAATTCAGCCCTTGTAACAAATGATTTTTATACACCGCATCCTGATAACTTTCTTTGCTATGCCCTAAGGTAGTGATCCAAACATTCCCTCCTTCAAAATGCTGGTACCATACGGCAGGATAATAATCTACAAAAGAACCCTGATTTTTTTGTATCAGGTCAGCCTGGTCGGTTTGCAAGGAACTGAGGTCATGCACCATCAACACTTTCATACCCGGGTACAGTTCTTTTCCAAAATAACATTCATCCTCTCGTTCCCAACTCGTTGGAACACCTTTCATGGAAGGATGTGTGGGGTCAATATTTTTTATACGAAATTTTTGTCCTTTCGCATGCCAGGAAAAAGTTTCGCCGATCATCTGTTTAAACCATTTCCAGTTGCGCTCCGTTCCTGTAACGGAATGTACGCCAACAAAACCTCCACCGGCTTCTATGTACCTTCTGAAAGCTACCCGTTGTTCATCTGTATCAAACACATCGTTATTGGTACTGGTAAAAACAAGGAACTTGTATTTTTTTAGATTGGCTTCTGTAAAAACAGCTGCATCGTCCGAAACAGTCACCGTAAATCCATTTGCTTTTCCCAACTCTTTAATGCTGGCTACTGCAGAAGCAATATTATCATGCACATAGCCTTTGCCATTCTTTGTATACACCAATACATTGCTGCCTTTTAAAGTACCCGGTGCTTTTGCAAACAATACCTGTGCAGTAGCGCATAGTAACAATATAAAGATCCATTTGCATTTTTTCAATTCCGGTTTACGCATGTTACAAATAGTTTAGTTGAAAAATGATAAGAAGGTGTATCGAAAAAAATTGTTGAGGAAAGATCCTTACAAAACACTATCCCGGCTGCAAAAGTTTTTCGCACCTGCCGGTTTACCTTATTTAGAAAAACAGATGCAGCATTCCTGTGCAGAAATCCGTCTGTAAAAAAAGAGTTCCCGATTTTGTTCGCCAGTACATGGTTCAGGTTATCTAACCCCAATTGGCCTACGGGTTCATTTGCAGTGATACTAAATTGATAGACAGGCTGTTTACTTCGTAAAAGAAACCTTGCCATAAGGGTTGCGCAAAACCCTTCCAATGTAAATGGATAGAGAATATTTTTTCTCATTCAGCAAGCGTTAAATTGTTTTGGCGAAGTGTAAACAACGATTAAATTTAGCGTTAACTGACCGCCAACTATTACTTAATCTACGAAAACCTTTTCGTAGAAATAGTGCCACAAATTCTTCCCGATTGATTGATACTTCAGAAAGTATTTTAATTTAACATACTATTAATAGTTTGCTGAAAAAGGGTTCGATTGCCCCTGCTTACTGTTATTCATCAAAACCAACTTGCCATTTATGAAGACAAATCTGAATGCTTTTACAGCAGTCCCTTTCACGTGCATACTACGCTTGGTATGCTTTGTGATATTAGCCGGGACCATTGCAATTCCGGCAAAAGCCGGAAGGGTGGAAAACAAATTATCCGCCCTTAATCCCCCACCCTCTACCATAACCGGAAAAGTATCTGACGCCAAGAACACACCATTGGAAGGCGTTAACGTTACCATTAAGGGAACTAAGCGGGGTGCCACTACCAATGCACAGGGTGTATTTACCCTTGCCAATGTACCAGAAAAAGCTACGTTGGTTTTCAGCTTCACCGGTTTTGGAACAAAAGAAGTGGTTACCAATGGTAGCCCTGTTACTGTATCATTAACTGAAGAAGTTTCAGGATTGAATGATGTGGTGGTAGTAGGGTATGGTACGCGTACCAAGAAAGATCTTACCGGTGCCGTTAGCCAGGTAAAAGCCGCGCAACTGGAAAACGAAAATCCAAGATCTATTCAGGATATGTTACGCGGTAATGCACCCGGCCTGGATGTTGGTTTTGACCCCAGTACCAAAGGGGCAGGCGCCAGTTTACAGGTAAGAGGTAAAGGTACCCTTACGGCCAGCTCTGATCCTTTGATTGTATTGGATGGTGTAATCTATCCCGGCTCATTGGCAGATATCAATCCTAATGATATTGCTACTGTCGACATTTTAAAAGATGCCAGCTCTGCAGCCGTATTCGGTGCCAGATCTGCCAACGGCGTTATTCTGATCTCAACCAAAAAAGGAAAACAGGGAAAGCCGGTGATTACCGTTAACAGTAATCTTGGTATGAATAAACTGGCCAAGCAGCCGCATCTTTTAAATGAAACGGAAATTTTACAGTTCCGTTCAGATGCGCAGTGGGCAAAAACCAATTTTGACTCAACTTCTAAACCAGGTATACAATATTTGTTTACTGACCCATCCAAATTACCTTCCGGTTTTACCCTTAACCAGTGGTTTGCTTTAAATGGTGCGAATCCTGCAGGTGATCCTGTTACAGAGTGGTTTGCCCGTAACCAGTTTAAACCAATTGAATTGGCTAACTATAAAGCAGGCAAATCGCTTGACTGGGAAAAACTAATTTACAATGACAAGGCTTTACAACATGACCATACGGTAAGCATTGCACAGAGAAGGGATGACTATAATTATTATTTTTCGCTGGGTTATTTAACCAATGAGGGTTTAACCGTTGGCGATACGTACAAAACATTCCGTACCCGTTTTAATTTAGAAGCCAAAGCGGCGGAGTTCTTAACCGTGGGTATGAATTTTCAATATTCCAACAGGGATGAAAGTACGGTTCCTGTAAGGTTTGGTGATATCGCATCTACCACACCATGGGGTTCATTTTATGCACCGGATGGTGTAACAGTTAGGCAAAGTCCTAATGATGATCCGGGTTCTAACACACACCCATTCCTCGATCAGGCCTACACAAAACGTTTGTACAAATACGATAACTTTTTCGCTTCTTTATTTGCGAAAGGAAAATTACCCTTTGGTTTTTCTTACCAGGTTAACTTTTCTCCACGCTATGAAGGCTTGCGCGAATACCAGCATGTATCAGCTTTAAAGCCGGATGTTGCTGCCAGAAGGGGTATTGTAAACAGAAGAAACCAAACGGTGTATTCATGGCAGTTGGATAATATCCTTCGCTGGAACCAGAAATTTGGCGACCATACTTTTGAAGCCACTTTCCTCGTAAATGCAGAAAAATTCCAATCATGGAATACCAATATACAAGCTGAAAATTTTGCGCCAAATGATAACCTTGGTTTCAATGCCATCCAGGCAGGTACACTTCCTCCTATTGTATCGAGTGATGATCAATACGAAACAGGTGATGCCTTAATGGGACGTATCAATTACAATTACAAGCAACGTTACTTCCTTACTGTAACAGCAAGGCGTGATGGCTATTCTGCTTTTGGTCAATTAAATCCAAGAGCCACTTTCCCATCTGCTGCTTTTTCATGGGCCATCAGCGAAGAGCGCTTCATGAAAAACACCAACAAATGGTTGGATTATGCTAAAGTGAGAATTTCTTATGGCGAAAATGGTAACCGTCAAATTGGTCGTTATGCCGCACTGGCAAACCTTACTGCCGGTACGTACAATTTTGTTACTTCTGGAGGAACCACATACAATACTTCTTATGTTACTGCAAGTAACCTTGCCAATACCAATTTGAAATGGGAAAGAAACAGCGCCACCAACTTTGGTCTTGACTTTTCTATCTTCAAAGGCAAAGTGAGCGGTTCTATTGATGTGTATAACAGAACCACCAAAGATTTGCTGGTTAACCGTTCCTTACCTACCGTAACCGGATTTGGTTCTGTATTGATTAACCTGGGTGAAGTACAGAACAAAGGATTTGAATTTACTGTGAACACAAACAACATTCAGAAAAAGAATTTCAGTTGGAATTCTACGTTTGCCATCTGGGCCAATAGAAATAAAATCGTTCATTTATATGGTGCCACACCTGATTATGATGCAACCGGTAAACAAATCGGTGTATCAGAAAAAGATGACATCAACAATGGCTGGTTCATTGGAAAATCCATTAGTGCTGTTTTTGATTATCCTATTGATGGCGTTTGGCAAACAGCAGATGCTGCCAAGGCAAAAACATTTGGATTCACACCAGGTGATTTCAGATTGATAGATGGTGATGGTGATGGCAAATACACCATTGCTGATAAAAGATTTATTGGCGATGCCGCACCAAAATATTCCTGGAACCTGAGGAATGAATTTAAGATCTACAAGAATTTTGATTTCTCTTTTACCCTCTATGCAAAAATTGGTCAGATTACCCGATTTAATGAAGCAACCAATGGTGAAAGAAACCAGGGACTTGTATTCTATGATCGCGTAAACTTCTATCAGGTGCCTTACTGGACACCTTCCAATCCTTCGAACGAATATGGAAAATTGTATGGACAAAGAGGTGGTGGTATCACATGGAACCACTTTAAAAAATCATCTTTTATCCGATTGAGTAATATCAGTCTGGCCTATACTATTCCTACAGAAATAACCAAAAAATGGAAAATAGATTTATTGAAAGTTTATTTCAATGTAGTTAATGCAGGTGTATTCTCTGACTGGAAATATTTTGATCCGGAATACCATGGCAACGGTAACACAATCAGTGGTGGTACCAACATTGCGCCAACCCCGATCACTTATAATTTCGGTTTAAACGTTACCTTATAAGATAACCTGTAAAATGAAAATACAAATGAAAAATTTATATAACATACTACGTTTTTCAACCTTCGTCATCATGGGTACGATGATATTGGAAGGTTGTAAAAAAGATTGGCTGGAACCCAAGCCTCTCTCCATTTATTCGCCAGAAAATACCCTTACCGATGTGGTAGGTTTTAATGCAGCCCTGAATGGTTGCGCCAGAAACTTACGCGACGAATGGTATGGTGATGGTGCTCCCATTATTTCTGAATTGATCTTTTCTGAAGTGTCGGTAGAAGGTACGGATGATAAAACCGGTCCAGCACAAAATATGGACTTACAGATCAAACCTGATGCCCAGTTAAATAATGTCGACTTTAATAAAATTGGCTGGTACTGGAACCAGGAATGGGTTGGTGTTCGTTTAGCGAATACCATTGTTTCGCGCTTACCGTTAGCAACCGCTATCCCGGAAGCCACCAAAAACATCATATTAGGAAAGGCGTATTTCTACAGGGCGTACAGCTACTATCGCTTAACCAACCAGTTTGGCGATGTGCCCTGCCCTTTGAAAGAATTAACCAGTGCCAAAACAGATTATGCCTCTGTAAAAAGAGAAGTGATCTTACAGCGTATGAAAACAGATCTTGACTTTGCCGTTCAGCATGTGCCATGGACAGCAGATAAAGGTGATGTGAACAGAGGCGCTGTGTATCACCTGTTGGCAAAAATCAATCTTTCTTTGGGCTTGTTTGATGAAGCTATTGCAGCCAGTACGGCCGTGATCAGCCAGGGTTCTTACAAATTAATGACCAATCGTTTTGGTGTTGATGCCAGTAATCCCAACAAAAACATCACCTGGGATTTGCACCGCCCTGATAATAAAGCCGCCGCTGCCAATACAGAAGTACTTTACCTTGTTACTGAGCGTTTTGGTATACCTAATAACTTTGCAGGTGGTATACAAAGTATGCGTAATGCAGCACCGGGTATTTCTATCGCAGGTATCAGAACCCCAAGTGGTAATGTAGGTATTTCTCCGCTGGCCAATATTGAAATCGATCTGATGCAATGGTATGGTCGTGGTATTGGCCGTTGCCGTTCTACTTCGTACCACTACAGTCAGATATGGGATGATGTAAATGACCTTAGGCATGATACCACATCCGGCAACTGGGTGAATATGGAAAACCTGCGTTACAGCAGCCCTGCCTTGAAAGGTACCGATCCTGCCTATGGTCAAAGATTGCAGTTGTATAATGGAACTACACTTTTATGTTCAGATACCTTGCGCACCTGGTTCCCATGGCCTCACTATAAAATTTATATTCCCGATACAGAGAACACGCCTATGCGGGGTGGTCATACAGATTGGTATGTAATGCGTTTGGCTGAGACCTTCCTGATACGTGCAGAAGCCTATGTATGGAAAGGACAAAGAGACCTTGCCATGGCTGATATCAATGCAGTAAGAACAAGAGCTAAAGCTGCAGCTTATACCAATTCTGCCAATATCAATATTGGAACGGTGTTGGATGAAAGAGCAAGAGAATTGTATTATGAAGAAGGACGTAAAACAGAATTAACCAGAATAGCGTATTTGTTTGCCAAAACCGGACAAGCCTACAACGGTAAAACCTATACACTGGCTAACTTCTCTGCTTCTAACTTTATGATAGATAGAATTCTGGAAAAGAATATGTTTTACAAAAATAATTTTATCACGCTGCACCAGGATATGATGAAAATCAGTCAATTCCATGTATTGTGGCCTATCCCCCAATCTGCCATTAATGGTAATTCAGATGGGCGGATCAACCAGAATATTGGGTATACCGGAGCAGAGTTAAATGTTCCGGCGCTGGATAAAATACCTGATAATTAAATATTAAATGGTCCTTTTCAATTGTTATTAAGCAAAAAAAGGAATGCCATACCTTAGGGTGTGGCATTCTATTTTACTTTTTTTGAATTCTAAAATCACCACTGTATGAGAAGAAAAAAACTGCTTATATTTTTACTCCTTCCTTTGTCTGCTTTTGTATTTGCACAGCAACCTGCCAAACCAAAAATAGACCTGTTAAAAATAATAGACACGGCATTACAGAAGGCCATTATAGAATACAAATACATGGGTACGCTTCTACCTCCCGATGTATTACCTAAAACCTATTATCCGTTAACCAAAAAATCTGAAACGAGTAAATCAAGCTGGTGGTGCAGTGGATTTTATCCGGGATCCCTGCATTATTTGTATGAATATTCTAAAGACGCTTCTTTATGGAATGAAGCCAGCCGTGCAGAAAAATTACTCGAAAAAGAACAATTCAATAAAGGCACACATGATCTGGGGTTTATGATGTTTTGCAGTTTTGGTAATGCCAATCGACTAAAACCTTCCAAAGAGTATGATGAGATTTTATTGAATAGTGCCAAATCATTATCCACCCGGTTCAATCCTGCTGTGGGTTGTATCCAATCATGGAATGCATCTGCCAAATGGAAATTTCCGGTGATCATTGATAATATGATGAACCTGGAACTGTTGTTCTGGGCAACCAAATACAGTGGCGATTCATCTTATTATAAAATTGCCGTTACACATGCCAATACCACTATTAAAAACCATTACCGGCCGGATTACAGTTCCTGGCATGTTATTGACTACGATCCTGCAACGGGAGCCATTGCACATAAGCAAACCGCTCAGGGCTATGCAGATTATTCTGCCTGGGCCAGAGGACAGGCATGGGGCTTGTATGGCTATGTGGTCATGTATCGTGCAACCAGGGACAAAAAATACCTCGATCATGCAAACAAGATTGCGAAGTTCCTGATGACACACCCCAATCTGCCCGCAGATAAAATACCTTACTGGGATTATAACTCACCCGATATACCTGCCACATATCGTGATGCTTCGGCAGCAGCCATTACGGCATCGGCTTTATTGGAGTTGAGTAAATATGATGCAGCAAAAAGAAATGCGTATATGGGTTTTGCAGAAGACATCATCCGTACGTTATCAACCCCAACGTATACGGCTACAACCCTTACCAACGGTGGATTTATTTTAAAACACAGCACCGGACATTTACCCGGATCATCCGAAGTAGATGTTCCCCTTACCTATGCCGACTATTATTATATTGAAGCGATGATGAGATATAGAGAGATGAAAAGGAAGAAATAAATAGAAAAGAGTATTTTATTCTTATACCAATTTTTCTCTGCGAAAAACTCTCTGTTCTCTGCGGCTCCGCGGTTGATTGAACTTGCTCCAACCGCAGAGCCGCAGAGTTTTCAGAGTTTACGCGGAGTGTAATTAAGCAACCGTAGTTGGTCGCCTGACCAACTACGGCGGGTTTTCGTAAATTTTACGAAAACGTTTTCTCTATTTTTCGTAAAAACAATTATCTTAGAAGTCCAACCAGGTGATTGCCTTGTCAAACCCTATAAACCTAGTGGAATCTTTGTATGAGTAGCATCAATTTAAAAAGATTATCTGAAGAGCTTGGCCTGTCTATCTCCTCTGTATCAAAAGCCCTTCGCGACAGTTATGAGATCAGTGCCGAAACCAAAAAAAGGGTGCGGGCCATGGCTGAAAAACTCAATTACCAACCCAACCCCTTTGCCAGTAGTTTACGCAGAAAAAAAAGTATCACCATTGCAGTAGTAATACCGGAGATAGCGAATAACTTTTTCGCATTGGCCATTGATGGAATACAAATGATTGCCCAGCAAAAAGGGTACCATGTACTTACCTACCTTACCCACGAAAATTTTATGAATGAAGAATCTACCATCAAGCACCTGCAGGGTGGCCGGGTTGATGGCGTATTGATTTCTTTGTGCCGCGATACAGAAAGCATCAAACACCTTACTGCCTTGCAAGACACCGGTATACCGTTGGTATTCTTTGATCGCGTACCTGAAATGATGAACTGCCCCACCGTTACCACCGATGATTATGAGAGCGGATTTAAAGCAACCGAACACCTGATCAAAGCAGGCTGTAAAAAAATTGCCTGTTTGTCTTTATCCAGCCTGCTATCTATAACTCATAAAAGAATGGATGGATACAAGGATGCACTGAAAAAATACAAGCTAAAAGAAGATCCCAAGTTCATTGTGGAATGTACCAATGATAATACGGCCAACCTGGAATTGATCAAAAAATTATTGTCTAAAAAAGACAGGCCCGATGGTATTTTTTCTACAGTTGAAAAACTATCTATCTCTACCTATTATGTTTGTAACGAAATCAAACTGAAAATACCACAGCAAATCAAGATCATCAGTTTTTCCAACTTAAGAACCGCTTCACTGCTGAATCCTTCCTTATCTACCATTACGCAACCGGCATTTGAAATAGGCAAAGAATCTGCCTCCTTACTTTTCCGGATGATTGAGAAAAAAACATTTGGTAACCGCATTGACAAGATTGTACTAAAAAGCAGTTTAATAGAGCGCAACAGTTCCAAATAAGACTTACCAAACATAAGTAGCTACGGCACCTGCGGGCAATTGAGTTACCGCACTGCTGCCCTTGTATTGTATGGCAAACGCTTTGCCTTCTTTGCTACTATTCAATACAATTAATACCTTTTTACCCGAAGCTGTTTTGAAAGCCACATTGGGTAAACCCTCTAACAGGTTAGATTGAATGCGTAAAGAACGGATTCTTACAAATTTGGCTGCATGCGCAATGATGTAATACGCCGGATTTCTGGTCACCCTATCTTTATCAATCGTGATGGCACCCAAACATTTGTCGCAACCCCCACGGTCAGTATGTGGTTGGTATTGGGCATCTGATGCAAGGTTCCATTCCAATACGGTTTTACACCAATTGCGACTGGCACCAATGATTAGATTTTCAACATGCCAGGGAATATCGCCGGCAAAATTTCCGGGTGCGCCAATCCATTGTTCTGTAAAATAAAGGTTCTTATCTGGGTGTGCTTTGTGTACATCAGCAAGTGCTACAATCTTTCCACCGTATAAATGAAAAGCAGATCCATCAATAAATTTTCTCGCAGCAGTATCGTTTAAAATCTGAATGGGATAATCGGGTCTGTCTGCATTATGATCGTAAATGATGATTTTGGTAGTGATCCCCGCTTTTTTAAATGCAGGCCCTAAATAATCCCTCACAAACAATGCCTGCTCTGGTGCCAGCATTTGTAAACTGGGATTGTTACCGGGATGTAAGGGCTCATTCTGCACGGTTACGGCATCAATACGAATGCCCTGCCTACGCATCTCATGAATGTATTTGATAAAATAGGTTGCATACGATCCATAATATTCAGGTAACAGATTTCCGCCACGTGTATCTTTATTGTTCTTCATCCAAACCGGTGGCGACCAGGGCGAGCCCATGATTTTGATAGATGGATTTAGCTTCAATATTTCTTTCAGAATAGGGATCACATCCTTTTTATCGGGACCCAAATCAAACTTTTTCAGATCGGGATCTGTTTCTCCTGCAGGGAGATCATCATACGAAAATACTTTTTCATTTAAATCAGAAGCGCCAATACTAATACGTAGATAATTGATACCGATATTATTTTTATCAGTAGCAAATAATTCTCTCAGTATGGCAGCTCTCGCATGCGGAGTCATCTTGATTAAATTAGCAGCACTCCCACCCGTGAGCGAAAACCCAAAACCATCCATGCTTTGGAAAGTTTGTTTATCATCAACAATGATTACTTGCTGATTATTTATCTTACTTGAAAAAGATAATGATAGTGGTTGCTTTACAAACAGCACATTAGCTGAGGGATTGGTTAGCCAGGTTTCTATTTGGGTATTTTTTTGTGCAGATACCAAGGATACCAACAAACTACAAGCGAAGAAAAGGTATTTGCATTTGGATACATACATGAATAAGCAATTGTATGAGTAAGGTAAGCGGTTGTGTATTCTTAAACCGTGCCTTAGTGCCTTGGTGTGAGAAAGTAATTTGCACACCAAGGCACGAAGGCACGGTTATTTGTAGTTATGCTTTTTCGGGAATCACTTTCATATTCTTGGCATCCCAATGAATGGCGCGATTCTTTTCTACACTCTTGTTACAGAGAATGGCGGGGCCGGCAGCACGTAAACCAAAAGAGGCATCTTCCAGTATGGGTTTATTGGTGCGGATGGCTTCGAAGAAATTGATCATGTGATCCAGGCGACTATCATAACCTTTGGGCGATTCAAAAATAATTTCCTCTCCATCTTTTGCTTTCCTGTCTTCGGCACTATACTTTGCATTGTATTCAGCCAGCAAAGACTGTTGCATGGTTTTCGTAAAACTCTCCATCGAATCATATCCGCCAATACTGGGGGCAACGGGTCGTTTAAAATGTTTTATTTTAATACTGTTTGACTTTACTTCTATCACACCTTCTGTTCCAATAAAACGATTGCTGGCGCCGCCACCTGCCCCATCAGCTAAGTTTACTCTTGTGAAAAATTGAAATCCATTATGCTGTTCTGTTTTGGGATAACGCATAACACCGCTTACAATATCATAAGCATCTCGGCCATCTTTCCAATAGTTTAAGGCCCCTGCTGCATAAATGGTATCCGGACCATAGGAACCGGTTACAGTATGCAGTCCGGTAAAATTATGAACAAACAGATCGCCCGCTACTCCTGTACCATAGGCTTTGTAATTGCGCCAGCGGAAAAAACGAACGGGATCAAAAGGAACTTTCGGTGCATCGCCCAGAAACCGATCCCAATCAATGGTTTTGGTACTGGCATCATTCGGTATGGTGTATTGCCATGCGCCGTTGGCCGAACTTCTGTCGTTATACGCTTCTGCATAAGCCAGCTCACCAATAATACCTTTCTTAAAATATTTTTGTGCCTCGAGAAATAAAACAGAACTGGCTGATTGACTGCCCACCTGCAATACTTTGCCACTGACTTTTTGTGCAGCCACAACGGCAAGTCCTTCTTCTACATGGTGTACCATGGGTTTTTCACAATACACATGTTTGCCGGCTTTGAGTGCATCAATAGTGATATGATCATGCCAGTGATCGCAGGTGCAAACCAGAACGGCATCAATATCTTTCCGGGCTAACACTTCCTTGTAGTTGCGGGTAACAAAGATTTCTTTACCCCATTTCTCCTGCGCCCTGTCTAATCTGCCCTGATACAGATCGCATACAGCCCCCAATTCAACGCCCGGCACTTTGAGTGCGGTATCGGTATCATAATGACCAATGATGCCCGAACCAATTAAAGCAATGCGCACCCTATCATTGGCACTTACTTTAACTGCGGATAATAATTGTTGGATGTTTGACTGATCAGCCATGGCCGGTAAGCCGGCTAACAGCAAAGAACTGGAAGACCCCAGTGTTTGCAAAAATTTTCTTCTGGAAGTTGCCATCGTTAGTGGTTTTGGATGATAACAATTTACGGAGAAATAAGGAGAAAAGTTACTGCAAAGAGAGGGAGTTTTTTTATTAGTACCAGAATGTAGGTTACTGTGTTGGTACTTAAAAAAAGACAGTTCTCCGCATGTCTCCTAACAGGGACATTGCGGTTAGAAGCAGGTATCATCCACGTTAGTAAGAAGCTATTTACGGCTACACTCACTCAGTAGTTGTATACTTGGTATGGTTTACATAAACTACTTCAAAAATCGGTTACAGGACATGGACCTAACTTCATTTGTGCGATGAAGAAGATTTGCAATATCGATATTATTGTGTGGTACTAACCGCAATATCTCCGCCGCGGCGGGAGGCATGCGGAGAAAGGCAAAGTAATACTTCGCGGATGATAAAAACAATTTTCGGATAATAACATACCATGTTATTGATACAGGCATTTACACACAGGCTTTTGTTCTTACTGATGCATTGCCCATTCCATAAAAACAAATCGCAGCGCATCAAAATAAGCCACAACTGGTTCTGTCATATGCGTTTCGGTTGGGTAATGTTTATATAGATAATGAAGCCCTTTTAGCTTTTTTGTAGCTATTGTTGAATCTAATTTCAATAAACTTTTATGAAAAGACGAATTACTTCCACCCTCATTTCCATCGCTGTAAAAAAACATTTTTTTAAATACTGAACCACTTTTCAGTTTTTCACCGGTCATTTTCAAAAGATGCTCATTGTCCCACCAAAGCGAAGGGCTTACAGCAATATAAGCATCAAACATATCGGGATGGGTTAACATACAATGAATAGATGCAATTCCACCAAAGGAATGCCCTGCAAAAATTTTATAGGGCTCTGTTTTGTAATTTTTGTCGATCAGTGGTATCAATTCTGTCTCAATGAACTGTAAAAAAAATCCATTCCCGCCACTGAGTTTATACGAACTGCTATCTGGCTTGCCGTCATAGTTAAGTATGCTATTTGTTGGTGTAAGGTCTCTTGTTCGTTTTGTATTTGAAATGCCGACCACTATTATCTTAGGCATTGCTAACACATCTGGGCGACTAAGATAATCGACATACTGAGCAAGAAGTTCAAAATGATTGTCAGCGTCCAGTAAGTATAATACGGGAAATCGTTTGTTTACATCCGCTGAGTCTACTTTAGGGCAATGAACATACACCTTGCGATCTTCGTTTAAAACCCTTGAGTGAATCTTTACAACCTCACTTGGTGGATATTGATAAGCCGCCCCATTCTGCGCCTGCGCCTGTAAAGCAACAAATAAAAACAGAATCGTAAGCCATCGAAAAGAATATGTAAGTAATTGCATTTTGTATTATTAAAATATTTAGGACGTCAAATTTTGTATGACTGCCAACACCCGGGCATTGAAGCGATTATAGAATGATCTTCCGTCGCATATGTCTATCTGTTGCTGAATGAAGTTACTAAAGATGATGATATATGCTACTGCCGATCAGAATTCCTTCAACTGGAACTAATGTTGGAATTTTATATTCTCTGCAAAGTATTCTTAAAGCCAATAAAAAAACAGTTCTTCGCATGTCTCCCAGAGGGAACAAGCGGAGAACTGTTAAGGAACACTTTGCGGATAATAAAAATTATCGTTATTGAGTTATCGTATCATGATAAAAAATCACCTTGCCGGTTGCGATGTCGTGGGAGCCACCAACAATACCAATTTGACCGCTTTCCATCATTTCTTTTAAAATAGGGCTTCGTTCTGTTATTGCTTTAACTGTCCGTTTTACATTAATGGTTGCCACTTTTTCTACAAATTCTCCATTGGCAGAGTTGCGATTTTCCTTTGTAGTTTGCTCGTCATCAACGGCAGGTCTTATTTTAGTGAGCAAGCTAGTCAGATTTCCCATTTCAACATGGTCGCAAGCACCTTTTACCGCTCCGCATTTTGTATGTCCTAATACAACTATGATTTTAGCACCAGCTACTTTACAACCGAATTCCATACTACCTAAAATATCTTCATTTAATATATTTCCTGCAATACGAATACTAAATACGTCTCCAAGTCCTTGGTCAAAAATTAATTCTACCGAAGTTCTGCTGTCAATGCAACTAAGAATTACCGCAAAAGGATGCTGTCCGTCTGAAGTTTCATTTGCCTGTTGCAAAAGGTTTCGGTTTACTTTTAGGTTATTTACGAACCGATTATTTCCTTCTTTGAGAATGTCAATTGCCATTGCCGGTGTAATCGAATTTTGTAGTTCTTTGTTTAAAGTTCTCATTTTGTCCTTTTGTTGTTTTATAATTATGTTTCTTTTCTATTTGTGTGTTGGCAGTTGTGTCGTTCTTAGCACTTTGCACCTAACGTTCAGGCATTGCAGCGGTTGGGGAAAAATCTTCCGACGCTATGGCTATCTACTTCAAGACAAAACAGTTATCATTAGGTACCTTCCTTGCTTACGAAGCCATAACCCCTATGCACTATTGATCGATGCTTATTCGCCGGATCTTTTCAGAATTATTGCTTCCAACTCATCTGTAATTCTGAAATTTGTTGACTTAATTTTAGTCAATATTGGTTTGACAGAAGGGATGATGCCTGCAAGTTTTGCATCTACAATTACTCCAATGGTTCCAATAATTGCAAGACCGATTTGATTTGCAAATTTTCTTCCTTTCAGATCGTCAATGATAAGTAAGCAATCATCCAATTCTATTGCCAAGGCTATAGCACTTGCTTCACCTTTGTCCACAGACGCTTCAATAATTGATTGATAAGTATTGTCTGATGGCTGCTTTACTTCAATCCAAGAAGGAAGTGGTTGTCCGAATTCACTTGCAATCTCAGTGGTAGTAATTATTGATCCAAATAATTTATGCAGCATTTCAAGCTCACCGATTTTGTCTAACAAGATTAAACAACTGGTGTCAGAGATGATAGCTTTGTGCATTGAGAATCTCTTTATTTAATTCTGCCTCTGAATAATTAAAAACTGAAACTTCATAGTTTGCAAGAAGTTCCATGAAAGTGCGTTTGGAGTACCCTGCAAGTTCTGCAGCTTGCCCTAACGATAAAGAACCTTTTTCATATAATTTAGCTGCGAAAAGCGTCTGCGCTTCTTTTGCATCTAAACTATCAGGTATTTGGAGCGTTAACGTCTTCATATCTCAAATCTACTAAGAATTGTTAATCTTTCAAATTTTTTGGATGTTGGAGCTTTCGTCAAAATGTCAGCCTTACAGGACAAAACATGTTGTAAATGAAACCGCTATTCTTTCCAGCCACAAATGCTGAAAGCTGGTGTTCTACTCAGGAATATCAATCTAAGAGAATTTCGCTAAAATCCAGTTTCGTATTCTTATTCCAAAGGTCTTTTCGCATTTCTTTTGCGACCTTAACATAATTTCCCTTGTCAGGGTTATTTACAAAATGCTTTAAAGCTACAATTACATTATCAGGTGAATATAAGAGTGAATGATAATAATATTCTTTTTATTTGATTCAAATAGTCTACAGATGATTTGTTCGCCACTTGTTCATTTAAGGAAAAAAATCTTCGTTTTTCAAAGTCGATTGCACAAGCCATAAAAATTAAGAGGCCTTTGTATTTATCCTCTGTTATTTTTTGTAAACTAATTTCAATCTCCTTCTTTTTCTCTAAGAATGCTTTTAAATAAGTCGCTACAATACCGCCAATTACAGCACTTCCTAAGCTTATAAATATTTGCGTAGTGTCCATTAGTTAGAGTGTTTATATATTTTTTTCAAAGAAATTTTATGTATCGTAGGCTATTGGGCGTAACGTCCAAGCATTAAAGCGGTTGGGGAATGCTCTTCCGTCGTCCATGGCTTATTGTCGCTGAATGAAGTTACTAAAGATCATAATATATGCTATTACCGCTCAGAATTTCTTCAGTCGGAACTTATGCTGGGATTTTGATGCAGTTGAAGAATGTTATTCGTCAGCGCCAATCGCTGCTATGCAATGTTAGCGGCATGTGCTATCATATGAAATCAATCTATTAATTAGACGACTCTATCTCTTCAATTGTTTTCTTAGCATTTGCCAACCGAATGGCTTTATTTTTTTCTACCAACTTTTTGGTTGTCCAGTGTTCTAAGCGATGATGCAAAGGCACAATAATTGCAGCAATTACAACCATTGCAATTAACATAAGTGCCGGCGAATGATTAGTAACTTTTTCTAGGAAAGGATGAATGAGTAGATTGATGAATTCAAACACAACCAATAACACTACTACATTTAAAAATTCAACTACTTTATGACTTACAATAATACTTCTGCTTAATAAGAGAAATAAAATGATGCCACTTAAAATGGCGATAGCAGTAATGGCAAGTTGGATATTGTGATTACGTTCTTCTTTGAGCTTAGATTTTTCATCTGCTAATTTTTCCTGGCGGCTTTCTTCATTAAAAGTCATCAATCCTATTGTCCTGAACTTTTCAGCATTAATAAGGCTGTCTTTCAAATCGGATGTTAAACTAATGTACACAAATGCACTGTCTATGTTTCCTTTTTGTTTGTATAAAGACGTTAACAATAATAAGGATTCTAATTTTTCTCGTGGCAAAGTCATTTGTTTAGAATGATAATATGCTTTCTTAGCATAACTGATAGCAGAATCTATCTTTCCCTTTTTTTCAAATACTTGCGTAATACCAATTTCAATATCCATGATGTCTTTTGCATTCTTGAAGAAATTGGTTTCTAAGTAATATGATTCTTTATAAAAACTTAATGCTAAATCATATTGGCCCCTCTTAAGATAAATATTACCCATTAGATAATACAAAAAAGTTGATAATCTTTTAGACTGTCTACTGAACTCAAGTCCTTTGTTTATATATGTTGCTGCAGAATCTACCAAGTTCATATCAATATAAATCTCACCTATATTTGTACATAGGTTAACTACCTTTAATGTATCGGTTGGCGAGGTCAATTGCCATGCTTTTTTGGCATATACTATTGCATTTTCAAACTGTCGAATGTTATAATACACTAAGCCTAAATTTCTTAATGCAGGTCGCAGGTAGTTTGCATCTTCTTTTTCTTCTGCAAACTTCAAAGCAGCAAAGGCAGTTTTAAGTGCAATAGAATCATTTCTTAAATAGGAGTGATTGAGTGCTTTGCCGAGTTGCTGCTGGAATTTGCCACGTTCAAAATGCAAGTTGTCTGCTATTCTACCGGCAATCTCATTATAAACCAATCCACTATCGGGTTTATAAAAAGTATATTGAAAAGAAAGTGAAAGATAATTGTTTACAAGAGAGGTATCTACCTTCTTTGCATTCTGTATCACCAAACGTAAACTATCAATCTTATGATAGTTTTGTGCTGTTGTTGTTTGCCATGCAATAAAGGATACAAGAATAAATAATGTCAGTCGCTTTAGCATTTTTAGGTTTGGTTTGCTGTTATAATATTAGTAGTAGTTTGTAACTGTTTCAATGTATTGCCGCTAGCACTTAAATATACGGAACCCAAATAACACTAATTGCGTAAAGCCACACAAATCTGCCGGCTATACGCAATCCATTTAGTAAGGTTATTAAGAATCAAAACGGGGGCACTTATTAAGTACGCTGGCAGCATTTCAAGCCAAAGCGTTCTGTTGATAGCAGCTATGCCCCATCCCCTCGCGAACCTTAAGCCCTCGTGCCTATGCGGTAAATATCTTATGCGGAGGTACCCAAAAGAAGTATCCTTATTTCAACTTAGCCTCTTCCAGCATAGTAATGATCTTATCCAGCTTTTCTGTTTCAAGTTTATTCAATTGAATTTGCAAAGCTTCAATTTCGGCCTTGGCTTCTATATTGGTCTGGTAATCCTGCGAGGCTTGCTCCCTGTCGCGCTTGTTCTGCCTGTTTTGCGACATCATGATAATGGGGGCTGCATAAGCTGCCTGAGTAGAGAAGATAAGGTTGAGTAAGATAAACGGATAAGCATCCCAATGTCTTATAAAACCAACCACGTTAAGCGCCATCCAGATAACCACAATAATACTTTGCCAGATAATAAAACGCCAGGAGCCCATACCATTGGCAACCGAATCGGCCAGTTTATCGCCAAAACTTAAAGATGCAATATGCCGTTCGTGCCAGGTTTTGTTTTCCATAAAAAAGATTGAGTGGATAATATTTATTTCTCTGCGAAAACTCAGGCAACTCTGCGTCTCTGCGATGAATTATTTTTTCACCGCAGAGACGCAGAGGACGGGGAGGTTTCGCAGAGGGGTAAGCAGTTCTGAATGTACGTTAATAATAGCTGTTGTTTTATTTTGTTGCGGGTGCTCTGGCAAAAAGCATGTCGCGCCAAATTTTGTTGGGCTTGCCTTGTTTGCCACCACCAATTCTGCCAAGCGCACCACTACCTATGGATAACCCTACCCCACCGCCACTGCCGAAAGAGCCAAAGCCAAGTCCGCCGCCAATGGATAGTCCGCCACCACCGCCACGGTTATTGCCCTGACCTACCAGGTTTTCAATCACAAATCCGATGCTGATACTTTTTCGTGCTGAGCTTTGTAATTCGTTTTTAGTAAGAAAAGAAGCCAATGGAATAACCGCTTCATAAATTAAAGCACGGGCTGTATTTAATCCAATGCCTAACTCAATGCCTTCGGTATTTTGTTTGCCGTAATCAAAATTCTCTGGTGTTTTAATTTGTTGAAACCCAAACAGAGAATAATCTTCAACGGCATCTAATGCCACCCGTTTGTTTTGCCGTAATTCGGGACGATCGTTCAATAGTTTATCTCCTTTGCGAATACGGTTGCCGGTAGGAAAACTGATACCCGCAGCACCGGCTTCTTCTTTTACACCATGGTTGTTGATGTAAACGGTAAGTCCACCCCGCAGTATGCGTTGAATAGTGGCTTCATTTTGTGAACTCAGCTGAATGTAAACTTGTTCTTTGTCGTTAGTCACTGCATAGGCAATGCCCAATTTTTCATCCAGCATAGTGAGGGGTGTTTTCCAATCAACATCATCACCATCAGCTATAAGACTATCTTTTTGCCACGAAAGATTCTGCACAATATCATTTTGCATTGCGTTTTTAGAAGAGCCGCAGGCGGTTAATGCAAGGAGGATAGTGGTAAATAGTATGCTACAGAGAAAGTTGAATTTTTTCATGGTGTATAGGTTGATACTTCCAAAAGGGTATCGATTGTTTTGGCAAAGTTAGTAGTGCCAAAAAAAGCTGCTACCTAAAGTTACGTTAAGATACGTATTGGTAAGCGTGTGAGGGGTAGAAGTAGAAAAGCCGCAGATTCGCAGATTACATCACTAATCTGCGAATCTGCGGCTAACAGTAGGTTGTTTAATAATGTGCCCGCTTCTACTTTCTATTTCTTAACCGTGCCTTGGTGCCCTGGTGTGAAAATAAATTGCACACAAAGGCACGGAGGCAAGGTTTTATTTAGGATGGTGGAAGGGTACTATAAAATTTGTTTTAATCGTTTTATCATTTCATTTTATATACTTCACTCCCTGCCAATAAAAAACAGCCTAAACCAAAATCTTCAAAATCAGGGATCCTGTCGTAAGTAACGGGTTGTGCTTCTTTGGGTTCTTTACCTGTGCCCTGCACATAGCCGAGTATACCGTTAGGGTGCACACAATCTTTTACCATTGCATTCCAAGTTTTGATAATGGCCGGCGTGTATTTCTTCTTATCTAAAATTCCATTGTTAATACCCCATGCAAACCCATAGGTAAACAATGCCGTTCCTGTTAATTCTTTGCCGCCAAAATTAGTTGGATCTTTGAGGCTTACGTTCCAGAAACCATCTTCTCTTTGCAGTGGCAACAAGGCAGCACATAGGGTTGTATAATCCTGCAGGTACTCTGCATAATGCGGATCTGATTTGGGTAATAAGGCTAAGGTTCTTACCAATGCTGCTACCACCCAACCATTGCCTCTCGACCAATAACAACCTTCGCCATTGGGTTCCTTGTACGCAGGATATACAAAGTCTTTATCCCTCCACCACAATCCTGTTTTAGTATCAAACAAACCGTTGCCACCATGCCGGTATTTGGTGAACGCATACAGCTCATACATTTTTCTGAAATAAGCAGTATCGTTAAACACCACACCCAGCCTGGTAAACACAGGCATGCCCATCTGCAACGCATCAATCCACGACCAGTCATCTACCTTATTACTTGCAACCATCGCATCCATACAGGCTTTGATGTCTTTGATGCGTTCTTCTTTTTTATCAATCAAATACAGGTCGATATAGGTTTGTCCGCAACACTGGTTATCTGCATTTCTTACTTTGGTACCACCCCATAAACCCCAATGGTGTTTATCGCCCCATTGAACGGCGTACTCATAATTCACGGGTTGTTTATCGATGCTGTGCAATGCCATAAGTCCTTCGTAATACACGGCTCTTGTCCATAAATTACTGGGCCTTTCTTTATTGGTAATAACGGTTTTACCTGCATCGGGCCATTTGTTCATGAAATAGGTATTGGCCAGGTGCATTACATCGAGCATATCTTTTTTCTTAGGTAAAGATTGTGCGTGGAGTGTTATGCCTGTGAGAGATAAAATGAATAGGCAGGTAAGTGTTTGTTTCATGGGCAAGTTTTAAAAAGAGTAAGTAGTCTTTTTAAACCGTGCCTTTGTGCCTTGGTGTGAAAAATAATTGCACACCAAGGCACAAAGGCACGGTTTGATTTGTTTGTGTTATAGCTATTCTACTTTGCATTCCTTAACAATTTATTTTGATTTTATTTCTTCACTATCCTGTACTATCCTTTAAAAAGTAAGGGGGGGGGGGGGGGTGGGGTAT
>CALSAD010000014.1:0-91118 GCA_943372845.1 Chitinophaga pinensis | reverse complement strand
TCAGTTGGTCAGTTAACGAACTTAAGTGTAAGTGGCACGATCCAGGGAGGCACATTTAGCGGAACATTGGGAGCTGGAACATTGAATAGCATTACCAGCCTTGGTAACTTAAGTTCACTGACAGTAACAGGCAATATCAGTTCAGCTACTATCAGTAGTGTGATCACGACTGCATCGCAGCCTAACATCACAAGCGTAGGTCAGTTAACGAACTTAAGTGTGGCAGGAACGATTGCATCAAGTGTGATCAGTTCTACAACTGCGAACATTACAAACCTGACAGGTCTTGGTAACTTAAGTGTAACCGGAACGATACAGGCAACAAGTGTATCTGGAACATTGACCACAGCTGCACAACCGAACATTACATCAGTTGGCCAGTTAAGTAACTTAAGTGTGAGCGGTACAATCCAGGGAGGCACATTTAGCGGAACACTGGGAGCGGGAACATTGAATAGCATCACCAGCCTTGGTAACTTAACCTCACTGACAGTAACAGGTAATATCAGTTCAGCTACGATCAGTAGTGTGATCACCACTGCATCGCAACCGAACATCACCTCATTAGGTCAGTTAACTAATTTAAGTGTGGCCGGAACGATTGCATCAAGTGTGATCAGTTCTACAACTGCGAACATTACGAACCTGACAGGTCTTGGTAACTTAAGTGTAACGGGTACTATCCAGGCAACAAGTGTATCTGGAACATTAACTACTGCATCACAACCGAACATTACACGTGTTGGTCAATTAACAAATCTGAGTGTAAGTGGTATTATAGAAGGTGGTACATTCAGCGGTACATTAAGTGCTTCTGCATTGAACAGCATTACCAGCTTAGGCAACCTGAACAGCTTAACAGTAACAGGCAATATCAGTTCAGCTACGATCAGTAGTGTGATCACCACTGCATCGCAGCCTAACATTACGAGTGTAGGTCAACTGACGAACTTAAGTGTGGCAGGAACAATCGCATCAAATGTGATTAGTTCTACAACTGCGAACATTACGAACCTGACAGGTCTTGGTAACTTAAGTGTAACAGGCACTATCCAGGCAACAAGTTTATCTGGAACATTAACTACTGCATCACAACCGAACATTACACGTGTTGGTCAATTGACAAATCTGAGCGTAAGTGGTATTATAGAAGGTGGTACATTCAGCGGTACATTAAGCGCTTCTGCATTGAACAGCATTACCAGCCTTGGTAACTTAACCTCACTAACAGTAACGGGTAATATTACATCAGCTACAATCAGCAGTGTGATCACCACTGCATCGCAGCCTAACATTACCCGTGTTGGTCAGTTAACCAATTTAAGTGTGGCAGGTACAGTACAGGCAGCCACCTTATCCGGAGCCCTATCAGCAGGAACGCAGTCTGGTATTACACAGTTAGGACAACTGACCAATCTATCTGTATCAGGTATTGTTGCAGCAAGTACTATATCCGCTACTTCACTTAGTGGAACAATTACAAAAGCATCACAGCCCAATATTACCAGTGTTGGTCAATTGGTTAACTTATCTGTAGCAGGAACTGTTCAGTCAGCAGCTGTAACAGCCACTACCGGTAATTTTGGAAATCTTACTGTATCAGGAACTATTACAGGTGGTACATTCAGTGGTGTTGTCAGATATTCAGATACGGCAGCCATGTTCAATGGTAACGAGCCAAGTACTACCGGTTATGCCAGATCTGGACATGTAATTAAATACATTGATTCCAATACTATTGGAACTTTCCAAAATATTGTAAGAACATACGATACAGCTAACATGCTGTCAGGTAGTGCTTATCTGGGTGTTAATGGAACACCCAATACCGGCTACGCACGTTATGGGCATGTACTTAAATATTCTGATAGTGTAAGCTATTTACCTATTGCCAATAAAATATCGAGGTATGACACAGGTCTCATGTTGTATGGTAATCAAATAACCACAGGTTATGCACGGGTAGGGGAAGTTACCAAGCTAGCTTACTTAAAAGGAGAATTGCCATTAAACATCATATTGGATGGTAGCATCACTATTTTGAATAAGGGTATTACGGGAGACTTCTTCGCCATTTCACCATCTGGACAAATTAGCGGAGCATCCTTCACCACAACAGGTCTTATTGAAGGAGGAACATTAAGTGGAACCTTGTCTCAGTCGGCATTGAATAGTATTACTTCATTGGGTCAGTTAAGTAATTTATCTGTAAGTGGAACGATTGCTTCGAATGTAATCAGTTCAACCACTGCTAATATTACCAATCTGGCCGGGTTGGCTAACTTATCGGTAACGGGCACGGTGCAGGCTGCTACCTTATCGGGTGCGTTGTCATCGGGTGCTCAGGCCAGTATTACCACATTAGGAACATTAACCTCTCTAACAGTAACCAATAATATCAGTGCTGCCACATTATCCGGTGCACTATCAGCTGGCGCACAGGCTAGTATCACTACACTAGGAACATTAAATTCATTAACGGTTACCAATAACATTAGTGCTGCAACTTTAAGTGGCGTTATCAGAACAGCATCGCAACCTAATATCACTTCATTAGGTCAGTTAAGTAATTTATCTGTGAGTGGAACGGTTGCCTCGAATGTGATCAGTTCTACCACGGCCAACATTACCAATCTGGCTGGGTTAGCTAACTTATCCGTAACAGGCACGGTGCAGGCTGCAACTTTATCTGGTGCATTATCTGCGGGAGCACAGGCTAGTATTACTGCATTAGGTCAATTGAGCAATTTATCTGTGAGTGGAACGGTTGCCTCGAATGTGATCAGTTCTACCACGGCCAATATTACCAATCTGGCTGGGTTAGCTAACTTATCAGTAACAGGCACGGTGCAGGCTGCTACTTTATCTGGTGCATTATCTGCGGGTGCACAGGCTAGTATTACTGCATTAGGTCAGTTAACCAATTTATCTGTGAGTGGAACGGTTGCCTCAAATGTGATCAGTTCTACCACGGCCAACATTACCAATCTTGCCGGGTTGGGTAACTTATCTGTAACAGGCACGGTGCAGGCTGCCACTTTATCTGGTGCATTATCCGCGGGAGCGCAGGCTAGTATTACTACCTTAGGAACATTAACTTCCTTAACAGTAACCAATAATATCACTGCGGCTACTTTATCTGGTGCATTGTCAGCAGGTGCGCAGGCAAGTATCACTAACTTAGGAACTTTAAACTCATTAACTGTTACCAATAATATCAGTGCGGCTACTTTAAGTGGTGTTATCAGAACAGCAGCGCAACCAAATATTACTTCATTAGGTCAGTTAGGTAATTTATCTGTGAGTGGCACGGTTGCTTCGAATGTGATCAGTTCTACCACGGCCAATATTACCAATCTTACCGGGTTGAGTAACTTATCTGTAACAGGCACAGTTCAGGCTGCTACTTTATCTGGTGCCTTATCAGCCGGTGCTCAAGCCAGTATTACTACATTAGGAACCTTAACTTCTTTAACGGTAACTAACAATATCACAGCTGCTACTTTATCTGGTGCCTTATCAGCCGGTGCGCAGGCAAGTATTACCACATTAGGAACCTTAAATTCCTTAACGGTTACCAATAATATCAGTGCGGCTACTTTAAGTGGTGTTATCAGAACGGCGGCGCAACCGAATATTACTTCAATTGGTCAGTTAACCAACCTTTCTGTAACAGGTACGGTTCAGGCTGCCACTTTATCCGGTGCATTATCTGCCGGGGCACAGGCAAGTATTACCTCTCTTGGTCAGCTTACCAATTTATCTGTATCAAATGTAATTGCAGCGGGTACCATCTCTGCATCTGTTATCAGTGGAACAACCTTTACAACTTCTAACATTACTGCATCAGGTGCAGCAGGTACTATAGTAATAGGTGCTAGTGCACAAACCGGAACCATTACCCTTGGTCAGTCTTCTGCAACCAATACTGTAGAAGTTGGAACAGGAACAGGATTAACCACGGTTAACATGGCAACAGGCGGTACACTAAGTAATACCATTACTCTGGGAAGTGCCAACACAGTTGTAGGTGTAGGCGGTGCACCAAGTGGTAGCTATAAACTGGAGGTGTTCGGTAAATTAAAAACCAATGCCATAAATGAGACTTCTGATATCCGCTATAAAAAAGATATTACTACAGTAGAAAATGCACTTGGTAAAATTCTTTCTATACGCGGTGTTAACTATTTATGGAGAACGGAAGAGTTCCCTAACAATGGTTTTGATAACACCAGACAATTAGGTTTGATTGCCCAGGAAATAGAGAAAGTAGTTCCCGAAGTAGTTCGTACCGATGAGAAAGGATTCAAGTCTGTTGAATACTCTAAGTTGGTAGCACTATTGATAGAAGGTATGAAAGACCAGCAAAAAATTATTGACCAACAGAAAGCAGATATCAACTATCTGAAAAAGCAATCAGAACGCGTTGACAAACTGGAAGCTGATATGGCTGAGCTGAAAGCACTCATTAAAAATCTGAATAACAACCCCAAGCCTGTAAAAAATAAATAATAGTTATTCAGAATGATTTAATCAAAACCATTCTGAATAATTATTTGAATAGTCATCTGAGTATGTCAATGTCGCAAAATAATAAAGCATATTTTCTCCTTCGAAAACAGAAACATCAAATGCTGATTTTGTGTTGGAAAAAAATGATTTTATTATTGTTAGTTATCATTTCTTTATTTGGACTCTCGCAAAAAACATTTGCTGCCACCTATTTCTTTACTTCCAATGCAGGAGCTGATCCATCCAATACGATAAACTGGTGGGTTAATTCTAATGGCACCGGAGCACATCCTGCCAATTTTACCACCGATCTGGATGTATTCAATATTCGTCCTGCTGCCGTAGCTGTGCAGGGAGCTAACTGGGCTATTGGGGCATCAGGTGGCGGCGGAAGGTCTGTTACGTTAAACGACAGTGGAAGCCTAACCATTAACTCAGGGTTTACACTTTCCATCGCAGGAAAAAATACTTCTAGTTCAGATTTGTTCGTGTATGGTACCATTATTTTTCAGGCTACTGGCAGGGTTAATTTAACGGTTAACAATACCTCATGTACGTTTAATTTGATGGCTGGTGGTACGGTGAAAACTGCTAACACAACAGGTATGTTTGATGCAACCATTGCAAACGGTAACTGTTCCATTATTCGTGCAGGTACCGCTGCCCCTGTTAATTTTAATGCAGCAAGTAATTATGAATACAATGGAACAGGAACCCAGCCTTTAACTGGGCTACCTGCTGTTATGAATAATCTTGCACTCAGCAATACTGCATCTGTAACAACCATAGCATCGTATACCATCAATGGAACATTAACCATTGGTAATGGTACTACTTTTACTGCAGCAGCATTTGATGTAACAGTGGCGGGTACAACTACCGTGGGAGCGGGAACCAGTGGTGTTTTTACCATCAGTTCTGCTACCGGTGCAAAAACATTTAACGGAGATGTTATCGTTAACGCCGGCGCCACCTGGAATAACACGGCTGCCAATGAAGCCGTAACAATAGCTGGCAGTATTACCAATTCAGGAACCTTTAATGCAGGTACAGGGATATATACGTTGAGTGGCACCACCAAAACAATCACGGGTACGCTATCAATACCTAATGTAACCGTTTCTGGAACTTATCAGAATAATGGCACGCTTACTGTTTCTACAGCATTATCCGGTAGTGGTACGCTAACCCAAAACACCAGTGCCAATTTGAATATTAGAGGCACCTCAGGTATTACCAATCTTGTTGCTACTGCAACGAATAATACCGTAAATTTCAATGGAACCACTGCTCAGAATATTCCCGGGGTTAATTATTTTAACTTAACCATTTCAGGAAATAAAGGAACTGGAGCCATAACATTTGCCAACGGAGGAACTATTGGTGTAGCCGGAATCTTTTCGCCTACAGCAACCAATACTTCTTATGTGGTAACCGGTAATACTTTTGATTACAACGGCAGCGGTGCACAAACCATCACCGGTAATAGCGCTCCTTTTACAAGCTATAACATCCTTGTGATTAGTAATTCAGGTATTAAAACCATTACCAATGGCGCTTTTGTAACGGCATTTACTTTTTCCATAAATGGATCGGCAAGCTTAACTTTACCCAATACGGTTAATACACTTACGGTAGTTCAGTAATTGGTACATTTGATCAATCCCCCCTCATTTTGCATAAAATTGCAAACAGAATAATGCGCTATGAACTTTCCAGCACAGAAGCGTAACGTTACCTGAAAGTCCTTAAAACTTTTTAATTAAGGTTTAATTCTTAATTTTAGGAACATTGTTCATTTATTTTTAAATTAATCGAATGAAAAATACAGCACTTCGAAATTGGCTCCTTGCAGGTATGTTGTGTATTTCAAGCGGCCTGTTCTCACAAGGCCTATCCGTTACAGGAACCATCGATGTAAACAATTTAACTGTAACAGGTACCATTCAGGGAGGCACGTACAGCGGTACTTTTTCTGCAGGGTCACTTGCCAATATTACCAGTATAGGTACCCTTACCAGTTTAACAGTTACCAACAATATTTCAGCAGCAACACTTAGTGGTGTGCTTAGTACAGTAGCTCAACCCAATATTACTTCGTTGGGTACCTTATCTTCTCTTACTGTTTCGGGTTTGATCAATGCAGGAACCATTAGTGCAACCATAATTACTGCTGCCCAGCCAAATATTACTTCGTTGGGTACTCAAACCGCCTTGACTGTATCTGGATTGGTTAATGCCATTACTATTAGCGGAACACTTACAACGGCAAGCCAAACCAATATAACCACATTGGGCACGCTTACTAATTTAACCGTGACTGGCTCCATTACGGGCGGCTCATTCAGTGGAGTGGATGGATTAATTAGAATGGTGGTATTTACATCAACAGGAACCTATACCCCAAGTGCCGGTTGCAGAAAAGCAATCGTGCATGTAGTAGGTGGTGGTGGGGGTGGTGGTGGGCCGCTAGCCAATAACGGTTCTGCTGGTGGTGGTGGTGGTGCCGGAGGGTATGTTATTGAAATACTTACTAATCCCACATCGCAAGGTTTCACCATTAATACAGGAGGAGGTGTAACCAATAATGCCAGTGGCACTGCCGGAGGTTCTGTTGTGTTTGGAGGAATTACTGCGGGCGGTGGTGGTGGTGGATTAGTTGGTACGGGAACCATTGGTGCTATATCCTTAGGCGGTGCTGGTGGCACTGCTGCCGGCGGCGATATTAATATACCCGGTATGCCGGGCTTTAATGGGGTTAAGATTGTAAATACCAATTCTTTAGGTATGGCAGGAAATGGAGCATCCAGCCCTTTCGGTTCAGGTGGCCGAGCTCCTGCTACTGCTGGTGCAGGTGTAACCGGAACCGGTAATGGTTCAGGTGGAAGTGGCGGATTAGGTAACTCAGCTACTGCCGGTGGTACAGGAACAAATGGCATTATCATTATTTATGAATACAGATAATTTTGAGATCTATATATCGCACTCTTCTTAATCTCAAGAAAGCGTTTGAAAAGATTCATCGGAGCCTATCAATTGTAAAACTGGCTTTGCTATAAGTAGAAAGGTTAGGTATGATGTGCGGATATTTACATTAGCAACATTCAAATAAAACTTGTTTATGATAATGACTAACTTCACTAAAAAGTTAGCATGAAAACAATCCTTTTAATCACCATGGTTTTATTAGGATTGAATCTGTACGCTCAAAAACCTGTTGCTAAATCTCCGGTTTCTAACATCTCTTTACAAAAATTAAAATTACAAACCCGCGAAGATTCTATTCAATACACATTAGGCGCATTCATGGCTTTATGGATCGTTAACAATGGATTCACCATTTCTAATCCAACCTTATTTTCCAGAGGACTGGATGATATTTTTCAGAACCGCACCAGGGTAATTCCTGATTCCGTTATCGAATCAAATCTGATCACTTACCGTGGATCTGTTCAAAAAGTAAAAGCATCAAGAGATGAACAATTGTTGTTTGCTACCATTAAAGACAAGCCCGGTGTGGGTATGTTTCCCAATGGGGTGCGCTATATTATTCTCAACAATGGTAAAGGTGCAAGGCCCGCAGCCACCGACTCAATTGTACTACACCTGATTGCCAAATTGCCCGATGGTACGGTGGTAGAAGATACCTATCGGGCAAACAAACCTTTTGATGCAACACCTGCTTCCTTTTTTATTGGATTGAACGAATCTTTACAAATGATGACAGAGGGGTCTAAATGGCAATTATTTATTCCATCTTCACTGGCTTATGCAGAAAAAGGAACCACGCTGATACCGCCAAATAGTGCGTTGGTATTGGATGTTGAACTGCTAACGGTTCATCCTCAAAAAAAATAAAGCACCCTTTATCCAACACTTACTACTTCACCGGATATTGGATAGTAAAACTGAAATGGTATGATGAAAATATTTCTTTTAATACAAATTGGCACCTGTTTTCTAACGGCTTCAGATCTTGCTGCGCAAAAAGCACCCGTTAAAACAACAAAGCCTCCCGCAACACAACAACAGGTATTAACTCCGCTAAAATTAAAAAATGCACAGGATTCTGTACAATATGCATTAGGTGCTTATATGGGTATGTATATGCTAACAGGTGGCTTTACCACCATTGATCTGGATTATTTTATTGCCGGTATAGAAGATGTGTTCAATAAAAGAAAGCGAATGATGACTGATAGCATGGTGAACGCCGTTATTGCCAATTACCAGGCCAATGCGCAAAAGCAACTGGCTACGGCTCAGGAAAAGCAATTATTCTCCTCGTTGCAAAACAAACCCGATGTGGTATTGCTACCAACCGGTATTGCCTATACCGTTTTGAAAACCGGTACCGGCCCCAAACCACTTAACACAGACTCGGCATTGATTCATTTCAAATTAACTTCTCCGGGAGGAATAGAATTCGAGAACACCTACTTAACGCAAACACCTGTATTGGCAGTTCCTGTTAACTTAAACCCGGCTTTGAATGAAGTATTGTTGCTGATGCCGTTGGGTGCTGCCTGGAAAGTGTATATCCCTTCGGCCAAAGCCTACGGTGAAAAAGGAAACGGAAAAATTCCACCATACACGGCATTGGTTGTTGAAATTGAGTTGCTGGAAATTAAAAAGAAGGGTTCTTAGCGCCTGTTTAACAATGCAGGATTTTAGTTGTAAGCTTCTAGCTGTTAGCTGTGAGCCGCGAGCTAGACAGGTGCTTATCGATATAAATAGGTCAGCTATTATAAAATTTCAATACACCTATGGTAGTTGAAAACTTTAATTGTAAACAGGCTTTTAGAAACTTGTGAGTTTTCGCAGAGATGTAAGCAATTAAATGAACGACCCTAATAGGATTAAGTAGAATATCCTCAAAGCCTTACCATCATTGATTTTGAAATGGCCTCTGAAAAAAAGCGTTAAGAAATTTACGGAATGTAGCGTTAAGAAATGAACGATGCTTGGCTATGGTACACTGTTGAAGCGCATATTTGCGTCACTATTATACTAAAGCTAGGCTTTAGACTTCGTTCATTTTAGCGGAATGAGGTAAATTTTAGCTTTTTTTCATCCCGCCTGGGCGGGATTGACTTTTTTTGTTACTTTTTTGTGTCAAGACAAAAAAGTAAACGGCGGAACTGTCATTAGGGAAAAGGTTTGCACTTATTCTACCTAATCCTATGACCCTTATTGCTTCCTCGTCACTAAACAATCATTGCCCAAAATCACCCCCGTTCCATTAACATTAATTAACCTTGATTTGCAACCTTAATTAACCTTGCGTACTAATCTGCCATCGTATATTCTTTATCTTTGTATCACTTAAAAAAAGTATGTACATGAAAAAAATTATCCTGCTCGCAACTTGTTTTTCGCTTATAGCAGCCGTTTCTTTTGCACAGAGACCTGCAGCGGCAAAACCCAAATCAACCCCCTCTGAAGATACCATTCAATACAGCCTTGGTGTATACATGATGCAGCAACTGCTTGCCAAAACAGGCTTTCTGGTTACCGATGCCAACCTGTTTAAAAAAGCCATTGATGATGTAATTAACAAAAAACCATTAATGGTAAATCCGGCTACAACAGAAGCCCGTTTGCTGGCTTACCAGGACATCTACCAATCAGAAAAAAACCGTCGTTTGGAAGTGTTGCTGATGGATAAGGTAAAACAGGAGAAAGGATTTACTGCCCTGCCAAGCGGCGTATATTACTCGGTTGTAAAAGCAGGCACCGGCATTCGCCCCTCTGCCATAGATACCGTAATACTGAATGTGATCTGTACCCTGCCTGATGGAACCGAAGTAGATAATTTCAACAAAACCAAACAGTCGTATATGTCATTGGCAGGTGAAATGATCCCGGGTTTGAAGGATGTTCTTTTCCGTATGGGAGAGGGCGCTATTGTGCGGGCTATCATACCCGCAGCACAGGCTTATGGTTCACAAGGAACAACTACTATTCCTAAATATTCTGCCGTTATATACGATGTAGCTTTGGTAAGCGTAAGGCAAGCTAAGTGATAAGTATTTGATAATCAATCTGATATTTAAGTAAAAAGTCAAAATTCAAAAGTCAAAATAGCTGTTTTGACTTTTGAATTTTGACTTTTGAATTTCCCCCCGAATAGTTTTCCACACGATAATTTAATCCCGCTCAAACAGCCAATCAATTGGTATAATTCCTACCTTTGCGGCTCGAAAAAATTTGGAGTAGCCCTCCAAAAATCAAACTAAAAACAAGAACTCTTTATGGCGGACCTGAAATTACAACGCAACTTTGGTATTGCCGCTCACATCGATGCGGGTAAGACCACTACAACCGAGCGTATTTTGCGCTATACCGGTATGATCCACAAAATTGGTGAGGTACACGATGGTGCTGCCACTACAGATTGGATGGAACAGGAAAAAGAAAGAGGTATCACCATTACTTCTGCCGCTGTAAGTTGCGAGTGGAAATTCCCTACCAACAAGGGTACTGCTGATGCCAATACCAAATCTTATTATTTCAACATTATTGATACCCCGGGCCACGTGGATTTTACCGTTGAGGTAGAACGTTCTATGCGTGTACTGGATGGTTTGATCGCTTTGTTTTCTGCGGTAGATGGGGTAGAACCTCAGTCAGAAACCGTATGGCGCCAGGCCAACCGTTACAAAGTTCCCCGTATCGGTTTCGTAAATAAAATGGACCGTTCCGGTGCCGATTTTTTAATGGTAGTGGCACAGGTAAAGGAAATGCTGGGAGCCAATGCGGTTCCATTGCAATTGCCTATTGGTGCAGAAGATGATTTTATTGGTGTGGTGGATCTGATTACCATGAAGGGTGTTATCTGGGATATGGAAACAGAAGGTATGACCTTCAAAGAAATTCCGGTTCCGGCTGATATGGTTGATGAAGCCAATGAATGGAGAGCAAAACTGATTGAATCTGTTGCCGAATATGATGACAAGTTGATGGAGAAATTCTTCGACAATCCGGATACGATTACAGAAGAAGAAGTTCACGAAGCCATCCGTAAAGCATGTATCGACCTTAGCATTGTTCCGATGATGTGTGGTTCGTCTTTCAAGAACAAAGGCGTACAAACCGCATTGGATGCAGTTTGTCGTTATTTGCCAAGTCCTTTGGATATTGAAGATACACAGGGTACTGATCCTGATTCAGGTGAAATTATCTACCGTAAACCAAATGCAAAAGAACCTTTTGCTGCATTGGCTTTCAAAATCATGACCGATCCTTTCGTAGGTCGTTTGGCATTCTTCAGATGTTACTCAGGCCACCTCGATGCCGGTTCTTATGTGTTGAATGTAAGAAGTGGTAAGAAAGAGCGTATCAGCCGTATCATGAAAATGTTTGCCAACAAGCAAAATCCGATGGATTTTATTGAAGCTGGTGATATTGCCGCTGCAGTAGGTTTCAAGGAAATCAAAACAGGAGATACCCTTTGCGATGAGAACCATCCGATCACACTGGAGAACATGTTCATTCCTGAGCCTGTAATTGCAGTAGCCGTTGAACCTAAAACACAGGCCGACGTTGATAAAATGGGTATGGCCATTGCCAAACTGGTAGAAGAAGATCCAACGCTGCGTGTAAATACTGATGAAGATACAGGTCAGACCATCCTGCGTGGAATGGGTGAGTTGCACCTCGAGATCATTATCGATCGTATGCGTCGCGAATTTAAAGTAGAAGTAAACCAGGGTGCTCCCCAGGTTGCATATAAAGAATCATTTGGAATTACTATTGAACACCGCGAAGTATTGAAAAAGCAGTCGGGTGGTCGTGGTAAGTTTGCCGATATCCAGTTCTCAATTGGCCCTGCAGATGTTGAATGGCTGAAAGAAAACGAAGGCAAACATTTCCAGTTTGTGAATGATTTGTTTGGTGGATCTATTCCTAAGGAATTTGTTCCGGCCATCAACAAAGGTTTTGAAACCTCTATGACAACTGGTGTATTGGCAGGTTATCCTGTAAACAATATGAAAGTGCGTGTGTATGATGGAAGCTACCATGATGTGGATTCTGATGCAATGAGTTTTGAACTTTGTGCTAAATCCGGTTTCCGCGAAGCGGGCCGTAAAGCAAAACCAACTTTGCTGGAACCTATCATGAAAGTGGAAGTATTAACACCAGACCAGTACATGGGTGATGTTACCGGTGACTTGAACCGTCGTCGTGGTATGCTGGAAGGTATGGATAGCCGCGCTAACCTGCAGGTGATCAAGGCCAAAGTGCCATTGAGCGAAATGTTTGGTTATGTAACCCAGCTGCGTTCATTGTCTTCAGGTCGTGCTACCTCTACCATGGAGTTCAGTCATTATTCTCCTGCACCAAACAACGTGGCAGAAGAGGTAATGGCCAAGAATAAAGGCAAAGTGAAAATAGAAGATTAATTATCTTTTGTAAGTGATATAAAAGACCCTGTTCAATTCAATTGAGCAGGGTCTTTTTTTTGTGGAGATGATTGTGTGTGCCGTGATTGTGTCCTCACAATCACACCTATCATTTACAAACGCTGCTGGATATGCACATTAATGAGAGGGTATATAACCAATCAGTTACAATTGCTTTTAATAATCGCATCCGCCTCTTTATATCCTTTGGCACTGGCAGTCTGCAGTAAGGCACAGCCTTCCTGTTTTTTACCAAGATTGATCAGTGCGGCTCCTTTAAAAAATTCCGGTTTGCCATTGGCAGACACATTCAATGCCAGCTCTTTATTAAAGTAGAGAATAGCTTTGTTCCAGTCTTTCATATTAAAATAAGAGATAGCTGCATTTTCCAAAGCCACATAATTTCCGGGATTAATGGTTGCCGATTTTACGAACAGGCTGGCTGCTTTTCCAAGATTTTCTTTTTCGGCATTGCCGGTACCGAAGGCAGCAACCGCCTCGTTGTAATATTTCTGGGATAAGGCATAATCTATATTCGCTGCCAATCTAATCCCCATATTATTGGCTATTTCAGCCCTTCTGGTTACCAGTAGGCCCACATCAGGATCATTTTTAAACATGCGCAGGCTGCTATCTGCCAATGCCAACAATTGTGGATCTCCGGCTCCTTTGGCATTTAGCATAGCTTGTAGGTATAAACTCCAGGCAAATACATCGGGGCGGTGTAACTTATACTCTTCAAATATTTTTTTAATATTGACACTATCACGTTGTCTGGCCAGCACAGCCATTAAGGTTTGGTAATATGTTTTGGCCCGCGGTCTTGCATTAAATGCCACCATTCCATTTCTAAATGCACTATCCAGTTTACCAGTATTAAAATACAAACCGGCTTTCAAAAATTCTGTATAACCAATAACCGGGTTTGCTTCACGGCCTTTATCCAGTAATGCGAGCGCTTCATCATATTTTTTTGCTTCAGAAAGGTATCTTCCCTTGATCGCATCAATCGGTTGTCCTGTTGCCGAAAGATTTGGAATAGAAGGGATAGTAGGGAAAATCTCTTTGTAGTTCAGTTTTAGTGGTTCATTATTTAAATCCTGCAGAAGAGAGCGTTGAACGATCAGGGATTTGTAAGTCAGAAAGGTTACATAAAAAGCAGGGATCAGCATCAGCAAAGCCAGTAGTCCATACCCCGTTTTATACAAACCATTAACGGGTGCCGCATTTTCAGCAGTTTCTTTTTCTTCAGCCTTCCCTGTCAGATACGCTGTGATATTTACTGCTGTAATAAGCGCAAAGAAAACCTGGTTCAAAGGTCTCTCCATAGGGAAATTGAAAAAAGCATCTACTGAATATGTGGCAAAAGCCATCAGAGAAAAATAGGAAACCAGCTTGGTCTCTTCACTTGCTTTGGAGAAATACGTTTTTATGCTGAAAACAAGAATACAAACAAAAAGACTGAAATAAAGCATACCTCCAGCAATACCCAGTTCGGCAAACATCTCAAGTATATCGTTGTGCGAATGAACCGGTACCCATAAATCATTGGTAATGGTACGTTGATAGGGGATAGAAGCAATTTTCCAGTTGCCATATCCGCAACCCATCAACGGGTGTTGGGAAGTATAATCAAGTGCATGTTTCCATAGGCGAAAACGTACCTGGTTACTGGCATCACTTGCCTGAGTAACTGTAGAAAGCCTGCTGGTAACAGAACCATAGTATTGCACATCTTTCGTATCCTGCAGTTTTAATACATTAGACAACTCAACCTGAGCAATCAAGAAAGCAATGATCAATGGAAAAAGGATATAGCCAATTCTAAAAAGGGTTTGTTCTGTATTTCTTTCTTTCCGGAAAGAAAGAAGACAAAACAAAATGTAAATAACGGTGATCAGGAATAAGCTTACATACGCAGCCCTTGTATTGATGATAAAGATGGCTATGGCGGAAAACAGGAAAATACCGATATTGAAAATCCGACCCCATATTTTTGAGGTGTGTATGCAGTAGAGTACAAAAGGTATTTTGGCAACCATACCTGCCGAGTATATATTCTTATTTCCCGCATTGCCCTTCAGGCTCATGATGAGTTCAGTCATAGGTGTAGTGGCAACACCATTTAGAAACAAGCTCATGGATTGAAATGATTCTACCAGCAGGATCAGACTTAATAACTGCGAGATCAGTTTAAAAAGATCGGTGCGGTTATATAATAAAATGCCGATGTTAAAAAAGGCAACAACCGTAGCAATTAATCGAACATAACAAACCCAGCTTTCTGTGGGATTGATGGCAATAAAAGTAGAAATACCTGCCAGTACAAAAAAGGCGAGGTAAATTTTAGAAAATATATTTTTTACAATCGCAGCTGCTGCCTCGCGGTATTCCGTATTCCTGATTAAAATAAGCAGCGTTACGGCAATATCCAAACAAACCAGGTACAACCATTGAGATCCCATCGCATCATAAGCCCCAAAATCGGGAAGGAAATGAACGGCAAAATACAACAGGCAAATGCCCGCCGGCAGCATGTTTGATAGTCTTGCTAAAAAGGGTGGATGATTGGCTGATACCGCAGGAATTGCTTTTACTGATTTTGTTTCTGTTGCTTTATTTTTTTTAGCCATGTGTCAGTTCTTGCGGTAAAATTATCAAAATGATACAATCTTAGTGGCTTACGCACAGTAAACTTTTGGTTACCCTAGCGTAAACGTACAAGCAATCTATATTATTTAAAACAAACGATAGTATCTGGAAATAAACAGATTGCCCATTGCCTCATATAAGTAAGGCTGGCCTTATACCCACCCAAAAGGGAATATTAAATTTCAAGAGTATCAAATTAAGTTTTGCTCAACTTATTTGTGGAGGGGCTAGCCCAAATTGCAGAAAACCGTCTTTTTGGGGATAATTTCAGGCCTTTATTTGAGAAATACACAAAAAAACTTTCAAAATACTTGTCTGTTCGGTTGCAGGCTCTTACCTTTGCAACCCCAATCAGAAAATTGGGTTTTGACTATGTCTCAGCGAATCAGGATCAAATTACAATCATACGATCACAATCTGGTAGATAAATCTGCCGAAAAAATCGTAAAAACGGTACGTAGTACAGGTGCAGTAGTAACAGGACCAATTCCTTTGCCTACGCACAAGCGCATTTTTACTGTATTGCGTTCACCACACGTAAATAAGAAGAGCCGTGAACAGTTCCAGTTGTGTACGCACAAGCGTTTACTGGATATCTACACTTCTTCTTCAAGAACGGTAGACGCACTTAGCAAATTAGATTTGCCTTCAGGTGTTGAGGTTGAGATCAAAGCTTGATAAAACAGCTGTGAGCTGATAGTTTCGAGCTATGAGCCTGCGCTTAGTTCTTATAAATAATTTTCATCTGCCAAATCTGCTTCAAGCAGGCCAAAGCAGCTCTGAATCGAAACGGTCCGGAATACTAAGAAAAGATTAATCCTATTAATCCTTTCAAAATCAAAGAATCCGCGATCATAACATATAAACAGGCCCTTCGAGGTTTGTTTGCTACCGGTACTTCCTCTTCCAGCATGCAGCGGGAAAACAACGGAAAAGGTCGGTAGAAAACAAGGATTGAATTCCGATTTCATCATCGGAATGTCCTCATAACCACGCGGGGCTATAAACCGCAAACGATGAAAGGTATTATTGGTAAAAAGATCGGGATGACCAGCATCTTCGGCGCTGATGGAAAGCAGACAGCCTGCACCATTATCGAAGCAGCTCCCAACACAGTAACCCAGGTTAAGACAATTGAGTCTGACGGGTATACTGCAATACAATTAGGTTTAGGCGACAAGAAAGAGAAGCACTCCACAAAAGCCGAACTGAATCACTACGCAAAAGCGCAAACTGCCGCTAAGAAATTCGTAAAAGAATTCCGCAATTATTCCATAGAAAAAGCATTGGGTGAAACCATTACATTAGATATTTTCTCTGAAGGAGACAGTGTTGAAGTAGTTGGTACCACTAAAGGTAAAGGTTTCCAGGGTGTTGTAAAACGCCACGGATTCTCTGGTGTGGGTGAAGCTTCCCATGGTCAGCATGACCGTTCAAGGGCACCGGGTTCTATTGGTGGTTCTTCTTATCCTGCACGTGTATTTAAAGGAATGAGAATGGCCGGCCGTATGGGTGGAGACCGCGTGAAAATGAAAGGTTTGAAAGTGGTTAAAATCTTCCCTGAAAAGAATTATATCCTGATCAGCGGTTCGGTTCCTGGCAATAACGGATCCATCGTTTTAATCCAGAAGTAATCACCTATTTAATTGAAAAAAATGCAAGTAGACGTTTTAAATATAAAAGGACAGAAGACCGGCAGAACGGTTGAATTACCTGCTGATATTTTCGGTATCGAGCCGAATGATCACGTGATTTACCTCGCCGTTAAACAATATCTGGCTCAGGGCCGTCAGGGTACACACAAAGTGAAAACCCGTGCGGAAGTTCAGGGTGCAAGCCGTAAACTGCACAAGCAAAAAGGAACCGGTGGTGCCCGTAAAGGTAATATCCGTAACCCTTTGTATAAAGGTGGTGGTACCATTTTTGGACCAAAACCACACTCTTACGATTTCAAGTTGAATCGTAAAGTGAAAGATCTGGCCAAGATTTCTGCACTTAGCTACAAAGCAAAAGACAATGCTATCTATGTTGTAGAAGACATCAACATGGATACACCTAAAACCAAGCAGGTAGTTGATATCATGAACAGCCTGAATGTAGCCAACAAGAAAACATTGATCGTGTTACCTGAGTACAATGATAATCTGTACCTGAGCACACGTAATATCCCGAATATCACCAGTTCATTGCTCACCGACATTAACACGTACGAGATCATGAATGCCGATGTTCTGGTAATCACAGAGAATACCGCTAAGTTTTTCACTGAAGAAGAAACCGGCGTAACCGCTTAATTTAAGTAACGTTTCAAACAGATACCAATGAAACTGACTGAAGTATTGATAAAGCCTATTTTAACTGAGAAAGCAAATGCTCAACAGGAAAAATTAAGAAGGTATGCTTTTAGAGTAGACCGCAGGGCCAACAAACTGGAGATCAAAAAAGCAGTAGAAGAATTCTACGGAGTAAATGTAGTAGATGTAAACACTGCCGTGGTTCCGGGAAAAAACAAAACCCGTTATACCAAAGCCGGTTTCATACAGGGTATGAAAGGTGCTTATAAAAAAGCACTGGTAACCGTAGCCGATGGTGAAACGATCGACTTGTATTCTAATATTTAATGTATAGCATACGGAGCTGAAAAGTCCGTAGATAAAAAGAGTAAACAATGGCACTTAAAAAGTACAAACCAATCACAGCAGGAACACGTTGGAGAATTGGTAATGCTTACGCTGAGATCACTACCATGGATCCTGAGAAGAGCTTGCTCGAACCTCAGAAAAATACTGCCGGCCGTAATTTCCAGGGTCGTCGCGTATCCCGCTACATGGGTGGTGGCAATAAGCATCACTACCGTATCGTAGATTTTAAAAGAAATAAGAAAGATATCGCAGCTACTGTTGTATCTATCGAATATGATCCTAACCGTACAGCGTTTATTGCTTTGTTGCAATATGCCGATGGCGAAAAAAGATACATCATTGCACCACAGGGTTTACAGGTGGGAACAACTGTAATCTCTGGTGATAATGTAGCACCTGAAGTAGGTAATGCTTTGTTGATGAAGAATATGCCTTTGGGTACTATGATTCACAATATTGAATTACAGCCTAACCAGGGTGGTAAAATGGTGAGAAGTGCCGGAACCTCTGCACAGTTAGCCAATAAGGAAGAAAAATACGCAGTATTAAAAATGCCTTCTGGCGAATTAAGAAAAGTATTGATCAACTGTTATGCTACCGTAGGTGTGGTTTCTAACAGCGACCATAATCTGGAAACTGCCGGTAAAGCTGGTAAGAACCGTTGGAAAGGTATCCGCCCACGTGTACGTGGTGTTGCGATGAACCCCGTAGATCACCCGATGGGTGGTGGTGAAGGTAAAGCTTCAGGAGGTCATCCACGCAGTCGTACAGGTAAGTATGCAAAAGGTGAAAAAACGCGCACCAAAGGAAAAGGAAGCGATAAGTTGATCATCCAGCGCAGAGACGGAAAAAAATTAGCTAAATAAAAATAATTTGAAAATGAGGGAGCTCGAAAATTTGAAAATGATTTTCAGAAGACCTCAACAAATTTTCAAATTTTCAAATTTTCAAATTAACTAACATGGGTCGTTCGATTAAAAAAGGTCCTTACGTAGACGCTAACTTAGAAGGTAAAGTGTTTGCCATAAACGACGGTAAAAGCAAGAAAGGTGTTATCAAAACCTGGAGCCGCCGTAGCACCATTACGCCTGATTTCGTAGGTCACACATTTGCTGTGCACAACGGAAACAAGTTCATCCCTGTTTATGTAACAGAATTCATGGTAGGTCACAAACTCGGTGAGTTTGCTCCAACCAGAAATTTCAGAGGACACGCAGGAACAAAAAAATAAACAAGTTAGAAGTTAGGAGTTAGAAGTAGGGAGTAAAAGCTCCAGACTCCAGACTCCAAACTCCAGACTCCAAACTCAAATAAGAAATGGAAGCAGTAGCTAAACTGAACAATTACCCCACAGGCCCGCGCAAAATGCGTTTGCTGGCTGATGTGATCCGTGGTATGGAAGTAGAGAAAGCCCTGGCTATTCTTGAACACCATCCGCAGCACAATGCAACTCCTCTGGCAAAATTGCTGAAGAGTGCCATCAGTAACTGGGAGCAAAAAAACAGCGGAGCCAGTGCGGCAGATAGCGCTCTGGTTGTTAAAACCGTATTCGTAGATGGAGGTCGTGTACTGAAGCGTATGCGCCCTGCACCACAAGGCCGCGGTTACAGAGTTCGTAAACGCAGCAACCACGTAACATTAATCGTAGATTCTAAAAACTAGAAACCATTATATGGGTCAGAAAGCAAATCCAATTGGTAACAGGTTAGGTATCATCCGCGGATGGGACAGCAACTGGTATGGTTCTAAAAAAGACTATGCAGTAAAGCTGATCGAAGATCATAAGATCCGTACTTACCTGATGGCGCGTATCAACAAAGGTGGTATTGCAAAGATCGTTATCGAGCGTACGCTTGGTAAACTGATCGTAACCATCCACACATCTAAACCAGGTATTATCATAGGCAAAGGTGGCGGAGAAGTTGACCGTATTAAGGAAGAGTTGAAGAAATTAACCGGTAAGGATGATGTTCAGATCAACATCCTAGAGATCCGCAGACCTGAACTGGATGCTACCATCGTTGGTGACACCATTGCAAGGCAGATCGAAAACCGTATCAACTTCAAACGTGCTACCAAAATGGCGATCGCTTCTACACTCCGTATGGGTGCAGAAGGTATCAAAGTAAAATTGAGCGGACGTTTAGGTGGTTCTGAAATTGCCCGTAGCGAAGAGTTCAAACAAGGCCGTACCCCATTACATACTTTCCGTATGGATATTGATTACGCCAATGTGTTTGCACAAACTGTGTACGGTAAAATCGGTATCAAAGTATGGATCTGTAAAGGGGAAGTATTAGGTAAGCGTGAACTGAATCCAAACTTTGTTGGTGGTAAGAATGATATGAGCGACAGAAGAGATGGAGGTGCAAGAACAGATGATCGCAGACCAGGTGGAGATAGAAGAGATGATCGCAGAGGTGGTGGAGACAGAGGTGGCCGAGGTAGTGGAGATAACCGTGGTGGCGGAGGAAGGAGATAATAATTTGAAAACCTGTCTGCCGACAGGCAGGTGTGGCAATTTGAAAATTTGAAAATGAATTTTCAAAAATGCCTCAAACAAAATTTTCAAATTTTCAAATTTTCAAATTTTCAAATTGATTTAGATGTTACAGCCTAAAAGAAGTAAACATAGGAAGCAGCAAAAAGGACGCATTCGCGAAGTAGCTAAGCGTGGTACTTCCATTTCATTCGGATCATTTGCTTTGAAAGCGCTTGAGCCTATCTGGTTAACAAACCGCCAGATCGAATCAGCCCGTCAGGCAATGACACGTGCTATGAAGCGTGAAGGAAATGTTTGGATCCGTATTTTCCCGGATAAAATCATTACCCGCAAGCCAGCCGAAGTAAGGATGGGTAAAGGTAAAGGTAATCCTGAATTCTGGGCTGCTGTGGTTGAACCAGGTCGTATCATCTTCGAATGTGATGGTGTTACCGAAGCGGTTGCCAAAGAAGCAATGGGACTGGCCGCACAGAAATTACCAATCGCAACCAAATTCATCGTAAGAAGAGATTTGCAAGCGTAGAAATAATTTGAAAATGTGTGAATTTGAAAATTTGAAAATGATTTTCAAAGGATCACAAGCCAAATTTTCAAATTTTCAAATTTTCAAATTTTCAAATTGACCCAATGGCAAACAAACAGACATACGAATTTAACAGGTCTATCAAGGATCTCAATCTGGCAGATCTGAAAGTAAAGATCCAGGAAGATGAGTTACGACTGAAAAAACTTGAGTTCGCTCATGCAATTTCTCCGCTGGAGAATCCAATGAATATCCGCAGCCTCCGCAGGGATGTTGCCCGTTTAAAAACGGAATTGAAGAAAAAAGAAATGAGTATCTAAGAAAGCCGTGAGCTTATAGCTATGAGCTGTGAGCGAAATAAACAATAACAGCTCGAAGCTCAAGGCTCAGAGCTCAAAGCTTAAAAACATAAACAATGGTTGAAGTTAGAAATTTGCGTAAAACAAGGACTGGGGTGGTTACCAGCGACAAGATGGATAAAACCATCACAGTTGCTGTAGAAAGAAAAGTAAAACACCCTATCTACGGTAAGTTCGTAAAGAAAACCACCAAGTTCCATGCTCATGATGAAAAAAGTGAGTGTACCATTGGTGATGTAGTTAAAATCATGGAAACCCGTCCGCTGAGTAAAACGAAGCGTTGGAGACTGGTGGAAATTATTGAGAAAGCGAAGTAAGCGGCTATAAGCCCCATGCTGTAAGCTGCAAGCAACAAGCGCAGCTCCAGCCTCTGACAAATAAATTCCTTCTGGCTATAAGCTAGGAGCTAACAGCTAAAAGCTAAAAAAATGATTCAGCAAGAAAGCAGACTAAACGTAGCTGATAACAGTGGTGCCAAAGAAGTTTTGTGTATCAGGGTTCTGGGAAACAGCGGACAGGATTATGCCAAAATTGGCGATAAGATTGTTGTATCTGTAAAAGATGCAATTCCTGCAGGTGGTGTTAAAAAAGGTACGGTATCAAAAGCAGTAATTGTTCGTACTAAAAATAAATTACGTCGTAAAGATGGTTCTTATATCCGTTTTGATGATAACGCAGTTGTGTTGTTGAACAATTCTGACGAACCACGCGGTACCCGTATTTTCGGACCAGTTGCCCGTGAATTGCGTGATAAAGGATACATGAAGATTATTTCATTGGCTCCTGAGGTTCTTTAAAAAACGCTGAACGCAAAACGCTTAACGCTAAACGCAGAGAGCAGTTTGCCAAAGCATTTAATATAAATTTTAGCGTTCAGCGTTTAGCATTAAGCGTTCAGCGTAAAAGCATTAAGCGTAAATAAAATGAGTACAAGATTTAAACCCAAATTCAGCATCAAAAAAGGCGACACTGTTGTAGTGATAGCCGGTGATGACAAGGACTTGAAAAAGCCCCGTAAGGTGTTGGAAGTTATCGTTGACAAAGGTCGCGTGGTTGTTGAAGGCGTAGCCATTGCTACCAAGCATACCAAACCTTCTGCTGCAAATACAAAAGGTGGTATTGTTAAAGTAGAAGCTTCTATCAGCATCAGCAACGTAATGTTGTGGGATGCTAAAAAAAGCGAGCCAACGAAAGCAAAACGCACTCGTGAAAATGGAAAATTAGTACGTGTATCTAAAAAATCAGGGGAGGTAATCAAATAATGAGTACTGTAAAATACACTCCAAGATTAGCAGACAAATACTCTAAAGAGGTTGTGCCTGCTTTAATGAAAAAGTTTGCTTACAAAACTGTAATGCAGGCTCCTAAACTGGAAAAAATCTGTATCAATCGTGGCGTTAATGGTGCGGTAACAGATAAAAAACTGGTTGATGTGGCAGTTGAAGAACTGAACACAATCACTGGTCAGAAAGCAGTTCCTACGATGTCTAAGAAAGATATCTCCAACTTCAAACTGCGTAAAGGCATGCCCATTGGTGCACGCGTTACACTGAGAGGAGAGAAGATGTATGAGTTCCTGGACAGATTGGTATCTGTGGCTTTACCACGTGTACGTGACTTTAAAGGTATCAGCGACAAGGCATTTGATGGCCGCGGTAACTACACATTAGGTGTAACCGAGCAGATCATTTTCCCTGAAATTGATATTGATAAAGTGAATAAGATCACCGGTTTGGATATCACTTTTGTTACAACCGCAGCTACCAACGAAGAAGCTTACGAGCTTTTGAGAGAATTGGGTATGCCATTCAAAAATGCTAAAAAAGAAAACAACTAATATCACATGGCAAAGAAATCAATTATAGCCAGGCAAAACAAGCGTGAGAAAATGGTTGCCAAATTCGCAGAAAAACGTACAGCTTTAAAAGCTGCAGGTGATTATGCTGGATTGGACCTTCTTCCTAAAAACGCATCACCCGTAAGGTTGAAAAACCGTTGTCAGTTAACCGGTCGCCCTCGTGGTTACATGCGTTACTTCGGTCTTTCAAGGATTATGTTCCGCGATATGGCATTGAACGGAATGATCCCCGGTGTGAAGAAAGCCAGCTGGTAGTGTAGTTGGTTTATCGGTTACTGGTTTACTAGTAAACCAATAAACTAATAAACCAGTAAACAAAAGACAAGTTTCCAGGTGCGGACAACCGCAAACCGTTAACAAACAATTTTTGATAAAGATTAATTCTAATAAACATGGTAACTGATCCTATAGCAGACTTCTTAACCAGAATCCGTAATGCGCAGATGGCTGGACACAGACTGGTTGAAATACCTGCTTCCAATCTGAAAAAACGCTTAACAGAGATCCTGTACGAGCAGGGTTATATCCTGAAGTACAAGTTTGAAGATGACAGCAAACAGGGTTTGATCAAGATCGCGTTAAAATACGATCCACAAACCAAAGTGGCTGCTATCCGTTCTTTGGAAAGAGTTAGCCGTCCGGGTCTTCGCCAGTACGCAAAACCAGCTGAGATCAAACGTGTTATCAATGGTTTGGGTGTTGCTATCTTAAGTACTTCAAAAGGAGTATTAACTGATAAGCAGGCAAAAGCACAGAATGTAGGTGGTGAAGTATTGTGTTATATCTACTAAGATTATTGTCGCGTTACATGCGTGATGTATATAAACCCTGATCTGACAATCAAAGCTTTTTAGTCGGAGCTGAACACGGAACAGGAATTTGATTCAAACTTAAAAGAAGAACGACTATGTCTCGTATTGGAAAACAACCTGTGGTATTGCCAGCCGGTGTTACCGTAACAGTAAGCAAGGATAATGTGGTTGCTGTAAAAGGACCAAAAGGTGAATTGAAAGAAACCATCGACCGGGATATTACGGTTTCAGTGGTAGATGGCCAGGTAAACCTGACTCGTCCTACTGACCAGATCCGTCACCGCGCTATGCACGGTTTATACCGTTCATTGGTAAGTAATATGGTAAAAGGTGTAACAGAAGGATATAAGAAAGATTTGGAACTGGTGGGTGTGGGTTTTAAAGCCGCTAACACTGGAAATCTTTTGGATCTGGCGCTTGGATATTCACACAACATTGTGTTTGAAATTCCAAAAGAACTGAAAGTAGCAACCCTTACCGAAAAAGGTCAGAACCCTAAGATCTCTCTGGAAGGCATCGATAAACAATTGATCGGACAGGTGGCAGCCAAATTACGCAGCTTACGTAAGCCTGAACCATACAAAGGAAAAGGTGTGAAATACAGCGGCGAGATCCTGAGAAGAAAAGCAGGTAAGGCAGCAGGTAAATAAGTTTAGTGGTTTATTAGTTTATTGGTTTTTTAGTATAACCAACAAACTTCTGCATAAACCAATAAACGAGTAAACAAATAAACCAATAAACAAACTCCCGGCAGCATCGGAAGTTATAAATAAAATACAATGGGTAAATTAATTCAAAGGCAAAAGATCCGCTACCGTATCCGTAAAAAGATTTCCGGTACTGCAGTTAAACCTCGTTTGTCTGTTTTCAGAAGCAACGCAGAGATCTATGCACAATTAATCGATGATGATAATGCAGTAACCCTGGTGGCTGCTTCATCAAGAGATAAAGATATTGCTGCTCAGAAAGTAACCAAGACCGAAAAATCTAAACTGGTTGGTGCAGCGGTTGCCCGCAAAGCCATCGAGTTAGGGTTAACTACCTGTGTATTCGACAGAGGTGGTAACCTGTATCACGGTCGTGTGAAATCAGTAGCTGATGGTGCAAGAGAAGGTGGTCTTCAATTCTAATTTGCTAACAACAATTAATCGTTAGATAAATGTCTAAAGTAAGCGTAAATAAAGTAAAATCCGGTGGCGAACTGGAACTTAAAGAGAAAGTAGTTGCCATTAACCGTGTAGTGAAAACTACCAAAGGTGGCCGTACTTTCAGTTTCTCTGCTCTGGTAGTGGTAGGTAACGAAAACGGTGTGGTTGGTCAGGGTTTGGGTAAAGCCAAAGAAGTACAGGAAGCGATCGCGAAAGGTATTGAAGATGCTAAGAAGAACCTGGTTAAGGTTCCTATCATGCACGGTACCATACCTCACGATCAGTGGGCTAAAGAAGGCGCTGCCAAAGTGTTGATCAAGCCAGCTGCTCATGGAGCGGGTGTGATCGCAGGAGGCAGCATGCGTGCTGTTCTGGAAAGTGCCGGTGTTACAGACGTACTGGCCAAGAGCCTGGGTTCTGCTAATCCACACAACGTGGTAAAAGCAACCATCAAAGCACTCGGTCTTTTAAGAGAGCCTATCCAGGTTGCTAAAAACCGTACACTGAAACTGAGCAAAGTATTTAACGGATAATTTAAATAGTCCATGGTTTATGGTCCATTGACTGTAGACTTTACAACATATTTATATGAAAAAGATTAAGATCACACAGGTAAAAAGCGGTATCGACAGATCTGAGCGTCAAAAGCAAACTTTGATTGCCCTGGGTTTGAAGAAAATGAATGCCTCTAAAGAAGTAGAAGCAACTCCTCAAATCCTGGGTATGGTTAACAAAGTTAGCCACCTGGTGAAGGTTGAAGAAATCGCCTAGTAGTAATTAAAAATTAATAATTAAAAATGAATAATTAGAGTGGTTAACTACTTTGATTATTCATTTTTGTTTAATTATTAATTGTTAATTCCTAATTATTAATTAAAAAATTGCGAGGGGAGATTCCCCGTAAGTTCAAATCAAATACAACATGAAACTACACACACTCAAGCCTGCAGAAGGCGCAACGCACAAAGCAATCCGTATCGGTCGTGGTGAAGCATCTGGTAAAGGTGGTACATCTACAAAAGGTAATAAAGGTGGTCAAAGCCGAGCAGGTTACAAAAGTAAAATGGCGCACGAAGGTGGTCAGATGCCCATTCAGCGTCGTATCCCTAAGCGTGGATTTAAAAATAATAACCGTGTAGAATTCAAAGTATTTAACCTGGGTCAAATTGATCAGTTGGTTGAGAAATACGGATTCACCGAGTTCACTCCTGAAAACCTTTACATCAATGGTTTGATCAGCCGTACAGATAAAGTGAAAGTACTGGCAACCGGCGAGTTGAAAGCAACATTAACTTTCAAGGTAAATGCCATCAGTGAAAAAGCAAAAGGAGCCCTGGAAGCTTCAGGCAGTACAGTTGAAATTGTAAAGTAATTTTAACGTAATTTGCCAGACGCACACCGTGCGTCTTTTTGGTTTTTGAGTATTAACGCTTTCAATTGCACTTAAGTGAAAAAATTATTTCAGACTTTACAAAATATTTGGGCCATAGAAGAATTGCGCAACAAAATTGTTGTTACGCTGGCATTGGTATTTACTTACCGTTTGGGTAACCACATTGTATTGCCCGGCTTAGATCCCAATAAAATTGAACTGGCACAACAATCTGCTAAAAGCAATGGCCTGCTCGGTATCTTCGATATGTTTGCTGGTGGTGGTTTTTCGCAAGCTTCTATTCTGGCATTAGGTATCATGCCTTATATCTCTGCCTCTATCTTCATGCAGTTAATGACCATCCTGGTTCCTCAATTGCAGAAAGTACAGAAGGAAGGAGATAGCGGACGTAAAAAAATTAACCAGTGGACACGTTACCTCACAGTATTGGTAACTGTCTTCCAGGCAGGTGCTTATGTAGCTTATCTGAACAGCCCCGGTTATGCAGAAGCCATTCTGCCTGCTTACAAAGCATTCTTTGGTTTTTCTACCGTAGTTACGTTAACAGCAGGTACCCTGTTTGTTATGTGGTTGGGAGAAAAGATTCAGGACAAAGGTTTGGGTAATGGTACTTCTATCATCATCATGGTAGGTATCTTATCCCGTTTACCTATTTCCATCATTCAGGAATTTACTGCCAAAGAACAAAGAGGTGGTGGCGGTTTATTGATCTTCTTAATTGAGATAGCCATACTGGTAACCGTTGTAATGGGACTGATTATTCTGGTACAGGGTGTTCGTAAAATACCTGTTAACTACGCCAAGCAAATTATTGGTAACCGCCAGTTTGGTGGAGCACGCCAGTTCTTGCCTGTTAAAGTAAACAGTGCCGGTGTAATGCCGATCATCTTTGCTCAGGCAATTATGTTCCTGCCTACATTGGTTTCTTTTACCAATATCGATTCGGCACAGGGTATTGTTAAGATCTTTAATGATCACAGCAATATCTGGTACATGCTCATTTACTCTGTTATGGTAATCGGATTTACTTTCTTATACACAGCCCTGATCTTTAACCCGAAACAAATTTCTGAAGACCTGAAACGCAACAATGGTTTCATTCCGGGTGTAAAACCAGGACAGCCTACTGCGGATTATATTGGATCTATCATGGATAAGATCACATTGCCAGGAGCTATTTTCCTTGCATTGGTAGGTATCTTACCAGGCTTTGCACAGCGCTTAGGTGTAACACAGGGATTCAGTTCTTTCTTCGGAGGAACGTCACTATTGATTATGGTAGGAGTAATTCTCGACACCTTGCAGCAGATAGAAACCTATTTGCTTATGCGTCAGTACGACGGCTTAATGAAGAGTGGTCGTGTACAGGGCAGGCAAACGGTGTCTACGACTACTATTTAATAGGAATGATAACGAAATGTATAAACCTGTCATCCCGCTGAAAGCGGGACGGCAGGTTTCTTTTTTAGCATAATGACAAGACGCAGTAATATGATGATCCATAAAACAGAGGCTGAAATTGCTTTGATGAAAGAAGCAGCAACACTGGTAAGTAAAACACTTACCGAAGTGGCCAAAGTACTGAAGCCGGGTATGACCACAATGCAGATTGATAAGCTGTGTGCCGATTTTGTAAAAGACCATAAAGCCATTCCTTCTTTTTATAACTATCGCGGCTATCCGCATAATGTCTGCACTTCTGTGAATGATGTGGTGGTGCATGGGTTTCCTAATAATACGGCCTTGAATGAGGGGGATATTGTTTCAGTAGACATGGGCGTAATATTAAATGGCTGGCATGGCGATCATGCATACACTTTTATTTTAGGTGAGGTGGCAGACGAGTTATTACAATTGGTACGTGTTACAAAAGAATCGTTGTATAAAGGAATAGAGAAAGCAATCATTAATAACCGCGTGGGAGATATTTCTTTTGCCATACAGGAGCATACTGAAAAAAAATATGGGTACGGTGTGGTAAGAGAACTGGTGGGTCATGGATTGGGCAGAAGCCTGCACGAAGATCCGCAGGTACCCAATTATGGTAAGCGTGGTTCAGGTCCTAAAATGAAAGAAAACCTGGTAATGGCTATCGAACCTATGATTAATCTGGGATCGAGAGAAGTATATACAGAAGATGATGGCTGGACAATCAGAACGCGTGATGGAAAAGTTTCCGTTCATTTTGAGCACGATGTCTGTGTTAAACGTAACCAGGCCCTGATCTTATCAGACTATAGCATTATTGAAGCGGCAGAAAAAGCCAATACAAACCTCAACAGTAGCTATTACTAAAAGAGATTAAGTATCTTACCTTAAAAAGTAAGATGAAAAAATCACTGATCCTTTTTCTTTTTTCTTCCATAATGCTTACAGTGTATTCCCAGTCTGCGGAAACACTGAAAATTCGTGCTGTTCGCGAGCAGCACGAAAACCAATGGCTAAAAGAATACATTTCTTTTTTATCCATTCCCAATATTGCAGCGGATACAACCGGTATCAGAAAAAATGCCGGCTACATCATGCAAATGATGCAGAAAAGAAATATCCGTAATGTTCAGTTATTATATCCCGATACAAAATCAGCTGCGCCCTCTGTATATGGCGAAGTAAATACGCCCGGTGCCACACGCACACTTATTTTTTATGCGCATTACGATGGTCAGCCGGTTGATAGCAGTCAATGGGCAAAAGGGCTGGTACCCTTTGTTCCCAAGTTGGTAAACGGGGCTTTTGATAAAGGAGCTTCCATCATTCCATTTCCTTCAGGCAACACCAAATATAATCCCGACTGGAGAATATATGCAAGAGGTGCTTCAGATGATAAAGCCGGTGTAATGGCCATTCTTTCTGCCTACGAAGCCATCGTAAAAGCAGGCTATCCGCTTACTTATAATATCAAATTCTTTTTTGAAGGCGAAGAAGAAGCAGGGTCATCTCATCTCTCAGAAATATTTTTAAAATATAAAAATCTATTGCAATCTGATCTGTGGATTATTTGCGATGGACCCGTTCACCAGTCCGGTAAGAAAGCCATCTCTTTTGGTGTAAGAGGAGATGCGCATGTAGCCATTACGGTGTATGGCCCCGCCCGCCCGCTGCATAGCGGACATTACGGTAACTGGGCACCCAACCCCGGCTTACTGATGGCTAAATTATTATCCTCTATGAAAGATGACAACGGCCGTGTAACCATCAAGGGTTTTTATGATGATGTAACACCACTTACTGAACAAGAGAAAAAAGCCATTGCTGATATACCACCCGTTGGTAACCAGATGAAAGAAGAGTTGCGTTTTGTAGACGAAGAAATGCCCGGGGTAACATTAGGCGAAGCCATTATGATGCCTTCTCTAAACATCAACGGTATGCAAAGTGGCAATGTCGGTGCTAAAGCCAGTAATGTAATTCCGGTATCAGCATCTGCTGTGCTGGATCTCAGGTTGGTTGTGGGCAACGATTATAAACGGCAACAGCAGAAAGTAATTAACCATATCAGAGAGCAGGGATATTATATTACCGAACAGGAACCTACTGATGCAGAAAGAAAAGTATTTCCCAAAATAGCAAAAGTGCAATTGAGTGATGGATACAATGCACAACGAACACCTTTGAACCTGGCGGTTGTACAAAACGTAATTGCAGCTGTAAAAACAACCACTGATGAGCAGGTGGTATTAATCCCCTCTATGGGAGGAAGCCTGCCACTTTTTATTTTTGAAAAATTTCTTAACGCAAAAACCATCACAGTTCCTATTGCTAATCATGATAATAACCAGCATGCCGAAAACGAAAACATCCGTATCCGAAATCTCTGGAATGGAATAGAAACCATGGCTGCGATTATGATGATGAAATAAGTAAGCATTATGAGACAGACCCTAATTTTCATAGCGACATTTTTGGGAGTTCTTTCCAGTTTTGGGCAGACTCTAAAACGGCAGACAAATGAAACCGCGGATACATTCGCTATTCGATATAAGCCTGACAGCACCGAATTAGCTCATACAGTTCTTGAAACAAATAGCATAGACACTGCAAAGAAAATTATCATAGCATTCTACAAGAAGACCATCTATGAAGTTCGCCAAATGGACACATACATTGATCATAGTCAATATAACATCTTAATCGGTTATTCGTTTCTTCCATTAGGTAATAACGAATACCAAAAAAAACTGATTGACACCCTTTATCCAGATGGCGGTGATCCAGAAATTATTGCCATTTTCTTTGCCAATGCAGATAAAGACAAGGGACGGGAATTAGTAATACTCCGCAAGGTTGAACAGCAACATTATGATATGAGCGGTGCTTTTTATGAAACATTCATTTATGATTTCACCAAAGGCGATTTTATTTACATGAAAAAGTTAAGCGAAACTTTTCTGGGTTGTGAATGTGGTTGGCGAGACGGTGAGACAGAAAAAGCCAATTACAAAACTGCAAAAAATATTAGAACAAGGTTAGCAAAAATGGGCTACAGGCAGTAAAGTAGAAATGCCATGCTTACAACATCGGCTTTTTGCAAATTATGATTTCAGCAAAGGCTGATCAGCTTTGGTAGTGCTATCAGCTTCAGTTATTTGGCTTACGCTAATAATTAAGTGATTAGTGTTCAAGCGAGCAATAGGATCATGGATTATCTAAGGAGCGTAAAGCCTTGAGCGAAGTAACATAGGCCTGCTACAGGTACATAAACTAAACTATATTTGAAGCCAACGTTTTTATTTTTTGATGAAAGAGCATATGGATACCCGTAAACGGTTAGACAACAAACTTCTTAAGACAGAAACTTTGTTGGTAATAGGCGGTGGTGCCGCTGGTTTTTTTTGTGCGGTTAATGCTGCGCGAATGAATCCCTCTTTGAAAGTAACCATCATCGAAAAATCGAACAAACTATTAGCCAAAGTAAAAGTAAGTGGTGGCGGAAGATGTAATACCACGCATGCCTGTTTTGATATTCCGGAGCTCACAAAAAAATATCCACGCGGACAAAACTTTATCAAAAAAACATTTCACTGGTTCAATACCAACCACACCATCAGTTGGTTTGCAGAAAGGGGCGTAGCCTTAAAAACCGAACCCGATGGAAGAATGTTTCCTACAACAGATGATTCGCAAACCATCATTCATTGTTTATTGAAAGAAGCCGATACCTATGGTGTAGAAATTATCATGCAGTCTGAAGTGATTAGTGTGCAGTCTGGTGTAAATGGAGGATTTACCATTCAAACATCCAACTCCCAACGCTTAACTCCCAACTATGTTTGTATTGCCACTGGCGGTTATCCTAAATCTTCCATGTTTAATTGGTTGAGAAAAATAGGCCATACCATTGAAGAACCGGTTCCCTCTTTGTTTACGTTTAATATGCCCGGTAATCCGATTACAGAATTGATGGGTGTTAGTGTTGAAAAAGCTGGTGTAAAAGTAGCAGGCTCCAAGTTATCAGAAGAAGGTCCCTTGTTGATAACACATTGGGGCATGAGCGGACCGGCCATCCTGCGATTGTCTGCATGGGGTGCGCGTCAGTTGGCTGATCTTACTTATCATTTTACTTTATTGGTTAACTGGTTGCCTGATTATCGCGAGATAGATCTTCGCAGTGATTGGCAATCGTACCGCGATGAATATGCAGCGCAAAAAATAGGCAATAAAAATCCTTTTGGTTTACCCAATCGGTTGTGGTTATATCTTTTGAAAACAAGTAACATTAATGCAGATATACGATGGGCAGAGCTCCCGTCTAAAGAACAAAACCTGCTGATCAAAAACCTAACTGCACAGGAATTCAGTGTAAAAGGAAAAACAACATTTAAAGAAGAGTTTGTTACCTGCGGTGGGATAAAATTGGCAGAGGTAGACCCCAATACCATGCAAAGCAGGATACAACCCGGTATTTATTTTGCGGGTGAAGTACTCGATATTGATGGCATAACGGGAGGCTTCAATTTTCAAAATGCCTGGACCAGTGGATGGATTGCATCCAAAGCAATTGCAGCCCAAAAAGAACTTTCTGGTACCTGATTTTGCCATTCATGTGTTAAATCCATGGCTTTATAGAAAAACAGCCCCTAAACAGCTGTTTTGTGTGAATTAATCTTTATTTTAATTTACTCAAAACACTGCTATGAAAAAGATTTTCTTTGCCTTTTTGGCATCCAATGTATTATTGGTATCGGCCGGTGCACAAACTACACCACCAATACCTACTCCGGTAAAACCTGCCGGCGACTCCTCAAAATCTGCTGCTCCTAAAAAGCAAACTGTTGCAGACAAAACCAAGGGCCAGAAAAAAAATGAAGGCCTCTTTACACTGTACCAGGATACCGCTACTGGTAGTGTTCAGATCTACATCCGCAAGGATCAATTAGAGAAAGAATTTATTTACCAGAGTTTTTCTATCAGTGGCCCTACTACTTTGTTTCTAAACCAAAGTATGCATAGAGCTACAGCGGTATTCAAAGTTAAAAAAGCATTTGACAAACTTGAATTCTCTATTGTAAACACCAATCTGTATTATGATAAAAACAACGCGGTAAGTAAAACAGCAGAAGTAGATAAACCTGAAGCCGTTTTCTTTTCGGATAAATTTTCCCTCGAAGATTCATTGGGTTATCTCGTAAGTGGGGATGCACTTTTTTTAAGTGAAAAATTAGATCCGGTAAAACCCATCATGGCGCCAAGCCCATTTGCCGCACAAATATTTAATTTGGGTGGATTGAATCCTACTAAATCAAAATACGCACAACTTCGTTCCTTCCCCGATAATACAGATGTAGTGGTTGATTTATCGTATGATAATCCTATGGCTCAGGCCGATGGAGGATTGGATGTGATAGATCCACGTTATGTTCGTGTTCGCATGCAGCATAGCTTTATTTCAATGCCTGCAAACGATTTTCGCTCCAGAAGAGATGATCCGCGTGTTGGATTTTTTATGCAGGAGAGAAATAATCAGACTAGCATCAGTCCGGTGCCATATAAAGACATGATCAACCGTTGGAACCTTAAAAAGAAAGATCCCAATGCTGCTATGAGCGAGCCTGTTGAACCTTTGGTTTACTGGATAGAAAATACTACACCACTAGAATACCGCCAGATTATTTTTGATGCAGGTATGAAATGGAATGAAGCTTTTGAAAAAGCAGGTTTTAAAAATGCTTTGCAAATGAAGATCATGCCGGATGATGCAACATGGGACCCTGCTGATATACATTACAATGTAATTCGCTGGGTATCCTCTGCGGTTCCTTCTTACGGAGCCATAGGACCAAGTTTTGTTAATCCAAGAACAGGACAGATATTGGGTTCAGACATTACCGTAGAATGGTATTCAGGAAGTGCGTCTCCCATCTTTGATGAATTGTATGGAGCAGTAACTGCACAGAATGCAGTACAGCAGCCACAGTTTTTGATGCACCAACATGCCAATTGTACACTGGCAGCAGAGTTGAAAGCACAGTATACCGCGGGTTTAACCACACTTGAAATGACAGGTGCGAGTGCCGCTGCTGTAAAAATAATGCATGATGAATTTCTTACTTATCTCATTATGCATGAAATGGGACATACCCTGGGATTGAACCACAACATGAAAGCAAGTAATATGCTTTCTCCCGCTGAAGTACATAACAAAAGTATTACCCGTAGTATTGGTTTAATGGGATCAGTTATGGACTATCCTTCTATCAACGTCTCACTAGACAGAAGTAAGCAGGGCGATTACTATACTACCAAAGCAGGACCGTATGATTTATGGGCAATTGAATTTGGCTACCGCGAGTTTTCTGAAAGTGAAGAAGAGGCAGGACTAGTTAAAATATTATCCCGCAGTGGTGAGCCCAGATTGGCTTTTGGAAATGATGGCGATGACATGCGTGCACCCGGCAAGGGAATGGACCCCAGGGTGAATGTAAATGATATGTCTAATGATCCTATCACGTATGCAGAAGAGCGCTTTCAATTGGTGAATAACCTGATGGGTACCCTGGTTAAGCGGTACACCAAGCCCGGCCAGTCATATGCGGAACTGCGCAGCCGTTACGGAATATTGAATGGACAGCGCAGAGATATGATCAATGCTGTAAGTCGTTTTGTTGGCGGAGTTTATATCGATAGAACCTTCCCTGAACAAAACTCAGGTAATAAGCCTTATACACCGGTACCGTTGGCCGTGCAGAAAAGAGCAATGGATTTTCTGAACAAACATGTATTTGCACCCAATGTATTTGATGCAGATGCACAAATATTTCCTTATCTGCAAATGCAAAGACGTGGTTATAACCAGCCAGCCGCTGGTGAAGATTATCGTGTAACCAATGTTCTTACAGGCTTACAGGTTAACGGCACACTTGCCCATATTCTAAGTCCTGCTACATTACAGCGTATTACCAATACCAGATTATATGGCAATCAATATAGTGTGGCCGATGTAATGAACGACCTGGTAAAAGGGATTTTTGATGCAGACATCAGTGGCAATGTAAATGTGTACAGACAATACCTGCAAACCAGTTTTGTAAGAGGTGCTGCGCAGTTAACCGCTGATAATTCACCTTTAGACAATGTATCAAAAGCTGCGGCGATGTATACATTGAAAAAATTAAAAACCAAATTGAGTGCTGCTGTATCCGGAAACGAAGAAACCAAGGCACACAGAGCAAATATGCTTTTCATTATTGAAAAGGCTTTGAAAACAAGTTAATGCCTGGTTAACATTTAAAACGATAGGTAAATAAAATAAGAAAGCCTTCCTGATTTCGGGAAGGCTTTCTTATGTAAGTAAATAGGGTAGGTGTAAGATGATAGATTCATGAATCCATATCACTTCATATATAACTTTTAGTAAACTGAAGTAACAGGAAAGTGAAGCGGATTGTCACAGCACATAAAATCTCTTTTTATATGCAGGTAAAGTAGCATTTTCCATAACAACCGAATGATCATTGATCATTTGTTTTAGATCCTTTTCAATATTGGTACAAATGGTCGTCATAGGGGTATCTGTTGGTTTGTTTTCAAATGGATCCTGCAGATGCACGGCCATCTTTTCAACAAGGAAAAAAGCAGCTGCAATGGTGGTCATGGCCGGTACTGTTAAATAGCTAATGAATTCTGTCATGGCAAAAGGTAACAGCATAAAGAAAACCATCAGACAAAAATGAATATACACGCTGTACGTAACAGGGAAAACGGTGTTTTTTATTCGCTCACATCTTCCCATAGAATCGCATAATCTTGATAAGGTTTCATCCAATTCAACCTGTTGAAATTGATTGAGCCACCTGTTTTGATGCGCCTGCTGAAGATCATATCCCTGTAATTCCAGTATGGCCATCGGGGTGTTTGTGTAGTTTTTGATATGTGTGATATCTTTTCTACTCAGGTATTTTTCTAATTGATCTGTAGAATTTTGTTCACGTAAATGCTTGCTCAGCGCATGGCACCAGGCTATTTGACGTTTGATCAGTTTTTCCTTAAAAAAATACATTTCTGAATTCGGCACTTCATTATTTGCAAACTGATCAATAATAAATGTATTTACCTGGCGGGCGAAAGTACGGCTGTCATTTACAATAGCTCCCCAAATAGTTCTGGCTTCCCACCATCTGTCATAAGCCTGGTTAGATTTAAAAGCAAGTAGCAATGAAATAACCGTACCCATAATCATTGGGATAGATAAAGGAACCGACCATCCCAAAATATTAAAACGGTGATAGGCAAACGTAATGATACCTGCATAGATAGTTACTAATATTAACTCTATTTTTATCTTGCCTACAATGTAACTTATGGGAATATTTTTTTTGAGTAGCATATGTTATTTGCTGTTAATTGGCATTAGATAATGATAATCTGAACTCATCCACTTTTTCTTCTTGTGGCTCTTCTTGTTTTTCAGATTGGTTATTAAGAAAAATGGAAAGAATCTGAAAATCAGAAATAACGCTGGAGTTGAAACTGATATACTTGATTTCTTTTTTACTTTTCTTCAGCAGATTAATGAAATTTACAGAGGAGGTATGGCTGAACTGATAAGCATATTTATCTAACAGGTAGATCTGCTCAATAGAGTGCCCTTCCATAAAATTTCTCAATATTTTGTATGACTCTCCATACACAAAATCAAATTGTATAGATACCCCTTTTTTAGCATATTTATTTTTCAGTAGGCTTATGGCGTCTTTAAAGGCAGCCGATAGAGGTATTGCTTCTTTGTTGCGTCCAAGGAAAAGTAAATCATGAATACTGGTGGGTATTTCTACCATGTGAATTACATGAATGATTAACGCAGACTCATTCGCATTGGCGTTGATAATTTGGTCTACTGGCCATAAGGATTGTACAGATAAATCGGATGGTAATAGAATTTGTTTCATGATTTTTTTATTGCAAAACTGCAATCCGCATATCTGAAACGGGGAAGAGAACTAACAGAATCAAATAAAAATCTGGTAAGAATCTGGTAAGAAATTTTTTATTAAACAGCTGTTTTAGGCTGTTCTAGACGCTTTGTTTAAATATTATTTATTATGCGGTTCCGCTCGTTAAACGATGCTGCTGGAAACGCTTATCGGGAAGAAAATGGTATTTTAATAATCACCTCTGTACCCTCATTTTCTTTTGAACTGATATGAATGGTACTGTTGTGGATCTTAAGTATGTTTTTTGTCAATGGTAGCCCTATCCCGTAACCCAGCGTTCCTTTTACATTTGACGCTCGAAAAAAAGGATCAAAAACATGTGTGATGTCTTGCATGGGTATGCCAATACCATTGTCTTTCACAATAATCGTTACCTCTTTATCTAAAGCAGCCAGACCAATGGTAACTGGTTTGTCAGATGAATATTTGCACGCATTCAATACGATGTTTGAAATAGCCAGCTCTAATAAATGACTATTTGCGTAAACGGTAAGTTTATCAGTATCATCAGGGTACAGTGAATAATCTACAGTTAGTATTTTTTTGGGATATACCTGATTCGCTATTTTTTGAACATTGTAAATAATTTCGTCTATCCTTATTTTCTCCATGGAAAAATTTTCCACGATATGGGATCTGGCTAATTCAAGCAATCCTTTCGTGATATCTCTTAATTTTTCAGATTGCTCAAGTATGGATGAGAGTGATTGTTTGTATTCCTGTTCTGACAAGGTTCTGGAGAGCGCATAATCGGCTTCTCCAATAATAGAGGTAAGTGGCGTATTTAATTCATGCGATGCATTGCCTACGAAATTATGTTGCGTTTCAAATGCCATTTCTAACCGACTGATCATTTCGTTAAATGTGTTTACCAGGTCTGCAATTTCATCGGAACCTTTCTTTTCAACAAGGCGTTTGTGAAGTGATGTTGCATTGATGTTCTTTACTTCCCTGGTAATATTTCTGATGGGAAGTAATATTTGGTAGGCAAAGACAAGTCCAATAGAAAAGACAATGATCATGCAAATTAAACAGCCGGTAAGAATGATATTTCGTAAAGTGGCTAAAAAATCTTTCGCATAACTATTCTCTGCAGATACAATGACGATATAACTGCCCGTCTTGTTTTTAAAATGAATAGCCTGATAAAAATGAAATTTTTTTCTGTAAGCTGCTTTTTTATTTAATTGTAATTCTTCAAAAAAGGAAGTGGGTAATTCACTCTTATTGCGTACTGCAAGAAAACGTTGTAAGGTGTCTTCTTTAATGATATATTCTGTTTCATCGGGTAGTATCTGTAAATGTTGCTTCCTGATTTTTTCATACGCTTCTGCACTTTCTTCTTCAGCATCTAAATTGGCTCGGGCAACAATATTGGCTCGTAGTTCAAGTCTGGTAAAAAAATCATCAAATGCTTTTTCATTGGCAAAAAAGTAGATGGCACTGCCAAGTAAAATAATGATTGCCGTACAAACCGCAGAAAAAAGTAAAGCTATTTTAAATTGTATTTTCATTCTTCTTTAAGTATATAACCCATACCTACTACTGTTTGAATCAGTTTTGGGTAGTTTTCTATATCTAATTTTTTGCGTAAATAATTCACATACACATCTACCACTTTTGTATTCATGTTAAAATCATATCCCCATACTTTTTCCAGTATATCTACCCTGGATAGTACCCTTCTTGGGTTTTGTAACAAATATTCTAAAAGCCTGAATTCTGTAACCGTAAGATCAATGGTAGTGTTGTTGCGTTTTACTGTTTTTTCATCAAGGTTCATTACTACATCTGCATAAGATAGATTATTGGATGGTGTACTTTTTGTTTGTAATGCAGTACTGTCACTCCTTCTTAATAAGGATCTGATTCTTGCCAATAGCTCTGCAATTTTAAATGGTTTTGTCAGGTAGTCATCAGCACCGCTATCTAACCCATGTACAATATTATCCGTAGTGCTTAATGCAGTAAGTAGTAAGATAGGCGTTGGGATATTTTTTGTTTTACAATGCTTGCAAAGCGCAATACCGTTAATGCCGGGAAGCATCACATCAAAAATAAACAGACTGTATTCAAAGGTATTAATATAATCCAGCGCGGTTTGTCCATCTAACGCAACAGTAACTTCAAACCCATCATCATCTAAGGTTTTTTTTACAAGCGAGGCCACATTAGGATCATCTTCCACTAATAAAATCTTCATATGGTAAAATTAGTAGTTTTAAAAATACCAAACTGCCAGCTTGCTGTAAATGAACTATGTCAGATATGAGCAGATTTTATAATTACAAACAGACTACCCTGAATTGAAGCCGGCATTTGCATATGTAAAATAAATGTTTTACCTTAAGGTCAAACACGCTCCCAAATGAGAAAAGTAAGTGATATTCTCCGCAGAAAGGGTAACCGGGTAACTATGGTGTCTCCTGAAACAACTGTAATTGCAGCCCTCAAGATCATGTCTGATCAGAATATTGGTTCTGTAGTGATCATGGAAAAAGATTCTTTTCTGGGCATCATGACCGAGCGTGACTATTCACGTAAAGTAATTCTAATGGGGCGCCACTCCAGCGATACACCGGTAGGAGAGATCATGACCAAAGATTTTCCACCTATTAAACAAACAGATACGGTTGAGGTTTGTATGCAACTGATGTCTGACAAACATATCCGTTATTTACCCGTAATAGAGAACGGAAAATTGGAAGGAATCATTTCTATCAACGATGTGGTAACAGAAACCATTTCTAACCAGGAAGAAACTATTTCGCAACTGCAAACTTATATTCAGTCGTAGGGAGGACTTCGTTAAAAGTGAATAGTTTGTATGAACTATTTTTCAACTATTAATTATTAACTTTTCACTCTTCACTGCCCTTTCACTATTCCTGAAAAAAACTTTCTTAGGTTGAAGATTGTTTTAATGAATAATTAGATTCAGTAACAACACACCCAGGAGTCCAAGAATAGAGATCAATGTTTCCATAACAGACCAGGATAAAAAAGTTTGTTTTAGTGTGAGCTTAAAAAATTCTTTGTACATCCAGAAACCCGAGTCGTTGATGTGTGAGCCAAATACGCTACCGGCACCAACGGCCAGTACCATTAATTCTGGTGAGATATTACCTGCTGCTACCAAGGGAGAAACAATACCTGCCGCCGTTAAACCCGCTACTGTAGCAGAGCCCAGCGTTACACGCAATAGTGCTGTGATGATCCATGCAAATAATAAAGGTGGCATTTGCAGTGAGCTGCTGAACGAAGAAATATAACTGCCTGTGCCACTGTCTATCAATACCTGTTTAAATACACCACCTGCGGTAATGGTTAATAAGATCATGGCAATTCCGGAAATGGCATCTGAAACCCATTGCATGATCTCCGGCATTTGACGGTTTACTTTTAATCCAAAAAAATAGATGGCGGCTATTACAGCCAGTAAAAGAGCAATGGTAGAGTCGCCGGTGAAGGAAACTACTTTTCGAAACATACTTTCTTTCTCAACAAACAGATTGGTGATGACTGAAACAGAGATTAATACCACCGGCAGCAACGCAATACAAAAACTAGAAAATACCGAGGGGAGATTTGTTTTGGATACAGTGGCTGTTCCGCCGAACAGGTCAAAGCTATCCACGTTAATGCGCTTTAAAACCCTTCCCAGTAAAGGTCCTGCAATAATAACGGTGGGGATGGCAATGATCAATCCATACATCAGCGTTTGACCCATATCGGCATGAAATGCATTCACCAATACAACCGGACCGGGATGTGGTGGTAAAAAACAGTGTGTAGTAGATAGGGCAGCAGCCATAGGTATGGCAATGTAAAGAAGTGGTAAGCCGGTTCGTTTAGCAATAGAAAAAACCAATGGAACCAATATCACAAAACCTGCATTGTAATACAGTGGAATACCAATCAAAAATCCGGTGATCAATACTGCCCACTGGATATTTTTCTCACCAAATCCATTGATTAAGGTAGTAGAGATTTGCTCAGCTGCACCGCTGATCTCTAGTATTTTTCCGAGTACGGCACCCAAACAAACAATTAATGCCAAACCTCCCAATGTACTGCCTACTCCTTTTTCAATTGAGGTCAAAACACTTGCCAGTGGCATGCCTAATAATAAACCTGATACAATGGCAACGATTAATAGCGATAAAAAAGGACTAACCTTTTTCATCGTTAAAAATATCTGAAGCGCAATGGCAAAAAGGATGATCACAAATGTCATGGCTGTAAATTAAGGCTATTAGCGTACAGTATTCATAAGCGTTCCAATATGATCAATGCTGATGGTAATTTCATCTCCGGATAAGAGTGTAAAATCATTAGCCGGTACAATGCCTGTTCCTGTCATAATCAAACAACCCTGCGGGAAAGTGCAGGCACGGTATACATAGGAAACCAGTTCTTCAGGCGATCTTTTCATCTGGTTCAGGGTTACTTTCCCTTCAAATACCAGATTCGTTTTTCGCTTAATTTGCAGATGAATTTCTGTGTTGAGTTGAATGGGTTCTTCCGGCACGTAAATACAAGGGCCTATGGCAGCACAGGCATCATAGGTTTTTGCCTGTGGCAGATAAAGTGGATTTTCTCCTTCAATACTACGGCTGCTCATATCATTGCCAATGGTATAGCCCACAATTTTTCCGGAAGAAGTAACGACTAACGTTAACTCGGGCTCAGGTACATCCCAGATAGAATCTTTTCGGATATTCACTTTATCACCATGTCCTACCACCCGGTGTGCGGTAGCTTTAAAAAAAACTTCCGGCCTCTCTGCATCATATACTTTGGCATAAAAATCACTGCCACCTGCAGCTTTGGATTCTTCCTGCCGGCCTACTTTGCTTCTTAAATAGGTTACACCACAAGCCCATAATTCCTGATTTCCCAGAGGAGCGAGTATGTGATAATTATCTATTGACTTGTGTATGGGTGTTAATGTATTTACCAAAGCACTCATTTTTGTATACAGTGCATCATCATTGATAAATGCATCCCATGAGGTATTATCTACCGCATACGCATGCTCTTTTTCGGTGATGATAATTCCGGAGGTTGTTTTATACAGTTTCATTTTGTTAAAAGCTTCTTTTATCAGTAAAGCCTGCTTCAGCGTTATTTTATTTCCAGAACCACCACTGAGAAAGGAGGTAGTTTCACTTTCAGGCTTGAGCCATTAAGCGATGCGCCATTGAATGCCGTGGGTTTAATTTTATCAGGATTTTCAAAACTGTTATAGTTTTGTAATTTATCTGAAGTAAGTATGTTACCATTTACCGATGTGTAATTGGCACCACTCACATTAATGGTAATTTCCTGTGCTGTATTTGCATCAATGTTTACAAGCGAAATATGTGTTAACCCGTTTTTATCTTTGGAAGCCGAAGCAGAAACCGCTTTCAGTTTTTCTTTTCCCATTTTATAATCATTGCTTACAACCGTAAGTGGTAACATGGTTGCATCCTGGTGTACATTGTACATTTCCATTACATGGTACGTAGGGGTAAGCAGCATCTTCTCTTCATTGGTCAGAATCACAGCCTGCAATACATTCACGATCTGTGCCAGGTTCGCCATTTTTACCCTGTCGCAATGGTTGTTAAAAATATTCAGGGTAGTACCTGCAATCATCGCATCGCGCATGGTATTCTGCTGATATAGAAATCCGCCATTGGTTCCGGGCTCAACATCATACCAGCCTCCCCACTCATCCACTACCATCGCTACTCTTTTTCGGGGATCGTATTTATCCATAATAGCACTATGCCTTACCACCAGTTCTTCCATTTGAAGGGCTCTTTGCATGGTGGTATAATATTCTTCTTCGTTGAAATCTTTAGCAGAACCTTTCTTGCCCCAATCAATCACCGAGTAATGGTGTACACCTACCGCATCCAGCATATTGTGCGGGATATCGCGCATCAACACTTCTGTCCAGTTATAATCTGCATCACTGGCACCTGATGCGATCTTGTATATTTTCTTGTTGCCATTATTCATAAATGTGGCATACTGGCGATATATATTGGCATAGTATTCCGGTTTCATATTTCCACCACAACCCCATGCTTCGTTACCAAGCCCCCAGTATTTTACTTCCCATGGGTTGGGCCTTCCGTTTTGTTTGCGGTAATCTGTCATGGGGCTGCTGCCATTCGGATTGGTTGCATACGCTACCCAATCAGATAGCTCCTGTGGCGTGCCGCTACCTATATTGCCACTCAGGTATGGTTCAGCACCCAACACTTCACACATATTTAAAAATTCATTCGTGCCAAAGCTGTTGTCTTCTTTTACATTGCCCCACCATACATTCAACATGGAAGGACGTTTGTTTTTTGGCCCCACACCATCTTTCCAGTGATAGGTGTCTGCAAAGCAACCACCCGGCCAGCGTAATACGGGTACTTTTAATTTTTTCAGGGCAGCGATCACATCAAGGCGAATACCGTCTTTGTTTGGAATTTTGGTATTGTTATCACCCACATACAATCCTCCATAAATACAATGGCCGAGATGCTCTGCAAAATGGCCGTAAATATTTCGGTTAATGATGTCTTTACCTTTATCAGCCTGTAAGGAAATGGTATTTTGTGCAAATGCAGACAAGCAAAAACAGATGCCTGCAAAAAAGAATATTTTTTTCATATGCATGTATTTGAAAGGGAAGTTGGTAAGCGTAAATTATTGGTAAGCATTAATGGGTTGTATGGTTCCATCTTTGTTGTACTTGAGCTCGGTCACTTTTACATTTCGCAAATGGGTTTTTCCGGATAGCTGGGTATCGTGGTAGAAAAGATACCATTTTCCTTTGATCTCTACAATAGAGTGGTGGTTTGTCCAGCCTTCAACGGGTTCCAGTACCACGCCTTTATACGTGAACGGACCATAGGGGTTATCACCCATTGCATAGTTGATATAATGGGTGTCTCCTGTAGAGTAAGAAAAATAATATTTCCCTTTGTATGTATGCATCCATGCTGCTTCAAAGAAGCGTTTTTTGTTATCAGACTCCAGAAAGGTTTTTCCATTCTCATCTACAATTTTTACAGACCTTACTTCTTCGGCTAAACTTTTCATATCTGCACTTAGTTTGGCTACGCGCGGAAGTACGGCTTCTTCATTTGGTGAACGAAGTTTCCCGTTGGCATCATAGGTATTGTTATTCCATCTTTGTAATTGCCCGCCCCATATACCACCAAAATACATATAGTAACTACCATCCGCATCTTTGAATATACTTGGGTCAATGCTATACGTTCCCTTAATGGCTTCTTTTTCTGCCTTAAATGGTCCTGCAGGAGATTTGCTGGTAGCAACCCCTATGCGAAAGATATCCTCCTTGTCTTTAATGGGGAAGTACAAGTAATAGGTGCCGTTCTTAAAGGCGGCATCTGGTGCCCACAACTGTCTTCCTGCCCATGGAATACCGGTTTTATCCAATGCCACACCATGATCGGTTACTTTTCCGCCAATGGTATTCATGGAAAGAATATGGTAATCGCGCATATCAAAATGATCGCCGTTATCATTTTCTTTTGTGCCTGCTTCAATATCGTGGGAAGGGTAGATATAAATTTTACCGTTAAATACATGGGCCGATGGATCGGCTGTATAAATATGTTTCACCAAAGGTTGTGAAATCGGTTTCTTTTTCAAAGTGCCTTTCTCCTGTGCAGATGCAGAAAGGGTTGTTACTGCTATAATCGCTGTGATGATTGTTTTGAGTTGCATATATAATTTGTATTTGGGTTGATGAGATGATATTATTTTCCATTAAACCTGGTTTCCGGCGGGCCTAAATAACTGGGTTTTAATCCGCCCATATCTGCTACAATTTTTTGCAATACCACTGCCGGACTCACCATCCAGTATTTGATGGTATGTTTTCCGGGTGTAGCAATGGTATGATTGGTGGTTTTTGTAATGATGTTGTTCGCCATCCATCCTTCCCAAACCCGATTGTTGTTATCGTCTTTGTTAAGAACAACAATTTGCGGCGTTTCATCATCAATAGATATGGCATATTTTAAACCATCTCCATTATGAAAGTTGAGGGTAGGAGAGAAATAGGTATTGAGTTTGAGGGAACCGGAACTGTAAGTATAAATCTCATAGGTTACATGCGGAGATGGTGCATTGGGTATTTGCTCTGAGGCAGTCACCGGCATAGTAGTAATGGCAGAACCTGTTTTACCATGATCCGGTAACACCTGCCAGGTAATTTCTTTGGTACTAACAGCACTGGTATAATGATCGGCTTCTATAGAAACATATCCATTTAATTCAGTAAAAAAATTACCTGTATTGGTTGACGGTCCTTTTTTTATGGCACGCTTTACATTCGTTGTAGTAATGGGGGGCATTTCTTTGGCTGAATCAGCAGATACGTATTGTACTGCTGGCATTTTATTTACGGGAGGTTGTTGCCAATAGGTATATCCAATATGTGTTTGGTCCATCATGTGATTCCACTTTCCATTAGCAATACTGTTGTATTCGCGGGAAATCAATGAATCCCTCACGTATAATTTTTTCGCTTTGTCTGCCTGCTCATTTGCCAGCAGCCATTTTTGTGAAGCATACCATCGGTTATGTGCCACTGCCGAATATAGGGATTGCAGGTTGGAGCAAGCTTTCACAGGGTGCAAAACCAATTGATAATACGCATCTTTATAGGTCGGGGATAATTGTACATTTATTTTTTCTGCACGTTCATACAATGCCTCATACTCAGCGGTTACTTTTTTTAATTCATCATACTGCTGAAGACTGTAGGTATTTGCATCCAGTAATTCCGGTTTTCTGCGGCCATTGTATTTGGCATATTTTGCAAGGATCTCTGCAATCTCTTTGGCATGTGTTTTACCAAATTGTGCGGCAGCCCATTCCTCTGTATATTTTTGAAGATCAGTAGCTTTTATTCGGTTTGGATTCCATGCATAATCCAGAAAAAAAGAAATCGGAAATTCCATCGGTTTAATATCGCCCACATTCACGATCCAGATATCCCTCACGCCATACTCGTAAGCAAGGTGCATCTGTTCCCATACACGTGGGATAGGGTTGGTATTTACCCATTTATAATTTCTTGGTCCTCCCACATAATCAAAATGATAATAAATGCCATACCCACCTTTGCGGGGTGCATCCGTTAGTTTGGGAAGCTTGCGGAGATTGCCCCAGTTATCATCACACAACAATAAGGTTACATCATCCGGAACACGCATGCCTTTATCGTAATAGTCCTGCACTTCTTTATATAATGCCCATGATTGAGTGGTAGCAGCCGCAGGTTTATGGGTTACCTCTTCCAATATTTTTCTTTGATCAGCAACTATTTTTTCCAGCAATGCAATATTACTTCCCTGTGTCATCGGCATATCACCATCGCCCCGCATGCCAATGCTTACAATACTTTCATGGTTTCCCATATTTTCAATTCCTTTTTTCCAGAAACTGCGAAGTACCGTGTCGTTGGTTTGATAATTCCATTGGCCTTTACCATATCTTCTCCATTCCTGTTGGGCGCGTTGCATGGGCTCGTGGTGGGATGTTCCCATCACAATACCATATTTATCTGCCAGAACAGGATTCAATGTATCATCATCATTAAATGCATTGCCCCACATAGCTGGCCACAGATAGTTGCCTTTCAGGCGAAGAATCAGTTCAAATACTTTTTCGTATGCTTTGTGATTTACGCCACCAAACTTTTCTCTTGTCCATCCTGAAAAAGCAGGTGCCTCATCGTTGATAAATATGCCGCGGTATTTTACCAGCGGCCTGTCTTGCAACACCATTTTATTAGAAACATAGATCTCTTTCTTTTGCTTCACTGGCACATCAGCCCACCAATACCATGGAGATACACCTATTTGTCTGGATAATTCGAATACCCCGAATGCAGTTCCTCTTTTATCGCTGCCGGCAATTACCAGTGCCCTGTCAATACCGGGGAATGGTTGCGAAATTACCTGAATACGATACGCTTCCCATTTTCCTGTAATTGAATCCGCATTGAGTTTTTTTGATTTGATGAGTATATCAATTAGTGGAGATTGATTTACGGAACCTATCAAAATAATTTGTTTGCCGGTGGTTCCTGTTACACCATTTTGTATTACCGGCTTTTTACTACTCACCAATTCAATATCCGACTGCAGCAATGAAGCCGCTTTCTGCACCAGCCAATGGTCTTTGCTATCTACTACAATGGCGGCAGATTGTGAGGCGGTAACCAGGGGAAAGGAGGTATTATCTTTTTTTTCGGTAACAACAGATTGCGAAAACAACTGTGATACGCACAATACAATACCGCCAAGGAAACTACTTGTTTTTTTCATATAGCATTTGTTGATGCAATCAGTTATAGTTGCCATTACCCGGGGCAAATGGCACTCTGATGGCTTTGTAATACTCCAAAGGATATTCCGGTTTTTCCAGGTCTGCCGGTATGGGCATTTTAGAGAATGTAGCGAAATATTGCACACAGGCATTTCTCCACCATACCGATTCTTTTTCCTGAACAGCTAATAACATTTTCACATGTTCAAACTGCTCTTTATCTATCTTATCTTTTTGTTGATTCCATGTTTGTTGCATGGCCCGCACTTCTTCTACACCTGCATAATAGTTGCGACACAATTCCTCCCATACTGTTTTGCCGGATTTCAGCACATGCTTCCAACTTGCATGGTGAAACCATAGCAGGTATTCGTCAGGGCAGGTGGCTACATTCTCATAGATCTTTCTTACTTCGGGTGCATATTGTTCCAAAGCATTACTGCCTTTTGCTGTTCTTTCAAAACCTACACCAACAGAATCTGCTCTGTGATAATATACCGGGTTCCAATCGGCTCTTCCCAATCTGTCGGACCATGGCGAGGGACCATAATGATGGCCATCTCCCATAATGTGATGCAGTCCTAATGGGGTCATGTATTTCACCATTGTTTCCCTTGAAGCAAGCATGAGTTGTTTCGTGGTTTTTACAAATGCATCATCATTGCTTAAGGTCATACGTATCCATTCTTCTGCAATATTTTCTGAACGCAGTGAATGATCCCATGCCAGTTTTCCATAGGCAAACCAATTGGCTTGTGCAAAAGGATGACCACACCAGTTTCTGTCGTCACCAATATTACTTACACCGGCAATGCCTGTAAGTGCGTGCTTTTCTAAAGAACCATCAATAATTTTTGCTACCGTGCTCCCTTTGCCATTGCTATAGGTATCGGCATCCATTACTTCTTTCATTAGTGGCGCTTCGTATACCAATTGTGTGCCTTGGCCAAGGTATTCCTGTGTCAATTGAAATTCCATCATCACCGGTGTTTTAGGTAAGGCACCAAACAACGGATGAAAAGGTTCGCGTGGCTGAAAATCGAGTGGGCCATTTTTTACCTGTACAATTACATTCTTTTTAAATGCACCATCAAAAGGTTTGAATTCGTTGTATGCCTGTTTGGTTCTGTCTACAGGCGTTTCATTGCTATACACAAATGCACGCCACATCACAATTCCGTTATGCGGTGCCAATGCATCGGCCAGCATGTTGGCGCCATCGGCATGGGTACGTTGATAATTTTGTGGGCCGGGTTGTCCTTCTGAATTGGCTTTCACAACAAAGCCACCAAAATCAGGAATATAGGTATAGATCTCATCTACTTTTTTCTTCCACCAGTTTTTTACTTCCTCATCAAAGGGATCTGCTGTTTTTAGTCTGCCTATTTCTATGGGGGCACTGAATCTTGCCGAGAGATATATTTTAATGCCATAGGGTCGGAATACATTTGCCAGCGCCGCTACTTTAGCGAGATATTCTTTGGTAAGGATCTGTGCATTGGCATTTACATTATTCACTACCGTGCCATTGATGCCAACAGAAGCATTGGCACGTGCATAGTCTTTATAACGTGGATCGATATAACCTGGTAGCAAATGCCATTTCCATATGGAGAAACCGGCATAGCCACGTTCTACAGTACGGGTAAGGTTATCCCAATGATTTAATATTCGTAACTGAATTTTTGGAGAACTGGTGAAGGAAAGTGTACGAATATTCTTTTGTGTTTGCAACAGCTGTAAAAAATGAAAACTACCATACAATACACCTGCATCCGTATTGGCTGCTATGATGATACAGTTCTTGCCCTGTATGTTTTTAGTAAGCAGGGTAAAACCTTCTTTACCCACAGCAGTTAATTCTGCTAACTGTAAGGAAGCAATCAGGGCAGAGCCTGTTGGTGTACCTATTACAATGCTCCCGTTTTGTAAAGCCCCATTTTTTAGTTGCGATCCCAGTAAACCCGAAATACCATTTTGCAATTCTTCTTTTGCAGACGAAAGAATAGGAGAGTTGCCCTCACAAACCAGGGTGCTGATCTGGGTTTGATAGGCGTTCAATATTTTTTTGTCTTGTAATTGATCATACCGTAACCATAGGCGGTATCCATCTTCTGCCTGTATGGGCTGAAAGAAAGTGAAGAGTAGCAGGAACAGCGAACAGAATCTTAGTGTCATGTTGTATCCTTGAAAAATGAATTTATTTTTTCTTCTTCAGCGATGAGGCCCTCACAATCAGTTCTGATTTAATGATGATGGTATTGGTCAGTTGAAGGTTTGAATTTCCCTGTAAGTGGTTGATCAGGTTACGGGCCACAATTTCTCCGATTTCATTACCCGGATAATTAATGGTACTCAATTTTGGTTCAATGATTTTGCTGATCACATCATTGTTAAATCCAACAATGGCAATGTCTTCCGGAATACGGATACCGGCTTCTTTTAAAGTTTGAATACAAACAGCAGCACAAAAATCGTTGGTAATAAAAATGCCATCGGGCAGGGGCCGCATAGCCAGAATTTTTTTGGCAGAAAGAATACTGGCTGCCTCACTCAGGTCATCAACAATCACATGCTTCTCATTGTATTTTAAACCATGCTCGCTCAATGCCTGCTGGTAACCTTGTAAGCGTTCTGCATATACATTTCTTTGCAGGTTTGCTGTAATATGTGCAATGCGTTTGCAACCTTGTTCTATTAAATGTGCCGTGGCTTCATAGCCGGCTTTGCGGTTATTGATAATTACTTTGGCACCATCGGACTCTTCAAAAACACGATCAAAAAAGATAACGGGGATCCCTTTCTTTTCAAAGGGTTCAAAATGCGCCAGGTCTGTTGTATCAAAAGCCAGTGAAGCAATTACCCCATCTACTCTTTTATGAAATAGGTTCAAAGCATTGGCAGATTCTTTGGCATAGGTTTCTGATGAGTGTGCAATAATCAGATCGTAATTGGCTTCTGTGGTTATTTTTTCAATACCTGCCAACACAGAAGTGATGAACTGGCTTTTCAGTTCGTGTACGATAACACCAATGGTATTTGTTTTTTGTTTTCGTAAATTACTGGCGAAAGTATTACTGCGGTAACCAAGTTTATGCGCAAGGTCGGCTATCTTTTTTTTTGTCTGTTTGTTAATGGCCGGATGATCTTTTAAAGCACGGCTTACAGTAGCGGCCGATAGGTCGAGTTGCTTGGCAATATCGTAAATAGTGATTTCTTTTTCGCGGCGCATAAAATTACAATCGGTTGCAATATAGGCGTTACCAAACAAAAAATTCAGCTTTTTACTTTCTTTTTTGCGCGAAGCTTTAGTAAGGTTTGAATGAATCTTTCAATCTTAAGCCTACGGTAACAGCAGAAACAGGCGGTTTGCGAGTGACAACTCATTGCGGAAGTTCTTCTTCCTCCAACATAAGTCATTGGGTAATGAAGTATCCAATTGGCGCTTTTAAAAAAATAATCAATGCAATCGGTTGCAATATCAAAAAAACTCACGATATTGGTTTCGTGATTGTGTTATATACACTTGATCTTTTGTCAAACCGATTGTTTATATGCAGATTTCTTTTGCCATAGATGTCTTCAAAGGCTTTATTGCTAAATGCTTCAGTAGATGCAAGCTTTCTTCTTTTTTATTTGATAGGCATACCTGTTTACATGCTTTTCCTGTTCAGTCACTTACGCTTGGGGATTCTTTTGTAACGGGTATCTGTACAGCGAAGTTGTACACTGTAATTGAACGTATCATTCTTTATTTTGCAAACAGGTATATCAAACAAAAACCATAACGATAACGAAATAGTAAATCGATGTGAAAAGATGAAACGAACCTATTAATTTACTACTCATTTAGAGAAAATAATCCTTGCAGGCAGGTGCAGGTGAAGAAAGTATATGGCAGGCAAACGGGTAGCCGTTATGGTACCCATAAAAGTTGCAACGGACAAGCGTTGGCAGTTTCCCACCGGGGAATATTCCCCGGTGGTTTTTTGTAACAATATAAAGTATATTCATCCATAGTAAAACGGAGTAGGGCAGACAGGTTGTTGGAAGGTTATGACCCGATCCGGTAAAAATGTATACATGTTATTATTAGGAATAGATGTAGGAACCTCTTCGATCAAAGTATCTGTAGTAGATGCCGCTACACAAGTGTGTATAGCTGCGGCACAATATCCCGAAACAGAATCCGGAATCACGGCACTCAAACCGGGCTGGGCAGAGCAGTCTCCGGAAATGTGGTGGCTGCATATACAGGAAGCCATTCTGAAAGTTCATGCTACAAAAAAGTATGATCCCAAAGATATTGGTGCCATTGGTATCGGTTACCAGATGCATGGATTGGTATTGATTGATAAAGAACAGAAAGTGCTTCGCGATAGTATTATCTGGTGCGATAGCCGTGCAGTGGAGTTGGGCAACAAAGCCTTTCATGCCATTGGAGAAGAAACATGTTTATCACACCTGCTGAACTCGCCGGGTAATTTTACCGCATCAAAACTGGCATGGGTAAAAGAAAATGAACCATCGGTATTTGAAAAAATACACCAGGTATTACTGCCCGGGGATTTTGTAGCAATGAAGTTTACCGGAGAAACTACAACCACCGTCTCTGCTTTGTCCGAAGGCATTTTTTGGGATTTTAAAAATGGTGAATTATCGAAAGATGTTTTTTCCCATTATGGATTGAGTGCTTCTGTGATACCTGATATTAAAAAAGTATTTGAACCACATGGCACCGTAAAGGAAGAAGTAGCTTCCGTACTTTCCTTACAAAAAGGTATTCCAGTTTCGTACAAAGCAGGTGATCAGCTGAATAATGCCTTATCACTAAACGTACTGCAGCCGGGAGAAGTAGCAGCCACAGCAGGCACATCGGGTGTGATTTATAGTGTGAGTGATTCATTGGCATATGACCAGCAGTCGCGGGTGAATACGTTTGCGCATGTAAATCATACGCAACAACAAAATAGGTTGGGTATTTTATTGTGCATTAATGGTACGGGCATTCTGAATAACTGGGTAAGGAATATTACCGGTGCCCATTTGAATTATGGACAGATGAATGAAGCAGCACAAAAAATACATTCTGGAAGCGATGGATTGATGGTATTGCCTTTTGGAAATGGCGCAGAACGTATGCTGAACAATGCAACAGTTGGGGCACACCTGCATAATATTGATTTGAATAAACATTCGGCAGCACATATTTATCGAGCGGCACAGGAAGGCATTGCTTTTTCTTTTCGGTATGGATTGGATATCATGCGTGAAAATGGCGTAACTCCTTCCGTAATTCGTGCAGGCAGGGCCAACCTTTTTTTAAGTGATGTTTTTGTCAATGCATTTGTAAATGCCACGCAAGTACCTGTAGAATTGTATGCCTGTGATGGAAGTGTGGGTGCAGCTATTGGTGCGGGTATTGGCGCAGGTATTTATCAAAGCGAAAAAGAAGCATTTGTACATATGAAAAAATTACAGGTAGTAACACCTTCCGATACCCAACGGTACGATGCACTGTATATTGAGTGGAAGGCACTGCTTGATCAGAAAATAAAGCAAGCATAATTGTAACATATAAAACGCAATCAAATGAAAGTTGTAACAGGCGACAAGGAATTTTTTCGGGGAATTAACCAGGTATCCTTTGAAGGAACAGAAAGCGATAACCCTTTGGCCTTCCGTTGGTATGATGAAAATAAAATAGTGGCCGGCAGACCCATGAAAGAGTGGTTACGTTTTGCATGTGCTTACTGGCATTCTTTTGTAGGTAATGGCGGCGATCCTTTTGGAGAGCCTACGCATAACCATCCATGGAATGAAAAACCAGATGCAGTGGAGAGAGCAAAAGATAAGATGGATGCTGCGTTTGAATTCATCACCAAAATGAATATACCTTACTATTGTTTTCATGATGTGGATGTGGTAGATTATACCAACGATATAGCAGAGAACGAAAGAAGACTGCAGGCCCTGGTAGCGTATGCCAAACAAAAACAGGACGATAGTGGTGTAAAGTTATTATGGGGCACAGCCAATCTTTTCAGTAACCGCCGTTATATGAATGGTGCCGCAACCAATCCGGATTTTCATGTGTTGGCACATGGTGGTGCGCAGGTGAAAGCAGCACTGGATGCAACCATAGCATTAGGGGGCGAAAATTATGTATTCTGGGGTGGCCGCGAAGGGTATATGAGCTTGCTGAATACCAATATGCAGCGCGAGAAAGAGCACTTGGCCCGTTTTCTGCATACAGCAAAAGACTATGCCAGAAGAAACGGATTTAAAGGGTCTTTCTTTATTGAACCCAAACCCTGTGAACCCACTAAGCACCAGTATGATTATGACAGTGAAACTGTAATTGGGTTTCTTCGCCAGTATAATCTGCTGAATGATTTTAAATTAAACATAGAAGTAAACCACGCAACTCTTGCCGGGCATACTTTTCAGCATGAGTTGCAGGTGGCTGCCGATGCAGGCGCACTCGGCAGCATGGATGCCAACCGCGGTGATTACCAGAATGGATGGGACACCGATCAATTTCCTAACAACATCAATGAACTGGCAGAAACCATGCTGGTAGTATTGGAAGCTGGTGGTTTTGCGGGCGGTGGTATTAATTTTGATGCAAAGATCAGAAGAAACTCTACCGATCCTGCTGATCTGTTTCATGCACATATTGGTGGCATGGATATATTTGCAAGGGCTCTGATCGTGGCAGATAAAGTATTGCATGAATCAGATTATACAAAAATCCGCACAGAACGATATGCTTCATTTGACAGCGGTGCCGGAAAAGATTTTGAGGAAGGAAAACTAACCCTGGAACAATTGCGCGAGTATGCCATTACCAATGGAGAGCCGGCTGTACTGAGTGGCAAACAGGAATACCTTGAAAATATTATCAACCGATTTATTTAAAGAGATGTTAGATGCAAGATGTTAGATGACAGAACAGGTACCTGTTATCTAACCTCTCACATCTAACATCTAACAACTCCCACATGGCAGGAAAAAAGGCATTTCTCTTTGATTTAAATGGAACGATGATTGATGATATGAATTATCATATCAAAGCATGGCATGGTATACTAACCGGCTTGGGGGCAAGTCTTACACTGGAGCAGATGAAGGCTGAATGCTACGGTAAAAATGGCGAACTACTCGAACGCATATTTCCCGGAAGGTTTACTGAAGAAGAAAAAACAAACATGAGTTATGCCAAAGAAGCAGCTTACCAGCAAGCATTCCGGCCTTCTTTACAATTATTACCCGGGCTGGATAGTTTCCTGGCAAAGGCTGATAAGGCTGATATCGCCATGGCCATTGGTTCTGCAGCCATCATGTTTAATATTGATTTCGTACTCGATGGCTTACAGCTTAGAAATTATTTTCCCGTAATTGTTTCTGCAGAGCAGGTGATGATCAGTAAGCCACATCCCGAAACCTATCTTTCCTGCGCCGATCAGTTGCAGGTAAGCCATAGCGATTGTGTTGTATTTGAAGATGCTCCTAAAGGCGTAGAAGCGGCACAAAATGCAGGAATGGATTGTGTAGTGATTACCACCATGCATACCAAAGAAGAATTCAGTAATTATCGAAACATAGTTTGCTTCGTGAGCGATTATAACGATCCGCAGTTGAATCAATTGTTTTTGTAAAAGTTGGCGAGTTAAGAATGGGTAGTCAGTTTGCTAAAAAGGTCTAGGTATTTCACAACAAAAACATGGTAAAGGAAAAAATAATTCAAACAGCCCCTCAAAATGAAATCCTTTTAGAAAAAAAATACAATACAACCCACTATCTTGTAGCTATGATTTGAAATAGCTTGTTCAAAATGAGGGTCAAACTTCATTTTCAAATTTTCAAATCCTCAAATTTTCAAATTCACCATGCGCTACCAACACCTACAACAGGCCGCCTACGATGCCAACATGCAGTTACCCAAACTAAAATTGGTACTGTTTACGTTTGGTAATGTAAGTGTGGTTGATAGAAGCCTTGGCGTATTTGCTATCAAGCCCAGTGGTGTCCCGTATGAAGAGCTCAGTCCTGAAAAAATGGTGATAGTTGATCTGGATGGAAAAACAGTAGCAGGCGATCTTCGTCCATCTTCTGATACCTTAACGCATGCAGTTTTATACAAACATTGGCCCGCTATCGGAAGTATTGTACACACCCATTCTACCTATGCCACCGCATGGGCGCAAACACAAAGAGATATTCCGGTGTATGGCACCACACACGCAGATCATACCACTGCTCCAATACCATGCGCAGCTCCTATGAGTGATGTGATGATTAAAGGCAATTATGAATATGAAACCGGAATACAGATACTCAACTGTTTCAAAGAAAAAAAATTGAATTACCAGGAAGTGGAAATGATGCTTGTTGGCAACCATGCCCCTTTTACCTGGGGAACAACGCCAGCCAAAGCCGTGTATAACAGTGCCGTGTTGGAGAGTATTGCAAAAATGGCCTACCTCACCGAACAGATCAGGCCGGATGCGCCGCTGCTGAAGGAGGCATTGATACAAAAACATTTTGAAAGAAAACATGGTCCTGATAGTTACTATGGTCAATCAGAATAAATACATGGATTTAAATAATGCCTTATGAAAAAACAATTTCTTTTATTGCTGTCAACAGGCGTACTTTTTTTTGCTGCCTGTACCAATATTGCTACTACTGATACGGCAAGCAGTAAGTTCAGTATTACAGAAAAGCCTTTCGGAGTATTTGAGAACGAAGCGGTAATTCAATATACGCTTACCAATCCATCCGGTATGCAGGTGAGCATATTGAATTATGGTGGAACGGTTACCAGTATCCTTACACCGGATAAAGAAAATAAAATGGGAGATGTTATACTGGGTTTTGATTCTCTCCCAGGGTATCTTCAAAAAACAAACCCCTATTTTGGTTGTCTGGTAGGTCGTTATGGAAACCGCATTGGTAAAGGAAAATTCACCATTGATAACCAAACCTATCAACTTACAGTTAATAACAATGGCAATACATTACACGGAGGTATCCGCGGGTTGGATAAAGTGATGTGGAAAGCCACCAGGCCCGCAGGTGATAGCAGTTTACAATTAACCTATACCAGTAAGGATGGCGATCAGGGTTTTCCCGGCACACTGGTAATGGAAGTGATATATACTTTAACCGCTGATAACAGCTTGCAAATTGCTTACCAGGCTACCACAGATAAACCAACACCTGTTGCCTTAACCAATCATTGTTATTTTAATTTATCTGGTGGAAAAGAAGCCACGATTCTTAATCATGAGGTAACGATTATGGCGGATAAGTATACAGTCGTGGATAGCTTATTAATCCCCACAGGTGCCTTGCCTGATGTTAAAGGAACGCCAATGGATTTTACTTCTCCTAAAAAGATCGGAAAGGAAATTAATCTGGTAACGGGAGGTTACGATCACAACTGGGTACTAACTAAAACAGGTACCTCACCTGAAAAAGTAGCTACTGCATATGATGCCGGCAGCGGCAGATTGATGGAAGTGTTTACCACAGAACCTGGATTGCAGTTTTACACTGGTAATTTTCTGGATAGCACATTGCATGGAAAAAACAATTGGGTGTATGCCAAACATGCCGCATTCTGCATGGAAACACAGCATTTTCCGGATGGGCCTAATCAGCCTTCTTTTCCGAACACGATTTTAAAACCCGGTGAAACCTATAAATCAGTAACTTATTATCGGTTTTCTGTAAAACAGTAGTCCTGTATAAAAAGCCTGTCAGAAAAACCAGATGTATTTAACGTAAACTGTATGATCGATCTAACAAAAAAAGAAGTTTGGTTTGTAACCGGAAGTCAGCACTTGTATGGCGATGCAACCTTACAACAGGTAGCGCAGCATTCACAAATTATCGCGGCTTCTTTACATAGTTCTAAACAAATTCCCGTTGGTATTATTTATAAACCAACCGTAAAATCCGCAGAAGAAATTTATGCGGTTTGTATGGAAGCCAATGCCAATAGCAACTGTATTGGAATCATTGCATGGATGCACACATTTTCGCCTGCTAAAATGTGGATTGGCGGATTGAAAATACTGAACAAACCCCTGCTGCATTTTCATACACAATTCAACCGCGATATTCCCTGGGCTACCATTGATATGGATTTTATGAACCTGAATCAATCCGCACATGGCGATCGCGAATTTGGTTTTATCATGAGCCGTATGCGGTTGAACAGAAAAGTAGTGGTAGGTTATTGGGAAGATCCGGAATCGATTGGAAAAATTGATTGCTGGGCCAGAGCCGCCGCCGCATGGCAGGATTGGCAATCGGCAAAATTTGCCCGCTTTGGTGATAATATGCGCAATGTAGCCGTAACAGAGGGAGACAAAGTAGAAGCAGAAATCAAATTAGGATATAGTATAAACACCTATGGCGTGGGCGATCTTGTGAAAGTGATCAACGAAGTAACCGAACATAGAATTGATCTGCTGATAGAAGAGTATGAAGATACTTATGCACTGGTAGATTCTCTACTTCGTAAAGGCGATCAGCACCAGTCGCTACGTGAAGCTGCAAGAATAGAAATTGGGTTGGATACTTTTTTAGCAGAAGGAAATTTCAAAGGCTTTACTGATACTTTCGAAGACCTGCACGGCATGGCACAATTACCCGGTATTGCTGCTCAGCGTTTAATGAAAAAAGGATATGGTTTTGCAGGAGAAGGCGATTGGAAAACAGCTGCTTTGGTTCGCGCCATGAAAGTAATGGGCACGGGTATGAAAGGCGGTAATAGTTTTATGGAAGATTACACCTATCATTTCAATCCCGATAACCGCATGGTATTGGGTAGCCATATGCTCGAGATCTGTGAAAGCATTGCTGACGGAAAACCCAGTTGCGAGATTCATCCACTGGGTATTGGTGGTAAAGCAGATCCGGTACGACTGGTGTTTAATTCTGCACCTGGCCCGGCCTTAAATGCATCCATGGTTGATATGGGCAATCGTTTTCGCTTACTGATAAACGAAGTAATTGCCGTAGCACCTATGCAAAGCATGCCCAAACTTCCGGTAGCAAGGGTGTTGTGGAAACCTTATCCCAATATGCATACCGGCTGTGCCGCATGGATACTGGCCGGAGGCGCCCACCATACCTGTTACAGCCAGAACTTAACCAGCGAACACCTAACCGATTTTGCCGAAATGGCCAATATAGAAATGGTGCTGATTGATAAAGACACACAGATCCATTCGTTTAAAAATGAATTGAGATGGAATGAAATATATTATCGTACGTGAGTCGTGAGAGGTGAATCGTGAGTGAAATCAACAATACCTCACGATTCACGATTGACGACTCACGAACACTCTCTGCACATAACCACAACCAACCATAAACGCTTGCCATTATGAAATCATTACAAACAGCCGATTACATTGTCTTCCTCATCTATTTTATTATTGTTGCTTCTTATGGATACTGGGTGTACCGCCGTAAGAAAAAAGCAAGCACCACGGCTTCGCACGATTATTTTCTGGCCGAAGGTTCTTTAACCTGGTGGGCCATTGGTGCCTCGCTCATTGCCTCTAATATTTCTGCAGAGCAGTTTATTGGAATGAGTGGTAGTGGTTTTACAATGGGTCTCGCTATTTCTACCTACGAGTGGATGGCTGCTGCTACCTTAATGATCGTTGCCATCTTTTTTATACCAGTGTATTTGAAAAACAAAATATACACCATGCCACAGTTTCTTAGCCAGCGGTACAATGGTACGGTTGCTATGATCATGGCAGTATTCTGGTTGTTGTTATATGTAATTGTGAATCTCACGTCAATACTATATCTCGGAGCTTTAGCCATTAACAGTATTAGTGGAATTAATATTTACCTGTGTATGTATGTGCTGGGTATTTTCGCGGTTTTCATCACGTTAGGTGGCATGAAAGTAATTGGGTATACAGATGTAATACAAGTGTTCTTCCTGATTCTTGGTGGACTGGTTACAACGTATCTCGCACTTAATTTGGTGAGTGAAAAATATGGTGGTACAGGAACGTTAAGTGGATTTTCTTTATTGATGGATCATGCAGATGATCACTTTCACATGATATTTAAAAAAGATAGTCCGAGTTATATTGACTTGCCCGGTCTTACCGTTTTGGTTGGTGGAATGTGGATCGTGAATCTAAACTATTGGGGATGTAATCAATACATTACACAAAGAGCTTTAGGAGCTGATTTGCCAACTGCCAGAAAAGGAATTCTTTTTGCAGCATTCTTAAAATTATTGATGCCTGTAATAGTTGTACTGCCTGGTATTGCTGCTTATGTGCTGAATCAAAAAGGCTATTTCAGTAATGGAGAATTGATGGACGATGCAGGAAAAGTAGTTGGTGATAAAGCATATCCGGCTCTGTTAAATTTATTGCCTGGTGGATTAAAAGGATTGTCCTTTGCTGCATTAACAGCAGCTATTGTTGCATCATTGGCCGGCAAGGCAAATAGTATCTCTACCATTTTTACACTGGATATCTATAAGAAGAAAATCAACCCTGATGCTGATGAGAAAAAAATGGTATGGATAGGAAAAGTTGTTGTGATAATTGCTATGGTTATTGCAATATTGATTGCACCTTATTTGGGTATTGAAAAAGGTGGATTTAAATATATCCAGGAGTATACAGGTTTTGTAAGTCCGGGTATTTTTGCCATGTTTATACTTGGATTCTTCTGGAAGAAAACCACATCGAACGCAGCATTGTTTGCAACGATCGGTGGTTTTATATTTTCGATCGTGCTTAAATTCCTTCCTAAACTAATGGATCTTTCTTTCCTTGCATCAACCGGCTTCTCCGTGCCCAATGAGGAAGGAATTTATGAAATACCATTCCTGGATCGAATGGGTTTTGTATTCCTACTTTGTATCATCGGTATGTGGATTATCAGTATTATCGAAAATAAACGTGGTGTGAAAACAAACGGTCTGGAGATAGATAAGAATATGTTCAAGCTTAGTCCCGGATTTACGGTTGGGGTATTAATTATATGCGGGTTATTGGCAGCTTTGTATACACTTTTCTGGTAGAAATAGTGCGACATCGATTTCGCAAATAAAAATTTACTTTACATATTGAATGTTGAATTTTGTTCTGAATACTCAGAACAAAATTCAACATTTACCATTCAATAGACTACTATGATGCAACACACCATGCGTTGGTACGGACCGGATGATCCGGTTGATTTATGGGATATACGCCAATCGGGCTGTACCGGTGTGGTGAGTGCTTTACACCAGATACCGGTAGGAGAAGTGTGGAGTATAGAAGCCATTAATGAACGCAAGGCATTGATTGAAGCGGCGGGAATGACATGGACTGTAATTGAAAGCCTGCCCGTACATGAAGACATCAAACGCCAGTACGGTAATTTTCAGGAATGGATAGAAAAGTACAAGATCAGTTTACACAATGTAGCAGCTTGCGGGTTAAAAGTGGTTACCTATAATTTTATGCCCATACTGGATTGGGTACGTACCGATGTATCCTACGAAATGCCCGACCGCAGCCGTGCTTTGTATTTTGAGAAAGCCGCTTTTATTGCATTTGATCTGTTCTTATTAAAAAGACCCGGCGCCGAAAAAGATTATACATCGGAAGAAATAGAAAGAGGTAAACAGAAATTTGCGGCTATGTCGCAGCAGGAAAAAGACCTCTTGTGTAAAAATACGTTATTGGGATTGCCCGGCAGCCGTGAGCAGTTTACTCCCGAACAGATCTTTGATGCACTCAAAAAATACGAAGGGATAGACCGTGCCAAACTGAAAGAGCATTTGTTTTATTTTCTGAAGCAGGTAGTGCCGGTTGCCGAATCGCTGGGGTTGGTAATGGCCATACACCCCGATGATCCGCCGTATTCGGTATTGGGTTTGCCAAGGATCATGAGTACCGAAGAAGATGCCCATGACCTGCGCAAAGCCATAGCATCACCCGCCAATGGTTTTTGTTTTTGTACAGGATCTTTTGGCGTGCGGCCCGATAACGATTTGCCGGGTATGGTACAACGCTTGGGAGAGTATATTCATTTTCTGCACCTGCGCAGTACGAAGCGGGATGCACACGGAAACTTTTTTGAAGCCGACCACCTGGATGGTGATGTAGATATGTATGCCGTAGTAAAAGAAATTGTACAGGTACAAAAACGTCGCAACATCTCCATCCCCATGCGCCCCGACCATGGCCACCAGATGCTGGATGATTTAAAGAAATCCGATTCCTATCCCGGCTACACAGCTATTGGCCGCTTACGCGGATTGGCAGAATTACGGGGATTGGAATTAGGGATTGAAAGAGGGATGTAGCAGATTGAATATCGAATATCGAATGATGAATGTTGAATGATGAAGTTGGGATTGCGGTATGTGTAGGAAGGATTTTTTTAATGGCAATTCATAGTCATTCAAAAATGTATACAAGTGAAGCCACCTTAACAGGGTGGCTTTATTATTTTGATCCAATGTTATCCGGCATTTAGCTTTTGGGTATACCAATTAAGATTTATAAGTGCTTGAGTTATAAATTATCTGTGTGATATTATTTATAGTGAACTGTGCAACGGAACGTAAATGCGATGCACGAACCGTCATTGCGAGGAACGAAGCAATCTGTGCTTCGAACTACAGACACCTCAAATGTTGTAACACAGATTGCTTCATTCTTCGCAATGACGGTGCAGGCATTTTTAAAGTCTAATGGGTATGAAAGATAGGCTTGCTTTTATCATTCGTATCCTAAATAGTTTTTATTCTCAATAACTTACTACATAGATTACATAAAGCCAACAGATTTGGGTGGCTATACGCAAGCACATGGGTGGGGATTGCGTATATTTAAGTGTTAGCTGCAAGCGGTGGGTATATATTTAAACTCAGAAATAGGTTAAAATGAAAATAGTTGAACGGATTCTCATTTTTATTTCATGGACAGTAATTATTGGACTATCCATTTACTTCTTTTTTGAGAATGTAGTCGCCTATCTGACAGGGTTTAAGAGTAAAACCTTTATTAGCAATCCGTTCTGGGTGGGACTACATCTCATTGGTGGGACTTTGGCACTATTCTTTGGACCTATTCAATTCTCAAAGTGGATTAGAAGCAAATACTTAATTTTTCACCGACTGACAGGTAAAATTTATATAGTCGGAGCCTTTATTGCAGGACTATCCGCACTTCGACTATCATTAATAAGTAGATGTATGCCTTGTAGAGTTTCACTATTCATTTTGGCAGTGTTGGTTATTGCAACAACATTTTCTGCTTGGTGGGCTGTTAAAAATAAGAACGTGACAGCACACCGACAATTTATGATTAGAAGTTATATCTGTGTTTTGTCATTTGTTGCAGTTAGAGTTGGTGGTATAGTTCCTTTAGAATTCTTATTTGGACAAATTGACGACCCGACATTTAACCGCACAGTAAATGAATATTTCTTTTCATTCGTACCGTTAATTATTGGAGAAATCTTTATGATTTGGTTACCGACGTTAAAGAATACAAGAGATAAAATGAAAATGAGACAAAACGCCAGCCGCTAACATTGGTATTGCTGCAAGGTGGGGCTGGACGTTGAAACTTCGGCTGTTTGTTAACTTGTACTTTTATTTCTTTACTGGGCTTCAGTTCCGGGCTGAACAATCAACAATGCCATGCCTGCATAAAACCCTGTACGTTGCCTGCAAACCCTATGACGACACAACTAACCATAAAGCACTTAATATAGACCAAATGATAAATGTAATCAAGGTGACTTTTTACGCACAAATAGTAATACTTTCTATGTTCATTACTTCTTGTAATGGACAAGCCAAAACACAACAGGAAAATGTAATCCAGATAGAAACAAGTTTGTCAGACCCTGTTAAACTAGAAGAAGAAATAAAAATAGATACTTCAAAACAAAGCAAACTCGATTTTTCAAAAATTGCAGGAACTTTTGACAAAGTTTATAGCAATGTACATAATGGATTTCAAGATAAAACAGGAAATATTTGGTTTGGAACAACAGGTGCCGGAGCAATTCGATTTGACGGAAAATTCTTTACACATATCACTACAATAGATAAATCAAACAATAACTCTGTTACTCCTTTATTAGAAGACAAACAAGGAAATATCTGGTTTGCTACTGCCGATGGTATTTATCGTTATGACGGCAATAAATTTACAAATATTCCAATAGCAACTACTAACAATAACGGACAAACATCCCAGCTTAATGCTTCTGTAAAAAGAACTTCAATATCAGTCATTTCAGCATTGCAGGACAAAAAAGGCAATATTTGGTTTGGAACAGAAACAAGTGGGGTTTATCGTTATGATGGACAAAATCTCACTAATTTTTTATCACAAAAAAATGTGACGAATAGTGGCATACTAAAACTAAATACTATTACCAGCATTCTGGAAGATAAGAAAGGTAATATTTGGTTTGCCTCTTGGAACAACGAGGGCCTATGTTGTTACGACGGAGAGCGCTTAGTAAATTATGCACCCAAAAATGGGCTTGGCGATGATATGATCTATAGCATTACGGAAGACGAAAATGGCAATATTTGGATAGGGACACGAAATCATGGTGTTTGGCGTTATGATGGAAAATCATTCACTAATATTTCAGGGCAGACAGACTTACAAGATGAAACCATTTATTCAATTACACAAGACAAAAACAAAAACCTTTGGTTTGCAACGCAGAGCAAAGGTGTGTGGAAATATGACGGTAAAACGTTTGTTAATTTTACCACAAAAGACGGACTTCATAACAATTCAGTTTTTTGTATAGTACCAGAAAAAAACGGAAACCTTTGGTTTGGGTCAAGAGGGATGGGTTTGAGCCGTTATGATGGAAAAATATTTACAAACTTAACAAAGAACTAAACGAATACACTTGTATGAAGAAAAGGTAGCAGGCAACAATGGTTTGGGATTATTGGTTGATCAGATGTCAACTTTTTTCAGGACGAGTCACCTGCGACTGAAGTCCTTTGCTTAAACGCTTTAATACATGCTCGTAGCAATAAATTAGTAACCATTTTCATCCTGTAAGCTATATGATTAAAGTAAAGTTGTTCGCTCTAAGCCTCTTTTGTTTGCTATTGTCATCGGCAACCCTGGATAAAATAACATTAGTGCCAAAGTTGTTGCTAGACAATAAGGTTGAGTTGAAAATACCGGCAGATTTTGGAATAATGAATGATGAGATGATGAAGCTAAAGTATCCGTCAGAAAGAAGACCGACATTGGTTTACTCGAATACATCAGGCGGGATTAATGTAGCAGTAAATTTGACTAAAAGCAAAGCAAATCAGGATTTGATAACCACATACATGGATTCTTTTGTGAGAACATTTAAAAATATATACCCAACTGCGGAATGGAAAGATAGTGGCGTTACAGTAATAAATGGCCGAAAAGTAGGTTACCAGGAACTGATTACACCAGCTCTTGATACGAAAATATATAATTTAATGTTCTTTACCGATCTTGATGGACAGCTTTTGCTATGTACCTTTAATTGTGTTGAGAAGAATATTAAAGAATGGGAGCCATATGCTAAAGAAATCATGCAGTCCTTGACAATAAAATAAAATGGTGGTTGTGGGTAACAGGTTTTTGCCTGGTATGCCAATGCCAGGCGAATTGTTTATGGGTTAGGGTAAAGTAGGTAACCTATAAAAATTAAAAAGTAATGGAAGCGAGAACGCATTTCGCACCTGAACTGCACATTCCCAACGGGACAACTACTATTGATTTTTATACAAAGGTTGGGGCCACTGAAAATTTCTGTTTTCGGAACGATGACGGAAGCGTACATGTTGCCGAATTTGACATAAATGGAGCCATTTTTCACCTTCATGAAACAATGCGCGATGCGCTTGAACCGGTTAGTGCCGGGGGCGTAACCGCCATTATCGGTTTATTTGTTGCTGATGTACAGGAAGTAATGAATAAAGCCATTCTGGCCGGCGCAACGGAAATACATCCAGTAACCGATTATGATTATGGTTATCGGCAAGCCATGTTTAAAGATCCTTTTGGGCACTTTTGGCAAATACAGAAAAAAATCTAACACTCATTCTCCGAAGGGTTTCCCAATAGGTAACTCTCCGAAGAATTTTTTTAGCAAAACTTACATGGAAGCTTCTCATAGAAATTAATTTAACATTACATTACTGCATCAACATGGTAATTTTAAGTTCATAATTTTCTATGACAATCGAAATATTCTTAGGCTTACTAACAATTGCAACATATGTAGCTGTTGATTTTATTGTATTTAAATATTTTATTCATAATAAAAATGGACTTATTCAAATTCTGATAGCAAAACATAAGCGAAGTAAGAAAATTTTTTCTTAAGCATTATAGCATTTCCCTTTACCAAAAGATACCTCAATAAAGTAACCTCGATTAGTATTCCAAAATATCCACATTACACTCCAGCTCATTCAAAGCATAAAATGCAAAAAATACAATAGGTCTACTCTTACAGGTGTAAAGCCTAGGATACTCATATATTAAAAGCAGTTAAATAGTCAACTGCTTTTAATATATGGTAAGAATAACCGTAGCACATAAGCGCATTTTATTACACTTATTATTTTGTTACCGTAACCTTTAAAAAAGTAGCGGGTATTGATGATGCATTGCTATCTGTACTTTTATTTTGACTACTGAATAAAGCTTCCAATTCAGTTTGCAACGAAATGGCTTTTCCATTTTTTTCAGCTGCTTCAAATGCATTCATCGTTGGGCCATAGTAATTTTTAAATGTATTAACCAGCTCGGATGGAGAATAAGGTGCATTAAATGTAAAAGTATCTCTGGTGAATGCAATATTTTCCTTGTTAATACCGGCATTGGTAAACCTTTCTATCACATTGCTTTCAACGCCCCACAACATCGGACTGATAAAACCTTCAGGCGGCGGGGGTGTGTAAGCGGACCTTATTTTTAAAATTTGTGCCACTAAAGTAGGATCTCCGGGGATCCAGTTTCCCATAATAATCCTTCCACCTTTGCGCGTAACACGAACCATTTCCTTTGCAACGTCCATAGGCCTGGGTGCAAACATGGCTCCGAAAATGCTGACAACAAGGTCAAAACTTTCATCACCTAGGGCATTCAAATCACATGCATCACCTTCCTGGAATAAACAATTGGAAAGTCCTGCGTTTTTCGCCCTGGTATTTCCCGCCTGAACCAGGTTGCTGGCTATATCAACACCTAAAACAGTGGCCCCCAATTTTGCTTCGGGAATGGCGGTAGTACCATCACCACAACCAAGATCAAGAACCGCAATGCCTTTGGTAATGCCCAGTTTGGAAACCAGTGCTTCACCACTTTCGCGCATGGTGTCTGCAATTCTGCTGAAGTTTCCTTTTTCCCATAAAGCTTTGTTTGGATTCATAGTGATTAGATTTTGAATATAGTATTGAATATTTTTTAGGGAGGTTGCCTGTTCATAAGCAACTATCCAAAAATATCCTGTTCCGATCAGCAAGGATATGCTCTGCAGTCCAAAAAATACGCTAAGAAGTTCAGACGATATGTTTCTTTCGAAACCCGGAAGGGGTTATTTGGTAACGTTCTTTAAAGGCACGGGTGAAATGCGATGCGTTTTCAAAACCACTTTCAAAAACAATTTCTTTCACATGCTTTTCTTTATTCAACAGCAGTTGCAAGGCATGGTTCAATCGTTTTTCCAGTAACCATTTGCCCGGGGTGGTATGCATGATTTTTTGAAAATCTCTTTTAAAAGCCGAAAGGCTTCGGTTACAAAGTTCGGCATACTGTTCCAGTGTGAGATTGAAGCAATAGTTGTCTTCCATAATTCGCTGGAGGGAAACAGACTGAGGCTCATTCATTAAAGAACAGAAGTAGGAGAGGAGCTCAGCATTGTGCGGATCATCCGCAAGGGTTAAAATCAATTCCCTGAATTTTAATTCCAGCAATCCTTTGTCAGGCTCTTTTGTATTGGCAAAATAAGCAGACATCGAAAGGAAAAAAGTTTCGAGCGTATCACTTGTGTTTAAATGAATAACAGTATGATATTTTTTATCCGGCTTTCGAATTGGCACCGATCTTGATTTCAGCGTTTCACAAATAAACTTATCCGGAATAAAAAAAAGGACAAGACAAAAGCCGATATCAAAAAACTGCTCAATAATGCTGGCACCTTTTTGTATAAACACACAGCTTCCTTTTTGAAGATCATAGGAACCATTGGCGGTATGCCATACTTTCCTTCCATCAATCACATAGAAGATATAATTATTTTGGGTCCACAAATCAGTAAAGCGGCTCTTCATGAGTCTTGCTTCCAACGGACAGTTAAACACGGTGAGAAGGCTTTCGCCACAATTAAACTGGCGGGAATAGTCAGGATATTTTAAAACACTTTCGATAAAATTGATCATGACGGATACTTGAACGAACATTGAAGTTAGTGAATTATCGCGTACCCTTATTGACCTTACATACTGCTTTATATTCTTAATATCGCAACAATCGCCAAGAACGCAAGGAGCATGACAAATCAGATCTAATCATGCCATGATGCTTTTGTGTGAAAAATAATGGCACACAAAGGCCAAGGCACGGGTTGCAATAAACTATTTTAATAGCACAACACGTTAAAACCTTTCCTTCTACAGAGATCTCTATACATGCGTTCTCGTCACATAATCTTTTGCAGCAGATAGTTGTGTATTAGCAGGGTTATTCTGCTTGTAATGGATGTTATATTCTGGTATTTACTTCAGCCTGGCCACATATGAACCGGTATAAAAGATATCCTCTTTTTTTGTACATTTAATAAGCAACAATAAGTTATGTACAACGGAAGTGCTTTCTTCGGACGCATACAATTGTAATGGTGGCGATAGTTTTGTAAACTTTGGTGGAAAGCTAACAGAAACGGTAAAGACTTATTCTTGCGTATTTCCTTTCCTGCTTGACAATGGAATGCAAAATATAAACACCGTACATGATTAAGTTCTTCTCAGTGCCCAACAAGGAAGAGAACTACCAGAGCTACATGGTGCATGTTCTGGCCATCATATGGGTAGTAGTAACCGGAATGATCGTTTCTGCAGGGTTCTATTTCTTTCCGCAAATCTGGCAACGATGGCTCATCTTACTCGGTATTTCTCTATTTATAGCTATTTGTAACCTTAGCTTAAACCGTTTTGGTTATACTCGTTTGGCTAGCTGGTCACTAACAATTATGTTGTGGTTATATATTACCATTCCGTGTTACTCGGCCAATGGTATAATGGCTCCGGGTATTTTATCACAAATGAGTGTTATACTAACTGCGGGTTTTTTGCTTGGTTGGAGGGCAGGACTGGTAATCGGATTATTAACGATCTGTGCAGATTTTGGGTTTGTATACCTGGAGCTAACCGGTCAGTTACCAAATCCATCCGTAATGCACACTCCTCTAACCCGATGGGTTGCAGCCATCATTCCATTCGGTACTATCCTTGCCTTACAATACTATGCTACCAATCACCTGCGTGCCGGTTTACTTGCCATGCAACGCGAAATACAAAAACGTGCGGAAGCGGAAAGGATTAAAGACCAGACATTGTACAATCTTGGAGAGCGGATAAAGGAATTGAAAACCCTTTATTCGGTAAGCCGCATATTGCAGGATGAAGATACCCCGTATCAAAAACTCATTCGTACCATAGCTGAAATTCTTCCTGAAGGCTGGCAATACCCGGATATTACCGCGGCCCGCGTACGTATTGCCGGAGCCGAATACGCAACACGCAACTATAAACCATCTGAATACAGCCAGCAGGCTGAAATGAAAACAAATTTTGGAACACAGGTAGTTATAGAAGTAGTATACCTGCAACCGATGCCTGCATTTGACGAAGGTCCGTTTTTGAAAGAGGAGCGTAAACTTATCGATATGTTAGCGGAAATGATTAAGATCGATCTGGAACGAAGGGAACGCAAAGCTGAACTGAAAGATTATAAGTATGCATTAGATGTAGCTTCCATTGTTAGTATTTCAAATGCAGATGGTTCTTTCTTTTTTGTAAACAATAATTTTTGTGAAGCCAGTAAATATAGTCCGGAAGAAGTATTGGGTAAACACCATAGTATTTTATGGTCCGGTTTTCATTCTCCTGAATATTTCAAGGAAATACAAATTTCGATGCAAAATGGTATCCCTTTCAGGGGGGAATTCTGCAACAGAGCAAAAGATGGTACACTATATTGGGTAGATAGTTCTATTATTCCTTTTGTAGACGAGTGTGGAAAAGTGTATCAATATCTTTCCATAAACCATGATATTACGAAAGAAAAAGAAGCAGAAAATCTGATAAAAGAACAGGCAGAAACATTCCGGGCCATTATTGAAAATACAAAGGAGTCTATTTACCTGATTTCTCCTGAATATAAAGTCATGCAATTTAATACTACTGCCAGGATAAGAATGGAACTGACCCGTGGGATGGAATTGCAAATGGGTGCGGATTTCAGAGAATATATATTTCCCGATAGTACGGATATTTTTTATTCAATGTTTCAAGATTCACTAAATGGAATGTACCGTTCGGAGGAAATAAAGGCAAGAAGCATATCCGGTAATGATTTTTGGTTTCAGTCAAAAACATCTCCGGTATACGATCTTAAGGGAGAACTGATTGGTGTAAGGTTTTTAAATGAGTCTATTGATGACAGAAAACAGGCAGAAGCAATTTTGCGCGAGAGTGAAGAGAAATTCAGAAGCATTGTTGAACAAAGCCTGGTGGGTATCTACATTATCCAGAAAGGGAAACTCATTTACATAAATCCCGGATTTGAAAAAATATTTGGCTACTCAAAAGAAGAGCTGCTGCATAAAAGATCTTTTGAGGGCCTTGTACATGTTGATGATATTGATATGGTTCAAAGTACCTATAATGAACGGATAAATAAACACAATGTACAACAACAATACATTTTCAGAGCAATCAGGAATGATGGAGCCGTTTTGCATATAGAAATCATTGCTTCTTTGATAGCGTATCATAATGAACCTGCAATTATCGGAACACTTGTTGATATCACTGATCGAATTGAAGAAGAAAGAAGGATCAATCAGGCTGTTTTGAATGCACAGGAAAAAGAGAGACTTCAGATCGGTATGGAATTACATGATAATGTTAAGCAAATTCTGGCAGGGTCTTATATATACCTGGATATTGCACAAAAAAAACTGGATGATAAAGAAGCTGTTTCTAATATACTGGATAACCTGAAGAAATACAATACAAAAGCGATCACTGAATTACGTAAGCTTTCACACCAGTTAGCACCTTCAGTTGAAGAAGATACAGTACTTAAGGAAAAAATAGAATGGCTTATCAGAAGCTTGGAGCTGGATGAGAAGGTGTCCATTGCAGTTCATATTGATGAGTTTGAGAAGCCGCTTGAGAATGGTATACAACTAAATTTCTACAGGATTTTACAGGAGCAAATGAGTAATATTCTGAAATATGCCCAAGCTTCTGCGGTACAAATTAATATCCGGGCTATCGGGCAGTTAGTTCAATTACAAGTAAAAGACAATGGGAGAGGCTTTGATATGAATGCCAAAAGTGATGGAATTGGATTGGAAAATATCCGGAGAAGGGTGCAGATGTTAAACGGGAAGGTTGAGATTATCTCTGCACCCGGTGAGGGATGTGAAATAGATGTTCAGGTTCCTCATACGCTTACTTAGCAAAGCAGGTAATAAAGCAGATTTCTTCTACTTAAATAGTCTTGGAATCCTTAATCTGGGATAATTAACTATCCACATTACATCATATCCCATTCTCAACACAAAGCGTAAAATACAAACGGATTAGCTTTTATATCTGTAATCTAGGGATACATACCATAATAAATAAGGCGTTTTGTATTGTGATTTTATTTATAAAACAAAATCTTCTATTTTGTAGCGATAAAGCAACCCAATGAATTTTAAACTTGCAGAACTCAAAGAAGCACATTCAAAAGTTAAATCCGGCGCAGATTTTCCAAGGTATATCCAGGAACTCATTGTGTTAGGTGTTACAAAATATGAAACCTATGTTATCGATGGCCGAACGATATTTTTTGGTGAGAACGATTATCAGGTTCAATCAAAGCCTAAATACGCCAATTTACACATCGCCAACATTAGTGATAAAGATAGATTCAAACATTTTTTAAAAAATCACCAGCGTGGTCAAACCGATTTTCCTACATTTTGTAATCAATGTGCTGAAGCCGGCGTTGAAAAATGGACGGTTGATATGAAACAAATGACTTGCACTTACTACGATAAATTGAATACTACTATGTTGGAAGAGCAAATACCAACCCCATAAATCAACAACCGCTGCCAACCGATGAAACTAATACTCAGTAAGGGGATAAAAATAGGACTCGTAATTGCCTGTTTGATTCTATCTATCATTGGCTTCATGATAAAACTGCCATCGGTTTTCAGGCATATGGATAAAGAATTGCATGCTTTGTTTTACTTTTTAGCAGCAGCATTCATAAACCTCTTATTTGCAAACAGAAAGATTTCGATTCACATACTAATATTTATTGCGTTATTTTTGTTTGGTGTAGCTATTGAATATGCACAGGCATATTCCAACACCTTTTTTCGTGTTCGCATACATGGCCGCTTTGATATAGAAGATGTTGTGGCTAATACAAAAGGACTTTTGGCATTTACCATTCTCTGGATAATGGTTGTCTTTGTTATGTTTGTTTATAGGAAGTCTACTGAAAATAAATAAATTACAACTAACCTCAATAGTATGAACAGCACCAGCCATCACGATGAGCGTATTGCAAATATGAGCTTCGCGTCTGTATATCCCCATTATGTAGTGAAAGTGGAGAAGAAAGGCAGAACCAAAGAGGAGTTACATCAGGTAATTGAGTGGCTTACAGGTTACAATAACAAGCAACTTCAAAGCCAGCTTACAAAAAAAGTAAGTTTTGAAATATTTTTTCAGGAGGCCAACCTACATCCCAATGCCCATCTGATTACTGGTCTCATCTGCGGTTATCGTGTGGAGGAAATAGAAAACCCGTTAACACAAAAAGTGCGGTACCTGGATAAGTTGGTTGATGAGTTGGCGAAGGGTAGAAAAATGGAGAAGATTTTACGGGCCGTGTAATGAACTGCGCCTTCAATCATCACCAGACAGGTTAGCAATTCATTTACACAGTTTACAGATTTCGCACACAAATACAAATCTACTTTACGGGCTTACGGAAACCACTTATCTTTAATCAGGTGTATTCTATCTGTGTACACCAAGTTTCCTCACACGATACAATCTTCTTTTTGATTGTATAACCTGCCCGCAAATATGAACATACAATATCCTTTAGCTGATCCGCATACTTTTTCTGTAGCAGAAATAGTTCAGGCCTTAGAAACAGATGCGAAGCTAGGATTAAGTGAGGCCCAAGCCAATGAACGGGCACTTGCGTTTGGTGCCAATGTGTACCAATCACAGAAGCAGAAAAGTATTTGGGTAATGTTGTTGCTGCAGTTTAAAAGTCCCATTGTGTATTTGTTACTGTTTGCAGTAGCCGTTACTTTTTACTTTCAGGATTATATGGAAGCTACTGCCATTCTTGTGGTGATACTGGTAAACGCACTCATTGGATTTTTAATGGAGCTACAGGCACGCAATTCAATGAATGCCCTGAAAGAAATGGATCTGATATTAACAAAAGTGATTCGCAAAGGGAAAGTACATGAGTTGCCATCAGAAAAAATTACGCCCGGTGATATTATTTCGCTGGAGGCAGGAGATGTGATTCCCGGTGATGGCTATCTGGTAGCGGCCAATCAATTGCAATGTGATGAATCATCGCTAACGGGAGAGTCGCTTCCCTCAGAAAAAAAAATCACCCAGCTGCCAAAAGAAACGCCTTTGGGCGATCAGGTGAACAGGGTATTTAAAGGCAGTGCGGTAATCAATGGAAATGGTAAAGCCGTGATCACAGGTATTGGGCAAAACACCCAATTGGGAACCATCACTTCTTTGGTAGAAAGTGCCGGAGATAAGCAAACGCCATTGGAGAAAAAGATTGCAGACCTAAGTAAAAAATTGATCTGGATAACCTTACTCATGACCTCCATTTTTGCCATCACCGGATTTGTACAAGGCAAAAGCTGGATCCTGATTGTAGAAACTTCCATTGCCCTGGCAGTAGCCGCTTTTCCGGAAGGACTTCCCATTGTGGCTACGGTGGCGTTGGCGTATGGGATGCTTTTGATGGCCAGAAGAAATGCCATTGTAAAAAAATTATCAGCTGTGGAAACGCTGGGTAGTACCAACGTAATATTGACGGACAAAACCGGCACCTTAACTGAGAATAAAATTTATGTAGATACTTTTTCTTTTCCCCAGGAGACCCTTAAAGTTCGTATTGATAATAATGAATTACTATTTGATGGTAACCCTATTGAAAAAAGTGAAGACGCTTTTCAAAAACTACAAATCATTGGTACCTTATGCAACAATGCTGCCGTAAAAGAAGGAGATGAGGCCAAAAAACTTATGGGTGATCCGGTAGAAATTGCGTTGATCGAATTGGCAAATGCATCCGGCGTTTCTGTAGATGAAATAAAAGGGCAATACGAAAGAATTGGCGAAATCCCTTTTAATTCCGATACCAAAATGATGGGCACTTTACACAAATCAACCAATGGCTCTTTTGTGGCAGCCAAAGGTTCGGTAGAGCAGCTATTGGAAAAATGCAGCAGGTTGCAATCAGGAACTACAGTGCAGGATTTGACAGAGGAAGAAAGAAAAAAAATTCTTTCCGAATCAGAAAAAATGTCGGCAGATGGGATACGGGTATTGGCCTTTGCTTATCGGGAGGAGAGTAACATCAGCGAAGATGATTTTTTACAATCGCTGGTGTACACAGCTATGATCGGTTTTTTAGATCCGCCTCGTTTAGATATTAAAGAGGCCATGCTTTCGTGCAGAAAAGCAGGTATAAAGATTGTGATGATTACAGGCGATCATCCTTTAACGGCACTCAATATTGCTAAGAAAGTAGGATTGGCAGACGAAGGAGAGCAACAGGTAATTTCAGGAATTGATCTGCCTGCTATGGAATCGCTTTCAGAAGAATGGAGTAACAAGATTCTGTCTACCACTGTATTTGCCCGAACCACCCCCAAACAAAAACTGGAAATCGTAGCAACTTATCAAAATGCGGGCAATATTGTAGCCATGACAGGTGATGGCGTAAACGATGCTCCAGCATTGAAGAAAGCAGATATTGGGATTGCTATGGGATTAAGAGGTACGCAGGTAGCCAAGGAGGCCGCCAGTATTGTTTTAAAAGATGATTCCTTTATTTCCATTGCAGAAGCTGTAGCGCATGGAAGAGAAATTTTTCAGAATATTCAGAAGTTTGTAGCATACTTGGTTTCCTGTAACCTTAGTGAAATATTTGTTGTGGCACTGTTGGGTTTTCTTGCCCCTGCATCTACCTTGCTTCCTTTGCAAATCTTGTTCTTAAATATGGTAACGGATGTATTTCCCGCATTGGCACTTGGTTTAGGCAAAGGCGATAAAACCGTAATGAACAGACCACCACGGGATCCTAAAAACCTGATAGTAGCCAACAAAGACTGGTTAACCATTTCTTTGCATGCAGCCTGCATGACCATTGCCGTATTGGTGGCGGTATTGTATAGCAAGCAAACTTTTTCTATTGATGCAAAAGCTGCCAATAATGTGGCTTTTATTACACTTGCTTTTGCACAACTGATTCATGTATTCAATATGTCGTCTGCACAATCGCATCTATTGGTGAATGAAATAACCAAGAACAAATATGTTTGGATAGCACTTCTCATTTGCACCCTGCTGATGGTATTGGTTTATGCAATACCACAGATGCGGTTGGCATTAGGTTTAATAATACTGCCTGCCAAAGTATGGCTGGTAGCTATTTTAGCGGCATTTATTCCGCTGCTACTGGTGCAGGGATATAAAATGATTGCTAATGGGAGAGCCGCTAATAAAGTAAGCCATTAGTTTTCAAGAAAGAGGTTGATAAAATCAATTACGGAATATAACTTTTAGTATCTTTTGATTGTCAATATCAGGGTTTACGAAAACGATACATGAAGTATGTATCCGTTAATAATAGTAGCCTAACTAAAGTGATAAAATACCATTATAATGAACCATACAGCTATATCTATCCGGCCGTTCATAGGTGCCAAGGATTATGAACTGTCGCGCAGTTTTTACCGTGATCTGGGTTTTGAAGAAGTAGTCTTATTCCCCGATATGTCTTTGTTTAAAACAGATCGTATCGGTTTTTATTTGCAGAATGCAGATGTGAAAGACTGGATTGATAATACGATGGTGTTTATAGAAGTAGCCGATGTAGATGGTTATTGGGAAAAGCTGCAGGCTTTGAACCTTGCAGCAAAATATCCGGGCGTACGATTGGTACCTATCCGGCAACAAACCTGGGGCAAAGAATGTTTTTTGTATGATCCTTCGGGGATACTTTGGCATTTTGGACAATTCAACACCAACTAATATTGTATTGGCTACAAAGGATAATGAAATAATTTTTTATGAGCAGACAACTAATCAGTTCCGGTTCAACCTTTGAACAGGAGATAGGCTATTCACGCGCGGTAGTAGAAGGCGACTGGATCTTTGTATCCGGCACTACGGGCTTTGACTATGGCAGCATGACCATATCAGATACGATAGAAGAACAAACAGAACAATGTCTGCAGAATATTGTCACTGCCCTGAAGCAGGCCAATGCTGCAATGAAAGATGTGGTACGGGTTATGTACATCGTTCCTGATGCAGCGGAGTTTTCAAAATGCTGGCCTATTCTCAGAAAATATTTTGGGGAAGTTAGACCCGCCGCGACGATGATTTCCGCCGGACTAGCTGATGCAAGAATGAAAATAGAGATACAGGTAACGGCCGTAAGGCAGCAATAAATAATCGCCTGTACCCCCTCTGCCCGGCTTTGACAGGAACCTCTCCCTAGCGGTGGTGGGGGGTAGTGATTTCCAGAATAAAAAATTCTTATTTTGGCGATGTCTTGTATTTAAATAACTTTCAATGAAGAAATGTATTCTCAATATTTTATTCTCTCTAAGTTTTTCAACAGTATTTGCTTGCAGTTGCATTACCCAAAAACTTGTTGATGCACTAGTGCTATCGGAATTTGTTGCCACTGCAAAAATTACAAAAGTTATTCCCGACAATCTACACCCGGAATATAAAATGGTTACCATTGAATTGATCAATGTATATAAAGGAGAACGCGTAACAACATTATACGTAAACACAGCCGATAATAGTTCATGCGAGTTTACTCTTCCGGTAAATTCAACCTGGTTATTTTTTGCTGGAAAGAATGCAGATGGAACGATTGGCTTCGGAGCCTGTTCGAATTCTGAACAAATAGACAGACAATTTTCAGATTCATTGCGTTATCCAAAAGCTGCTGGAAACTACCGCAGATCTATTGAATACAAATTGAAAGTACTGGCTTATCTCCATGACAAAAAAATAAATCCTGTAAATCCCTATAAACTCTACCCGCGAATAGAACCGGATATTTCTAAAATATTTAAAGCTGTAACAGTTAAGGATAAGGAGTTTGCCATTTATCAAATAGCAGTTGGAACCGATTTAGGTGTACAGAACGTTAAGGCAGTAAAAGATTGGGAAAATGACTCATTAAAAATCAAATTGCTAGCTTATCTGAGAAGTAACCTGAATTTTTTTAAATGGGATAAGCGCACAGAAATACCCAAACCAACAGAGTTTACACTGATTTTTTATTCTTACCCAGCTGAAGATGGCTATGAAAGTTTTATATCTCAATGGGATTTGTGATGTCAGTTTAGGCAGCTGGACATACTTATAGGTTAGTAACTTTATTCATTAACAGCAATACACAACGAAGCAAAACCCGACAGCCAAGCGCCTACGCTTCAGTAATTTAATTAAAAGTGTAGTACGAAATACATGGACAGGTTTTCCGCTGGTATGTATTCATGGTGGCGGTTCAACTTTGCAAACAACTTTTGGTCTTGTAACATGAGTTTACAAAATCGCATCAGTTAGTATTTACTTAGTTCCCTACAAACCTCCTCTCATCATTCATTATTCCTTGCTCGATATTCATTATTTTTCTTATTTGAATCGCTAAAACCGCCTAAAATCCCGTAATTCCTCCCAAAAAAGCCCGAATTCCTTCCCTATGTCCACTCAGAATACTACCTTTGCTGCCCCGAAATAAAACCGTCGGGTTTTTTATGAATCTTATTAACAAACAACTAAACGCAGATGCACAGGAGAACGCCGCGGCTGAAACAGCACCGGAAGTTACTACTGCGACAACAAATGCACCTGTAGCCGAAGCTGCACCCGTTGCAGTGGTAGCAGAGCCGGTTATTGAAACCGCTCACGATGATTTTGATTGGAGCATTGACAAACGTAATGTGAGTCATTATGCCGAAACAGAAAGAATGAAATACGATAAAGTGTATGATGACACTTTCGTACAGATTGAAGATGCAGAGATCGTAAGAGGATCGGTTGTGGCTTTAACTAAAACAGATGTTGTGATCAACATTGGTTTTAAGAGCGATGGACTGGTTTCTTTGAACGAATTCCGCGATGTGGCAGGATTGAAAATTGGTGATGAAGTGGAAGTGATGGTGGTTGAAAAGGAAGACAGGTTAGGTAACCTGCACCTGAGCCGCAAATCAGCCCGCATTTACCGTGCATGGGAAAGAATTGTGGAAGTACACAAAACCGGAGAAGTGATTACCGGTACCGTTACTAGCAAAACAAAAGGTGGTTTGATCGTAGACGTGTTTGGAATGGAAACATTCTTACCAGGTTCTCAGATCGATGTGAAACCTGTAACTGATTACGATCAGTTTGTAGGTAAGACCATGGAGTTCAAAGTGGTTAAGATTAACGAAACCATTAAGAATGCCGTTGTATCTCACAAAGCCCTGATTGAAAGCGATATCGAAGCACAACGTGCAGAGATCATGAGCAAACTGGAAAAAGGACAGGTATTGGAAGGTGTGGTGAAAAACATCACAGATTTCGGTGCGTTTATGGACTTAGGCGGTTTGGATGGTCTGTTGTACATCACCGATATTTCATGGGGACGTATCTCTCACCCAAGCGAAGTGGTGAAGATGGACCAGAAATTACAAGTGGTGGTATTGGATTTCGACGACGACAAAAAACGTATCAGTTTAGGTCTGAAACAACTGACCCCGCATCCATGGGATGTGCTGCCTGAAGGTTTGGCAGAAGGTTCTGTTGTGAAAGGCAAAGTGGTAAATATTGAAGATTACGGTGCATTTCTGGAAATTCAGCCTGGTGTTGAAGGTCTGGTACACGTATCTGAGATCACCTGGGCCAATACCCCGATCAATGCGAAGGAATTCTTCAAATTGGGCGATGAGTATGAAGCAAAAGTGGTAACCTTGGATAAGGATTCACGTAAAATGAGCCTGAGCATCAAACAAATGAGCCAGGATCCTTGGAACACCATCGAAACCAAATTCCCTGAAGCAAGCAAGCACAAAGGACTGGTGAAAAACATCACTCCTTATGGCGTATTTGTAGAACTGGAACCAGGTATTGGCGGAATGATCCATATCAGCGACCTGAGCTGGTTAAAACGTTTCAACCACCCAACTGATTATACCAAAGTAGGCGAGCAGATCGATATCATTATCTTAAGTATTGATAAAGAAAACCGCAAACTGCAGTTAGGTCACAAACAACTGGAAGAAGATCCCTGGAATGCCCTAGAAGATACCTTTGCTGTAGGTACCATCCATGAAGGCACCGTTACCCGTAAGGATGACAAAGGAGCCCTGGTTCAGTTACAATATGGTTTGGAAGGCTTTACCCCTAACCGTCACCTGAATAAGGAAGATGGCAAGCAGGTACAGGCCGATGAAACAGCCCAGTTTATGGTAATTGAATTCGATCGCAACGAAAAGCGCATCGTTTTAAGTCACGCCCGTATCTGGGAGCAGCATGTTGCTGAAACCGTAGCCGCAGAAAAGAAAGAAGCCAAAACAGAAGCCGATAACACCAAAAAAGCGGTGAAAAATATCCAGGCCAAAGTAGAAAAAGCAACTTTAGGAGATCTGGGCGCTTTAGCTGAGATCAAAGCCAAATTACAGGAAGGAGAAGACACTAAGTAGTCTTTTCTGCACTAAAATATACCGAAGGGCTGCCTGTTTGGGCGGCCCTTTGTATTTGGGGAAGCCATGAGCTATGAGCTGCGAGCCGCGAGCTGTATTTGGCTCATAGCTCATAGCTGATGGCTCACAGCCTCCCTTTTTGGGTAATTCTTAACGAAATAACCCCCTAAACCCGAAACGAACTTTATAAATTGCCCGTAATTAACTAATTTCGCCAACTTGTTATGAATAGGATCGTTCTGTTATTATTATCGGTAGTACTGCTTACCTCTTCCTGCTCCAATAAATTTGGAAAGATCATGAAGAGCAAGGATTATGAGTACAAGTATAAAATGGCCGAGCAATACTATGCCAATAAGAACTACAGTTACGCCCAACAGCTCTTTGAAGATATCTTTCCTTATGTAAAAGGATCTACACGGTATGAAGACATGTACTTCAAATTTGCGTACTCTTATTACTACCAGAAAGACTATCTGAATGCCGAGAATCTTTTCAAAAGTTTTGTAGAAAATTTTCCTACCAGTCCAAAAGGCGAGGAGTGCGATTATATGCGTGCCCTTTGTTATTTTAAACAATCCCCCAAGGTAGAGCTTGATCAAACCAATACCAATAAGACCATGCAGTTAATGCAGGCCTTCATTAATACGCACCCTACTTCTGAAAGGGCGAAAGATGCAACGGATATTATTGACAAGTGCCGCGAAAAACTGGAATTGAAAGAGTACAAAGGTGCTGAGCTATATTATAACTTGGGTTATTATAAAGCGGCTGCCATTGCTTTTGGAAATGTATCGGATAATTTTCCCGATTCAAAAAAAGCGGATGAATACAAACTGCTCGTAATTAAAGCATATTTCAAATATGCTGAAATGAGTTATGAAGAAAAGCAGAAAGAGCGTTATGAAAAAGTAATTTCAGAATGTAGCGACTTCTCCGAACGTTTTGCGGATAGCAAATATGTGGAAGAAGTGAATAAATACAAATCACAAACCAATAACATTTTAAAAAATCTGACCAATGAGCAAGCTAAGAAGGCAAATGAGCGCTAATACCGCCAGTGTTGTTGAAACAAAAAGCCTGATTGATATCAAATCAAAAACAGGTAACCTTTATGAGTCTATTGCCATTATTGCAAGAAGGGCCAATCAGATCAATATATCCCTGAGAGAAGAACTGCATAACAAACTCGAAGAATTTGCCAGCCATACAGACAGTCTGGAAGAAATTCACGAAAACAAAGAGCAGATCGAGATCTCAAGGGCGTATGAAAAAATGCCTAACCCTGCTATCCTGGCTACCCAGGAATTCATGGAAGGTAAAGTATACCACAGACGCAACGACGAGAGCGATCTGTTCAGATAAGCTAACAAATTCATAATGATAGAAAAACGACAGTGATGAACTGTCGTTTTTTGTTATTTTGAGGGATATTGTCAATGGTGAATGGTGAATGGGCAATGTCAGGAAACTGGTTAGTGTTCGTCTTCATTTTTTTATTCACCATTCACCATTGACAATTCACAAAAAAACCATGCTTCAAAACAAAAAAATACTCATTGGCATCACCGGTAGCATTGCTGCTTATAAATCTATTTTGCTGGTGCGACTACTGGTAAAGCAGGGTGCAGAAGTAAAAGTGATCATGACACCTGCGGCGAAAGAATTTGTTTCGCCCTTGGTGCTGTCTACCTTATCAAAAAATGCTGTGGTGGTTGATCTGGTGCAGGGTAATGAATGGGCCAACCATGTACTGCTGGGTCGATGGGCAGATGTGTTTGTGATAGCACCACTGAGTTGTAACACGCTGGCAAAAATGGCGCATGGCTTATGCGATAATGTATTGCTGGCGGTGTATTTATCTGCAACCTGTCCGGTAGTAGTGGCACCTGCCATGGATGAGGATATGTGGCATCATCCCTCTACCCAAAAAAATCTGTCAACACTAAAAGAATATGGCAACCAGGTAATTGCAGTAACCAATGGTGAACTGGCTAGTGGTTTATTTGGAGAAGGACGCATGGCCGAGCCGGAAGATCTGGTTATCTATTTGATTGAACATTTTTTCAGAGGCAATGCTTTACAAGGGAAAAAGGCGGTGGTAACAGCAGGTCCTACTTACGAGGCAATTGATCCGGTTCGTTTCATAGGCAATCATTCATCCGGTAAAATGGGTTTCGCATTGGCAGAAGCTTTGTACCAGCAGGGTGCTTCGGTTACTTTGATTACAGGTCCTACGCATCAGAAAATCTTGTTTCCGGGCATTACAGTAGTACCTGTGGTATCTGCGGCTGATATGTTTGCTGCAACTGAAACAGTTTTTTCGTCGGTTGATATCGCTATCATGTCTGCAGCGGTAGCCGATTATACACCCACTACAGTGGCCACTGAAAAAATTAAAAAACAATCCGGTAACTTAGAACTGCTGCTTATGCAAACCAAAGATATTTTGAAGTATGCAGGCGAGCAGAAAAAGAGTGGCCAGTATGTGGCAGGGTTTGCTTTGGAAACAGAAAACGAAAAAGCAAATGCAGTAAAAAAGTTGCAAACCAAAAATGCAGATTGCATCATATTGAATTCATTGCGCAACGAAGCAGTAGGGTTTGGTATTGACACCAATCAGGTTACTATATTAAGTAAGGAAGGAAAAGAAATTTCGATCGGTCCCGCTTCAAAAAAAGAAATAGCAAAAGATATCGTTTCATTCATCGTATCACAATTACATGCAGAATAAAATTTTCATATTGATCGCTTTTGCTTGCTGTTGTTTGTCTGCTTCGGCGCAGGAACTGGAAGCAAGGGTGAGTGTAAATTCCTCCCGTGTTAGTGCAACGGTTGACCGTAAAATATTTGTGAGCCTGCAAAATCAGCTGAATAATTTACTGAATAACCGCAAGTGGACAAGCGATCAATATCAACCCAACGAAAAAATCAGTTGTAGTTTTTTATTAAATATTGAAAGTATAGTAGAAACGAATGTGTACAAGGCAACGCTAACAATACAGGCTGCAAGGCCGGTATTCAACTCATCGTACAATGCAGCACTGGTAAATTATATTGATGCGGATGTATCTTTTAAATATGTAGAGTTTCAACCAGTAGAATTTAATGAGAGCCGTGTACAGGGTACTGATGCAGGTGTTGCCAACCTGCCGGCTATCTTTGCTTACTATGCGTATATGATTATTGGATTGGATTATGATTCCTTCTCGCCCAAAGGCGGAGAAGCGTATTTCCGTAAAGCGCAGAATATTGTAAACAATGCACCTGAAGGAAAAAATGTAACCGGCTGGCGCGTGTTTGATGGAACCAGAAACCGTTACTGGCTGAATGAGAACCTCATCAATAACCGATACAATATTCTGCATGATGTGATCTACTCTTATTACCGTGCGGGATTGGATAACCTGTTTGAATCAGAGGCGGAAGCAAGGGCCAACGTGCTGAAATCATTGATACAATTACAGGCATTTAATAAAGAGAATGCCAATACCATGTTCATCCAGTTTTTTATGCAGGCAAAAGCACAGGAGCTAACCGGCATCTTTAAAAAAGGAACGGCCGATCAAAAAGCTAAGGCTGTTGATATACTGAGTGAGATAGATATCATCAATGCATCACGCTACAAGCAGGATCTCAAATGAAACTGACCTCATTGTTATTATTATTGTTTGTTTTGGCCTTTGCGTTGCCATCCTGCCGTTCGGGTCACCCCAAATATGTGATTGGTATGGACAGCATGAAAGTGTATATGTGGGATATGATGCGGGCAGATGAATACTACCTGGAGATCATTGCCAAAGACACATCTGCTGCCAAGCGAAAAGAAAATATCCGTTTATACGAACAGGTATTTGCCATACATAAGATCACCAAAGGAAAATTTGACAGCAGTTTCCGTTATTACGAAGCGCATCCCATTGCTTTTAAAATACTGATCGATTCTTTAGATGCCTATGCATTGCGTGAAAAAAGCAATATGTATAACCGGCAGTACGGACAGGGCCTGCCAAAGACCAAGTCTAAATAGCAATACCTACCTTTACCCAACAATGATTGCCTTATGAACAAAGTTTTTGCCAACGCCGATGCGGCTTTACATGATATTACAAATGGCGTAACCCTTATGCTCGGTGGTTTTGGTTTAAATGGTATTCCTGAAAACAGTATTGCGTCCCTGGTTACAAAAGGGGTTACCCAATTAACCTGCATTTCAAATAATGCAGGTGTGGATGGGTTTGGTCTTGGCCTTTTATTAGAAACCCGGCAGATCAAAAAAATGATCAGCAGTTATGTAGGAGAGAATGCAGAATTTGAACGGCAGTTATTGAGTGGAGAACTGGAAGTAGACCTGGTACCACAGGGAACACTGGCTACCCGTATACAAATGGCCGGAATGGGGATACCTGCTTTTTTTACACCTGCAGGTTATGGAACAGAAATTGCGAACGGAAAAGAAGTGCGCGAATTCAATGGAAAAATGCACCTGATGGAACATGCGCTGCATGCCGATTTTGCTATTGTAAAAGCATGGAAAGGAGATACCATGGGCAACCTGGTATTCAGAAAAACTACCCGTAATTTTTCTACTTCCATGGCCAAAGCAGGCAATATTACCATCGCAGAAGTAGAACACCTGGTACAACCCGGAGAGATCGATCCCGATGATGTGCATGTAGCAGGCGTATATGTGCACCGGATTTTTCAGGGACATAATTATGAGAAACGGATAGAGCGACAGACAGTAAGATTAATTAATAATTAAAAATTAGTAATTAAAAATTTCAAGAAGTATGAGCCGTTCAATTGACTATATAGTCAACTTTGTTGCGTCGCACACTTTAGCTTTTGTAGTACCATCAGCAAAACCAGTAACCCAATTATTAATTGTTAATTTTTAATTGTTAATTAAAATGCCTTTAGACAAATACGGAATCGCAAAGCGCATAGCGCAGGAATTAAAAGATGGCATGTATGTAAATCTGGGAATTGGTATTCCAACCCTGGTATCCAATTATATTCCGGAGGGAATGAGTGTGGTTTTTCAGAGTGAGAATGGTATTTTGGGGATGGGTCCTTACCCGGATGAAGCTTCGGTGGATGCAGATCTGATCAATGCAGGAAAAGAAACCGTGACCCTGATTCCCGGGGGTGCTTTTTTTGATAGCGCCGAAAGCTTCGGGATGATACGTGCCGGAAAAATTGATCTCACCGTATTGGGTGCCATGGAAGTAAGTGAGAACGGCGATATAGCCAACTGGAAAATACCCGGTAAAATGGTGAAGGGCATGGGCGGTGCCATGGATCTGGTGGCGAGTGCCAAAAACATTATTGTAGCCATGATGCATACCAACCCGAAAGGAGAGAGCAAGTTATTGCCCCGCTGTAGTTTGCCTTTAACAGGCGTGGGTTGCGTTAAAAAAATTGTTACTGAACTGGCAGTATTAGATATTACACCGGAAGGATTTGTGTTGAAAGAAAGAGCACCAGGTGTAACAGTTGAGGAAATTGTAGCAAAGACAGCAGGAAAATTAATGGTACCTGATGATGTGCCGGAGATGCAATTGTAATGTTAGCCGCAGATTCGCAGATTATTTCAAATCTAATCTGCGAATCTGCGGCTAAAAATAAAATTTTATACGTACACTAATTCAAACAATCAAAGCCATAGATTGTAATAACTAAATAATCCTTTCATCATCTAAACCCTAAAGCATGAACACACAAGTTGGACAACAAGCACCTGATTTTTCTTTATTCGATACCGACAAAAACAAAGTATCCCTTGCGGATCAAAAAGGCAGTAATGTAGTGGTATTGTTTTTTCCTTTGGCATTTACAGGCGTTTGTACGGCTGAGTTATGTAACGTGAGAGATAATATAGCCACCTATAACAATACCAATGCAAAGGTATTTGGTGTATCAGTAGATTCTTTATTTACCTTGGATAAGTTTAAAAAAGAGCAGAACCTGAATTTCCCGCTATTGAGCGATTTTAATAAAGAGGCCGCAAAAGCATTTGGTGTTTTGTATGAAACCTTCCCGGCATTTGAGATGCAGGGTGTAAGCAAACGTGCTGCTTTTGTAATAGATGCAGAAGGTGTGGTACGTTATGCAGAAGTTTGTGCAACCCCAGGTGATCTCCCTGATTTTGCGGCTATTCAGCAAACATTAAGCGGATTACAGTAAAATAGACTGAAAATAGTTTCAAAAGCCTCCTTATTGGGGGCTTTTTTGTTAAAATTAGCGTGAACTACTTGTTAAAACCGGATAGTTTATGGTAATTTGTATAGATATCTGATCAGATGCGTAAAAGATACTTACTTGGTTTATTGCTGTGTACCATTGTTATCAACAGTTATGTTGTTGACAATACCGCTATGACCGATTACGCAGATACTACCAACAAGATCACTCATTTCTATCCTAACCCCGCCACCAGTTATATCAATTTTACGTTTGATAAAACAGTAGACAAAACCTACAGTCTGCAGGTATATAATTTCATAGGCCGTAAAATGAATGATATCCGCCTTACGGAAACAAAGATCACTATCAACCTCGACGATAATTATTATCGCGGCCTCTATGTTTACCAGCTCCGCGACCAAAGCGGCCGGATTATTGAATCAGGCAAGTTTCAGGTAAATAAATAATTTACAGTTTTCAACATTGATTTAATAGATTTTACAGTTACTCATTTTCATGCGTGAGAGGTATTATAAAAGTCGTAACTTTCTGTTTAACGATTTCCATATAAAACCTATGAAACCTTCATTTAACGAACCCGAAATACTGGCATGGCTTGAAACGAATTCAGAAGCCAATTACGATACACTTCCTTTTGGTGTTGTGAAAATGGATTATGCCGGAATGATAACAGCCTATAGCGAAGAGCTATCCACCTTAGCCGGAATTTCAAAAGAGAATGCAATAGGCAAACATTTCTTTACACAGGTGGCACCCTGTTGTAATAATTTTATGATAGCTGAAAAATATACGAAGGACATGCTCGATGAAACCATGCCTTATATGTTTACTTATGTTACCAAACCTACACCGGTAGAATTAAGACTTTTAAAAGGTAATAACGGCAATCAATACTTGCTCGCAAAAAATGCCTAACCATTGAGTAATTTATCTTCAGACAGCCAGATACAGAAAATGCTGTCCATTATCTATCAAATTCCCATGGGGTTGATAGAAACGGATCTGCAGGGTAATATTCTGCAAATGAATGCTAAAAGCGTTCAGCTGTTAATGCCTCATTTTTTTAGTCATAAACTGCCGGGCACCAACCTGAACGAATTGCTGGAACAGGTAGCACCTGCATTATTGGATACCGTTAAGGGCAGTACCCTTTCATCAGGAACCATCATTAACCAGCAAAGGCAGGAGATGTATTTTGGTGGCTCAGACAAAAATGCTATCCGGCATTTTAGTTTTACCGTAAACAGGCTTGATGCAGAAAGCCTAATGTATATTTTTGATGATATTACTGAACTCTATGTTCGGGAGAAACAATTAAGTCAATCACTACAGGATAAAGCAGTAGAACAGAGTAAGTTCGAAATAGCTTCCGGCGTGTTGCACGATATTGGTAATGCAGTAGTTGGCTTTGGATCTTATATCACCAAAATTAAAAGATCGGTAACACAAAATGAAACGAACACGTTGGAAAAGTTGAAAGACTTTTTTGAAAAGAACCAGGCTTCGCTTTCGGATGCTTTGGGAGAAAAGAAAGCAGCTGCGGTAAAGGATTTGTTAAGTGGTATTATTAAAACTCAGCAGGGTAATGTCGCAGAGATTAGTCAGACTATTAACGACCAGATGAAAATCATTTCACATGTTCAGGAAATTTTGAATATTCAAAGGCAGTATGTAGTGGGTCAGAATGTAGAAAGAATGCCAGTGAATATCAGGAGTGTGATCAATGATTCGGTATCCATGTTATTTGGGGCAATCGACAAAAATAATATTGCTTTCCGTTTTGAGGCACCTGCTATTTTGCCAAAATTAAAAGGTGATAGAACTCGTTTAATGCAGGTGTTTTTAAATCTGTTTAAAAATTCCGTAGATGCTTTTAAAGGAGTTACTTCTGATGCAAAAGAAATTGTAGTATCTGTGATAGAGGAAGGGAATACATTATCGGTACAGATTAAAGATAATGGATCAGGCTTTGATACAGAAACCGGTGCCAAACTCTTTACACGTGGCTATACCACGAAAACAGAGGGCACAGGGTTAGGATTGGATAATTGTAAAAAAATCATAGAATCACATAATGGAGAATTATCTGTAACGAGCGAGGGTATTGGTAGGGGAGCCATAGCAACTGTTGTTTTTAATTTATAATACATCTTTTAAATCTAAGCAACATGGAAAAAGAAAACATCAATACAAGGGTTCTCATCATTGATGATGAAGAAGTGGTTCGTGATAGTATTGAAGATATACTCGTGCCAAAACGAGCTCAGCAGAATGAAGCGGTAAGTGCCGCCTCTAGTATTCTATTTGATGAAGAGACGGAAGAAAAAATTCTGACAACACCTAATAATGAAAACATCCCTGTATTCTCTGTAGATAAGGCAATCAATGGGATGGAAGGGGTAGAAAAAATAAAAAAAGCATTAGCAGATAACCAACCCTATGCTGTGGTATTTCTGGATATGCGGATGCCGGGATGGGATGGATTAGAAACAGCATTGCATATACGGGAAGTAGATACCAAGGCAGAGATCATCATCATTACTGCCTATAGTGACAAATCCATTGATGAAATTGTGGCAAAAATTGGGCAGAATGTAGGCTATCATTGCAAACCATATGCCTCCGAAGAAATATTGCAACTGGCCACCAAAGCAGTGAATGATTACAATAAACTAAGGAATCTTGAGGCACTCATCTCCGTGATATCCAATATCAGTTTATCTGAAAATCACCTCAATTCACTATTGCAAAACATACTCGACCAGCTTGCCATGTATATTGGAAGTGATGTAGCGGTACTTGGTAAATTGCTTGAAACATGTGAATACCAAAAACTTTTTTCGATTGGTGCAGTAGAAAAAGAGATCAATGTAAACAAACTGTCTTCTATTATCTCTTCAGTGAATTTTGAAACCGAAGAAGTTGTGCAGATTAATGAACTGGTTTTTGTGAAGCTGGAAGACTATTCCATTTTTGCTGTTTTGAATAAAGACCAGAAGTTGAAAACGGAAAAACTATACCTGCTGAAGCTATTTGTACAGAATGCTGCGAAAGCTATTAAGAATGTTCAGCTACATGAGGCATTAATGCAAAAAGAGAAATTATCGGCGGTAGGAAAAGCAATGAGTATGCTGTTGCATGATCTCCGTTCGCCGATAAAAAATATTCCGGTACTCACATCCTGTTTGCGCAGTGAGGGCATTACAAGCCAATGGCTTGATATGATTGATGTGTGCGGAGAACAGGCTTCAGAGATCTTTGATGATTTCCTTGATTTTGTTAGAGAAACGCCTATGCTATTTCAGAAAACATCTGTTGAGAAATTAATTACCGAAGGCGTGGCATTGGCTAATAACCGATCAGAAATTAATTCCGGATCTATTGAGCAGCATATTGAACCTGATTTGTTTGTAATGGCAGATAGCAGCAAACTGAAAAGAGTGGTGATGAATCTCGTAAGCAACGCAGTGGACGTATTGAAGGATACCAAAACAATAGATCCGAAAATTAGCATTCATGCAGTAAGGTCTGGTAATGAGGTGCTGATTACGGTGAAAGACAATGGTCCGGGTATACCCGAAAAAATATATAATAACCTGTTTGATCCTTTTGTAACCAATAACAAAAGCAATGGCACCGGTTTGGGATTGGCTATTGTAAAACAATTTGTGTTAGCTCATAATGGAACCATTTCTGTTGTAAATGATGGCGGAGCTGTTTTTACCATTCAGTTACCACTAGCCTCGTAAATATATGTGGAGTCATGAAAATATTCAACGACTGATTCTTGACTTTTCCGAAAAAGTCAGGGGTAATCCGTTTACCGGTTCGGCAGAAATATATCACAAACAGGAGGGTGATTGGAGGGATGATATCGGTCTGGACTCGATTCAGCTGATGGAGCTGGCGGCCTATGTAAATTCTTTTTTCTGTCTTTTTGAAGTTAAGGATCCGCCCTACTTACTATCTTTTAAACGAATAGAAGAATGGGTAGCGCAGGTGTTGATTGCCAGAAAGAAAATGGATACCCGCATTTGTTTTCAAACATCCGGCACAACGGGTGCCGGTAAAATTATTCCGCATAGCATGGAATTTCTCAGAAGAGAAATCGGTTTTCTTTCAATACGGTTTGAAAAAATTACCGAGATCATTCCGATGGTGCCATCCTATACTGTTTACGGATTTTTATTTACAGTAGGATTACCCGCACAATTACAGGCAGCAGTTCACTATCCTTCATCAATTGATTGGCAAAAAACAACTATTTCATCACTCATAGTAGCAACGCCTTTTAACTGGCAATGGCTGTTACATTCTTTGGCAGAAAACAATTTGTCCTCTTCAGGTATTTCATCAGGAGCACCCTTGTATCCGGAGCTGTTTAGCAAAATCCAAAACAAAGGCATTTCACTCACTGAAATATACGGATCTACAGAAACCGGGGGTGTGGCATACCGGCAACAATACAAAGATCCTTTTCAATTATTTCCTTACTGGCAGTTGGTAACAGATGGGGAAGGTGCTGCCATAGCAGATCAGGAAAGTAAGCAGGTACATTTGTTAATGGATACGATACAACAAATTGGTGTACAAACATTTACCATCACCGGCCGAAAAGACAAGCAGGTAAAGATTGCAGGCGTACTGGTAGATATTGGTCAGGTAACTGCCACAATCCAACAGTTACCGAATGTGAAAGAATGCACCATCAGTGCCAAAGCAGTAAATAATGAAGTGATGTTACAAGCTTCTATTACCCTGCTAAATGATTCTGAAAATGAAAGAGCGATGATTCGCCAGCAAATCAGCCAACAATTACCCGCCCATGAGAAGCCAAGAGCTATTTATTTTACTGCTAAGGATGGGTAACCGAAGTATTGGATTAAATTAAAAATTAAAAATTAAAAATTAAAAATTAAAAATTAAAAATTAAAAATTAAAAATTAAAAATTAAAAATTAAAAATTAAAAATTAAAAATTAAAAATTAAAAATTAAAAATTG
>CALSAD010000013.1:0-116567 GCA_943372845.1 Chitinophaga pinensis | reverse complement strand
ACCACCGCCACCACCTCTGCGTCCACCACCGCCGCCGCCACGTCCGCCACCACCTGCCTGGCGAATTCCTTTTCCTTCCATACCCCAGTAAAAGCGGTTAAAACCTGTATCGGCTTTGGCTCTCAACATGCGTACCTGCGTATTGGCTGCATCAAAAATGCGAACGGTTGCTGTATCTGCAATTCTGTTTCTACCGGTATCAGCAGCGGTTTTGTTTACAAAAAAACTAAGTGCGGCACCGTTTCTGCGGTTCTCCCCTTCATAACTGCCCCAGATACTGTATTCAATACCGGATGCATTTTTAATATTGGCCTGGTAGGCTTGTGGTGCAGCAAAAGCAGTGATTTTTTTGGTAGGGATCACGCCTTTGTTCGCTGCCATTTTTCTTAACGGACGGATATCATCCAGTATCCATAGTGCTCTTCCAAAAGTGGCAATTACCAGATCTGCCTCTCTTTCCTGAATAGCCAGATCGTACGTGGATACAGACGGGTAACCGTTTTTGAATTGCTGGTACGTGTTACCATTGTCAAGGCTTACCCATAAACCCTGTTCGGTTCCTACAAAAAACAAATTGGGTTCTACCGGATCCTGAATGATACACAAGGCATAGCCGGTTACTTTCTTTTCATCTACCATGCGTGTCCATGTTTTTCCAAAATCGGTTGTGCGGAAAATATACGGCTTCATATCGCCACGGCGATAGTCGTTAGCAATAACAAATACTTCGCCGGCATTATGTTTTGATGCACGTATTTGTGGTATCCATGCACCTAATGGCATTCCGGGAATTTTACCACGGAAATTGGTCCATGTTTTACCGCCATCGGTGGTAAGCTGTACATTACCATCATCGGTTCCGGCCCAGATCACACCCTGTTGTTTGGAAGAAGGCTCAATGGCCAATATGGTGCAATAGTTTTCTGCACCTGTTATATCAATGGAAATACCGCCGTTGGTGCTTTGATCAATTTTGGCGCTGTCGTTGGTACTTAAATCCGGAGAGATCACTTCCCACGAAGCTCCTCTGGTGGTACTCTTGTTTACAAACTGACTGCCATAATAAATGGTGGCCTTATCAAAAGGGTCTTGTGCAATAGCTGCATTCCAGTTAAAACGTTGCCTTGTTTTCATATCCGGCCTTGGCGGACGAATTCCCCATTGCTCACCGGTTTTGATATTATACCTGGAAACGCTACCGCCCTGGCTCATGGTATATACCCAGTTAGGATCTCCCATGTCTGGCATTACATCAAATCCATCACCACCGCTAACACCTTGCCAATAGGCATTGCGTATACCACTTTGTACCCAAACATAAGCCGGTCCGTGCCAACTGCCATTATCCTGCAGTCCGCCCATTACATTATACGGAATCTGGTTATCGGTATTGATGTGATAGAATTGTCCCAACGGTAATTTCTCATCAAACTGCCATGTTTTACCACGGTCACGGGTGATGGCGATACCCCCATCATTACCATCAATGATAAAAGATGGATCATTAGGGTGTATCCACCATGCATGGTGATCGGGGTGAATACCGGCGTAAGGAATTACGGTTGTTGGAAATGTTTTACCACCATCTTCACTCATCGTGATCATCTGGTTAATATTGTATACGCGGTTCTCATTCTGTGGGTCCACCGCTATATCCTGAAAATAAAATGCACGGTTGGTAACCACACCTGTTTCACTGTTTACCAGTTGCCATTTTAAGCCACCATCATCTGAACGGTATAAACCATTTTTAGTAGCTTCTACCATCGCATAAATACGGTTGGGTTCGCTGCGGCTAATGGTAATGCCAATGCGGCCATAATCTCCGGCGGGCAATCCTTCTTCCTTACCTAATTTTTTAAAGGTTTTACCACCGTCGTAGGTTACATATAAACCACTGCCACTGCCACCGCCTTTTAAACTCCAGGGCGTGCGCTTGTGCTGGTACATATTTACTAATAACTTATTGGGGTTGAAAGGATCCATCACCATATCACCCACACCACTGGTATCATTGGTATGTAAGATCAGTTTCCAGTTTTCGCCGCCATCGGTTGTTTTATACAAACCCCTTTCTGCATGTTCTGCAAAAGGGTTACCCATTACACCGGCATACACCACATCCGGATTATTAGGGTCGATGATGATGCGGTGGATATTGCGGGTTTTTTGTAGGCCCATGCATTTCCATGTTTTACCGCCATCTAAACTCTTATAAATACCCTCACCCAGGCTAATGGAGTTACGCGGATTACCTTCTCCCGTACCCGCCCAAACTACACTTGGGTTGCTTTGTGTAATGGCAATAGAGCCAATATTTTGAATAGGCTGTTCATCAAATACGGGTGTCCAACTGGCACCGCCATTCTCTGTTTTCCAAACACCGCCACTGGCTGTTGCCAGAAAAATCTGTTCAGGGTTGGTCCAAACCGCATCAATACCTGTAACACGACCACTCATACCGGCGGGACCGATATTGCGGGGTTTCATGGTTTTAAAATGTTTGGAAAGATCTACCTGTTGCGCAGTGGCACCCAAGGCAGTAAGCATAAGGATAGTGAATAGCAGAGAATTTCTCATAGCATGTTTAGTTTTCAGTGACGGAAATTCTGAAATAAACCGCCAACTGCCAAAAGAGATTAACTCATTTCTGCCCGAGGCACCGTTCCAATCGGTGAGAAATGTTTTCAGCTGTGATTGGAGAAGGTCACAAGGGGGTTTAGCGCTTGTTTAAAATCAAAGTTTTCAACAACCATAGGTCTATTGAAATTTCATTGTAGGTGCACTATTTATCTCGATAAGTATCTCCCAAGCTCGCGGCTCACAGCTAATAGCTATGAGCTTACAACGAAAATCTTACATTTTTAAACAGGCTCTTAATGGCTATATTTATTTCTTAAATAACCCATCTTGCCAAACGCAATTCCTAAATACTTTAAAGGCAATGCTTTTCAAACAGGCCTTTTTGCTGCAGTAGCTGTTTTTCTTACCTACACCATGATCTTCGGTTTCCGAAAATCTTTTACAGTCTGCACATTTGATGGACTGCGGTTTTTTGGGTTGAATTATAAAATCATCCTGGTACTTAGCCAGATGATCGGCTACCTGATGGCGAAATTTTATGGCATCCGGTTTATTTCAGAATTAAAAAGGCTGGGGCGGTATAAGATCATTCTGGTATTGGTGGGTATAGCATGGGCCGCCTGGCTGTTTTTTGCGTTAATACCACCACCTTATAATGCTGTATTTCTTTTTATCAATGGTTTTCCGCTGGGTATGTTGTGGGGGGTAATTTTTTCTTATGTAGAAGGAAGAAGAACCACCGATTTTATTGGGGCGTCTCTGGCGGTAAGTTTTATTTTTTCATCCGGCTTTGTAAAATCTGTTGGCGGATGGTTGTTGCTGGAATTTCATTTGTCTGAATTCTGGGTACCGTTTGCCACAGGATTGGTATTTGCTTTACCATTACTTTTCTTTATTTACCTGATTGAAAAAATTCCGCCACCGGATGCGGCAGATATAGAAGCTAGAATGAGCCGTACACCCATGCTCGCAGCGGATAGAAAATTATTCGTCAAAAATTTTTTTCCGGGTTTGGTGGCTTGCATCCTTATTTATGGTTTTGCCACCATCTTCCGCGATCTGCGCGATAATTTCAGTGCCGATATGTGGAAGGAAATGGGTTACCTGAACCAGCCTGCCATCTTTTCCAAAACAGAAACACCTATTACCTTAATTGTACTGGTATTGATCGGCAGCATGGTACTGATTAAAAACAGTTACAAAGCATTAATGCTGGCACATGTATTTATCGGGATGGGGTTTGCCCTTGCAGGGATCTGTACCTGGTTCTTTGTACAGAAACAACTGGATCCGGTTTGGTGGATGACCTCCGTAGGGTTGGGCCTGTACATGGTATACATTCCCTTCAATTCTGTTTTTTTTGAAAGATTAATCGCTGCTTTCCGTTTTACCGGAAATGTAGGTTTTCTCATCTACCTCGCCGACTCGTTCGGTTACCTGGGTAGTGTGGGCGTATTGCTTAGTAAAGAGATCTTTAAAGTGAAACTGAACTGGGTATCTTTTTTCTCAAACAGTGTAATGTGGCTGTCGGTGGCGGGGATATTGATAACTATTTTCTCAGGGTACTATTTTGCAAGTAAAAAGTCAAAATTAAAAAGTCAAAAAGAAATCCTCTTCTAACTTTTTAATTTTGACTTTTGATTTTTTACTTCTTACTTATTCACCTTTTTTCTTCTCATCATATTTCTTCTCCGCATCTTTGGCTTTCTCAAAATCCAATACTACACCATTGATGCAGTAGCGCAAACCCGTGGGAGGAGGCCCATCTTCAAATACATGCCCCAGATGCGATTTACAACGGCCGCATTCTACTTCGGTCCGCTTCATGCCAAGGGTATTATCTGGCAAATAAATAATGGACCCTTTGGTGATAGGCTCATAAAAACTGGGCCATCCGCAACCACTTTCAAATTTGGTGTCACTTTTAAACAGGGCATTGCCGCAAACGGCACAATAATAAGTGCCCACATCCTTCAATGTTTCAAATGCACTGGTAAAAGGGCGCTCGGTTCCTTTCTGGCGGGCAATATAATATACATCAGGGGCAAGGATTTTTTTCCACTCCTCATCTTTCATCACCACTTTACCGGAATCGGTCCGGGAGTACACCGGATTGTTTTTTTCTTTGTTGTTTTCCATTTTATTGACTTTCTTTTGATCGTTTTGAGTATAACAGCTCTGCCATATTAAGGTTGAGAGCATAAATAGGGGCATCCATTTCATATGTTCATTAATTATATTTATTAAAAAAAGGGGTAAACCGGTTTATCTTATTCTATTTCTTAGACGAAAACTTACTTTATTACTTACAACGAATCAATTTTAAAGGTTTTCTATTACTGTTAAATGTTTTTTAAAGTCAAGCCCTTATATTTGTTCCTCACTCAAGGTTAGCACGTACATGTTTAATATTATTCTGTTTGGACCTCCGGGCAGCGGGAAAGGTACGCAAAGCGAGAAACTGATCGCGGCGTATGGATTAAAACATTTATCAACCGGAGATCTGTTGCGAAGCGAAATTAGCAAACAAACGCCATTAGGACTGGAAGCAAAAAGTATTATGGATCGTGGCCAGCTGGTACCCGATGCAGTAGTGGTGGGTATGATTCGTTCTGCACTGGAAAACAATCCGCAGGCAAAAGGATTTTTATTTGATGGTTTTCCGCGCACCGTAGCACAGAGTGAAGCATTGGATGCATTATTACAAGGTAAGAATACCGCAATAGGCGTGGTGTTGGCATTGGAAGTGGGTGAAGAAGAACTGGTACAGCGTTTATTGAACCGGGGGCTTACCAGCGGCCGCAGCGATGATACGAATGAAACCGTGATCAGGGCCAGAATTAAGGAATACCAGGATAAAACATCCGTAGTAGCCGATTATTATGCTAAGTTTGATAAAGTGGTGCATGTAAAAGGAGAGGGAACGGTAGACCAGATTTTTACCGCTCTTTGCAGCGAAATAGATAAACGAATGTCTTAACATACAGGCGTAAAGTTTTTTACAACCAACAACCAACTGCGATCCCGCCCATCTGGCGGGATTTTTTGTGCGCAACCAACCCCCATTGAATATCGAATAATGAACAAGGAATGTCGAATGTAGAAGTGGGGTTAGATAATCGAACATCTCTAAAAATATTTCTTTGTTACATCTTAGGAATGCAATACTATATTTACTTCTACATTCGACATTCCTTGTTCGATATTCGATATTCTTTACCCTTAATAGCTTGCCATGACAGAACAAAAAGCTGCGTTCCTCAAAACAACATTCATCCCTTTGTTGCATGCACTTGAATCTCATCAAAAAGGTGTTTGGGGAAAGATGGATGCACAGCAAATGGTAGAGCACCTGCGCGATATTTGTAAAGTAGCCAATGGCAAAATTGAGATGCAGTTATTGAATACCGATCCCGCAAGACTGGCCGCTGCACGTGAGTTTCTCATGACCGAAATACCCTTTAAAGAAAATACCAAAGTACCTGTAATGCCCGAAGAGCCGCGGGCACACAAGTACAGCAGTATGGCAGAAGCCATTGCTAAACTGGAACCCGAATTGGCGGATGTATTTGCCGTATATGCTGCTGATCCTACCCTTACATTGATGCACCCTATTTTTGGTTCGTTGAATTATGAAGAACAGATTCAATATTTAGACAAACATGTACGGCACCATTTGCGGCAGTTTGGGTTGGTGGATTAAAATTTTGCTTATCTCACTTTCAAAACCTACCAATCGTTAGCTTTGTTGCTATTAATTGATTGTTATGGTAGCATTGGAAAATTATATTCTCGGAAGCTGGGTTAAGGGTGATGGTGATGGACAGTTATTATACAACGCCGTTACCGGCGATGCCATTGGTAATGCCTCTACCAAAGGGCTGGATTTTGCATCCATACTACACTACGCAAGAACAAAGGGCAACCCTGCGTTGCGCAAAATGAGTTTTCATGAAAGAGGGATGATGTTGCGTGCACTGGCCTTTCATTTGCGCGAACACCTGGATGAATTTTATCGCATCAGTTACCAAACCGGTGCCACCAAAGCAGATAGCTGGGTGGATATAGAAGGCGGTATCGGCAATCTTTTTTCTTACGCATCACTACGCAGAAAATTTCCGGATACACCGTATTGTCTCGATGGAGAAAATCATCCATTAGGCAAAGCCAATACGTTTATGGGTCATCACTTACTGATTCCGAAAGAGGGTGTGGCGGTTCACATTAACGCTTTCAATTTTCCCGTTTGGGGAATGCTGGAAAAAATTGCCGTGAATTTACTGGCGGGTGTACCGGCTGTTGTAAAACCAGCAACGGTAACCTCGTTCTTAACAGAAGCCGTGGTAAAACAAATTGCGGCTTCGGGAATTTTGCCTGATGGTGCTTTGCAACTGATCTGTGGCAGTGCAGGCGATATGCTTTCGCATGTGGGTTCGCAGGATGTAGTTACGTTCACCGGCTCTGCTACTACCGGATTGATGCTGAAATCTGGCAAACGCATACTCGAAGAAAATGTTCCGTTTACCATGGAGGCTGACTCGCTGAACTGTATAGTATTGGGCGAAGACGTAACACCCGGTATGCCCGAATGGGATATTTTTATTAAAGAAGTGAGAAAAGAAATGACCACCAAGTGCGGACAAAAATGCACGGCCATTCGCCGAATATTTGTTCCGCAGAATAAAATGGAAGATGTACAGATGGCACTCGCTAAAGCCCTGTCACAAACTACCATCGGCAACCCGTTGAATGAGAAAGTGAGAATGGGTTCATTAGCCGGAGAAGCGCAACGCAAAGAAGTAAAAGAACAGGTTCAGAAACTACTTGCCTCTTCACAAATTATTTATGGTTCACTGGATAGTGTGGAAGTAATAGATGCAGATGCTACTAAAGGCGCATTTATGAGTCCGATCTTGTTGTTGAATACTCACCCATTCAACAATAAAGAAGTACATGAAGTGGAAGCGTTTGGCCCGGTATCAACCTTAATGCCCTATACTTCAACGGATGAAGCGATTGCCTTATCAAAAATGGGCAAGGGCTCGCTGGTAAGTTCTATTGTAACAGCCAGTACGAGTATTGCAAAGCAATATGTATTGGGTGCGGGTATGTACCATGGCCGCATACTGATATTAAATGAAGCATGCGCTAAAGAAAGTACCGGCCATGGCTCACCCTTGCCTTTGCTGGTGCATGGTGGACCGGGCAGAGCAGGTGGTGGAGAAGAAATGGGTGGTATGCGCGGCGTAAAACATTATATGCAGCGCGTGGCTATTCAAGGCTCGCCGGATATGATTACTGCGGTAAGCAATGTGTTTCAACCGGGTGCCACGGGTAATACAAATACGATACATCCGTTTACAAAATATTTTGAGGAACTGGTTATTGGCGATCAGCTGGTAACAGAAAAAAGATTAATCACGGCGGATGATATAGACCGTTTTGCAGATTTGAGTGGGGATCATTTTTATGCACATCTGAAAGAAACCGATTTTGCAGGAACCATGTTTGATAAGCAGGTGGCACATGGCTATTTTATTATTAGTGCGGCAGCAGGATTATTTGTAAACAGCTATGAAAAAAATCCGGTATTGCTGAATTATGGTATTGATGAACTGCGCTTTACCAAACCCGTATATCCCGGTGCAGAAATTCATATCCGTTTTACCTGCAAAGAAAAAATAAGCCAGGAGCAAAAAGAACCAACCGACATCGCCAAAGGGATTGTGAAATGGTTGGTGGAGATTATTGATGAAACAGAAGAGATTGTTGGCGTGGCGACTATATTAACGATGGTTGAAAGAAAAAAATAACTCTCAGCGGTTAGCTCTGCTTCTCCTGTTCTCTGCGGTTGGTAACGCTTCCAACCGCAGAGAATAGGAGATACATGAGTTTCGCAGAGGATAAAGTAACTTAGCTGGATAAATAATGGGTATGATAGAAGAAGTACAAAACGGGTATGTAAAAATTGAACGTGAGCATGGTATTGCCACTATTGAATTCTTTCATCCGCAAAGCAATTCATTACCGGGTAAATTATTAGAAACACTTGCAAAGGATATTCATAGCGAAGGGTTGAACCCGGAAACCAAAGTGATTATTTTGCGCTCCGCGGGAGAAAAAATATTTTGTGCCGGTGCTTCGTTCGATGAACTGGCGGCTATTACCAGTGAAGAACAGGGCCTGCAGTTTTTTTCTGGGTTTGCTCAGGTTATTAATGCCATGCGTAAAGCGCCGCAATTCATCATTGCCCGTATTCATGGTAAATGTATTGGTGGCGGTGTTGGTTTGGCTGCATCCGCAGATTATGCAATTGCCGTGGAAGGTTCAGATATCAAGCTAAGTGAGTTGGCAGTAGGCATAGGCCCTTTTGTAGTAGGGCCAGCCGTAGAACGAAAATTGGGATTATCTGCTTTTTCACAATTAACCATTGATGCTGCCATGTGGCGTTCGGCAGACTGGGCCCGCAGAAAAGGACTGTTTGCAGAACTGCATGCAGATATTGCCGGAGTAGATGATTCGATCAATCGTTTATCAACCACACTATCACAATCATCCCCTGAAGCCATGCATGAAATAAAAAAAGTATTGTGGAAAGGAACCGAACACTGGGATGAATTACTGAAAGAAAGAGCTGCTATCAGTGGACGATTGATATTGAGTGAGTACAGTAAAACATTTATCAGGAATTTTAAACTACCCAAACCTCCCCAAGGGGCTTGATTATAAAACAAAAGGCACCTGTTAATGGTGCCTTTTGTTTTAGGTAAGCATGCTATCTAAAGATCATCATACTCATACAAGTTGTCAATATTGGTATTGGCCTTCATTTCAAATACAGGTTTGATGAGACCGTCTTTTAGTCCATATACCCATCCATGAAGATCCGGGCGCTGGTCGTTTTTCCATGCGCGCTGTATGATGGATGTTTTGGCAAGGTGTTGTACCTGCTCCATCACATTCAATTCTACCAATCTGTCAAATTTGCTTTCTTCATTCTCAATTTTACTCAGCTCATCTCTATGCAGGCGATACACATCTTTAATATTGCGTAACCACATATTAAGTACCTGCTTAAAATCATGATTGGTCATTGCGGCTTTTACACCGCCGCAACCATAATGTCCGCATACAATTACATGCTTCACTTTCAGGTGGGTTACTGCATAATCCAAAACACTAAGCAGGTTTACATCGGTATGTACCACCATATTGGCTATGTTACGGTGTACAAATATTTCTCCGGGTTGGGTATTGGTAATTTCATTGGCAGGTACACGGCTATCGCTGCACCCGATCCACAGAAATTCGGGTGTTTGTATTTGGGAAAGCCTGCCGAAATATTGCGGGTCATCCTCTACTTTTTCCAGTGCCCATGCTTTGTTTTCGAGCAACAGTTTTTCGTATGTTTTCATCGGATCTGGTTTTCGGGTTCGTTAATTAATAAATGCATCGGTTTGTGTGCACTTTTTTTGATCTCTATTCGTATGTTTTTAATGTGGGCATGACAAAGGAAGTTATTAATTTCCTCAATCACATCCTTATCTATGTAGTCGGCCCTTGTGGCGTCAATTAACACAAAAGCATTCTCCGGTACATCTTCCAGTTTTTTCTTTATGATGGGTTTGTTAAGAAAAGAAACATCTTTCCGTAAACGGATCAGGTAGTTGTTTTTATCATGAACCACCATTACAGAAGATCTGAAATTACTTCTGATCATAAAGAACAGTCCTACACCAATTCCCACCATAATTCCAATCAACAGATCTGTAAACAGGATAGCAAGAATGGTTACCACAAAAGGAATAAACTGATCCCATCCTTTTTGAAAGAATTCTTTGAAGAGAGAAATCTTGGCCAATTTGTAACCGGTAAAAATAAGTACGGCAGCCAAGGCACTTAATGGGATCTTATTCAGCAGGCTAGGGATTAACATTACGCAGATAAGCAACATCGTTCCATGCATGATAGTGGATACTTTGGTTTTAGCACCTGCCGATACATTGGCCGAACTGCGCACTACTACTGAGGTTAATGGTAACCCACCTATTAAACCGGAAATAATATTACCAACTCCTTGTGCTTTTAACTCTCTGTTGGTAGGTGTTACGCGTTTCAAAGGGTCAAGCTTATCTACCGCTTCAATACCCAGCAGGGTTTCCAAACTGGCTACAATTGCGAGGGTAAAGGCCGAGATCCATACGTTCGGATTATTGAGGAATTTGATATCGGGGAAAGTGAAGAAAGAGAAGAAGGAAGCAAGATCAGTAGCTACGGGTAATGACACCAGGTGCTTGGTATCCAGTGCATATTCGGGCTTGCTGGACAGAAAGAACTGGTTGATTAAAACACCTACAAATACTACCATCAGGGCTCCGGGTATTAATTTTAGAACCTTGTTGTTCTTGATGAATTTTCTTTCCCACAAAATCAGAATCAGTAATGAAATACCGCCGATAACAAGTGCGGAAGGCGTAATGAATTCAATTGCCTTAAACATCTCAGAAAAAGTGTTTTGCTTATCTCCCTGAGTAAAACTTTCATCTCCTTCAAAATCCGCATCATATCCTACCAGGTGAGGAAACTGTTTCAGGATCAGGATAAAACCAATTGCTGCCAGCATTCCTTTGATAACAGAGTTAGGTACATAATCACCTATTACACCGGCTTTGATAAATCCCAGAATAACCTGGATGATACCGGCAATTACCACGGCCAGCAAAAAGGCTTCGTATACCTGCAGTTTTACAATGGCAGTAGCTACAATTACGGTTAACCCGGCTGCCGGTCCGCTTACACTTAACTGCGATCCGCTAAGTAAGCCAATAACAATACCACCCACCATTCCGGCAATGATACCGGAGAACAATGGCGCTCCCGATCCAAGGGCAATACCCAGGCATAGGGGCAAGGCCACCAATAACACAACAATAGAAGCGGGCAGATCGCTGCCGATATTCTGAAAATATTTTTTCATGGTACTAAATAAACAAAAAATTAGAAATAGGGTTCCTCTTGTAGGTACTAACTATTGGGGGGCGGAACGTGAATGTCATCAGTATGGTTCTGCGGAATGGCATCTGCAAAACACCGATGTTCGAGGGAAAGGTCTCTAAAAGCAGAACCGATTGCAAAAGTTGGGGTAGAGAGGTAATCACTTTTCAGCTGGGCTTTTTTTAAGCAGCCATTGTCAAAGTCTATCGAATGCGGAATTTCTTCATTAATCTGGTTACTAAACAACATGCTACCCATTTGCTGAATGGGTAAGATTTGGATAGCGAGTACCAGTAATAAAAAAAGGGTATAGATTTTTTTCTGCATAAGCAGTTACGAAAGTAACAGAATTGCCGATAAAATGGTTGTTAAAGAAATGATAACGGCCTTGGTTTTACTATTTGTTGGTTTGTTTATGTTTCGGTTACTGGCCATCAATGCAATAGCACAGAAATGCCGGTTTTGGTTAAATATTTAACCCGCCACAGGCACTTAATACCTGCCCGGTGATGTAAGAGCTCATATCGCTGGCCAGAAACAGGGTGGCGTTGGCAATTTCTTCGGCCTTGCCAAAACGGCCCAGGGGTATTTTTTTCAGGAATTCTGTGGCACCTTCCCCATCTTTCAGGTAATGCGTCATATCGGTTTCAATAAACCCCGGGGCAATGGCATTGCAGCGGATGTTGCGGCTGCCCAACTCCAGTGCTACCGATTTGGTAAAACCAATGATACCGGCTTTGCTGGCCGCATAACTGCTTTGGCCGGCATTGCCCCTTACCCCAACAATGGAGCTCATGTTTATGATGCTGCCGCTTTTAGCTTTCATCATGGGCCGTATTACCTGTTTGGTCATGTTGAAAATACTTTTCAGGTTAATATCCATTACCTCATCCCATTGTTCCGGCGTCATGCGCAGCAGCAGGTTGTCTTTCGAAATACCTGCATTGTTTACACAGATGTCTATTTTACCAAATTCTTTCAGCACATCATTTACAAAGGTTTCGCACTCTTCAAAAACACCTGCATTGCTCTGGTAGGCTTTTGCTTTTACGCCAAGAGCCGATAGCTGTGCTTCCAGTGCAGCAGCTTTTTCGGCACTGCTGTTACTTACGTAGGTAAATGCCACATCGCTGCCCTGCTCGGCCAGCTTTACTGCAATGGCGGCCCCAATACCACGGGCGGCTCCGGTTACTATGGCTACTTTTCCTTGTAATAATTTCATAAGCGTTTTTTGGTGTACAAATGTACGAATTAACTACTACGCATATCTGTAAGATGCGATCTTAGTGCCTGAATTGTGTGGGTATTAAAAGCACGATTCATAATAACAAAAATGAAAGGCAAAGATTATTTTGATTTTTTTACTTTGTATTTTTTCAGCCAGAGTCTCATAGGAACCATTAAAATAATCAGGGCATAAAAACTATTGGAAATGGCCTTGTTATCAAGATGCGAAATGATTGCAGTGGCTACCACAATGATAAACCCGATTCCTAAAACAAAAAAACTACCCTGATTTTCTTTATGGATGTATATTTTTTCTGCTTCGTGCCCAAGCATGCTTAAGGATGGATTCTGTTTGAAAATATAATGCGATAGTAAAAAATTGGTAAGCGACATAAACATCAGGTTACCCAGATAAATAACCATTGGAAACATAAAACTGGGTCGCACTTTGGTAATGCCGGAAGCCACAAAGGGAAAGGCTACTATAAAGAAAAGACTAAGCAGGTTATATACAATTACCCTGCCGTCATAAGCTTTCAGGTAGCGGAATAGTTTTAGATGTCTTGCCCACGACATACCGATAAAAAAGAAACTCACAAAAAATCCCAGAAATTCTATGAGCGTATGTTCAAACATAGCAAAGAGGTTCAGCGACTCTTTGTAATTCTCCGGCAATTCCGGAAACTTGATTTCGATAATGAGTAAAGTAATGGCGATGGCAAATACGGCATCACTGAATAATACCATTCTTTCCAGTTCAAACTCCCTGTGGAGACTGTTGTTTTTATCACTCATAGATGTGGGATTATAATAAAGAGAGAATTTCTTCCAGGTATTTTCTGTTATTACTTAGTCTGGGAATTTTATGCTGCCCACCCAGTTTGCCTTTGCTCTTGAGCCATTCACGAAAAACACCTTTTGGCAACGAGTGTACATAGGGTAGGGTTAGCGCAATATCTTTATATCGCTTGGCTTCGTAATCGCTGTTAACGGATTTGAGTGCACAATCCAGTTCGTAGGCAAACTGATCCGTGTTTTCGGGTTCGGTTTCAAACTCTATCAGCCATTCATGGGCGCCTTTGCTGTTATCGCCAAAATATACCGGCGCGGCGGTATAATCCATCACTACCAATCCTGTTTTTTGAGAAGCCATGGCAATGGCTTTATCCGAATTGTCGGCAATCACTTCTTCTCCAAAAGCGTTGATGTATTGTTTTAAACGGCCGCTTACTTTTATGCGGAAAGGATACGTACTGGTAAACTGAACGGTATCTCCCACCAGGTAACGCCATAAGCCGCCATTGGTACTGATAACCAACGCATAATTTTTACCGATCTCCACTTCTTTCAATCCAATGGTTTTAGGATCGGCTTTACCATATTCTTCCACCGGCATAAATTCATAGAAGATACCATGGTTCAAAAAAAGTAACATGCCATCTTCATCCGGGTTATCCTGTGCGGCAAAAAAACCTTCACTGGCATTGTACATTTCCAGGTAGGTACAGCCGGGACCAATTATTTTTTCAAATTGTGTGCGGTAAGGAACAAAAGATACCCCGCCATGAATATACAATTCAAGGTTAGGCCATACTTCTTTCAAATGGGTTTTGCCTGTGATCTCTAAAATTCGTTTGATCAGTATCATTGTCCAGGTAGGAACCCCTGATATAGAGGTTACATCTTCCGGTATGGTAGATTGTGCAAGCCGTTCAATTTTGTTTTCCCATTCATCCATCAGCGCTATGGATAGTTCCGGCGTGCGTATCCAGTTGGCCCACATGGGCGTGTTCTGTAACAGCACTGCACTCAAATCGCCATATTGTATGTCTTCATTGATTTTACTGATCTGATGACTGCCGCCAATTACCAGTCCTTTACCGGTTAGCAGGTCGCTTTCTGTATTGTAATTGTAATAAAGCGTTAGCACATCTTTGGCTGCCTGAAAATGGCAGTCTTCCAGGCTTTCCTGTGTAATGGGAATGAATTTACTTTTATCGGTAGTGGTACCACTGCTTTTTGCAAACCAGTTTACCGGCGTATTCCATAACACATTTTCATCACCATTCATTAAACGGTCTATATGTGGTTTCAGATCGGTGTATTCATGTATGGGGATGCGCTGCTTAAAATCGCGGATATTGAATAATTCCTTCATCCCGTATTTACGGCCAAATTCTGTGTATTGGCCATGTGTTACCAGATCCTGCAATACCTCACGCTGCGCATCAATGGGGTTGGAGATCCATTGTTCTATGCGCCAGTGGCGAAACCGGGCTAAACGGGAAATGGCTGGACTAAGCAGTTTCATGGTTGATGATGGCAAAATAAGCAATGAGAACGAGAATTGCGAAAGCTTGTTGAAAAACAAATGGCTTTTCTGCTGAGCGAATAAGTTTTAAAAAGTAGTGAACCTAAGTTTTTTTTAAACTTACTATACCATGATACGTTTTTTTACAATCCCGAAGGCCCGTCTTTACCCATCTCAATAATCCAATCTTTCCGCTTCAACTCAAAATTGGTACCGAGGTATAATCTTCTTACCTGTTCATCATTTGCCAGTTCTTCGGCTGAACCATGTTTAAAGATCTTTCCTTCAATAAGCAGGTAGGCTCTGTCGCAAATAGAGAGCGTTTCATTTACATTATGATCTGTAATAAGGATACCGATATTTTTAAATTTCAAACGTGCCACCACACTTTGAATATCTTCTACGGCAATAGGATCTACACCGGCAAAGGGTTCATCCAGTAAAATAAACTTGGGGTCAACTGCCAGGGCGCGGGCTATTTCGGTTCTTCTTCTTTCGCCTCCACTCAGGCTATCGCCATTGTTCTTGCGAACATGGTGCAGGTTAAATTCATCCAGCAAAGATTCCAGTTTGTGTTGTCGCTCACCAGCAGTAAGTCTGGTCATTTCCAGTACTGCCAGAATATTGTCTTCCACACTTAACTTTCTAAACACACTGGCTTCCTGTGGCAGGTAACCAATGCCCATTTGTGCCCGTTTGTACATGGGTAGTTTGGTAATGTCCTGATCGTTCAGAAATACCTTGCCTTCATCGGGTTTAATCAACCCCACCACCATGTAAAAAGTAGTGGTTTTGCCGGCACCATTCGGACCTAATAACCCTACAATCTCGCCTTGTTGCACATTGATAGATACGTCTTTAACAACGGTTCTGCCTTTGTAACTTTTAATCAGGTCGCGGGTATAAATGGTAAGGCTCAAGGCGGATGGTTTTGACAAAAATAGAGCATATGGCATTGCAATGGGTATACCCTATACATCTTAACACATGTTTTTCTATGGATCATGCTGTATATTGCACCCATTTTGAACCAATCGGGATCATCCCGGTTATTTGTAGATAAGCACGCATGAAAATAACAGACCATATACAGCAGGCAAAAGATACCCTGGTATCATTTGAAGTATTGCCTCCCTTGAAAGGAAAAACCATCTCTTCTTTGTACGACCACCTGGATCCTTTGATGGAATTCAAACCTTCGTGGATCAATGTAACCTACCACCGAAGCGAAACCATGTTTAAGAAAAAAGCAGATGGTACGTTTGATAAGGTGGAGGTACGCAAACGACCCGGAACGGTGGGTATTTGTGCCGCCATCATGAACCATTACCAGGTAGATGCCGTTCCGCATATTATTTGTGGCGGGTTTACCAAAAGAGAAACGGAAGATGCATTGATTGATCTTGATTTCTTAGGTATAGATAATGTATTGGTATTACGCGGCGATGCTGCAAAGAACGAAGCTGCTTTTGAACCGGAGAAAGGCGGCAATCATTTTGCATTGGATCTGTTACAACAGGTAAACAATATGAACAATGGTATTTACCTGGATGAAGACATTAAAAACGGTGGCAAAACCAGTTTCTGTACAGGTGTAGCCGGCTATCCTGAAAAACATTTTGAAGCACCCAACCTAGAAATAGATTTATTGAAGCTGAAACAAAAAGTAGATGCCGGTGCTGAGTACATTATGACCCAGATGTTTTTTGATAACCAGAAATTCTACGATTTTGTAAAAGCCTGTAAGGATATGGGCATCAATGTTCCCATCATACCCGGATTAAAACCCATTACCAATAAAAAACAACTCTCTGTTTTACCAAGGATTTTTCATGTAGATATTCCATCAGAGCTTTCTAACGAGATCATGAAATGTAAAACCGATCAGGATTGTGAGCAGGTAGGAACAGAATGGCTAATACAACAGAGTAAAGAACTGAAAAAATTTGGTGTGCCTGTTCTGCACTATTACACACTTGGAAAACCCAAAGTAATTTGGAATGTGGTGAAGGAAGTGGGGTAAAAAAAACCGTCATTTCGACGAGGAACGAGGAGAAATCTCATGAATGGAGTACCCATTATGAGATTTCTCTCCCGCTGAAGCGGGATCGAAATGACGTTTCTTTTCTTAGTTTTTCACTTTCCGTTTAGCCTCTATCAAATCATCAAACTGTTCAAGGCTCAGTTGTTTGGCAATGATGTGTTTGTCTTTATCCAGCAGGTAAACAGTTGGGGTTTTAAAAATATCATATAGCTGCCTAAAATTGGGTTTGCCCGCTTTTTCTACAGCTGTTTTGGCCTCTTTGGTTTCATAAGCCTGAATCCATTCTTTAGAAATACTTTTTTCTTTCAGGAATTTTTTCCATGCCGGAATCTCGTTCTCGTAAATATTTACTGAGTATATGGCAACGCCATATTTTTTCCATTTGGCTTTGTACAAAGAATCCATTCTGGGAATTTCTTCTTTACAATGCCCGCAATTAGGATCCCAGAAAGTAACTACGGTAAAAGGTGCATTCACACCATAGAGCGAAATGGTTTTACCGGTAGTATCCGTCAAATCAAGCTGTGGTGCAGCCTGCCCCAGCTGGTTAGCCATCAGGCTATAGGCCCTTTCAATAATGGTTTTGCGAGATGTTGGGTTTAACAACATCGTATCGCCTTTGGCATAAAAATTTTCAAACAGGTACACAAATACTTTATCCTGACCCATAAATTCCGGGTTCATGTATTTGTTGGTGAACTTGGTTAGCAGGTAAGGATAGATTTCTTTACCACTGCGTGCCGATAGTAAAATATATTTCACTTCATTGATCACTGAATCGGGTTCAGGAGAAACCATATTCTTAAAATAATCATCGAGCTTGGGTTCAAAAAAAGGCGTGCGCAGTAAACGGTCGTCGTTAAACAACACATCATCCCAATAATGCTCTTTTACATATCGGTAAGGATAGGTTGAATCCGGTTTTCCTTTTACCACCGGTATGGCAGGCGTGGCTGGCCTTTTCATAGCCGTTAACAGCATGGCTAAAAGTGAATTGGGGTATTTTACACTGATATTATCCCGGTAATCCTGCAGTTCTTTATCTGTTTTAATGATCTCTTCACGTAGTCTTGCCGAGTCGGCTTTCGTAGCAGCCGATTTATAGGCATTTTCAAGTTGTGCCAAAGCACTACCCTTGGTTCCGGTAAAAGCGGCATACGATTTATACAGGTCATTGTCAACAGAACCGGTAATCACCGCCTTATCTTTCAAAGATGTATCTGCCACAATGCTGAATTGTTGTTGTGCATCCATCAATAAATCAAATTGTATGGTTAGCTGCGGCGATACCACAAAATAAATACCTCCGGTTAATTTGGTAGCTCCTTTAAATACACCCTGGCTTTTGCCATCCAGGTAGGCGGAATCAACCAAAGCTTTTGTTTTACCATAATAACTGCCCAGGTACACTTTACAGTTTTTCAGCGGGGTTAAGGTAATGCTGATGTTTCTGCCCTTGGATGTTGCCGGTTTTGCCGCAGGCTGGGTAGCTGGTTTTTGTTGTGCCCACAATCCAATCACAGCAGTAAAAGCGCCAATGGTAAGTAATGCTTGCTTCATAGTTCAATCAATGTGGGGTAAATTTAGTTAAATAGCCTCTGATACGCGTTAATCCTCTCCCAAAAAAATCAATACATCCCCACTTTATCAATCATAGCCATTCGTAGTTACATTTGCACCCGTGAGGAAACAAAGAAAAACAGTTGTACTGGAAAACGTTCTGGTGGAAGATTATGCCGCCGAAGGTAAATCGCTCGCCAGGGTAGAGGGTAAAGTCGTTTTTATTGAAGGCGCCGTACCCGGCGATGTGGTGGATGTGCAGTTATCCAAAAACAAAAGCGATTGGGCCGAAGGACATACAGTTAAGATACACAGCCTTTCTCCCGATAGGGTAACCCCATTCTGCAGCCATTTTGGGGTTTGCGGCGGATGCCAGTGGCAAATGCTGCCTTACGATAAGCAGTTGTACTACAAACAGAAACAGGTAAGTGATAATCTCGCTCGTATAGCAAAAGTGCAGCTACCGCAGATGTCTCCTATTATTGGGGCCGAAAAAACAAGGCACTATCGCAACAAACTGGAATACACTTTTGCAACCGGCAAATTTATTCCTACGGAAGAGTTCAGAAGAATGAAAGCGGAAGGTATTTCTGTAAAAGACCAGCCCGGTGCTGCCGGTTTTCATGTTCGGGGCTTTTTTGATAAAGTGGTAGAGATAGATACCTGCCATTTGCAGGATGAGCCCACCAACCTGATTCGCAAAGCGGTGGCGCAGTTTGGGGTAGAAAACCAAATGCCATTTTACAATATCCGCTCGCACGAAGGATGGCTGCGCAATATGTTTGTTCGCAATACCACTACCGGTGAGTTAATGATTAACCTGGTATTGGGTTACGAAGACGAAGCGATGCGCACAAAACTGCTGGATCAGTTGCTGAAACAGTTTCCGCAGATCACCACTTTATTATATACTATCAATACCAAAAAGAACGACAGCCTGTTTGATCTGGACCCGCAAACCTATTTTGGTAAGGGATATATTATGGAGAAACTGGAAGATTACTCCTTTATCATCAGCCCCAAATCATTTTTTCAGACCAATACCCAACAGGCAGAAAAATTATACCAGATCACACGCGATTATGCCGAGCTGGATGGTAGCCAAACCGTGTACGACCTGTATTGCGGAACCGGCAGCATTGGTATTTTTGTAAGTAAGCTTGCCAAAAAAGTAATCGGCGTAGAAGTAGTGGCAGATGCCATTACAGATGCCAAAAAGAATGCAGCACTGAACGGTATAGAACACGCTGATTTTTTTGCAGGGGATGTGATCGATATCTGCGATGATGCTTTTTTTGCCACGCATGGTCGCCCCGATGTAGTAATCACCGATCCGCCAAGAGCAGGTATGCACGAAAAACTGGTTAAAAAACTGTTGGAAATAGCGGCACCGGTGGTGGTATATGTAAGTTGTAATCCGGCAACACAGGCCCGAGACCTGGCCATGCTGGATGAAAAATACCGGGTAGAAAAAATTCAGCCGGTAGACATGTTCCCGCATACCTTGCATATAGAAAATGTGGTACAGCTAAAGCTGAAAGTATAACACATCCGAAAAGGAAAAGGGGATGGGAGATAATCAGAGAGTACTAATTTTGTAACAGAATCATTTAAAAAACTTTTCAAGCCCTTACCATGGCTTTGGAAATTGATAGTGCCTATTTATGACAGAATTCAGACCCAGTCGCTTCGAAATATTACCCACCATTGTAAAAAACCTGTTGATCATAAACGGGTTGATCTTTCTTGCGCAGAATACATTTAAAGGCCCCAATGTTTCCTTTTCTATTGAAGAGGTTTTTGCGTTGCATGCCTGGCAAAGCAGTTTGTTTAAGCCATGGCAACTGGTAACCCATATGTTTTTACATGGTGATATCGGCCATATTTTCGGAAACATGTTTGCCTTGTGGATGTTTGGTTCTGTACTGGAAAACCTTTGGGGTTCTAAACGCTTTCTTACTTTTTACCTCGTTTGCGGATTGGGCGCTTCTTTCATACACTTATTGTTTTTAAGTTATGAACTGATACCAATGGTAAAAGAATATACAGCCATTATCCAAACAGGGGCATCAGGCAGAAACTTTCAGCCAGATGCTATGATCAATTTCATTCTCAAACACAATATCGGCTTTGAACGCAGAGATGAACTGATTGGTTTTATACAGGCCAACCCTGATAACAATGGTTTTCTTTCTAAAGTATTTGAACAGATTACGGCTTATTATCAGAACAACCTTAACACCAGTACCATTGGTGCCAGTGGTGCCGTGTTTGGTGTGTTGGCAGCTTTTGTATACCTCTTTCCCAATACCTATCTCTACATTTATTTTCTGATACCGGTAAAAGCCAAATGGATCGGCCTGCTGTACTTTGGATATGAACTATTTTTTGCCATCCGTAACTCAGGCGGCGATAATGTAGCACGCTGGGCACATATCGGCGGCGCCATTGTGGGATTGTTAATTGTGATGACATGGAACAAAACCAATAAAAAAACGTTCTATTAAGGTGTACTGCCTTAGTTGTATCAGATAAAAAAAATTGTATGCCCAAACCCTACAAAACCAGCCGGAGTATATTATTAGGAGCGGATAACAACGCGCTTGTATTTTTATTCGCTGTTATCTCACTGGTTTTTGTGCTCATCAATTTTATCAAAATTGTTTACTTTCTTTCTGATATCCCCCTCGAATTTTTTTACAAACAGATCCTGAACTGGTTTACGCTACCCGCTTCCATGGATGGTATGCTTTCGCGCCCGTGGACATTGTTCACTTATATGTTTACGCATCACAGCGTTTGGCATTTGATCAGCAGTTGTTTGTGGCTATGGTGCTTTGGTTATATACTGCAGGATTTAACAGGAAACAATAAACTCATTCCTATTTATTTATATGGAGGATTTGTTGGTGGCCTGGTTTTTCTGCTCATCAATAACCTGTTTCCGGTGCTGGAAAAAAGTATTGGTACCACCGAACCCCTGATTGGCGCAGGTGCCGCAGTTATGGCAATAGCGGTAGCTACCACTACATTGGCTCCGGATTACCGCATATTTCCACTGATCAATGGCGGCATTCCTTTGTGGGTGCTCACCCTGATTTTTGTAGCCATTGATTTTGCCACACTGGCCAGTGCCAATGCTGGTATTGGTGCAGGACATCTTGCCGGTGGTGCAATAGGCTACTTTTTTGTACGGCAGCTGCGCAGAAATAAGGATTGGGGTGCATGGATGATTGATCTAATGAACTGGTTCGATGATCTGTTCAGTCCTGAAAAAAAACACAAAAAAGGTTCGCCAAAAGACAAGCTCTTTTACCAGGCAGATAAAAAGCCCTACGAAAAAATATCCAACGTAACCCAGCAAAAACTGGATGCCATTCTGGATAAGATCAACCAACAAGGCTACCAGTTTTTAACGGACGAAGAAAAAGAATTCTTAAAACGCGCCAGCAGCGAGGACCTGAGTTAGTTAAAAGCCAATAATCATAACATCGGCAACTGTTAACGTGTTGAGCTATTAACATCAACAATCTTTGCGAACCTTGCGCATCCCTGGCGATCTTTGCGATACTAAAAAAGTAAAGCAGTAACGCAATGAGCGCATGGAAGCACTATAAATTATACAGTGATATAACCGTGCCTTTGTGCCTTGGTGTGCAATTATTTTTCACACCAAGGCACAAAGGCACGGTTTAAAATAAATTATCGTAATAGTACAACACGTTAACTATTACTTCCTCACTTCTTCTTTTTCAGTAATTTCATGCATGGCTAAAAATGTTTTTCGCCGCGCAACCAAAACCCTGCTCGTTACGATCAATGTAATTGTTTCGTTGTTGTTTCTGGTTGCCTGTCTTTCTCCTTATGTTAATCCCGCCCGTTGGTGGCTGAATGGTTTTACCGGATTAATTGTTCCTTACCTGCTGTTAGTACTGATTTTTTATGTGATCTTCTGGTTATTGGCCAAACCCCGTATGGTATGGATACCCTTGCTAACACTGGCTTTGGGCTGGCAACAGATTATTGTATTGTTTGCCTGGCACCCGGGTGCAGGTTTTAGTAAAAGAAGGCATGATAATATATTGCGCATCATAGACTGGAATGTACAAAGCTTCAACGGGCTCTCTAAAATTCCGGATGTGAAAAGAAGGATCCCCAACGAAATGGCCGCCAGCATTCAAAAACTGCAACCCGATGTCATCTGTTTGCAGGAATTTAACAATGCCCAGCATGCCGATAATATTTCGCTTCTCTCCAAAACCTACCGCTATCATTATTTTTCCAAAGATTACCAGCGCACGAATGATCATTACGAGTCGGGTTGCATCATCTTTTCAAAATTCCCCATCATTGATTCAGGAAAAATCAACTACCCAGTAGCCGAAAGTCTTATCTACGCTGATATTGTAAAAGAAGACGATACCATTCGCGTATACACTACCCACCTGCAATCTTTCAAATTCAAAAAAGCGGATTATACCAATCTGGAAAAGATCAGAGACCAGGACGATGAAACACTGGCTGCCTCCAAAAGTATTTTGCGAAAAATGAAACTGGCTTTCAGCCGCAGGGGCATTCAGGCAAACATAGTTAGCGACGAAATGGAAAAAAGCCCTTACCCATCTGTTATTTGTGGCGATTTTAATGATGTGCCTAATTCTTACGCTTATTTTCACATCAAAGGCGAGAAACAGGATGTTTTTTTAAAGAAAGGTTTTGGTATCGGCCGTACATTTATTGCACTGGCACCTACCTTACGAATTGATTACATCCTGGCCGATAAACGTTTTGAAGTAAAACAGTTTGATATGATAGATGAGGACCTAAGCGATCATATTATGCTGGTAACTGATCTTCTTTTGAAAAAATAAAATACCTTCGCCATTCAATGAACTACCTGCACACTTATTGCTGTTGTTGCTGCTGCTGATACCGCAGCCCCTTCTGTATGCCGGCTAGTTACCGGTTTGTTTCACCCCAATGTTTTAAACGTAATTATACATACACATGCCACTTAAAGTATACAATTCACTTACCCGACAAAAAGAAACCTTTACCCCCATCAATGCGCCCTATGTTGGTATGTATGTGTGTGGTCCCACGGTTAGTGGCGAAAGTCATCTGGGCCATGCGCGCCCCTATGTAACCTTTGATGTGCTGTACCGATACCTCATGCACAATGGTTATAAAGTACGTTATGTAAGAAACCTGACCGATGCCGGCCATTTTGAAGAAGAAGGCCGTGAAGCCGAAGATAAGATCAGTAAAAAAGCCATACTGGAAAAACTGGAACCCATGGAACTGGTGCAGAAGTATACCAACCTGTACCATTGGGCCATGAACCGTTTGAATAACCTGCCGCCTAGTATTGAGCCAACTGCAACGGGGCATATTATTGAGCAGATAGAAATGATCAAACAGATCATTGCAGATGGGTATGCTTATGTATCCAACGGGTCTGTGTATTTTGATGTAGAAAAATACAATACTGATTATTCAAAAAAAGGCCAGCCATATGGCATACTCAGCGGACGTGTATTAGACGACCAGTTAGATACCACGCGAGAGTTAGATGGACAGGAAGAGAAAAAAGATAAAAGTGATTTTGCCCTCTGGAAAAATGCACCGCCAGAACACATCATGCGCTGGCAAAGCCCATGGGGAGAGGGTTTTCCGGGATGGCATATTGAATGTTCTGCCATGAGCACCAAATACCTGGGCGAAGAATTTGATATACATGGTGGTGGTATGGATCTGCAGTTTCCACACCATGAATGTGAAATTGCGCAGAGCACGGTATGCAATCATAAAATGCCTGCCCGTTACTGGCTGCACAATAACATGATTACCATCAATGGCCGTAAGATGGGTAAGAGCTACAATAACGTAATTAAACTGAGCGAGCTGTTCAGCGGTGAGCATCCGTTACTGGCGCAGGCTTATCATCCTATGACCATTCGTTTTTTTATCCTGCAAAGTCATTACCGCGGAACATTGGATTTTAGTAATGAAGCCCTGCAGGCATCTGAAAAAGCATTGAAGCGATTAATGGAAGCCTATGAGTGGCTTAGCGGTCAGTCTGCGGTAGGCGGCGCACAGGCGGCAGATAAAACACTGGATGAAAAAGTGCAGAAACTGGTGAGTGAGTTTGTAGAATTTATGGACGATGACCTGAACACGGCTAAAGTATTGGCCAACATGTTTGAGTTGGTATCGGTTATCAATTCTATTAAAGACAAACATATTCCTGCCAATGCACTTGCGGCAACTACGGTTACCTTACTACAGCAGCAATTAAAAATATTTGTAGAAGAAATTTTTGGTTTAAAAAATGAGCGAGCCAATGATGATGGAAAATTAGATGGGGTATTGCAGTTACTGATCGATATCCGCAAAGAAGCCAAGGGCCGCAAAGATTTTGTAACCAGCGATAAAATCCGCAATGAACTATTGGCTTTAGGTGTGCAACTGAAAGACGAGAAAGATGGCGGAATGAGCTACACTATTGCATAGTAAATATCGAATGTTGAATAACGAATCACAAAGTATAATGTAAGTATAATTTCCCCTCCTTTGCCCCGCAAAGGAGGGGTGGCCTAAGCGGCTTAGCGAAAGGCCGGGGTGGTAAAAGGAAGTAAAAAGGGTTGTAAAGATTTAATGATTACAATCATCCGAATGCGCATGATTATGCCCCCTGCACATCCTATGATTTTGCACATGAGCCACCACAATACACACAACAGCAGGCAATAAAAACCAATTGCGCCATTCATGCCAGGTCATTTTAGCCAGCAGGCAGGCAATACCAATGGTGAATAAAGTAAAAGGCAGCCAGCTATGGTGGTGTTTTTTAAAACCATGGTAAAATGAGTAAGAACCCACTACAAAAGCAAGTGCGATCATTCCATATTCAAAGTCAACATTTTCAATAATATTAATGCCAAACAGGGGCAGGCTGCTTAAAAACAAGGGCAATAAAGCACAATGGATGGCGCAGGCAAGTGAAGTGGTAATACCCAATGCATCCCAGTTAATCTTAACATTCATTACGGCAAAAATACGCTAATGCAACATTGTTGCAAAATATTTGTTATCATCTTTGGCGCTCGTACCGCGCCTTTGCGCCTTGGCGAGAAAAAATACAAGCAAAAGCGCGGTATGTAAGCGGATTTTTTCAAAGTGTATCATTACGTAATCTTTTCATATCCGTTACATAAGCCAAATGCGGTGTAACTTTGCAAAATAAAGAACCATATGAGTAAGAAATTGATGGGTTACTTGTTGTTTTTTGGGGTTTTGGTACTGGGCTTTTACTTCTTTCTTTTCAGAGGAACCGATACCTGGAAAACCAAATTAGCAGTAATCAGTTATGTGAAACCTTTTCATTTTACCACACAGGACGGGTTGGTATTTACTGATAGGGATATGCTGGGTAAAGTATCTGTGGTAGAATATTTCTTCACTACCTGTAAGGGCATTTGCCCTAAGATGAATACCAATATGAAAGTGGTATATGAGCAGTTTAAAAACGAAGCTGATTTTTTGATTGTATCGCACACCTGTAATCCCGAAACAGATTCTGTTCCACGCTTAAAACGATATGCCGATTCTTTGCAGGTAAATACACAGAAGTGGGTATTTCTTACCGGGCGTAAAGACAGCCTCTACCAGCTTGCACGAAGTGCTTATTTACTGGATGATCCAAAAAATAATGTTGAGAAAATAGAAGACCAGTTTATTCATACACAGTTTTTTGCGTTGGTAGATAAAAACGGAAAAGTGCGTGGCCAGATCTATGATGGTTTAAAACAACCTGAGCTTGATAGGCTGAAAAAAGACATCAAAACCTTACTGGCAGAAAAAGCCGGCACCGGTAATTTTGTAAACGGGATCTTCAGTAACAGCCCGCAATAAGTTTTGCTATGATGTACAGTATCATTGAGACCCTGAAAAAAAACCAACTGAGTATTACAGACAGCCGTAAAAAAATACTGGAACTGTTTGTACGCGCAAAAGGTGCATTGGCGCATGCCGATATTGAAAACCAGAGCGGCACAGAGTTCGACAGGGTTACCATTTACCGCACCCTGCAAACCTTTGTTGAAAAAGGTATCATCCATACCATTCCTACGGCAGACAATTCGGTTCGTTATGCATTGTGCAAAGATGCCTGCAGCGAAGGCCATCACCACGATAACCATGTACATTTTATGTGCGATGATTGCGGTACCACCTATTGCCTCGATAATATCACCATACCTAATGTAAGTTTGCCCTCAGGATTTTTGGCAACACAAACCGATGTGGTGGTGAGTGGTAAGTGTGGGAAATGTAATTAGCGTGAATCGTGAATCGTCAGTCGTGAGGGAAGCATATTTTTTCACAACTCACAACTCATGTCTCACGATTCACGCCTCACGGTTCACGATTGACGTCCTATCTTCGTACAAACACCCTTCTATGATATTAGTAACCGGCGCAAGTGGATTGGTAGGCTCACACCTGGTAACACAGCTGGTGAAAGAGGGTAAGAAAGTACGTGCCTTGTATCGATCGGCTATCCCAAACATAGCCGGTAGTGAAGTTGTGGAATGGGTGAAAGGAGATATACTTGATGTAGTTGCCCTGGAAGAAGCCATGCACGATGTATCAGATGTATATCATTGTGCAGCTATTGTTTCCTTTAATCCCAAACGAAAAGAACTGCTTCACCAAACCAACGTAGAAGGAACGGCCAATGTGGTCAATGCCTGCATCAATGCCAACATCCGCAAACTGGTTTTTGTAAGTTCGGTTGCGGCATTGGGAAGGATCCGCGAAGACAAAGCCATTAATGAAACCATGAACTGGTCTGAAGAAACCAGCAACAGCGAATATGGGAAAACAAAATACTTTGCCGAAATGGAAGTATGGCGTGGTATAGGAGAAGGCCTGGATGCAGTTATAGTAAACCCTGTGATCATTCTGGGTGCAGGCGATTGGGAAAAAGGTTCTTCCGAACTATTCAAATCAGCGTATGATGAATTTCCCTGGTACACAGAAGGTACCGGCGGTTTTGTAGATGTGGCAGATGTAGTGAAAGCCATGACCCTGTTAATGAACAGTTCTGTAAGTGCAGAGCGTTTTATTCTTTGTGCCGATAATCTCTCTTATAGAGAAGTGTTTACACAAATGGCACAGCACTTTGGTAAAAAGCCACCACATAAAAGAGTAACCCCTTTATTGGCAGCCATTGTATGGCGGCTGGAGGCATTCAAATCTCTGTTTACCGGAAAAGATCCCATGCTTACCAAAGAAACGGCCCGTACCGCTGCTGCCAAAGTACAGTTTGACAACAGTAAACTAACCAAAGCCTTTCCTGATTTTTCTTATTTGCCGGTTCCGGGTTCCATTAAGCGCATCTGTGGCGAGTTACAGAAATTGCATAACTTGTAAGATCAATCTGCCACGCTGAAACACATTATCACCATTCTCTTAGCATTATCATTGTATGCGCCGCATGTGGCCAGGTTATTGGCGTACGCAGATTGTTCTATACAGTTACTGGCCAATACAGATCCGCGTTTGTGCGATTGTAACAGGATCATAGATATGGATGCCATTCCTATTAACTCGGATCAACCGGATAAGCAAAGAGATATCTCCATCAAGGCCGATTGGAAATATGTTGGTGTAAACAGGTATTCAGCTGCTTGCCTATCTACAGAAATTACTATTCTCTACCCAAAGTTTCCTGATCCATATAAAGCAGTTGCTTTTCCACAAGCTGTCTTCCATCCACCCAAGTGTTAAGTAATTTATCTGCTGCTTTACCTGTTATGCTTGCTTTGTAGTGGGGGTAACGGGTTGTATCTATTTATTCATACTTAATACACTTATCATGAAGTCTATTTTCATGGTTGCTGCCATCTGCATTTTGGCGGCGGCCTGCCACCGTGCAAGCTTACCTGCTGTTACACCTGTGATATATAACGAAATCAACAATGAATCGGGACAAACCATTCTTGTTGGCCATGCGCCTCTGACGGCTCTGCAACAAAACAATTACAAAACCTGGTATGATCAATCTTACAATACTTATTCGGTAGATAAGGCTTCTGTAGAAAAGACAAAGCCCTTACTGCAAAACAAACGGATGGATATTTTTCTTGGCACCTGGTGCGGCGATAGTAAGCGGGAAGTGCCGCGCATGATTAAACTGTTAGAAGCCGCAGGCATGGAGATCGCTAAGCTCAACCTGATCTTTGTAGATAACAGTACAGAGAGGTACAAGCAAAGTCCGCAACACGAAGAAAAAGGATTGGCCATACACCATGTACCTACATTTATTCTCTACGATGAAAAAAAGGAACTGGGCAGAATTGTTGAGTCGCCTGTGGTTTCGCTTGAGAAAGACCTGTTGGCCATACTGCAACAATCCTACCAACCCAATTACAAAGCCATTGATTACTGGATCAAAAAGGTAAGTACCCGCAAAAAAAATATGGGTGATGCCGAATTGCAAAGTCTGGTAACAATACTAAAACCCTTATGCAGGCATTATGGTGAATTTAATGCGTTTGGATATGTTCAGCTGGCTGCGGGTGAAAAGGTGGAAGCTTTAAATGTATTCAAACTAAACACATTTCTGTATCCCGAAACAGCAGGTGTATTTGATAGTTTGGGAGAAGCATTGGCAAAAACAGGCGATGCCAATGGCGCTATTACCGCCTACGAAAAAGTATTGCTGTTACAACCGGGCGATGCAAACGCAAGGCAGAAATTAGCGATGCTGAAACGATAGACGGAGGTATTATTAAACGTAAACGTCATTTCGACAAGGAGGAACGACGAGGAGAAATCTGATCACCGCATAAGATTTCTCACTTCGCTTCGCTACGATCGAAATGACGTTATGTTATCTCTCTACTCCATCACCTTCTTCCACAACTCCGGTATGCGTTTAATCCATACCAACTCCCTTCTTTTAATAGAAGCATCTTCTGCAGGGTATCCAAAATAGGTTTTTCCACCAGCCAAAGAAGAAGGCACACCACTTTGCGCCAGTACAACGGCATTTGCACCAATGGTTAGGGTTTTACTAACGCCTACCTGTCCCCAAAGCGTAACCCCATCTTCTATAATGGTACCTCCGGCAATGCCTACCTGTGCGGCAAACAAACAGTTCTTACCAACGGTGGTATCGTGGCCAATATGTACCATATTATCCATTTTGGTGCCTGCGCCAATGCGGGTTTCTGCAGTAACCCCTCTGTCAATGGTGCAACCGGCACCTATTTCTACATCGTTTTCAATAACCACACTGCCGCAACTCTGCATTCTTTTGTACCATAGGGTATGGTCTTTTTTTGTGTTGTAATAAAAGGCATCACTACCAATCACACAGCCTGCCTGTATCACTACATTATCTCCAATGCTGGTATAATCAAGCAAAGAAACATTGGGATGTATCACACAATTTTTTCCAATGCGTACTTCTTTTCCGATAAAAACATTTGGCATAATTACAGAGCCTTCACCAACAAGTACATCATCACTCACAGATTTTTCTGCGGCCGTAAACGGACGAAAATGAGTAACAATTTTCAGGTATGCTTCAAAAGGTTCAGCAACAATAAAAATGGTTTTTCCTTCGGGTATGCTTACCTCTTTTGTGTTGATGATAATGAAATCCGCATCACTGTTCAAACACTTGTCGTAGTACTTTGGATGGTCAACAAATACCAGATCACCCCGTTCAACTTTATGTATTTCGTTGATGCCTAATACGGTTGCAGAAATATTTCCTGATACTTCTGCCTGTATCAAATCGGCTAACCATTTTACGGAAACGGGTGCTGGAAACTTCATAAACGGGGTTTTTTAGAAAAATCAAAGGTAATGATACGGTTTCAGGAGAAATTTTTTTTAACTGTTTTTGGGTAATTCTGTCTTGTATTTACAGACAAAAAAATAAGCACAACATGATGTGTGTTCTTTTTTTTATTTTTATTGCAATCAGCTGAAACGCTTTATTCATCAATATTACAGAAGAATCGAAAAAATAATTCATTAAAAATAATGTGCCGTATTATCTAAAAAAATCAAGAAAAAACAAAGCACACAAATGAAGGCAATCCACATCCGCAGCCAAAATGTTAATAAAATTGTTTAAAAAAATTTTTGCATTAGTTAAAAGTCTTTTTAATATTGTGTAAGGAAATTTATTTCCTGGTACTTACTAACCCATCCATATACAAAGTCTCGCTTCTGCGGGACTTTTGTTTTTGTATGAATCACTACTTCATAATTTACAAACCGTATCTGGTGCTTTCACAATTTTCTGCAGTAGATGGAAAGCAAACACTGGCTGACTTTTTTGATGTACCTAAAGATGTATATCCGGTTGGAAGATTGGATCATGACAGTGAAGGTTTGTTATTACTAACAAATGATACCACATTAAACCATCGTATACTCGATCCTGCATTTGCACACGAAAGAGAATACTGGGTACAGGTAGATGGAGCAATTGATACAGCCGCCATAACACAATTACAAAAAGGAGTAACGATTAATGTGGATGGAAAAATATATCCGACCAAACCATGTGGCGCAAAACTTTTTGAAAATGAACCCGTAGTTCCGGAACGCAATCCACCGATCCGTTTCAGAAAAGAAATTCCTGCACCGTGGATACAGATGATTTTGACAGAAGGTAAAAACAGGCAGGTAAGAAAAATGACAGCCAAAGTCGGATTTCCTACTTTACGACTGATCCGCTATCGAATGGAAGAATTAACCATCGACGGCCTGCAACCTGGTGATCTTCGGCAACTGGATCAGAAAGAGGTTTACAAAAAACTACGCTTAACGCCGAACGCTTAACGCCGAACGCTTAACGCGGAATGCAAAACGCAGAACGCTCAACGCAATAGAGATGAGGCATTGACGTTAAAAAATACAATTCAAAATACAGCCAGTTTCATACACAGCCCCTCAACTTTGGCGTTTGGCGTTCAGCGTTCTGCGTTCTGCGTTCTGCGTTCAACGTTTGGCGTTCCGCATTTAGCGTTCCACGTTTACAATAGAAAAGCTAAATTTGCCCCTTTGTAAGCAATTAGGAAAATTATGAGTCAAACACATTTGTCTGAACAGGAACTGATCCGTCGTGAGAAACTGGTAAAACTGCAGGAAGCGGGTATCGATCCCTTTCCTGCGCCCCTGTATCCAGTTACCCATTTTTCAACAGATATTAAGGAGCATTATACCGAAGAAACCAAAGAGCAGTTTGCTTCGGTTTGTGTTGCTGGACGTATCATGAGTATCAATGATAAGGGTAAAGTTTTTTTTATTAAGATCCAGGATAGCAAAGGCATTATTCAATTGTATGTAAAAAGAGATGATCTGTGCCCGGATGAAGACAAATCGTTTTGGGATACTGTGGTAAAGCATGGCCTTGACCTCGGAGATATTATTGGTGCTACTGGTTATGGTTTTATTACAAAGACCGGAGAAACCTCCATTCATACACAAACCTTAACGCTGCTTACGAAATCTTTGAAACCATTACCGGTGATCAAAAGAGACGAAGAAGGGAATGTATTTGATGCGGTAACCGATCCTGAGTTTCGTTATCGCCAGCGATATGTTGATCTGATCATCAACCCCGAAGTAAAAGAAACTTTTGCAAAGCGAACCAAGCTCATCAATACCATTCGTGAGTTTTTAAATAGCCAGGGAGCACTTGAAGTAGATACACCCGTTTTGCAGGCCATTCCGGGAGGCGCAGCGGCACGCCCGTTTGTTACGCATCACAATGCACTGGATGTTCCGTTCTACCTGCGTATTGCCAATGAGCTGTATTTAAAGCGATTAATCGTAGGCGGGTTTGATTGGGTATATGAGTTCAGCCGCAATTTTCGTAATGAGGGGATGGACAGAACGCACAACCCTGAGTTTACGGTGCTGGAGTGGTATACTGCATACAAAGATTATTTCTGGATGATGGAAACCACAGAACAATTGTTTGAAAAGATCGCTATTGCCCTGCATGGTACTACCGATGTTCCTTTGGGAGATAAGATCATCAACTTTAAAGCACCTTTCAAACGCATCAGCATACATGATGCCATTAAAGAAAATACAGGTATTGATGTAACTGATAAAGATGAGGCAGGTTTACGGGAAGTATGTAAACAACTGAAAATTGATGTGCCCGGTAATATCGGCAAGGGTAAGCTGATTGATGAAATCTTTGGTGCCACCAGCGAGCACACATATATACAACCTACTTTTATTATTGATTATCCGGTAGAGATGAGCCCGCTTACCAAAAAGCACCGCAGCAAACCCGGACTGGTAGAGCGTTTTGAGCTGATGGTAAACGGCAAAGAAATTGCCAACGCCTATACCGAATTGAATGACCCTATTGATCAGCGCGAGCGGTTTGAAGAACAGGCCAAACTGATGGAGCGCGGTGATGACGAAGCCATGTTCATTGATCATGATTTTCTGCGCGCACTGGAATACGGTATGCCACCTACTTCTGGCATTGGTATCGGTATCGATCGTTTGTGTATGATGATGACCAACCAGGTATCGATACAAGATGTATTGCTTTTCCCGCAGATGCGGCCGGAGAAAATGGATTGAGGGAAAGCCATTAGCTACAAGCTGTTAGCCGCTAGCTGCTTGTAGCTAATGGCTAACGGCTTTTTTTGTAGCTTACTATACCAAAACAATCTACTGCCAATGAAATATCTAAAAGTTCTTTATGTACAGGTAATTATTGGTATTGCATTGGGCGTATGGGTGGGGTGGATGTTTCCTGCTTTTGCGCCAACGGCCAAGCTCATTAGCGAAGGGTTTATTAATATGATTAAAATGGTGATCACCCCGGTGATTTTTTTAACCATTGTATTGGGTATTACCGGAGCGGGCAGCCTGAAAAAAGTAGGCAGGGTAGGTGGTAAAGGATTACTTTATTTTGAAATTGTAACCACGTTTGCATTGGTGATAGGTTTGGTAGTGGCCAATGTATTACAACCCGGTGCCGGTATCAGCACCGATCAACTTCCTAAAGAAAATTTAGATAAATATACCTCTGCTGCTAAAGAGATGAACTGGGGTGAGTTCTTCTCGCATATTATTCCCTCAAATATCATCGACTCATTTGCCAAAGGCGATTTGCTGCAGATCTTATTCTTTGGTGTGCTTTTTAGCGTAGCCATCACCAAAATGGGAACCGGTGGTGCCAAACTTGTTTCTGTTTTTGAAAACCTGAATAAGGCTTTCTTTAATGTGATTCATATTGTGATGAAATTTAGTCCGATAGGCGCTTTTGGCGGCATGGCATACACCATCGGTAAATTCGGATTCACCAGTCTTGTTGTTTTAGGTAAACTATTATTGTGCTATTACATCACTTCCCTGTTCTTCATATTTGTGGTGTTGAACCTGATAGGGCGCTACTACGGATTCAGCGTTTGGAAATTATTGGGATACATCAAAGAAGAATTATTGATTGTATTGGGCGCCAGTAGTAGTGAATCGGTGTTGCCGAATATTATGGAAAAACTGGAAGCAGCAGGTTGTGATCGCAGTGTGGTAGGACTCATCATACCTACCGGCTATAGTTTTAACCTGGATGGTACTACCATTTATTTAAGTATGGCCACCATATTTCTTGCGCAGGTATTCAACATAGATCTTTCTTTATCGCAACAACTCACCATCATTGGAATTTTATTGGTAACGAGTAAAGGAGCAGCCGGTGTAACAGGCAGCGGTTTTATTGTACTCACATCCACCTTAACCATTTTAAAAGTAATTCCTCTGGAAGGGTTGGCTTTACTAATCGGCGTAGACCGTTTTATGAGCGAAGGCCGTGCGTTAACCAATATGATCGGTAATACCATTGCCACAGTAGTTATAGCCAAAAGCGAGAAAGCGATTGATATGGATGTGTATAGGAGGGTGGTGGAAGGCAAAACCAAAAACGTCATTTCGAACGAAGCGTAGCGTAGTGAGAAATCTCATGATATGTGTAGCATTCCTGAGATTTCTCCTCCTACGTCGTCGAAATGACGTTATTAGTTAACATAGTTACTATCAATCCCTGTAATTCAGTGCCGGTTTAATATCTCCCAACAAAGGCTTGTATACATAACTGCCTTTGGCTTTGGTAAATTCTGTCGTTGCTTTCTGTATCAGTTCATTGTTGGTGAAGAGGTCAATGGCGGTGAGGGCCATGGTTTTGGCGGCTACCATCATTCCTTTGGTGCCTATTTCTGTTCCGCCACAGGCTACGGCCTGCCAGCTGTGTGCGGGAGTGCCGGGTATCCAGGTGGCGGCTGTTAGGCCAACGGTGGGTACCATATAACTTACATCACCCACATCTGTAGAACCACCGCCTGCATCGGGTACCTGTTTCAGGGGTACGATAGTTGCAGCAGATTCAATAGCGGGAACAGCAAAGCCTAAAGAAGCCTGTATCTTTTTTCCAAATGCTGTTTCGTTGGCGGTATAGGTAACACCGCCCACTTTTTCCAAATTGGCCTGCATCGCTTCTCCCAATGTTTTATTCAAGAGCAGATCATGCGTACCGCCAATGATACCATAATCAACGGTTGTCTCCGTTCCCATGGCAGCACCCTGGGCGGCTTTGGCAATGCGTTCAAAAATTTCTTTTACCACTTCTTTATTCGGGTGCCGAACATAATAATATACTTCCGAAAAATCAGGAACCACATTGGGTGCCCTTCCGCCATTAGTAATTACATAGTGAATACGGGCTTCCTGCGGTATGTGTTCGCGCATCATGTTTACCATATTGTTCATGGCTTCTACGCCATCCAATGCCGAACGACCTTTATCGGGAGCCATAGCAGCATGTGCCGACACACCATGAAAACGGAATTTGGCCGATTTGTTGGCCAATGCGCTGGTCATGGTAATACTGTTCTCATTATCAGGGTGCCAGTGTATTACGGCATCTACATCATTAAATAAGCCTGCACGTACCATAAATACTTTGCCACTGCCGCCTTCCTCTGCAGGCGCACCATATACACGTATGGTACCGCTGAACTTTTTTTCTTCGATGAGTTTTTTAATGGCAATGCCAGCGGCAACAGAAGCTGTACCAAATAAATGGTGGCCACAACCATGGCCTGCATCTTTACCCGCAACTGCTTTCTTTTCCGGAATCGCTTCCTGCGATAATCCGGGTAGTGCATCAAACTCTGCGAGTATGGCAATTACAGGTTTGCCACTTCCATAGCTTGCTACAAAAGCTGTGGGTATATCAGCCACAGCAGCTTGAATGCTAAAACCATTATCGCGCAAAGTTTGCTGGTGCAATGCAGAGCTTTTTACTTCTTTGTATCCCACTTCTGCATAATTCCATATTTGCAGGGCAGTGGTTTTATAGGCTTCGTATTTACTGTCTATGTCTTTGATGGTGGCTTCCTTAATGGCAGCCATTTTTTGTGCTTGCAAAGCAAAAAGCATAGTAGTAAATACAAGTGTTGATCCGATTTTTTTCATAGAATGAGGTATTATTTATTGAGGGACTTGAGAGCTGCGTATTTTTATAAAGAACAAGTATGTAAGATGTACCTGCTGATGCAAATAACCGGACGTAAAAGCATAATCATCAGAAAAAAATGGTTCAGTTATGAATTCAGCTTCACCATGTATGTTGGCATTTTCTTTAAAAGTGCTTTCAGATAATTTAATGCTTGCAATACGCATAGGGACCAATATATCACTTGTTTTGGGCAAATTTAATTTCAACCTGAAAATAGGATCGTTTTTCCGGTAATCGCGGTAATACGCAACAGTAGATTTTCCTGAAATAGTTACTTTTATTTCTGGTCCAAAAGGCTCAGCAAAAGATATTTGTAAAGAATCTTTTTTTAAAAATGCCGGCGCCATAAAAGATGGATAATAAGGTTTTTCAGGATTGGTGACGATTTGTTTTTCCGGAATTTCTGGGATCTCTTTACCTGTGATAGGATCGATATTTAATATGATAATTTCATTATCACTAAAGATGCTTTTTAAATCGGTTTTATTTAGGGTATCGATTTTGTAAACAGTAATAATACCGAAACCCAAAGGATCCGCCTGGTTAACAGAACTATCAACCAGTTCCAATCCTCTCGCTCTGGTAAAAAAAATGGTAAACTCTTTAGGCACTTTTTTTACAGCATCCCTGTATTTTTTTGCTATGCTCCGATCGATAACTACTTGAGAAAAAGTAGGCGGGCAGCACAAGAGGATACAAAAAATGCCTAATATAGTTTTGAGCGTAAGTGCAATAGTTCCATGTTTTCTCACATCAAAGGGCTATTTAAACAAAAAGATCTCTATACAATTCAGCACCCGGCACCACAGAATAATGACTCAGATCGGTAATGCCTTCGGCAGCCATTACTTCTTCATCAATAAAAGTATTGCCACTGCATTGTGCAGCCGGTTTGCTAAGAATATAATACACAGCATCAGCAATAATATCCGGGGTGCGGCTCATTTTGGCAAGTGCTTCACCACCTAATAAATTTCGAACCGCTGCAGTATCAATCGTGGTTCTTGGCCAGAGTGCATTGGAGGCAATACCTGCGCCTTTTAATTCTGCGGCCCAACCCAATGCCAGCATACTCATACTGTATTTGGTAATGGTATATGCAATATGTCCACCCATCCATTTCGGATTCAGGTTAATAGGTGGTGATAAAGTAATGATATGCGGATTATTGCCCTTGCGCAGATGGGGTATACAATGTTTTCCCATTAAAAAAGTACCGCGCACATTGATGCTCTGCATCAGATCAAATCGTTTGCTCTCGGTTTGTTCTGTTGGCGTAAGCTGAATGGCAGAAGCATTGTTGATCAATACATCAATACCGCCAAACCGATCCACTGCCTGTTGTACGGCGGACTGTATCTGGTCTTCATGGCGAATATCTACCTGTACAGCCAATGCTTTTCCGCCTGCAGCTTCTACTTCCTGCGCAGCAGAAAAAATGGTACCGCCCAATCGCGGATCCTCTTCCACACTTTTGGCGGCAATTACAATATTGGCACCTTCTCTGGCCAAACGTAAAGCCATGGCTTTACCAATACCGCGACTGGCGCCGGTAATGAATACGGTTCTGTTTTGAAATGACATAATGATTTTTTTGAACGTTTGCCGAATGATTAATCGTCTATGGTCCATGGACCATAGACTAACAATTTCAGCAAAACAAATTTACCAGCCTAAGAAATCTTTAATTACCTGTTCGGTTTCGGCGCAGGCTTTTGTGAGGTCGTCGTTCAAAATGGTTTTGTTGAACTGGTGACTGAACGACATTTCGTAACTGGCCTTATTAACGCGTGTGGCCAGGCTTTCTGGTGTTTCGGTGCCACGGCTTTCGAGCCTGCGTTGCAATTCTGCAACGGATGGAGGTTCTATAAAAATGGACAAACAATCGCCCTCAAATTTTTCCTGTACGTGAATGGCACCGTGTACATCAATATCCAGCATGGGTACCCGGCCGGACATCCACATTCTTTCCAGTTCACTTTTCAGGGTGCCATAATATTTTCCTTCGTATACCATCTCCCATTCAATAAAAGCTTTCTGGTCTATTTTATGCCGGAAGGTATCCACGCTCATAAAATAATACTCCACTCCATCTTTTTCTTCGCCCCTTGGCTGGCGTGTGGTAGCAGAAATAGAAAAAGCAAGCTGCGGGTATTTATTGATCAGGAAACGGGTAATGGATGTTTTACCCGACCCAGACGGAGCCGTTATGATAATGAGTTTACCCTGGGCTTTTAGCATGAAAGTGATTTAGGCAAAGAAACAATTTTATGGTGAATGGTGAGGCGTGAATTGTGAGTGGGCAGTAACAGGTATGCGAAAATTAGTATCGCCACATCACTTTATCACCGAGCGGAACGCTTCTTTTTCCTGGTCTTGCGGGTTCGTCGGTATAACCGAGGTATAAAAGCCCCATCATGATGTCCTCTTCTCCTAAACCAAAATATGCTTTCATGGCCGGTTGATGCGTCATGCCACCCGTACTCCACAAAACAGAGATACCCGATGCTTCAGCACCCAATAATATATTTTGTGTGGCAGCAGCTACTGCTGCAATATCTTCTACAACAGGAATTTTTGCTTCAGGTAAACGTTTCATGTACACAGCAATAATATGCGATGCCTTATCTGCAGTATGGATCAGCCCTTCGTATTTGGCATTGGTAAACTTATCTTCCGGTGTATGGGCCTTGTACAAGGCTGCATGATCTGCGCAAAACTGTTGTACCGCTTCATCACTAAAAACAACAAAGCGCCAGGGTTCTGTGCGTGCATGCGTGGGCGCCCAGTCTGCCAGGTGCAATAATTGTTTGATGATCTCATCGTCTATTTTCTTACCATTTAACTCGGCAGGTTTTATGCTGCGTCTGTTTTGAATAATATTCAGTATCGTATCAAATCTGCTCATGCGGCAAAGGTATTTGTTTGTGAGAGAAATGGCACACGGATGATGCGGAAAAACGGATCTGCACCGATTTATCCGTCTTAATCCGTTTTTCCGCGTTATCCGTGCGTCACTGGTTTCCTTGAGTCAATTAAATTTTTATCAATAGAAATACTTGCTCACTACCCCGGTTCTATAGTTTAGTTGGCAGAGCAGCTGACTCTTAATCAGCGGGTCCAGGGTCCGAGTCCCAGCGGGACCACAGTAAAAAAGACGCCAGATAAGGCGTCTTTTTATTTATAATACTTTATCGCAAGTAGTTTATTTCATACGGATGCTTAGTAGTTATACACTGTTTTAATTGTGTAGGCATATTGCCTGGTAAGAGAGTTAAAATATTTTCTGGTAAGTTCTGTCGGGTACCCATCAGCATCGTATTTATATTCAAAATCATAAGGAACAAAGGAAAGATCAGCCGCCAGAAAAGTTTTTTGCTGCCAGTTCACATTGTGTTTAGAATGATTGGAAAGAAACAGGTCTGGCAGGTTTAGATGCATGTATGGGTTGATATTGAAATCATACATGTATAAGCCCAATGAACTGCTATTGTGCGAGGTAACAGCCGCGTCTTCAATCATCATGCCTCCTTTAAATTTCATATTATAGTTCGTGCTGTAATACCGGTCACTATACCGGTAGAGTATGTTGATGGCATATTGCCCACTGATGCCCGTGCCACCATCTAAAGATGTATATTGAACATCTCCTGCTGTCTGTTTTCCTCCTTCATTATGCGTAATGGATATTATTTTTCCACCCTGGTTATAAACAAATGATGAGACGGATCTTATCATATTCTGATCATCCTGCTTAGTGATTTTGGTTATATGTCCATTGCTGTATTCAAAGATTTCTGTTGCTGCCAGGGCCGTTGCGTTATCTGCGTTTTTTATATAGTGCAGTGTTTTAGACAGCCTGCCGGATAGATCATATTCATATGTGGTATTGGTCTGTGGCTTAAACAAATTGTTCACCCACTCATAATTTAGTACGGCTTTCAATTTTTTGGCGGCTTTAGCGCCTCCCAACGAGTAGGTCATTCCTTCCCGTAAATCGTTCTGCGTAAATGTCATCTCATCAGTGGTTCCCCATTTTTTTACCTCGAAACGATATTTTACCATATTCCTTGAAAGTGCAAGAGCCGTTTTCCCTCCTGCAAGCGTACTGGTCTTTACAGACATCACTCCATTAATATCCCAACTGGTTAACGTAAAGAATACAGGTACACTGTCATAAACAATATCTCCGATTTTTATGAGCGGATGAATCCAGACATTGACCGACTGTGATCCGGGATCAAGACTGCCGTTGATGAACGAACCATCAGGATATCCATATAGTTGTGGCTGGTCATTATACTGAATCTGCAATGCCTCCAGTGTAATAAGACTCATGCTATGCTTAGGAACCGAGAAGCCAATGAAAAGCGGCTGTTGTACCAGGGATGCTTTTGGCGAGTTGGCTACAGGTGTGGTAAACCTTGATGTATTCGCAGCATCAATAATAATGAATTTACTGAGTTGATAATTACCCGCAGGCACTTGTATGCTGTCGGCAATATATTTTCCATTGTATCGTAACGATAGCAACGTATCTGTTACCACAGGCTGATTCTGATTATTGAGCAGGGCTACTTTCACTTTCCATCCATTAACATTAGTTGGCTGGCCAGGTAGTCCATTGAGCACAAATTGAACATAATGTGAACTGGTATCCTGTCCGGCATTTTGATTTCCCGGCTGGAGTGGCGCATCTGATTTTTCACAGGCGGATAGCACCAAAAGAGAAATAAAAAACCATAATAGGGTTTGTTGAATATTTTTTTTCATAAACATATAATAGCAAATTATTTTTTATCAAACCTGCATTCAATAACCTATTCAGGTGAAAATGAGTACCACATAAATAGGCGAGGAATACTTTGCTCCTGTTTGATAAAAGAGGGTTAAAAAATTTATTGGATCTTGTAAAGTGTATTTCTATTAATTGAAAACGGTGCAGATGAAAAATGGTAATGTGCCATTTGGCTTATCGTATGAATGCAGCATCTGTTGTATCTAAAAAACGTTCATTAGAAAATCCTGATCGATTAAATACAACAAAGCTTCCTGTTTTGGCGTATAATCTCAATTCGCAATAGTAACCGCCACCGCCACCAGGATGCATGCGGTAATCTTTACCACTGCATATTCCCGTGAACCATGACAAACACATGCCAGTTCGTTTTCCAGAAGGCAGTAAATGTTCGTTAAACATAATTTCCTTGTAAGCCGGGGTCAATAACTTGCTGTTTTCCTGCAGCAGTGCCTGTCCGAAAGCAACAAATGCATTTGCTGTTCCGATAAGGCCACCATAAGCGGTACCATTTACATAACTGGGTTTGAAAGGGATCCATTTTCCAATTGGTCTTTCAGTGTACTTCTTTTTATTCAATAAAAATCCCAGTATGTATCCTGAAATACTATACCTGTTATGATAACCGGTGGCATGGTGCAACGCAAGTGGAATAGTAAAACCTATTTGTTGCCCATCAATTGGAAGCTGGGCAATGATGTTTTCTGTTATATACTGCTCATAGGTTAATCCTGTTACTGCTTCAATTACCTGCCCGGCTACTATATAACCGAGGTTACTATACGCGAACCTTTCGCCCGGCATGTATTTTCGCAGGATTGATTGTTTTAAAATCTGCTCATTAAAAGCCCGGCTATCAAACATTGTATGTTCATCTGCCAGGTGAATCCATTTCAGCGGCATCGGGTTGCCGATGCCAGCTGTATGGTTTAATAATTGGCGGATAGTAGCCGTTGGCCAAACCCCCGCTTTGGGTAAGTAGTGATTTACGGGCTGGTCTAGTTGCAGTAATCCCTGTTCTGCCAGTTGCAGAATGGCCACTACTGTAAACGTTTTTGTAAGTGAGTAGGCATTGAACGTTGTGTTGCCATCTGCTTTCATCCGCGAATTAAGATCAGCATAGCCGCTATTGTGCGTAAGCAATACCTCCTGCTGGTTAAAATACCGATACTGTACCATTGGTGTGCTATGGCTTACTTGCTGCAAGATCGCTTCTACATCGAAAATAGCTCTGTGATTCATAACTGTTGTAGTTGTTTAAGTAAATGAACCTTATATGGGATTACTTGTGTTCTTCTTTTTGTTGTGAAACAATTTATCGAAGGAATACTTGTAACCAATGTGCAGGGCCAGTATGTACTTGAACTTATCTAGTTGAAATGCTGTGCCTGCAAACTTATTCGTATTCCCGACCATAAATTCTTTACCCACATTTAGCCAGGGAGCCGCATACAAGTCTAGATTTTTGAAAGGGTACCAGGTATATCCTACCCGCAGGTTTGGATATATTGTTTTAAAAGCTACCGCCTGTCCGGTATTCATGTTTGTTACCTTGTTGTTATAGGTAAATACGGATGGCCCCACAAACAGACCTTTGCCGGTTTGTTTAAAATGATAGTCTACAAACAATGCGTTACTACAGGTAAACCTTAAGTCTCCCCATCCATTCTTCCGGTTCACTTCTGACATCATGCTGTTTGGAAAGTCGGCAGCAAAACCAGATGCCATTATGCTCCAGTTAGGTAAGCGCTTATTGTGATACCGGATGCTGAAAGAATAACCTTTTAAAATAAAAGCTGCGGGATCTACTTCTATGGATAATGAATGTTGTTTACCTGGTGTAGATGCTGTTTCGCTTGTCTGTGCATGGGCTATGCTTGCTGAGGCAAATAACGATGCTGCTATAACCCATATTCTTATATTGGGTACATAGCTGCTTTTTGAGGTTCTTACAAATGCTAACTTTTTCATTTTCTTTTTTTTTGTTAGCACAAATGTTCGACTTTGCAGCGATCATTTAATTATCAATTGATAAGAAATGAATTACTGCTTTGTTAGTTCATTTCGTAACCTGCTAAAAGATACAGGCGTTATACCCAGATAGGAGGCAATAATAGTATGCGGTATCAGGTTTTCAAGCGAAGGATAATTACTACGGAAAGAAAGAAGTCGTTGCTTGGCACTCATAGCGCGGAAGCTGATATCATGTTGTATGGTTTTTAATAATTCCTGTTCTACTACTTTCAATCCAAATTGTTTAATATCACTGAAAGAATAGCGAAGAGAATCCAGAACGGTAACGGGCATTTCTGCTAACAGTGTATCCGTAAGTGCCTGGAGGTTGAATATAGATCGGCCTTTGATAGTTCTGGCAAAATGGGGAGTTAATACCATACCACTGTTATAAAAGCCAGTAGTAATACTTTCGCCTTCATCATTTACAATAGTGCTTTGTAATATACCATCCAGTAAAAAGTATTCGTATGTATTTTGTTTGTGTTCCCTTGTAACATAATCATCCTTGTTTATTTCTTGGATAATTACATTCTCAACCATGAGCTTGAGCGACGGGCCGGATAATTCATTGTATTTATTAATAACACGAGCTAACATTTCTTCTTGTTGATTTGACATATGCACGGTATTAATTCACTAATATCTGCAAAAACCAGTGCATTTGCAATAGAGGATTGTTTTTTGCAAATAGATTTGTACTTTTCTTCATAAGTATTACTGTCTATGTTTTAAAACATAGACAGTAAAATAAATTATTAGTTTATTGCCGGATTGCTGTACGCCTGTAGAAAGCAGTTTCAACTTCGATAAATCGCTTTCAGTAGTATAAAAAAAATCATCTTTGTTTAGCTGCACACTATTTCAATCCAAACCATGGCTTAGTTTTAATTGATCTCATCAGGTGTATATCATTGGTCGGAAGCTCCAGTCAAAAAAGTGAAGGCCGTGAAGGCAGGTGTTTCCTTAGAAGGAAGTTCTCTGCAATTTGAATACGTGTAAATACATTGCCAGCCCCAGGTGCCATACCCAAGCCACCGAATGTGCAGAAAGATATGGAAGAAGTATTGATCGTAAAAGAACTATAACAAAGAGCTATCAGAGATTAATCAGTAGCAGTTAGTGATGAAAATATATGCATCAGATAAAAGTAGTGACTTCCTTTACTTACTGAAATATGGCAGCTCCTTTTTATTGCTTTCGTAAAATCATTTGATAGGGTGATTGTAAAAAAAACACCCGACAATATTGTGGAGTGTTTTTTTACAATCAGGCATACTAATTATTATCTTCCTCCCCTAGTTCCACTACTTCATAAGCATTGCTGCCATTATAAGAAATAGGCTGAAACAAGGTGTTGTTGTATTCAAGATAAATACTATCACCCACCCTCACTTCTGTTGCGCCTTCGGGCAAATCATATACAATCGCTCCGGGAGGTGCCATGGTCACGGCAAAACCATTTTCTTCCGGTTGGTAAAAAGTACCGGCAAAATAATAGTAGGTGTAATCGCCCAGTTCCAACCTAACAGATCCTGCCGGTAAGGCCCTGATGAATAATCCCATAGGTGGTGCAATTACGCGGTAGCCATTGTTATAGGGAGAATAATAAACACCCTGATCATAATGATAACGTTGGTTATTCCATGAAATACTAATGGCAGCGGCACCCAGTACATTGGCAAAAAATCCGAATGGATGGAAAAAAGATCCATAGAAATACGGACGATAAGGATGATAGAAATAACTGTAATTACTATAATACCTGCGGCCCTGCCATACTAACGGCGCACGAGTATACGTTGGACGATAATAACCACGGTTATTGTACCGGTTGTTGTAGGCACTGGGTCTGTAACCATATACCTGCGATCTGTTATCATAACGATACGATGGCCTGTATGAGGTGGTACGACGATCATACGATGATCCCTGGCGATTAACCGATACCGAAGCTCTTTGATCACCAGAAGGTCTTTGCGCGTAACCTGGCCTGTCTCTCTGCTCGGGTCTTTGTGAAGGTTGCCTTTGCGCATAACCGCGATCCCTGTTATCTCCGGGGCGTTGACCTGCATCTTGTGGTCTTTGTGTATTACCGGGTCTTTCTCTTTCCTGTGGTCTCTGTGTTATGGGTTGTCTTTGTGGATTGTTGGGTTGATTATTTTGTGGTGGGCGCTGGCCTGCATCGGGCGGCCTTTGAGAAGGTTGCCTTTGCGGGTTTCCGCGCTCTCGGTTATCATTCGTGCGCTGACGATCATTGGAAGACCTTTGCGAATTACCGGGCCTTTCTCTCTCGGGAGGTCGTTGTGCCAAAACCAGCGTGTTGCCCGACAGCATCAAAAAGGCAAGTGCCGCGGTGTATGTCTTGTGGAAATGAGTAGAAATTTTCATGGCTAATTGGTTTGATGAGACAATACCTATTCTATAACAATTGCCGTGCCCATTAATTGTGGGGCTTCTTATTTACCGGTAATGGTGCCATGCACGCCGGCATTAACATAGGTTTATCATGGGGAGATGGGTATGGGGGATGGTATGATAGGCGTGTATGTGGGTTGTGGGCCGGTTGTGGGCCGGTTGTGTGTCTCCACACAACCGCACTTACTACAACGACGTTATAGTAATTAGATATTATTATAGGATTATGCAATGCACTGTTAATGTGAGGACACATCAACGGCGCAACATAAACGGCGTTTACGCGGTGATTATGTACTTACAATCACACACTATAGTATTAAGTCTAATGGCTATTAATCCAAAGCATCACTAAAATCGAGATAATGATACAAAAATTCGAAATCCTTTTTTCCGGTTTCATAAAATTTCGCAGAAGAATAAGGATAGTCAATAGGATTGGTTACCAATTGCCAGTGTTTCTGTAAAGGATTATTATGAATATAATTTAGTTTTTGAAGAGTAGTCTTTTCTTTGAATAATAAAAACCAGTCAGGTTCGGGTTGCCAGAAATTATATTTCCGTGTACGCCAATCAACCTTGTAGTTGTGCAGGTCTGCTGGATGATTTTGTAAAAGATGTTGCTCAAACTGATGTGCTGTAAACTTCATCAGGCTGGCTACAGGACTTTCTTTTCCATTCTTTTTTAGCATCTGCCATACCAGGTGAATATGATTGGGCATGATCACAAATCCATATACCCTGATCAATCCTTTATTGTGCAGAAAAGATAAAGACCCTGTGATGGTATCATACAAATGATATTGCCTAATCAGTGGCCGCCATTGATGAATGGTGGAGGTATAAAAGTATAATGCACCCAATTCCATGACTGGCAAAATAGTACATCAGGAAAAACTGTGGTAGCGTATTTATACGTGTGATGTAATGTAAAAGGTCTTTGTGAGGACTCAAAGACGTCATCATATGCCAGCTATTGCAATGATTGTAGAAATGAGATTACCTCTTGCAGTCCGGTTGTGTGAGGACACACAACCGGCCCGCTACATTACGAAATCCTTGTAATTTCCGCCCCAAGATTCCGTAAACGTTCATCAATGTATTGATACCCGCGGTCTATCTGTTCAATATTCTGTATCACACTTTTTCCTTCGGCACTTAACGCGGCAATCAGTAGTGCTTGGCCGGCACGTATATCCGGACTACTCATAGTAATGCCACGCAGGCTATTTTTTCTTCCCAAACCAATAACGGTAGCGCGGTGCGGATCGCAGAGAATGATCTGTGCGCCCATATCTATTAATTTATCCGTAAAGAACAAACGACTCTCAAACATTTTCTGGTGTACCAATACACTACCTCTTGCCTGTGTAGCCACTACCAAAACAATACTTAACAAATCGGGCGTAAAGCCGGGCCAGGGATGATCGTAAATGGTTAGGATACCACCATCCATAAAAGTTTGTATCTCATATACATCCTGTGCGGGAATATAAATATCATCTCCCTGTATTTTAAAATCAATACCTAACTGCTGAAACTTTTCCGGTATTACACCCAGGTGTTCTACACCGGCGTTTTTAATGGTGATCTCACTTTGTGTCATTGCCGCAAGGCCAATAAAACTGCCTATCTCAATCATGTCGGGCAACATACGGTGTGTGGTGCCACCTAAAACAGAAACTCCTTCCACTATCAGCAGGTTACTGCCAATACCACTGATTTTTGCGCCCATTCTGTTCAGCATTTTGCATAACTGTTGAATATAGGGTTCGCAGGCAGCATTGTAAATAGATGTGGTTCCTTCTGCCAGTGCTGCTGCCATCACAATATTGGCAGTACCGGTTACAGAGGGTTCATCCAGTAACATAAAAACGCCTTTCAATTGGGGAGAGGAGAGTTTGAAACAACCCAGCACCTCATCATATTCATATTTGGCACCCAGTTTTTCAAAACCAATGATATGTGTGTCTAATCTTCTGCGGCCAATTTTATCTCCGCCCGGTTTTGGTATGTAGGCTCTCTTAAACCTGGCCAGCATAGGTCCGGCAAACATCACACTGCCACGCAGGCGGCCACCTTTTTTTCTGAAATCTTCCGATGCCAGGTAATCCGCATCCACTGAATCTGCCTGAAAAGTACAGGTATGCCTGTCTGTGCGAGATACCTTCACACCAATATCGCCCAATAGTTCTATTAGTAAATTTACATCCAGTATATCCGGAATATTGGAAATGGTTACAGGCTCAGCCGTTAACAATACTGCTGATAAGATCTGCAATGCTTCATTCTTCGCCCCCTGCGGAACAATTTCTCCTTTTAATTTATTACCACCGATTACTTCGAAGGAACTCATGGTGTGTTGGTTTATTAGTCTGTTGGTTTAATAGTTTACTGGTTTATTGGTCTGGTCTGTTGTGCTATGCTATAGATTTTCGAATAACAGCTATTAATAAGTAGCCATAAAAAAAGCACCAGAAAATTCCAGTGCCTAAAAATATCTCTTAATTGTAAACTAATAAACTATTAAACCAATAAACTAATACCGCTTCTTAAACTGCCCACCTCTTGCATCAGGGCGGCCGCCATTGTTGTTTCGGCTATTGCCATTGTTACCGCCACCGTTATTGCTCCGGTTATTATTGTTGTTATTATTTCTTGCATTACCGCCACCGCCACGGTTGTTATCGCGTTGTCCGCCACCGCCGCTGCTTCTTCCGCCACTGCGGCCACCAAAATTTTGCTGCCAGCGCCCGCCACCACTGCGTGGATATTCATCACGCTCAAAATTCTGGTTGCGATGTTTGATATAAGGGGTATTGCTAAATTCAAGCTCGCCACCGGTAATGCTGTTTAGTTCGGTACGGATCGTATCATCATGCACCAGCTCTTTGTGCCAGTTGCTGTACGCCAGTTTCATGTAGTAAGCAATGGCATGCGCAAAGCCTGCTTTCTTTTCCGGATCTTCTTCTTTCAAAGCCTTATCTATTACCACTTCCAGGTTTTTACCCAGATGCGCATATTTGGGATGGCGCTTGGGATAAGGTAAGGGTTCGGGCTTCAGCTTATAGGTTTCTTTTTGAGGAATGGGGTAAGGGCTATCCACTTCCAGTTTAAAATCACTCATAAAAAATAGGTGATCCCATAATTTATGCCGGAAGTCTTCCACATTCTTCAAATGCGGGTTCACAAATCCCATCAGCTCTATCACATACTGGGCCTGTTGCTGGCGTTTGTCCTTGTCTTCTATCGTTAACAGGAACTCCACCATTTTTTGTACATGGCGGCCATATTCTTTCATGCCCAAGTGACTTCTCTCTGTATTGTATTCCATAAAATTCTTCGTCTACTGCAACAAATGTAAGTAATAAGCGCAGATTAGTGGGATTTAGGGTTTGATTGATAGGATTAGCGCTTTATTACCGGCTACTTTAACAAAATTGGCTAATGCCGGGATGATAAGCTGCTTTTGAAGTAAGCGGGCACCTTATTACACTAAAATCATATCAATCATACCCCAAATCATATCCCGTCAGCGTTTATCTTTGTTTAATGGAACAGTTGTTACAACAGATCGAAGCCTGTCGTGCCGAAATTGCTGCTGCCGAAGCGGCCAGCCCGGAAGCAGTGGAAGAATTCCGCATTAAATGGCTTGGTACAAAAGGACTGGTGAAAACCATCATGGCCGAAATGCGTAATGTACCCAATGAGCGAAAAAAAGAATTTGGACAGATACTGAACGACTTCAAGCTTTTTACCGAAGCCAAATACGATAGCTTAAAAGAAAACAACTCCCTACTGCAAACTGCCGACTCGAAGCTGATTGACTGGAGCCTGCCCGGTGATCCCGTTCCTGTTGGCACACGCCATCCGTTAAATATTGTAAGAAACCAGATCGTTTCTATTTTCAAGCGGTTGGGTTTTGCAGTAGCCGAAGGGCCTGAGATAGAAGATGACTGGCACAATTTCGGCGCCATGAATCTTCCGGAAGACCATCCTGCCCGCGATATGCAGGATACTTTTTACATCAGCCAAAATCCATCCTGGTTATTGCGCACACATACCAGTAGTGTGCAGGCAAGGGTAATGGAAACACAGAAACCACCTATTCGGGTAATTTGTCCGGGGCGTGTGTATAGAAATGAAACCATCAGTGCGCGCGCTCACTGTTTTTTTCATCAGGTAGAAGGATTGTATGTAGATGAAAATGTAAGCTTTGCGGATTTAAAACAAACCCTGTATTTTTTTGTGCAGGAAATGTTTGGCAACGATGTAAAAGTGCGGTTTCGCCCAAGTTATTTTCCTTTTACCGAACCCAGTGCCGAAATGGACATCAGTTGTTTGATTTGTAAAGGGGATGGTTGTAATATTTGTAAACACACAGGATGGGTAGAGATCTTAGGTAGCGGTATGGTGCATCCGAATGTGCTGGATAATTTTGGGATTGACTCTAACAAATACACAGGTTTTGCTTTTGGTATGGGTGTAGAAAGAATTACGCAGCTGAAATACCAGGTAAATGATCTGCGTTTGTATTCTCAGAACGATGTTCGTTTTCTGAAACAATTTACAGGCGTTGTATAGTTATCCGAAATGGTAAACTCTTTTTTATAAGACTCGCTAAGCGGGTCTTTTTTTGTTTAAACACCATTTGATCAGCTCATAGGGTATAATAAACTGCTATATACTTTACCGGTTTTATGATAGAATAGTTGAACAGTTACGCAGTGGGATGGCTTTATTACCCTATCTTACCCAACTAACCCCCAATTTCGGTATATGCTTGCGATCCTCTGTTTTTTTCTGGGCCATTGGTTCCTGTCGTTATTTTTTCATTCATTTTTCCTGCACCGTTTCTGCTCTCATAAAATGTATACGATGAGTAAAAACTGGGAACGAACTTTTTATGTTAGCACCTGGTTGGTGCAGGGTTCCTCTTATCTGGTACCAAGAGCCTATGGTGTGATGCACCGCATGCACCATACCTATAGTGATACCGAGCAAGACCCACACTCGCCCCATTTTTTTAAAGATGTATATCGAATGATGCAAAGCACCATTCTCATCTTCCGGGGATTTTTAACGGGTAAAAATTTACCCGATGCCCAATTCACCAAAGAGTATCTGCCGGTTTGGGACAGGCTGGATAAATTTGGGCACCACACCATTACCCGTTTATTGTTCATGATAGCCTACACGGCTTTCTATATTTATTTTGCACCCAACCTTTGGTGGTTTGTTTTATTGCCTGTTCATTTTTTAATGGGCCCGATACAAGGTGCCATTGTAAACTGGTGTGGACACAAGTATGGCTACAGCAATTTTGAAAATGGAGATCATTCTAAAAATACCTCGCCTTGGGGAATTTTATTGATGGGAGAGCTGTTTCAGAACAACCATCACTATGCAAAAGACGATGCCAACTTCGCCAAAAAATGGTTTGAGTTTGATTTAACCTATTTTATTATGCGCGGATTACATGCCGTGAAGATTATAGAATTGGAAGCAAAGAAACCGGTTGCCGTTAAAGTAGCTGCGTAAGCAGAACGCTGCAAAGTCTCTGTAACATATGTTCTTTGTATTTTCGCAGTAATCTCTACTCATTCCATGATCCACGCCACCAAAGGCATAGTACTACGCACGGTAAAATATGGTGATACCAGTATCATTACTACCGTGTACACAGAGCTGTTTGGCATACAGAGCTATATTGTTAAAGGCGTTAGGCAAAGCAGTAAAACCTCTGCAGGTAAAGCCGGCTTTTTTCAGCCTTCTGCCATGCTGGATATGGAAGTGTACCATAATGAGCAAAAGCAATTACAATTCATCAAAGAATACCAATGGAGTTATTTGTATGAAAAAGTATTGTTTGATGTGGTAAGAAATACCGTTGCCATGTTTGTAATAGAACTGCTGCAACACAGCCTTAAACAACCCGAAGCCAATCCTGAGTTATTTTATTTGATTGAAGATACTCTTAAGCAATTAGACAAAGGCAGCGACACCTTAACGGGAAACCTTCCGTTATACTTTAGCTTACATCTAGGTAGTGAACTGGGTTTTCAATTGCAGGGAACTTACAGCGAACAAACACCGGTGCTCGATTTGCAGGAAGGAATGTTTATTGCCGATATACCCACGCATCCTTATTATCTCGATGGCCTGATGGCTAAAACTACGTCTGATCTTTCTGCACTTCAGTTTTACAATGATCTTGAAAACATACAGTTGAACAGGCATATGCGTCGCGAATTGTTACAAGCATACCAAACTTTTCTCTCTTTACACATCAATGATTTTGGAGAGATGCGGAGCTTTGCGATTCTGCAGGAGATACTTTCGTGAGTGGTGAATGGTCAATGGTCAATGGTCAATGGTCAATGGTCAATGGTCAATGGTCAATGGTCAATGGTCAATGGTCAATGGTCAATGGTCAATGGTCAATGGTCAATGGAAGGACTAGATGACGAAAGGTACTTCATTGACCATTCACAATTCACAAAAAATAAGTTATAGCAATCTGCTTACAGAAGTGTTTGTATGAATGGTTCCATTTTCGATATTCGATAACAATACTATTCCCGGTTGTTTTCCTTTTTCAAAACTACCCATTACCTCATCCATCTGTAAAGCCTTAGCACCATTCAATGTAGCCCATTGCAATAATTCATTCAACGGAACGGAAGGAAAGTGTTTTGTGATGGATGTTAATTCATCCAGCATATTCAGGCTCCAATTGCTTGCAAGGCTGTCTGTGCCAATAACAATTTCACAATGGTTCTTTCTTAGCATATCAATAGGCGGTACTGCATTCTCAATATATTGATTGGCATTAATACAAACACACCAACTCACGCCTGACGATTCACGATTCACGAACAACACATCTTCTTCTTTGGTAAATGTATTATGCACCAGCAGTAGTTGTTTTGCATTTTGCAGTTTAGGTAAATAAGATTGCAAACTGCTTTTACCCGTGGGTTTAAAAAAGGAAGTATCCATATGCATCATTCCATACATACGCGTAAAATCACCTTCGCCGGTTTTAAAAAGCACATCTTCAAAATCGGTTTCCTGGTTGTGTATGGTAACTGTTTTTTTATCAAAATGAGGCGATAGTAATTGCCACAAGTCACCTGACACAGAATACGGCGCATGTGGGGAAAGAGAATTTTGAATTTTGAATTTTGAATTTTGAATTTTCTGGAATGAGTCAAGTATGCCAAATGACTTTTCAAATCTTACTTGCGCAACAGATGGCAGCCAGCCGCTTACTTCAATAAAATTGTAATAGGCCAGTCTTCCTTTTTGCTTTTGCGCAAGCGTGAGTGTATTGTTACAGATATCGCCCACCGCTACAATACCGTTAGCCAGCATTTCATTTTCGGCATCAGCGATGGCATCCAGTATTTCTTCGTCTGGGAAATGGCGTTCATTCACTACTGTAAAAACAAAATCAACCAATCCTGTTTTTTCAGGGATTAATCCACGCATATGGCTTAGTTCCAGATGGCAATGGCAGTTGATAAAACCGGGCGATAAAACGCCATCGAGAGGCTGAATACCTTCTCCGGCATCTTTGGCATGTATGATATCTTCTATCCTGCCCTGTTCATCAGTAATCAGCACATGATCCTGCCCGAGCATTTCGGTACCGGTGAAAAGTTGGGTGGCCTGGAATTTTCTGTAAGACAAATTATTGGAGTTCGTATTCTTTGGTTAATGCATCAACGGGGATCTGAAGAATTTTACTGAATTTTCTGATCATGGTTAAAGAAAGCGCTTGCTTGTAATTTAGTACTTTGCTGATAGTTCCTTTGTCACCATACTCACGGGCAAGATCGGCAGGTTTATAACCAAAGTCTTCCATTCTTATTTTGATGAATTCAATGGGATCTATTTCGCCAAGTGAATAATGTTTCTTTTCATATATGTTGATCAATGTTACAAGCAACATTTTTTCACGGTGCGCAAGACTCCCTTTTTTTGCATACTTAATTTCCTGAAAACGGCTCATTGCTTTTTCATATTCCTCTTCATTCTCAAGGTGAAACCATGTGTTCATTGGTGATAATTTTATATAGTGGATGGATCTATCTTATCATATTCCGAATGTGTACCGATAAATCGAATTTCTACAACGCCATCTGAATAATCAACTTCAGCAATCAACCGGTATTTGTTATGCTGAATTTCAAACCGTGCTCTGTTGTTTCTAATCATTTTGGCGTCTGGAAAAGAATTGAGCACATCCATTTTGTTTTTCCATGTTGATTCTTCTACAATTCGTTCCCATGTTAATAAGCTTTTCCTTGTAGAAGCATGATCTCTTGCAAACAGAGCTAAAAGTCTTGTGTTGTTAATAATCATTTGTAAAAATTCAATACAAAGAACTTTTATAAAATGACTGATAATGCAACATGCGTTAAATACGGCGTAAAAATACTAAAAGTTGGCAATTTGCCAACTTTGGCAAAAATACGCTTGTCTTTAACTCCTGCATTAAGTGAAAACACCATTTTTTTTGACGGATTGATACCTTGTTTAAGCGCTTGACGCTGCTGAAGTGTGCGACGCAATCCCGCCGTTGGCGGGACCCAATAGCAGTAAAATCGCCTGTTTCACCCTACTTATAAAATATTTGTTCAAAATTATTATTGAAAATCAATGATTTACAAAGGTTCGATATAAAATACTTTCCCAAATTCTTGGAAAATCGAGTGAGTGAGGCCTACCTTCGCCGTCCATTTAAAGTCAGCGGGATAGCGCGGCTTCATTAAAACAAAAATATTATGAGTAAACTTCATTTCACCACCAAGCATGCAAACGCGGCTACCGTACAGCACAACTGGTATGTGGTTGACGGTACTAATCAAACCGTAGGACGTATTGCATCGAAAATCGCTTCTGTTCTTCGCGGTAAGAACAAAGCTTATTACACCCCGCACGTAGATTGCGGTGATTATGTGATCCTGATCAACGCCGAAAAGGTAGTTTTTACAGGTAACAAATCTGAGCAGAAAGTATACCTCAACTACTCTGGTTACCCAGGCGGTAAAAAAGAAGAAGTTGCAGAAGATCTGCTGAAACGTCGTCCGGAAGTGGTTATGGAAAGAGCTGTAAAAGGCATGCTTCCTAAAAACCGTCTCGGTCGTAAAATGATCAAGAAATTCTTTGTATATGCCGGTGGAACACACCAGCACAGCGCACAGCAACCCAAAGAATTGACATTCTAATCAACTTAATCTAACAACTAATTCCAACATAAATGGAAAAACAAAAAAATGCAGTTGGTCGCCGTAAAGAAGCCGTTACCCGTGTTTTCGTAAGCAAGGGAGATGGTAAGATCACTGTAAACGACAAAGATTACAAAGCTTATTTTCCACTGGTATACTTACAGAACCAGGTAGAAGCTCCTTTAAAAACAGCTGATATGGTCGGCAAACTGGACATTGTAATTAATGCACAGGGTGGTGGTTTAAAAGGCCAGGCTGAAGCTGCTAAATTGGGTATTGCCCGTGCACTGCTCGAGGTAAATGCTGAATTACGTCCTGTACTGAAAGCTGCCGGTCAGCTGAAGCGTGATCCACGTGGTGTTGAACGTAAGAAATTCGGTCATAAGAAAGCCCGTAGAAGCTTCCAGTTTAGTAAGCGTTAAGAGCAGCTGTAAGCTGTTAGCTATTAGTTGCAAGCCTTTTGCTTACAGCTTGCGGCTAGTAGCTAATAGCTTAACAACATTCAAATCACTATAACAAAACATACAAATGGAAAATAACACTTCGTTACAACAGCAACTCCTGGAGGCCGGTGTACATTTTGGTCACCTGAAAAAGAAGTGGAATCCAAAGATGTTGCCTTACATCTTTGCTGAAAAGAAAGGTATCCACATCATCGACCTGAACAAAACGGTTGATCACTTGCAGGAATCTGCAGCTGCTATCAAGCAGATCGCTAAAAGCGGTAAAAAGATCATGTTCGTGGCTACTAAAAAGCAGGCAAAAGAAATCGTTAGCGAATGTGCAAAGCGTGTAAACATGCCTTATGCAACAGAACGTTGGTTGGGTGGTATGTTAACCAACTTCAACACGGTTCGTAAGAGCGTGAAGAAAATGCAGAGCATTGAAAAAATGCTGGCTGATGGCAGTGCAGAAAGCCTGACCAAAAAAGAGCGTTTGACATTAACCCGCGATAAAGATAAAATGGAGAAAGTATTGGGCGGTATCGCTCAACTGGGTCGCCTGCCGGCCGCTTTGTTCCTCGTGGATATTGGTCATGAACACATCGCTTTGTCTGAAGCAAAACGTTTGGGCATTACCACATTTGGTATGGTAGATACCAACTGTGATCCTAACAAAGTAGATTTTTCTATTCCTTCTAATGATGATGCAACCAAATCAATTGCCATCATTACCAATTATATCGTAGCTGCTATTGCGGAAGGTTTGGCTGAGCGCCAGGCTTCTAAAGACGAAGATGAGTCTGATGACAGCAACAACGAAAACGAAACAAGAGCCCGTCGTCTGGAAGCCGAAGCACAAGCTGAAGCTGCCCGTGGTGGTCGCCGTGGTGCAGGTAACAATGCAGCTGGTGGTCCCGGAGCCGGTGGTCCTCCTAAGCGTCGTGTTCCAGGAAACCGTCGCCCTGCAGGTGGTGGAGGTGGAAGCCGCTAGTAGTAGCCCGTTTATTTTCGCAAATTTTGATAGAATGCATTAGCAATTAGCAATTAAAAATTAACAATGTAATAGTTGTTGGTTTTTAATTGCTAACTGCTGATTTTTAATTGCTAATTGTTAATTTATAATTTCCTAAGTAATGTCTACAGTAACAATAACCGCCCAGGATATTAATAAACTGCGCCAGGCAACCGGAGCCGGTATGCTGGATTGCAGAAAAGCATTAACTGAAACCAACGGTGATTTTGAAGCAGCAATTGACTGGTTGCGTAAGCAGGGGCAGAAAGTAGCTGCCAAGCGTAGCGACCGTGAAGCAAAAGAAGGGGTGATCATCTCACAAACATCTGCCGATCATAAAGTTGGTTTTGTAGTTTGTATTAGTTGTGAAACAGATTTCGTATCTAAAAATGCAGAGTTTGTTGCGTTTGCACAAACCATTGCAGATGCAGCTGTTGCCAATAATGTAAAGAGTGCAGAAGAACTGAATGAAGTAGTGATCAACGGTGCGAAAGTATCTGATATGATCAATGATAAATTAGCCTCTATTGGTGAAAAGATCGGGATCAGATTTGAAAGAATTGAAGCACCTTATGTAGCCTCTTACATTCACGGTACTTACCGTATGGGTGTATTGGTTGGATTGTCTGCCGAAGCTGCTGAAGCCGGTAAAGATGTAGCCATGCAAATTGCTGCTATGAATCCATTGGCAGTAGATGCCAACAGCATTCCTGCTGAAACCATTGAAAGAGAAAGAGCAATTGTGGTAGAAACCATGAAAGCCGATCCTAAAATGGCCGGTAAACCAGATGAAATGATCTCTAAAATTGCAGAAGGTAAACTGAATGCATTCTTCAAAGAAAACACTTTACTGGCACAGGCGTTTGTAAAAGATGGTGCTATAACTGTAGAAGCTTATTTGAAATCTGCAGGTGATGTAAAAGTGACTGAATTTAAGCGTGTAGCTTTAGGATAATCTATATGCCAATATGATAAAAGAGAAATGAGCGCATTGCGCTCATTTTCTTTTTGTAGTACCTGGCCCCGCCGGTATCATCCAAATCCCTAATTATTTTGAAGTATAAGCACCGTTTTTTCCTACGGAAAATGAATCTCAACATTTTTCGAGGGGCTACCGAGCGGATGTTCCTGACGGAACACGGTGTTTTCGGTTCTTGGTATATTTTCTGGTTTTGCGGGAATTAGGGTGAAAGAACTTCAAATTCCTACGGCAAATACGCTTTCGCAATCCAGCCTGACTCCTTACTTTTAAAAAATAAGTAACACACTGTTTCATGTTCCGCTAGGAACATCCGCTCGGTAGAAACCCAGATAAAAGGGTCATGTCGTTCCGTAGGAACGTTTGGTGTCCAAATGATAATTTTAATCGCAATGGCAAACACGTATACCCAAATCCATATTCAATTTGTATTTGCCGTAAAATACAGGCAGTCATTAATTCACCAGGAATGGAAAGAAAGATTGCATCAATATATCACAGGTATTTTTAAGAGACATCATCATAGGATGTTGCAGATAAACAGCATGCCCGATCATATCCATATTTTCATAGGGATGCGGCCAGATCAATCGGTCTCATCCTTAATCCAGCTTGTGAAATCAGAAAGCAGTAAATGGATAAAGGAGCAAAATTTCTGTTCTTCTACATTTGCCTGGCAAGAGGGATACGGTGCATTTTCATATGCTAAAAGCCAGGTATCAGATGTTATCCGCTATATCATGAACCAGGAAATACATCATCGAAAGGAAAGCTTTCTGGACGAATACAGAAAACACCTCAAAGCATTTGACCTTACATGGGATGAACGATATATTTTCAAAATACCAGAATAGTGATTTTAACAAGCATAGGTAACACCTAGCAGATCACTCTTTTATATACTCGCAGGAATAAACCGATACAAAAAATACCAGATCACATCAGCTATATAATTTGCTACAAGCGACATCAGTAAAGCAACTATGATCTGCTGTGCTTTTGATAAACCAGGCCGGTATACTTTTTCAAAACCATAAATAAACCAGGCAATACTGAAGTAGTAGATCAGAAAATACACATCGTTTACAAAGCCGGTGCTGGTGTTGGGTGCCATCAGCTTAATGAAAAAACCGAGTATGGCCATACAAAAAGAAAAGATGGTGGTATAAGCCGATCCATATAAAATCGCTACCCATCTTTCTACAAAACTGGTGTTGGTTTTTCGGAAAACCACCCATCCCATTAAGGCCAGTATGGGTGCCATGAGAATGATGGTAATAAAATTTTCGTACTGACTTAGTGTTTCATTCTTTGGCCCCGACCATTTAATTCCCAACATAGATTCGGTTCTGGGTAGTTTTGACAAACCCAATGTTTGAACCAGTTGTGCAATGCCGGCGCTGGCCAGTTTGTATATGGCAAACCAGATTAGAACGAATGTAATGGGTTTATGTACTTTTTTTCTTTTCCCATCAAGAAACTCTTTTACGATATGGCCGGGCCTGGTAAACAAAGAACGGCTGGTATAAATAAAGCTATGTTCGGCATGGGTAAAAAAATGAACCAACTCTTCCAGCAGGCTCTTCCAGGTAAGTTTTGTAACGCTGGCTTTTTGTCCGCATTCATAACAATAATTGCCATGGAATGCGGTATTGCAGTTAAGGCAATGGGTGGTTGGATTCTCTGCCATATTTAAATATATTGCAAGTGAATTAATTGAACAAGCAAATGCCTGTTCATTCTCATTGAAAAAATTGTTTCTTTGCAGGGTTCACTTTAAAATCAATCTACATGCTTCCTAAGTTCAAACGTATCCTGCTGAAACTATCCGGCGAAGCTTTACTCGGCGACCAGCGCAATGGCGATCCATTCAATCCCAAAATCATTGAGCAGTATGCCCATGATATCAAACTGGTTACAGAACTGGGGGTTCAGGTGGCCATTGTAATTGGGGGAGGTAATATTTATCGTGGTATGAATGAGGCTGATAGTGGTATTGAACGCGCTCATGGCGATTATATGGGGATGCTGGCAACCGTAATCAATGCCATGGCTATGCAGGCTATGCTTGAAAAAATCGGGGTATATACCCGTTTGCAGAGTGCTATAAATATGGAGCAGGTAGCTGAACCGTATATCCGCAGAAAAGCCCTGCGCCATTTGGAAAAAGGACGTGTGGTAATTTTTGGTGCAGGTACCGGTAATCCCTATTTTACAACAGACACAGCTGGCTCTCTGCGTGCCATTGAAATGAAAGCCGATGTTATTTTGAAAGGAACCAGGGTAGATGGTGTGTACACAGCCGACCCCGAAAAAGATCCAACCGCCGTTAAGTACGATAAAATCAGCTTTCAGGAATGCATCAGCAAAAACCTCAAAGTAATGGATATGACGGCCTTTACATTGTGTATGGAGAACAAACTACCCATTATTGTATTCGATATGAATAAGCCCGGTAACCTAATGCAGGTAGTAGAAGGCGCCAATGTAGGGACGCTGGTTAGCTGATCGCCCGTTCATATAAATAATTAGCCTGTTTTTAATGGTGTAGGTAATTTCAATCCAGATGAAAAAAATTGCAGTCCTGTTTTTTCTTACCACCGCAGTTGCGGGCCATGGCCAGCAGGCTATGTCGCTTTCAGAAGCCATCAACACGGCCCTAAAGAACAGTTACGATATACAGCTTGCAAAAAATACACTCGCTATCAGCGAAATCAATAACCATATCGGTGTTGCCGGTGGGTTGCCCGTGGTTTCGGCAACCGGTAATGACAATGAACAGGTAACCAGCATTAACCAGAAATTTGCCGACCCCACCCGCGATACCAAGCGGGATAATGTAGGCTCCAATAACTTAACCATTGGTATTACCGGTAGTATACTTTTGTCAAACGGATACCGTGTGGTTACTACTAAAAAAAGACTTGCCCAATTACAACAGCAAAACCAGCAGTTACTGAATGCGCAGATACAGAATACGATTGCAGCGGTAATGACGCGATACTATGATGTTGTTCGTCAGCAAACCTATTTTAAAACCATTGCGCAGTCTATTGATGTGTCTAAAAAGCGCCTCGAGATCTTACAGATCAGAAAAGACTTGGGCCTTTCCAATAACGCAGATATTTTTCAGGCACAGTTAGATCTGAATGCATTGATTCAAACGCAACAAACACAGGAATTGGTAATTGATCAGGCAAAAACAGATTTGCTGGGATTGATGTTTACGAAACCCGATACCAAGATCAGTATTACTGATACCATTATTGTAGACAGAACGGTTAACATGGATAGCATTCGGGTGAACCTTTCTAAGAATCCTTTACTGGTGGCAGCAGAAGGGCAGGTGCGTATTAATGAATTGCTTGAGAAAGAAACTGCAGCACTTCGCTATCCCACACTTCGCGCCAATACGGGCTATAATTTTACCAGCAATAAAAGTGCAGCAGGTTTTAGTTTATTGAACCAGAGTTATGGACCTTTTTTCGGCATCAACCTGGCTATCCCTATTTATAACGGAACCATTAATAAAAAACAGCAGGAGGTAGCCTCTATCAACACCAAAAATGCTGTTATACAACGCGATAATATTTTATTGAATAGTGAAATAGGTATGGTAAGAACTTATCAATCTTATACCAATACCCTTGCACAGCTGCAAACGGAGCAAAAAAATTACCTGCTATCTACACAACTACTTGACTTGGTTTTGCAAAAATTTCAATTGGGCCAGGCTACTATTATTGATGTTAAACAGGCGCAACAAAGTTTTGAAAACGAAGGATACCGCTTGGTAAATCTCAACTATGCTGCTAAAGTAGCCGAGATAGAACTGAAGCGTTTGGCCGGTCAGTTAGCTTTATAATTAACGTTAGTATTCCCCCTACTGTTTTACGATTTGCTATATGTGGTGTAACCGCAGTTATAAACTCATTCTATCATGAACAGGAAAACCTGGTTAAGTTTTGTATGTATGTGTTTGTTATGCGGTGTAAAGGCACAACTGCAGCAGCTTGATTCGATGCTGGCGGTGTACAGCGAAAAAGTTCCCAGTGAAAAATTGCATATTCAATTTGATAACAGCCGCTATGTGCCCGGTGAAACAGTTTGGTATAAAGCGTATTTAAAAAAAGGAAGTGAACCCTCGGATCTTAGCAAAAACCTATACATAGATTGTTTTGATGAAAATGGCAAACTGCTTAATCGTGTGGTAGCTCCTATTGTAAATGCCATTACCTACGGTAACTTTACCATACCCGAACAAATACAGGGAAGCCGTTTACAGATACTGGCGTATACACGCTGGATGCTGAATTTTGATTCTGCATTTCTGTTCCGGAAAAATTTACAGGTCATTCACAAAAATAAAATTGACAATATTACTGCGGCCTCTGTGCCTGTTACAACACTTACCTTATTTCCGGAAGGAGGTGATCTGGTGGAGAACATTACCTCCACCCTTGCCTTCAAAGCCAATAATTCAGAAGGTATGCCGGTTGCGGTAAAAGGAAGAATTCTGAATAATAGCAAGGAGGAAGTAACAGCGTTTGCCACTACACACAATGGTATGGGTACTGTTGCTTTTATGCCTAAGCCGGGTGAGCAATATACCGCTGAGTGGATAGATCCACAGGGTACGTTGCGCCGTACTGCTTTGCCACCGGCACAGCACAGTGGCTTGGTTTTGCGGATTAGCCAAAGCATGGGTAAACGACTATTTTCTATTGAGCGAAGTAAGGATGCAGAACCCCGTTTGCAGAAAATAAGTGTGGTAGCAACCATGCATGACCAACTATTGCTCAGTGCTAAGGTGAACCTCTTGAATAAAACAAGTACCACCACCGCTTTACCAATTACGGGTTTTGCATCAGGCATAGTGCAGTTAACATTGTTTGATGCAAACCAACAGCCGGTGGCAGAAAGGATTTTTTTCATTAATGATACAAAATATACAGTGGCAGCAGAACTGGTTGCTGATACATTAAATCTGAATAAGCGGGGTAAGAATGTTTACCAGATCAGCATACCGGATACGGTAATAGCTTCACTCTCGGTATCTGTTACGGATGGTGATGCTATTTCTGATCAATCGCATACTATTTTGTCACAGTTGTTATTGTCCTCTGAACTGCGTGGCTATATCCATAACCCTGCCTATTATGTTTCTTCTGATGCAGATAGTGTTGCAGCTCATCTTGATTTGTTGATGTTAACCCATGGCTGGCGCCGTTTTGTTTGGAAGGATGTATTTACAGGTAAAACACCTGCGTTGCCCTATACACATGATACCGGCTATTTATCCATTGCTGGTAAGATTGATAAACTAAGTGATACCAAAATCAAAAAAGCAGAAACGCTGAACTTGATTATTGCTGCAAAAGACTCTTCCAGGCAAATGATTTTTACGCCTTTGCAACCGGATGGTAGTTTTAGAGAGAATAACCTGATTTTATTTGATACTGTTAAAGTGTATTATCAATTGAACAATACATTTCTACCTGCACGAAGTTCAGTAAAGATCAACAACACTTTTTTGCCTTATGATAGTGCCAGAAAAGTTCGCACGCTGGCGCAATACCTGCCGGATACAACTGGCATGGCAAGAATTAATGCCATAGAAACTGAAAAACGCAGGATTGAAAAATTGATGATGGAAACCACATTACAAGAAGTAGTGGTAACCGCTAAACTGAAAACAAGGATCCAGGAGATGGACGAGAAGTATACCCGTAGTGCTTTTTTTCAGGGAGGTAATGCAAAAACGTTTAATCTGGTAGATGATATTACCAGTGCTTCTTCACCCTCTGTTTTCAGTTATCTGCAATCAAGGGTCGCGGGTTTGCAGATCACCAATGCTTTTTCACAAAACCCATCTGCCACAAGGCGCGGAAGCCCGGTAGCTTTTTTTATGAATGAGATGTCGGTAGATGCAGCTATGTTGTCTTCTCTTTCCATGGCCGAGATTGCCTACGTTAAAGTATTTGATCCTCCTTTTTTTGCAGCGGTTGGTGGCGGTGCAGGTGGTGCCATTGCAGTATACACAAGAGTGGGTAATGATGATAAGATAGTTGAAAAGGGACTTGACTATACCACACTGCCGGGTTACAGTCCCATCAAACAATTCTATTCGCCTGATTATTCGGATAAAGGAATTCGTTCTTCGCAGCCGGATTTTCGCAGAACGCTTTACTGGCAACCCAATCTGTCTTATACGGGAGATGGAAAAAAAATTAATTTTAGTTTTTATAATAATGATATCAGCCGCAACCTGCGTGTTACCATTGAAGGAATGACACAGGAAGGAAAGTTGATACATATCAGTAAATTGCTGCAATAATTACCCGTTTACTATGCCTGCAAAGCTGCCTGCCATACAATCAAAACTGCCAACGGTTGGTACCACTATTTTTACCGTAATGAGCCAGCTGGCTGTTGAACAGGGTGCTGTTAACCTTGGGCAGGGCTTTCCGGATTTTCCAATGAGCAGTGAGCTTACTGCTTTGGTTGATGCTGCCATGAAAAATAATTTCAACCAGTATACGCACATGAATGGATTACCATTGCTGCGCGAAAGGTTGGCAGAAAAAGCGGCAAAGCTGTATGGTGCCAGCATTGATCCGGAAACACAAATCACTATTACACCCGGCGGAACGTATGCCATTTATACAGCACTTACCACGGTATTGCAACCCGGTGATGAAGTGATTGTGTTTGAGCCTGCATACGACAGTTATATTCCCAATATAGAGATCAATGGTGCCATACCTGTTTTAATCTCGTTACAGTATCCTGATTATTCTATTCCATGGGATGCGGTGCGTAGTAAAATCAATACACGTACTAAAATGATCATGATCAACACACCGCATAACCCAACCGGCAGTGTGTTAAGTGAAAACGATATTGCAGAACTAAGAAGTATTGTAAAAGATACTTCTATCCTGATTTTAAGTGATGAAGTATATGAACACCTGATCTTTGATGGAATAGCTCACCAGAGTATGCTGCGCTATCCTGATCTGCTAGAAAGAAGTTTTGTTTGTTTTTCTTTTGGTAAAACGTATCACTGTACCGGATGGAAACTGGGGTACTGTATTTCTTCTCCTGCATTTATGAAAGAATTCAGAAAAGTGCATCAATTCAATTGCTTTTCTTGTGATACCCCTAAGCAGGTTGCGATTGCCAACTATATACAGAACGAAGAAGCCTATTTGAGCCTGCCCGCTTTTCTGCAACAGAAAAGAGATTTCTTCAGAGAGTTGATGAAAGCCACACCGTTTACCTGCATTCCATCGCATGGCAGTTATTTTGAGTGCTATGGGTATGGGCATTTCAGCAATGAATCAGATAAAGAATTCGCTATCCGCTTAACTAAAGAATATGGCATTGCCACCATACCCATGTCGGCATTTTACAAACATGGGGAAGACAATAAAGTGTTGCGTTTTTGTTTTGCTAAGAAAGAAGAAACATTAGAGAAAGCGGTTGCCAAGCTTGTTAATTTGAAAATTTGAAAATGTGCAAATTTGAAAATTGGTACTACTATTCTTTTTCAGTTTTCAAACAGGTATATTTTCAAATTTTCTTATTTTCAAATTACCTCCATCCGTCTCCATCCAGCATATTACCAATACCGCCTAGAATACTTCCTTCTTCTTTGCGAGAAGTAGTGGCATAGCGTAAAATTCTTCCGGCCAAACGGCTGATGGGTAAGGTTTGTATCCAAACGGTTCCTGATCCGCGCAGTGTGGCAAAGAACAATCCTTCTCCACCAAAAATGGTATTTTTAATACCACCTACAAACTGGATATCATAATCAATGCCATTGGTAAAACCAACTATACAACCGGTATCTATGCGTAAAGTTTCGCCGGGTATTACCCTGCGTTCTATTACATGGCCACCTGCATGCAGGAAAGCCATCCCATCGCCTTCCAGTTTTTCCATAATAAATCCTTCACCACCAAATAAGCCGGTGCCCAATCTTCTTTGAAATTCAATACCAATGCTTACCCCTTTGGCTGCACAGAGAAAGGCATCCTTCTGGCAAACTACGCGGTTGCCAAAACGGGCCAGGTCTACCGCAATAATTTTACCAGGATAGGGAGAGGCAAAACTTACGGTGCGTTTGCTATTTCCTACATTGGTAAAAGCAGTCATAAATAAACTTTCGCCAACCAGTACACGTTTACCGGCATTCAATAATTTGCCGAGCAGTCCGCCCTGCTGCTGTTGCGGGCTACCATCGCCAAATAAGGTTTCCATCTGGATATTGTCGTCCATCATCATAAAGGCACCCGGTTCTGCTATGGCCGTTTCGTTGGGGTCGAGTTCTACTTCTACATATTGCATTTCTTCGCCAAAAATGCGGTAGTCTATTTCGTGGTTTTGTGGCATGGTGTTTTTGTTTGTATGAATGTATGAAAGAGGGAGTGAGTGATAAAATATTTTCGGGATGAGTGGTATTTTTTTTTGCCACTGATGGCACTGATTTTCACTGATGACTTTATAGGATTACGCGCTTTATTTTCAGACTTTCCTCTCCGAAATTTAAAACCAGACCGATTTTACAGCCTGAAACTTTTAAGTAATTCAGCGTTTGTGTCAGATGCTCTTCTGCAATTCCTTCCTTCGCTTTTATTTCAAGGATTATTTGATCCATCACTATAAAATCAGCAAAAAACTTGTGTGGTAGTATAATACTCTTATATTGAATTTTATACTCCTTCTCTCTGCTGTATGGGATGTTATGGGCTTTTAATTCGTACTCAATAGCATCTTTGTACACGATTTCTAAAAAACCCTTACCCAACTGTTTGTGCACTTCAAATGCAATACTTAGAATGCTACCTGTTTCTTGACTAAATGCATACTGTTTGTTGATAAAATTATTCATTGGTTTTGTTTCTATAAAGAAGCTAAAAATCAATGAGAGTCCACACCGTATTTACACCCTGTATTTCTACTTAAGAAATCAGTGAAAATCAGTGCCATCAGTGGCAAACAAAACCGCCTCCAAAAAATGGAGGCGGTATATGATAAACCAAAACCCAACTGAACTTTTATGCGGTGCGGGTATCTTTCATTTTACCCATCCATACTTTTTTACCCTGTATTCTTCTCACCAGGAACATGATACCTACAGTGATGAAGAAGAACGGTCCGAGGAAACCCAGAAGGGCAACATACTTGGTGCCATAGAATTTTTCCATGGGCCTTCTTAATCTTTCACTGATGAGGTACATACTTGGTACCATTACCAGTGTTAAGAAGAATGCGAAGATCAAACCAAAGATGATGGTCCAGCTCAACGGCCCCCAGAACACAACACTATCTCCACCAAAGAAAATATGCGGATTAAAATGTCTGAACAGTGATACGAAATCAATATTAAATCCAACGGCTAGTGGTAACAGACCCAGCATGGTAGCCAGTGCCGTTAACATTACAGGAATGATACGGATCTTACCCGCTTCAATGGCTGCAGCCCTTGTTTTGTAACCTCTTCCACGTAACTCATCCGTAAACTCAATTAACAGGATACCGTTTTTGATTACAATACCCGCCAGCCCAATAACACCCACCCCCACCATAATAGTGGCCATAGACATACCCGTTACGGCATAACCAAGCAATACACCAATGATAGAGAAGAAGATCTCTGTTAGTACGATGAATGGTTTACTCAGGCTGTTGAATTGTAACACGAGAATCAGGAAGATCAACAATAACGCCGTCAGTAATGCAGTACCGAGAAAACTCATGGTTTCTGCCTGCTGCTCGCTTTCACCTGTTTGCTTAATGGTTACATCTGGAGGGATCTTTGTTTTCTGTTTAAAGTCTTCAATTTTCTTCGCAAGTTCTGCGTTCACCGGACCGGTTAAAGATGGATCGGTAACATTTGATTGGATCTGTATGGTACGTTTTACATTCTTACGTTTTACGCCACCTGATGTATTGGTATAGTCAACTGTTGCTACTGCATTCAGCGGTACCTGTTTGATACCCATGGTAGACATATCGCGGAAAGTAAGACGCATATTCATCAGATCGTTGATGTTATTACGTTGTAACTGATTATAACGGATCTGGATTTTATATTCATCCTCCCCATCTTTCAGCTTGCTGGCTTCTTTACCAAAAACGGCTGCACGTATTTCCATACCAATCTGTGCGGTACTAATGCCTTCGCGCAATGCTCTTTCACGATCGATGTTAATGGTGATCTCAGGGTTCTGCAGATCAACATCCATTTTCAATCCTTCAATACCTTCAATACGGTTGGTATCTAAATGGTTTTGCAGGTCGTATGCCACTTTCGCGATCTCATCAAAATTATCTCCACTGATTTCTATATTAACCGGAGCATCTGTTGGCGGACCGGAATCTTCCTGTGCCACTTCAATACGTGCTCCGGGAATACCTTTCATTTGTTCGCGAATCGCTTTCATAAAAGGCGCACTGGATTTACCGTCTCTTTTTTCAAACTGTACAAAAGAAACCTGGATACGACCAAGGTTACTCTGGGTACTACGGTTATTATCCATCGGGTTATTGGCACTAACCGCCACATTGGTAATCACACTTTCAACAATGGCGCCCTCGTTGCCCGGAAGTTCTTTACCTAATACATTTCTTACCCGGGATTCCAGGATTCTTGTAACAGAATCTGTGGTAGACGTTTTGGTACCAATTGGCATTTTCAGGTATACATATACAAAATTGGGATCACCACTTGGGAAAAATGGTTTGGGGTTATTACGTAATACCAGCATCACCAAAGAAATAGGGAATAACAAGAATAACCATAACAGTAACCTGGCCGGTCTTGCCCCTTTTAAAACCCAATGCAGCATTTTTTCATAACGGTTCATTAAGCCCGGTAAAATTCTCTCCTGAAAAACGTGAATAACATCGCGTAATACAAAACGGTTTAATATCATCAATCCCGCCATCACCAGCAGAAAATTACCGAAGCCATGCCAACCTGCGAGGTTAAATAAAACACCGAACGCAATTACCGACCAGAACAAAGGTTTTTTAAAGATGGCTTTTTTCGGTTCTTCATATTGTCTTCCTTCAGGCCGCATAAAACTTACGGCAAATACAGGGTTCATGATAAAGGCTACGATCAACGAAGCTGCCAATGTAAGAATCAGCATGGTAGGCAGATAGATCATGAACTTACCAATCAATCCCTTCCATAGCAATAGCGGGAAGAAAGGTGCCAGTGTAGTAAGCGTTCCCGCCAATACCGGGATGAATACTTCACCTGCCGCTTCTTTGGCGGCGCGTACCACTTTTACTTTTCCATTATTATAAATACGGTGTGTATTCTCAATCACCACAATGGCATCATCCACAATAATACCCAGACCAAATAATAAGGCAAAGAGTACAATAAAGTTGAGTGTTACGCTGGTACCAACAATAGAATCTGCTACCGGTAAAAACAGGAAGGCAACAAACACACTTAATGGTACACTCAATGCCACAAAGAAGGCATTGGTTACACCCATAAAGAACATCAATACCAATAACACCAGTACAAACCCGATAATGATGGTATTTACGAGTTCATTAAAAGATGTTTTGGTAGTAACACTCTGGTCGCCGGTGATTACAATATTTAAGTTAGGCGGTAAATCGCCTTTCTCTTTCATCTCGGCTACAATCACCTTGATCTTATCAGCTGCATTGATCAAATTCTCACCACTTCTTTTTACAATGTTCAGCGTTACTACATTCTGTCCATCCAGTCGTGCATAGCTTTCGGTTTCTTTTACCGTATCGATAATTTCAGCTACATCGCGCAGATAGATGGGGGCAGCCTGTAAATTTTTTACGATGATATTACGCATATCCAGCACCGTGGTAAACTGTCCTTTTACACGGATGGTTCTTTTCATTTCACCCACTTCAATCAATCCCGCACTGATATCGCGGTTTTCATAGCTGATAGCGTTAGAGATATCGGTAAAAGAAAGTTTGGCTGCCTGCATTTTAAAAGGATCCACGTTGATCTGTATTTCCCTTTCCGGAGCTCCTACAATATCTGCCCGGTTAATTTCTGTCAGTTCTTCAAAGCGGTCCTGCATTTTATCTGCATACCGTTTCAACGTCATACCATCATACGCACCACTCACATTCACATACATGATGGGCATTTCGCTGAAATCAAATTCCTGCACATTGGGTAACTGCGTAAGGTCTGTTGGCAGGTCGGTCTGTGCTTTGTCTATCGCATCTTTTACTTTTTGTTTGGCTACTTCTGTTTTCACATCTGTATCGAACTCTACAATAATGAGCGCAAAATCCTGTTGCGATGTAGAAGTGATCTTATTTACTTTGGCACCACTGATTCCCTTGAGTTGTTTTTCAATGGGTCGGGTTACCAGGTTCTCCATGTCTTTGGGAGAGGTTCCAAAATACACAGTGCTGATACTGATGGTAGGTACCACAATATCAGGAAACTGTTCTTTGGGTAGGGTATTGAATTTGTTCAAACCATACAGAGAAATCAGTATGGTGATAATATAAATAGCCGTTCTGTTATCAACAGCCCAACTGGTGGGTTTAAACTGTTTGAATTTTTTGGCTACACCTTCTATGAATGGATGCATGGTATGTTTTTTTAGTAATCAGCTTTGGTTGTCATCGTGAGGCGTGAGCTTTTCTCACGATTCACGCCTCACGATTCACACTATTTTGTTCTCAGCAACTGTCCGTCATAAATATTCTGAAAACCTTCGGTGATCAGTTTTTCGCCGGCAGTTAAACCGCTTTTCACTTCTATCAGTTCATTGTATAATTCACCCACCACAATTTGTCTTTTTCTTGCTACCAGTTTGCCGCCTTCGGTTACAGATACAAATACATACTTACCTTTTTCATCGGTGCCTACGGTGTTTACCGGGATAGCAATGGCATTGGGTGCGCTGTAATCCAGGATACGAACCATGGCAATCTGGTTAGGACGAATAGCAGGATCGCTTGGCAATTTGGCTTCTGCATGAAATGAACGGTTGTTGGGATCAATCACTTTGCCCGAAACAGATACACTGGTGTTGAAGGTCTTGTCAATATCTGGTAAAGAGATTACCATTTGTGAACCCTGTTTTACTTTGCCGCTGTAATTTTCAGGAACATCGGTTACCACTTTCAGGCTGCTGGTATTCACAATCTTGATCTGCGGTATATTGCCCATGAAACCGGAAAACAATTCACCTACCCTTACATTCACTTCATCAGCCACACCGCTTACATCGCTGTAAATATTGCTGCCACTTTGTTGCTCCTGTTGCACTTTGATCGCTTCATCTGCTGCTTTAATTTGCTTTTCCAGCGTTTCTACATTGGTTCTGGCAGTAATCAGTTCTATCTCTGTTCCAATACCCTGTTTCCACAAATTGTTACGGCGGTTGTATACATCTTTTGCCAGGGTTAATTGCGTTTTCAATCCTTCTGCATTTTGTCTGGAAGCGGCTACCTGTTGTTTTACAAGTGCATCATCCAGTTTTAAAAGCAGTTGCCCTTTCTTAACAAAATCTCCGCGCTTCACATAAATAGCCCTTACCTGACCACCACCAAAACGGGGTGATACATAAGAGATATCATCTGCATCTACACGACCCTGCAGGTCGATGTAGTGAGAGAAATTTTGTGTAGTGATATCTGATGTACTTACCAATTTGGCCACATCATTCTTTGCTGCACTGGTATCCAGTTTCGCAATATCTGTTTCCAATGCTTTGATCTTATCGGCAAGGGTGGTTTGTTCCTGTTTTAATTTATCCAGTTCTGTTTTCTTACTGGCCAATGTGCCATTACCTTCCGGCTGCGAACCGCATGCGGCAAGTGTAAGGGAGGCTGTGATCAGAATTACCTGTATGAATTTTTGCATATACTTCGTTTTAAGTTTTGGTCGTTTATAATTTTCCGGTTGCTTTTAAATAATCTACTCTGGCAATAATGGCGCTGTAGAGTGAACTGATGTAATTGGTTTGCGCATTTACCAGATCTGTTTGTGCAGCACTGATTTCTGTATTGGAACCGGTACCCACTTCAAATTTCTTTTTAGTCTGGTTGTACACAGTTTCTGCGAGTGCCATATTTTCTTTCTGAAAACTCATGGTAGCCAATGCCGATTTGAAGTTAATTTTTGCCTGCTCTACTTCACTGTCTATAGATAATTTGAGGTTGTCTATTTGGTTCTCCGTTACTTTCAGATCAATTCTGGAACGTTTGATGCGTGCACTTCTGGCGAAGCCATCAAAAATGGGAACAGCAAGATTAACGCCAATATAGGTAGTAGGAAACCAATCGCCTTTCCCAAATAAATCAAATGTATTACGCTGTGCATTCCTGCTGTAAGATCCATTCAATGATAGCGTTGGGATCCTACTTAACTGGTAGCGTTTAATGTTAAATTCATTCAGTTTTTTGGCAAGCGACAGGTATTGAAAATCTTTTCTGTCTGCATATTGATAAGCGGTATCATTCGAAAAATCTTCTTTTATTTCAGACTCATTAATCTTATCAACCAATACCAATGTGTCTTTAACTGGCATGCCCATCAATGTTTTTAAACCCAGGTAACCAATGTTGATGCTGTTCAATGCTTTGGTTTTTTCTGTAAGCAGGTTAGATAGCTGTACAGATACTTTATCTACATCCAGTTTTTCTGCAAAACCATTTTTGTATAGTTCACCGGCATCGTATTTCAACTTTTGTAAACGCACAATATTGGCGTCCAGCAATTCTACCTGTGTTTTACTTACTACCAGTTGGTAATAAATTTTGTAGATATTGGTTTTAATCACTTCTTCGGTTACTTCTTTATTCTTATTTTGAAATTCAATAGAAGTAGCTCTTGCCTGCAACGCAATAAATACCTGCCCGTCAAACAGCAACTGCTGTAATTGTATACTGGCGGTTGAGTTGTATTTGGTACCAAACTGAACCGGTATATAGGTACCGGCGGGTTGCCCGAATATTTCTCCGGGTAATAGTGAAGTGGGTATTTTAATGTAATTCGTTACCCCAACACTACCGGTAATATTTGGTAAAGCCGATGCAGTGATCTCACGGTTGGTCTCCTGCTGGATCTGTATATTCAATAATGCATTTTTTACCTGTACATTATTTTTGGCAGCATACTCAACTGCCTGCTGAATGGTAAATTCATGTTTGGCAGATTGTGCAGTTACCTGGGTTACGCCAAGTAAAATGGTGCAAATCAGCCATAACATTCTTGCTGGTCTTCGGTTGTTCATAAGCTTATGGTTTTTAATCTTTGTTGCTTGTATTTCTGAATTAGTTTCAGGCCTTTGGGTGTAACGAGGCCATATAAAAAATTGTCTGTCATTTCTGTGATAATCGCCGACAAACTGTGTTTGCCCATTGGAAACAATTCCTGGTTAAAGAGTAGGAATGTAGACGCCAATCTGAAACGAGCCATGATATCGGCGTTTATTTCTTCTCTGTATAGTCCCTCCTCAATGCCCTGATCAATATTTTGTTTGATGATAGCAAACAGGAATTTATTTTTAAACTCAGTATGTTTTTTGAAAGCCTTTGGATGGTATTTCTCCAGATCAAAAATCACATTTGGGTTTATTTTACTGAATACATCTAACATCATATCAACCGCCAGAAATATCTGGTGTACAGGGTTCTCGCCATTCTGCGTATGCATGGTGCATTCGGCCTGACTCATTTTAATCTCTATATCAATCACGCCTTCTACCAGTGCATCTTTATCAGCATAAAACTGGTAAATGGTTTTTTTACTGATGCCGAGGTGATTAGCCACCTCATCCATGCTTACACTGCGTATGCCGTAGCGCATAAACAGCTCATGGGCCTTGTTCACGATTCTTTCTTGTGGTTCCATTTTTATTATAATTGGGAGCGCAAAACTATGGAAACTTTAATTGTAACCAAAGTTTCCATTACAATTTTTTCATTATTTTTGTGTTAAGCGGTTTATTCAATGGATGAATGCAGTGTTTCGAAATGCTTACTGGCGTTAGTTTTTAGCCGTGTCAGGTTAATTCAGGCCAGCTTCATCGGTTGGGTAGTTAAATCTTGTTTACTTTACAGTCTAATCAATCCGGTATGACAAACGAAGAGCATAAGCAGAATGTTAGGGTATATCTGAAAAAACTATTGCAGTATTTTTTTCAGGGATTGATTGTGCTGGCACCTATTGGTATTACCATTTGGGTGGTGTTGGGATTATTTAATTTTGTAGATGATATTCTTCCCAATATTGTGCATGCGCTGGCACCGCGTGTTTTACCGAAAGATGCTGATGGTACTATAACCAAAGTACCCGGACTAGGCTTTGTGGTGGTGGTGGTATTTGTTTTGTTTGTAGGCTGGATCTCTTCTTTGTTTGTTGTAGGCCGATTGGTGGATCTGCTGGATACGGTATTGGAAAAAACACCCGGCATTAAATTTATCTACTCTTCGGTAAAAGATTTTCTGGAAGCGTTTGCGGGTAATAAAAAGAAATTCGATAAACCTGTATTGGTAAATATAGATGCCCCGGATGTATGGCGTATCGGATTCATCACACAACAAAATGCGCATGAGTTTGGAATGAATGAACATGTAACCGTGTATGTACCACATTCGTATGCTATATCCGGCATTACCTACATTGTTCCAAAAGAGCGCATCAGGCCACTCAACAATGTAAGTGCCGCCGATGCGATGAAGTACACAGTTTCAGGCGGTGTTACCGATGTACATGAGTAGTAGTGAATGGCGAATTGTGAATTTTTAAAAGAAAATATGACCATACGTAACTATCAATTGCCCTTTCACCATTCACCATTGCCCGATTAATCCAAAACATTTTACCTTGCGTGCACAAGCAATCAATATGACAGTTCATAATTTTAATTCTGGTCCTTCTATATTACCCCGTTCTGTAATGGAGCAGGCTGCGGCAGCGATATTAAATTTTAATGGTACCGGCTTATCCGTTTTGGAAATCGGCCACCGCACACCCTGGTTTCAGGAAGTATTGAATGAAGCCATCTACAGTGTGAAACAACTGATGCAGCTGGATGATTCTTATGAAGTATTGTTTTTGCATGGCGGCGCCACTACGCAATTTATGCAGGTGCCCATGAATTTGCTGGATGATGGTGAAACAGCCGCATATTGCGATAACGGTATCTGGGGTAAGAAAGCTTCTAAAGAAGCCTCTTTATTCGGTAAGGTGCAGGTGGTGGCAGATACATCTGATCGAAACCATACGTATATCCAGAAAGAAATTACCGTTCCTGCAAATGCTAAATACCTGCACATCACCACCAATAATACGGTGGAGGGTACACAGTGGCACCAGTATCCAGATGCAACAGTACCGTTAGTGGCAGACATGAGTAGTGATATCTTCAGCAGGCCGGTTGATTTTAATAAATTTTCTCTTATCTATGCCGGTGCTCAAAAAAATATGGGTGCCGCTGGTGTAAACCTGGTGGTGGTTAAAAAAGAAATACTGGGAAAGATCAAAAGACCCATTCCCACCATCATGAATTACCAGAAACACATAGAAGCCGGCTCTTTAATGAACACTCCCCCCGTTTTTGCCGTATATGTAAGTATGCTAACCCTGCGCTGGATTCTATCCGAAGGCGGATTGGCTGAAATGGAGAAGCGAACCAATGAGCGTGCAACGCTGTTATACGATACTATTGATAGCCTTCCCGTATTTAACTCTTTGATAGCCAGAGAAGACAGAAGCCAGATGAACGCCGTTTTCTTCTTAAGTGATCCTGCATTAGAATCTCCTTTTCTGGATTTGTGTAAGAAAGAGGGAATGGTAGGTGTAAAAGGATACAGAACCATTGGTGGTGTACGTGTTAGTATGTACAACGCCATGCCCCTGGAAAGTGTACAGGTTTTTTGTGCGCTGATGAAAGATTTCGCAATCCGTAAAGGGTAATTTGATAAACGGCAACTCCCCCAATTGAGTTTTGTCTTAGTTTTGGACCGAAATACGATTTTGGTCGAAACTATGATAGTAGCAAAAGACGATAGCATCCGTGATGAAATACTGAAAGAAGCCCGAAAACTTTTTCAGCAATTTGGTGTGAAGAAGACCACCATGGAAGATATTGCCAAATCCATGGGTAAAGGAAAGAGCACCCTCTACTATTATTTCTGTAGCAAGGAAGATATTTTTGATGCAGTGATATTAGAAGAGATGGATGAAGTATTTACCAGTGTAAAGCAGGCTGTTGAAAAAGCGGCTACTGCAGAAGAAAAACTCAAAGCATTCACTTTAACAAAAATTAAGGCGGTTCAGAAAAGAGCCAATTTATATAAGATCGTAAAGGGGGAAATGCAGGATAACATGCGTTGCATGAAACACCTGCACACAGAGTATGACACACAGGAAATACAGCTGGTAAAAGAGATTCTGAAGTTTGGCGTAAAAAATGGTGAGTTCATCAAAACCATCGGCAAGGAACTGGATATTCTTCCTTCAGTTATGGTTAGTTCGCTGAGAGGGCTGGAGCGCGATATGTTTATTGATGCACGCTACGCCAAACTGGAACCAAGGATGGAATCGATCATGGGTATCATGATTCGTGGATTGAGAAGTTAATCAGAGAAAAATAATTGTATCAATAAAACAAATATCAATACAAACACAACCAATATGAAAGAACAAATTCAATCCGCTGATGGTAAACTGGGTATACTGTTACCCGGCCTCGGCGCAGTTGCCACCACTATGATTGCGGGTGTTATTGCCGTTAACAAGGGCCTTTCGCAGCCTATCGGCGCTTTAACACAAATGGGCAGTATTCGTTTGGGAAAAAGAACGGAGAACCGTTATCCACTGATCAAAGATTTTGTGCCTTTGACCGATCTGAACAATATTGCTTTTGGTGGATGGGATGTGTACACCGATAACGTATACGAAGCAGCCATGAATGCCAAGGTGCTCGAGCCTGCTTTGTTACAATCCATCAAACCCGAACTGGAAGCTATTGTGCCCATGAAGGCAGTGTTTGATAGAGAGTATGTAAAAAACCTGGACGGTAAGCACATCAAACAGGCAGCCAATAAACTCGAACTGGCAAAAGCGGTAATGGATGATATCGAAAACTTCCGTGATGCCAATGATTGTAACCGTGTGGTGATAGTTTGGTGTGGATCTACCGAAAAATATATTGAGGAATCTGCGGTGCATGAAACCATTGAATCTTTCGAAGAAGGGTTGCTGAACAATGATCCCGCTATTTCTCCCAGTATGATCTATGCCTATGCGGCAATCAAATTAGGGGTGCCCTTTGCCAATGGCGCACCCAACCTTACCTGCGATATTCCGGCCCTGATGCAACTGGCCAAAGAAACCGGTACACCTATCGGCGGTAAAGATTTTAAAACCGGACAAACCTTAATGAAAACCATACTGGCACCGGGTTTAAGTGCCCGTGCATTGGGTATACGCGGTTGGTTCTCAACCAATATTCTCGGTAACAGGGATGGATTGGTATTGGATGATCCGGATAATTTTAAAACCAAAGAAGTATCTAAACTGAGTGTGTTGGATGATATCCTTCGTCCGGATATCAATCCTGAATTGTATGGTGATCTATACCATAAAGTACGTATCAACTATTATCCACCGCATGGCGATAACAAAGAGAGCTGGGATAATATCGACATCTTCGGATGGCTGGGATACAGCATGCAGATCAAAATTAATTTCCTTTGCCGCGATTCTATTTTAGCCGCACCCATTGTGCTGGATCTTGCCTTGTTCATGGATCTTGCCAAGCGGGCCAATATGAGTGGTATACAGGAATGGTTATCGTTCTATTTTAAATCGCCACAAACCCTGCCAGAGCTGCGTCCGGAACATGATATATTCAAACAGCTGATTAAACTGCAGAATACATTGCGTCATATTATGGGTGAAGACCTGATCACACATCTTGGATTGGATTACTACCAGGATCTGGTAGAAGCATTATAATGAATTGGCACAAGGCCATAGCGAGTATAGGCGGTATCGGTTACCTGAAAGGCGGTGGAAGCATCGCTGCGCTGGTAACCGGTATCATCTGGTGGTTTGTACAAACCAATGGTGCCATGCCATGGACGATGTTACTGGTAACCATTGTTATTACTGCAGCAGGTGTATTTACTGCCACAAGGGTAGAAAAAGAATGGGGTAAAGATAGTAGCCGGGTGGTAATAGATGAAGTATCTGGTATGTGCATCAGTTTGTTATTTGTTCCGTTAGCCGTGCAATGGATGTTGATGGCTTTTGTACTGTTTCGTTTTTTTGATATCGCGAAACCATTGTTTATCCGTAAAGCAGAAGAGTTACAGGGAGGTTGGGGCGTGATGACCGATGATGTACTGGCCGGAATGTATACTAACCTGTTAGTACAACTGATCATTTATTTCGTATAGCAATGGCCACATTTATTAAAGCACAGGCAGCATCATTAACCGCTACATTGGTTGATTTTGGCGTTACCGTTTTGCTGAAAGAAGTATTTCATTGCTGGTACCTGTTGGCAAGTGTGTTGGGAACGATCAGTGGCGGCATCGTGAATTTTTCTATGAACCGCTCCTGGGTATTTCAGGCAAGGGATCAAAAAATTCATTCTCAGGTTATTAAATACGTACTGGTATGGATAGGAAACTTGGTACTGGTATCCAGCGGGGTATTTGTGTTTACCCATTATTTGGGATTGAGTTATCTGGTATCAAAAATTATCGTATCCCTTACCGTAGGTATTGGGTACAATTATGTGTTGCAGAAAAAATTTGTGTTTAAATAATTTATAATGACAAGAATCAAGGGTAGAGTTGGACTGGTTGTTTTAGTACTGTTGTTTGGCTTTGTGCAAAGCTTTGCACAAACGGTTGTGCAGGGTGTGGTTACTGATGCGGTAAATAAACAACCCTTACAATTTGTAAGCGTGGTATTGAAGGGTGGCCGTGGTACGGTTACAGACAGTCTGGGAAAATTTACATTGCGCTCAACAGGTAATATTGGCATTGTGCAGGTTACGTATGTGGGATATAAAACCATCTTAAAAAATATTACACCGGGCACTACACAGACCATCGATTTTGAGCTGGAAACAGATCCAAAAGCCATTAACAGTGTAACGGTAACTACCAATAAGCGGGCACCCTATCGTAATAAAGGAAATCCTGCGGTAGAACTGATCAGAAGGGTGATAGAGAATAAATCACTGAACCGTACAGAGAGCTATAATTATGTGCAGTACGACCAGTACGAAAAAATGGAAGTATCTATCAGCAATGTTTCTGATAAGCTTACGAATTCTAAATTGCTGAAAAATTATAAGTTCCTTTTTGAAAACCGCGATACCACCAAGATAGAAGGCAAATCACTATTACCGGTGTATCTGGAAGAAACCTTATCCAAAAAATATTTCCGAAAAAAACCGGAGAAAACCAAAACCATTATTGAAGGGGAGAAGCGTGTGAATTTTGGCGAGTACATCGATAACGCCGGCGTAAGCAGTTACCTGAACCGCCTGATCATGGATGTGAATATTTATGATAATGACATCCCTTTGTTTACTTACCAGTTTCTGAGCCCTATTGCAGATCTGGCACCTACTTTTTACATGTATTACATACGTGATACTACAACAGATGCGAACGGACAAAAACTGATCAAATTATATTTCACACCGCGCAATACCAACGATCTGTTGTTTAGAGGTAATATGTGGATTACATTGGATGGTAATTATGCGGTTCAGAAAATGAATATGTTTCTGAGCAAGAATGCCAACCTCAATTTTGTGCGTGAACTGCATATGGATCTTGATTTTGAGAAGAGTGAAGACAACCGCTATCACCTGAGCAGAAGCAATATCATGGCAGATGCGAGCGTAACCAAAAATTCAGGAACGGGTTTTTTTGGTGAGAGAACGGTTTCTTATAAAAACTTTCAGATCAATAAAGCGTTACCCGATTCTGTGTATGATGGAACACCTACTGTTAAATTGGCCAAAGTAGCAGAACTGCCCGATAGTTTTTGGGTAAGAAATCGCCACGACACATTAACCAAAACAGAAGCAAAGATTTACAGCAATATCGATAGCCTCGAAAAAATGCCATCGTTCAGAAGAACCCTTGCTTTTGTTTCGTTCCTGTTGGCCGGCTACACATCGGTAGGTTGGTTTGATATTGGTCCAGCCGCAGCCTTTTATAGTTTTAACCCGGTAGAAGGATTTAAACTCCGCTTTGGTGGCCGCTCTACACCTAAACTCAGCAAGCGTATTTATTTTGAAGGATATGGTGCGTATGGTTTTAAAGATGAAAGATGGAAATACTTTTTAAATACAACGTATTCGTTTAATAATAAATCTATTTACGAGTTCCCACTGAACTTTATTCGTGTAGGTTACCAGCATGATACCAAAATACCCGGACAGGAATTACAGTTTGTATCAGAAGATAATTTTCTCTTGTCTTTCAAAAGAGGTAAGAACGACAAATGGTTGTACAACAGTAATTTTAAAATTGATTATGTACACGAGTTGCCCAATCGCCTTTCGTACACACTCGGTTTTAAAAACTGGAAGCAGGAACCTGCAGGTGCCATTATTTACAATAAAGTAGAGAACGGAAATACGGTTAATGTAGATAACCTGATTACCAGTGAATTTTCAGGAGAACTTCGCTGGGCACCCAATGAGCAGTTTTACCAGGGTAAAGTGTACCGCATCCCTATCATTAATAAATACCCCATTTTTACATTACGCTTTATTGCGGGTGTAAAAGGAATATTCAACAGCCAATATAATTACCAGAATATAAACGGTCGTGTTGAGAAGCGGGTATATATGTCGCAGCTGGGTTATAGTGATGTTGTGTTGGAAGGCGGGTATATTTTTGGCAAACTGCCTTATCCGTTAATGACCATACACCGCGCCAACCAAACCTATGCCTACCAGCTGAACTCATACAACCTGATGAACTTTCAGGAATTTGTAAGTGATCGTTTTGTTGGCCTAACGGTTGATCATCATTTCAACGGTTTGTTCTTTAACAGGGTTCCTTTACTGAAGAAACTGAAATTACGGGAGGTGGTTTCTCTGAAACTATTATATGGTGGTGTAAGAGATGAGAATAATCCTGTTACTGATCCGTCGCTTATTAAATACCCCACTTTTGAAGGGGTACCCACTACTTTCTCGTTGAATGGAAAACCATATGTAGAAGGAAGTATAGGGATAGCCAATATTTTCAAACTGATCCGCGTAGACCTCGTAAAAAGGTTTAACTATCTTGACAATCCTTATGTTGCCAGTTTAGGTGTACGTGCCAGGTTTAAATTTGATTTTTAGTATTTTACAAACAGAAACGAAAACGGTTAATGGAAAGAGTTCCGCTGAGAATACGAATACAGAAGGGTATATATATTGTTATCGATCCCTTTGTTAAGCTGCTGATTAAAATGGGGCTAACCCCCAATGCGGTAACCACAATTGGATTTATACTTAACATAGGGGTGGCAGTTATTTTTATTAAGGGTGCAGAAGAAGGTAACCGTGGCGATCTTTCTTATGTAGGCTGGGCAGGAGGGTTGATTTTGTTTGCCGGAATATTTGATATGCTGGATGGCCAGGTTGCCCGTTTGGGAAATATGGGTTCTACTTTTGGAGCCTTATACGATTCTGTTCTTGACAGATACAGTGAACTGATTATGTTCTTCGGCATTTGTTATTACCTGGTGGGACATCACTATTTTTTAAGTTCCATTTTTGCTTTTATTGCCATGATCGGTTCTATGATGGTAAGTTATACAAGGGCAAGGGCAGAAGGCTTGGGTATTGAATGTAAAGACGGATTGATGCAACGCCCCGAAAGAATCATCACCATTGGTGTATCGGCCATCATCTGCGGTATAACCGCTCACTACAAGGGCGGCGATCACAGATGGTTTATACCGGGTGTTTCGTTTCATATTGTTGAAACCATGTCCATTTTTACCATACCCATTGTATTGATGGCGGTGCTAACCAATATGACCGCATTAAAAAGAATACTGGGTGCAAAGAAAACACTGGATACCAGGGATGCAGAAAAGCAGAACAATGCAGGGCCCTCCGGAAAATTACTGGTTGGTTTAGGACTCTTATTACTAACCGGGCTGGCATTTACAGAAACAGAAAAAAAACAGACTAAAAAGAATATGCCCATACTTGTGGCAGGTGTTGTTGACCCACAGGATACTTTTCCGGTACCTGGGGGTAATACCAAACAATTGTTTTACCTCCAACGAACGGCCAATACCAATACCATTGTATGTGAGTTAAATTATAATGAGAAAGGACAACTGGATGTAGAAACACCCGTACATGTTTTCTGGATCCGCTATGCGGAGGGCGGTATGCGTAAAGAACTCAATTACATACAGCGTGTATTTGCTTACGGAATTAAATCGCAGGCACAGGGAAATGGCACCTACAAACTGCATTTTGTTTCATACAAAAAACAAAATATGTTATTAATGCCATCGCCCCGTGATAATAAGTACCGTGTATATGCAACCATTAACCAGCGACAGGCAATATTGAACCGGATTTTTATAAAAGTGGATGGTGGCTCTTTCTGGAGCCCCAATGTAGTATATATGGAAATGAAAGGCATTGATATTGCCACAGGAAAAGAAGTAGTGGAGAGATTCAAACCCTGATACATTTATGAGCATGGAGGAGAAGGATGTTCCGTTCTATTCATATAGACAAGTAATGGCGGTAGCAGCTATTTCTATTGTATATCTGTTGCTTTCTTATATACTGATTGGTTTTAAGGCAGACCAGGTGTACCTGATGCTGCTTTTTAACGTATTGTATTTCACTTCACGTATCACACGCAAATTCATTACCGGTTTTTCAATATTCTTTATCTACTGGATCATTTTCGATTTCATGAAGGGATTTCCCAATTATCTCTATCAAACAGTGCATATAGAGAGCTTGTACAATACAGAAAAAGCCGTTTTCGGTATCGAGCATTCTGCAGCCATCATTACACCCAATGAATACCTGAACTTACACAGTACCCGCTTTCTGGATATACTTACAGGTATTTTTTATTTATGCTGGGTGCCCGTACCGCTTGCGTTTGCAGGGTATTTGTTTTTTAAGAACAGGGAAAGTTTTCTGCATTTCTCACTTACTTTTTTATTGGTAAACCTGCTGGGGTTTGTTATGTACTATGTGTATCCGGCCGCACCACCCTGGTATGTACAGCAGCATGGCTTTGTATTTCTGCCTGCCACACCGGGTAATACCGGCGGACTGGAAAGGTTTGATGCATTTTTTAATATGGGTATTTTTGAATCTTTGTATAGTAAGAGTTCAAATGTGTTTGCGGCTATGCCGTCATTACACGCTTCCTATCCGGTTATCGTTCTGTATTACGGTATTAAAAATAAGTTAGGCCGCATCAACTGGTTGTTTGCAATAGTGATGCTTGGCATCTGGTTTGCTGCTATTTATAACAGCCACCATTATGTACTGGATGTACTGGCCGGCATTACCTGTGCCATTACGGGCATCTATCTTTTTCAATGGCTGGTACAAAGAAGTTCGGCACTGCAAAGGTTTTTACAAATGTTTGTTAGGGCGATAAGCTAGTCCATAGTCCATAGTCCATGGTCCATGGTCCATGGACTATGGTCTACCAACCACTTCATAACTTTTCGTTTATAATTAATTACTGATATTTGCGCAATGGCAAGCATTAAACCGTTCAGGGCGTTACGCCCGCAACCACAACTGGCAAAGCAGGTAGCCAGCAGACCGTATGATGTACTGAGTTCAGCAGAAGCAAAAATGGAAGCGCAGGGTAACCACAGTTCCTTTCTGCATATCACCAAAAGTGAAATTGATTTGTCGGACACGGTAGATGTACATGATGCATCTGTATATGAACAGGCCAAAGAGAATCTGGCTGCATTTATACAAAGGGATATTTTATTCCGCGAATCAAAAGAGTGCTACTATATCTACCAGTTGATCATGAATGGTCGCGCGCAAACAGGACTGGTATGTGTAAGCAGTGTGGATGATTATGAGAATGACCTGATCAAAAAACATGAATTTACCAGGCCTGAAAAAGAGCAGGACCGTATTAACCATATCAAAACTTCCGGAGCGCAAACCGGTAATGTTTTTCTGGCTTATCGAAACCATGATGGAGTGGATGCATTGATTGATCAATGGAAAAAAACCAAATCACCTGTATACGATTTTTTGGCAGAGGATGGGATACAGCATACTATCTGGATCGTAAATACAGATGCCACTGTTGCGCAGATTACCACTTTTTTTGCAGATGAGATACCTTGCACTTATATAGCAGATGGCCATCACCGCGCAGCTTCGGCTGCAAAAGTGCGCAAGGCATTAGGTGCAACAGCAACAGAAGATGCAAATTATTTTTTAACTACCCTGTTTCCTTCTAACCAGTTATACATTATGGATTATAACCGGGTGGTAAAGGATTTGAATGGATTAACCCCAAAAACTTTCATTAAAGAACTGAGTAAACAGTTTACGGTAGAACTGGTTAACACCGGTGCTTACCGGCCTGAGCAATTGCACAGCTTTGGTGTATACATGGATAAGAACTGGTATAAGCTAACCGCCAAGCCAGGAACGTTTACCAATGATCCTATTGGAGTGCTGGATGTAACCATTCTTTCCAATAATATACTGGATAAACTGTTGGGCATTAAAGACCAGCGTACAGACAAACGGATTGATTTTGTAGGAGGTATCCGGGGATTGGCCGAGCTGGAAAAAAGAGTGGATAGTGGTGAGATGGCAGCAGCCTTCAGCTTATACCCGGTAACCATTGACCAGTTATTTGATATAGCCGACAGTGGTAATGTGATGCCCCCTAAAAGCACCTGGTTTGAACCGAAATTGAGAGATGGGTTGCTTACGCACCTGATCTATGCTTAACAACGGCATATGTTTTGTAATACATAGCCTGCTTAAAATATTACCATGAAACATGTATTTGTTTGGTTACTTCTTTTTACCGGTGTAAGCACCGTTCAATCACAGGAACAAACTGCCAAACTACTGCAGGAAACTGCCCGAACACTCGTACAGAAAGGAGATTACGATAATGCGGTAATCGTTTTGCAGCGTGCCAAACAACAGGAGCCAGACAATATTGATATCCTGCGCGATCTCTGTTTTGCCAATTATCTGAAACGCGATTTTGCCCAAGCCATTGAAGTGGGCAAGCAACTTGCCGATAAACCCAATGCCGATCAGCAATCTTTTCAGGTACTCGGCATGGCATATAAAGCCATTGCCTCTTATAAAGAATGTGCTAAATTATACAGAACCGCCTTACGCAAGTTTCCCAATAGTGGCGTTATCTATAATGAGTATGCCGAATTATTTGCACTGGAAAATGAATTGGAAGAAGCCATCATCCAATGGGAGAAAGGAATTGAGTTAGACCCGGGCTACAGCAGCAATTATTACAATGCTACCATGTATTACATGCGCAAAAACAATTGGATACGGGCTGCACTCTATGGCGAACTGTTTTTAAACCTCGAAAGCTATTCTACAAGAACAGAAGAAATTAAACCACAATTGTTAACTGCCTATACCCGGCTATTTGCAACCGGCGGCATACAACAACTAAGCAATGCCAAAACAACCAGTGGTTTTGAAAAAGAAATACTTACCGTATTTGCCAATACAGCCGGCAAAGGGAAGCCTACTGCTATCATAGACGACCTGATTGGAATAAGAACCCGTTTTATTTTGGGATGGGTGCCCGATAAACAGAAAACCACACCCTTTCAGTTGTTTGCTCACCAACAGTATTTACTTAGCCAAAGCTTATTTGAAGCATATAATTATTGGCTGTTCAGTTCTGCTGAAAACTACCAGGCATGGCAAAAAAATCATACCAAAGAAAGCGATGCATTTCGTGCTTTTCAGCAAAGCCGTGTATTTAAAGTGCCGGCAGGAGAATATTATTTTTCAAAGTAAGGGAGCGAAATCGTTTCAGAAGGCCGGTGTCTGATACACCGGCTTTTTTATGTGTGCTTATTTGCCTAATTTGAAAGTTCAAAACTTCTCAGTATGGACCAGTCTAACGACGATCGTCTCTGGCGAATTGCCCGGAAAAGAGCTTCTTTTAAAAAAAGTCTTTTCAGTTATCTAGTGATCAATGCTTTTTTATGGGGAATCTGGTGGTTTACCAGTGACCGGCAAGCAGGATCTGGTCATTATCCATGGCCCATATGGGTAATGTTGGGTTGGGGACTGGGTTTGGGCTTCCAGTATTTTGATGCCTATAATGGAAGTAAGCATGACCTGGCTACCGACGAGTATAAAAAACTGAAGAAAGAAGAAGAAGGGTAGCTGAAGCGGCAGTGATTGTGTCCTCACAATCACACAAATTTCTATATAAGATCAACGATTGCATATGACCATTAAGAGACTATTTGATTGCGTAGATCACCAGTTGCAACAATTTCCCAAACAGGATATGCTGGCAGCCAAGGAAAACGGACAATGGGTAACCTATAGCACCCAACAAGTAGCAGATACCGTTAACAGCTTCAGTGCCGGTTTATTAAAACTGGGTGTAAGCGGAAATGATATGACACCCACCGGCAGCGATAAAATTGCCATCATCAGTAATAACCGGCCTGAATGGGTATTTACAGATTTAGCTGTACAACAGCTGGGTGCTATTCTCGTTCCTGTTTATCCTACCACCAACCCGCTGGAATTGGAATTTATTCTGAATGATGCAGCCGTGAAATACATTTTTGTAAGTAACGATGAAATGCTGCAAAAAATAAAAGGGCTACTGGATAAAGTGCCTTCCATTAATTCGATATACACGTTCGATCGCATAGCGGGTGCCAAACATTGGAGCGAGGTTACTGCATTGGCAGATGAGTCTTCTCTGCAAGATGTCGACAACATTAAAAAAGGAGTTCCTGCTTCGCACCTGGCTACCATTATTTATACCTCTGGTACTACCGGCACACCAAAGGGGGTAATGCTTAGCCATAAAAATATATACAGCAATGTGCAGTTCTCTAAAGTAAGTTTTCCATTTAATGATGCACCTGAAACCAAGGTGCTGAGTTTTTTACCACTCAACCATATTTTCGAAAAAACCTGTACCTATATTTATCTCTATAGCGGCATCAGTATTTATTATGCAGAAAGCCTGGAAACCATTGGTGATAACCTGCGCGAAGTAAAGCCCGATGGTTTTACCACCGTACCGCGTTTGTTAGAAAAAGTATTTGAACGCATCATGGCCAAGGGTGCGGAACTAACCGGAATAAAAAGAAAATTATTTTTCTGGGCAGTAAGTCTTGCAGAAAAATACGATAACCGCAAAAGTGGTGGCATTTGGTACGATATGCAATTAGCATTGGCCAATAAATTAATTTTTACCAAGTGGAGAGAAGCATTGGGTGGTAATGTATCCTTCATTGTTACCGGTGGTGCGGCTTGCCAGGTTAAACTACTGCGTATTTTTAATGCAGCCAAAGTGCCGGTGTATGAAGGTTACGGACCTACGGAAAACAGTCCGGTGATTTCTGTAAACCGGCAGGCAAAAGGTGGTACCAAATTCGGAACGGTGGGCCCTATAATAGAAGGTATACAGGTAAAGCTGGCTGATGATGGAGAGATTTGTGTTACGGGCCCCTGTGTAATGGAAGGATATTATAAACGCCCCGACCTTACAGCAGAAGCGGTAATAGACGGCTGGTTGCATACGGGTGATATTGGTGTTTGGGAAGACAAAAAATTTCTTAAGATAACCGATCGTAAAAAAGAATTGTTTAAAACCAGTGGTGGTAAATATGTAGCACCACAACCCATCGAAAACAAATTAAAGGAAAGTCCTTTTGTTGAACAGGTAATGGTGGTGGGCTCCGAAAGAAAGTTTGTAGGAGCGCTGATTGTTCCATCATTTACTGCGCTGCGCGAATGGATGAAAGAAAAAGATATTCCTTATACTACTAATGAAGATGTGATACACCACCCCAAAGTATTGGAATTGTATCGCGAACTGGTAGAAAGTTTTAACCAGTTCTTCAATCATGTAGAACAGATCAAAAAATTTGAATTACTGCCACGCGAATGGACCATTGAAACAGGAGAGATGACACCTAAAATGAGTTTAAAACGAAAAGTGGTGATGGAAAAATTCAGAGATGCAGTAGAAAGAATTTACGCCTGATAAAAAGCGGCTTGTACGAGCCGCTTTTTCTTTTTCCTTTCTTATCTTGTTGGTGCTTGCTATTTCTGTAATAAATCAGTCTATTTATTTCCTTAGTTAAACAATATATATGAAGACTTTGCAGTTTTTATCGCGCAAAAAAACAACTTGTTTTATTTGCTTACTCATGTGTGTGTCATTTGTGAATGGCTATGCACAAGCCACAAAAAAATATGAAGCGGCATTGGTTGACAAACTCAAAGCCGAAGCCCTTAGCTCTGTTGCCTCAAAAGAAAAAGGCATTCAGGAAATGGTGGATATGGTATTCAGTTTTGGTGAACTGGGTTTTCAGGAAACGGAAACCTCTAAATATCTCACAGGTATTCTCGAAAAAAATGGGTTCACTATTGAACGCGGCATTTCTGGTATACCCACTGCATGGATGGCTAAATGGGGTAATGGAAGTCCGGTAATTGCACTGGGCAGTGATATTGATTGTATTCCCAAAGCTTCGCAAAAACCTGGTGTGGCTTATAGAGATCCGATTGTAGAAGGAGCGCCTGGACATGGCGAAGGCCATAACTCGGGTCAGGCCGTAATTATTTTTGCAGCTATTGCTGCCAAAGAGCAAATGCAGAAAAACAATATTCCCGGCACATTGCTTATCTGGCCTGGTGTAGCAGAAGAACTGGTGGCCAGTAAAGCATGGTATATACGGGATGGCTATTTTAAAAATGTAGATGCCTGCATTTTTACGCATGTTAGCAGTGATTTTGGATGCGACTATGGCGATCCGGGTAATAATGGTATCGTATCAGTGGAGTTTTCATTTGAAGGAGATGCAGCTCATGCAGCAGGGGCACCCTGGCGTGGTAAAAGCGCATTGGATGCTGTAGAGTTAATGGATATAGGCTGGAACTTTAAACGCGAGCACCTGAAACCTACCCAACGTTCTCATTATGTAATTACCGACGGAGGCGATCAACCCAATGTGGTTCCATCCAAAGCCAGCGTATGGTATTATTTCAGGGAGAGAACATATGAAGATATCCAGAGCATGTACGATGCGGGTATCAAAATAGCCAATGGCGCAGCGATGATGACGGATACAAAAATGAATTACCGCATTTTAGGAACGGCATGGCCCGGGCATTTTAATAAAGCACTGGGACAAGCCATGGTTAAAAATATTAAACAGGTAGGGTTTCCTCAATGGACAGATGCTGATAACCAAATGGCGCGCGCGGTTCAGAAACTGGTGGAAGCTCCTAAAAAAGATAACCAGGGAAGAGAGATCAACGGATTGAAAAACACACTCGATACCTTAAAAGGTTCTGTACCTTTTTCATGGGGCGGCGGATCGGATGATATTGCAGATATTGCCTGGAACCTGCCTACCATTGTATTACGTTATCCTGCTAATATACCCGGTACAAAAGGGCATCATTGGGCAGATGCCATTGCCATGGCAACACCTATAGCACACAAAGGATCGCTGGCAGGTGCCAAAGCCACGGCATTAACACTAATTGATTTGTTTACCGATCCGAAAATACTGGCGGATGCAAAAGACTATTTTACCAATGTACAAACCAAAGATGTAAAGTATAAACCCTTTATCAAAGCCTCAGATGCACCCGCTATTTTTTTAAATAAAGAAATCATGGGCACGTATCGCGAACAGATGAAGAAATTTTATTACGACCCCTCTAAATACAAAACCTATCTGGAACAATTGGGTATCAGTTACCCAACGGTTGAGAAAAAGTAAAAGAAAACGTCCCGCTTTTTGCGGGACGTTTTCTTTTACAGCAGACATTACCCTGCGCATCAATTCACCGCTAAGCCGCAAGGGCACGAAGCTGTGCCAAGTAAAATTGAAGAATTCCCTCGCGTTCCATAGTGCCCTCGTGCCTTTGCGGTTAAAAATTTCTAAAGAGTCATAACCAACCAAAACTAATCTTGGCGATAACCCAAATCTTAACGAAATTGGGTTCATCAGAAAGAAATGTACCATAGTAAGAGGCATTTTTTTCTATTTGAATTACAGCCATCAAATATCTCCGGGTAGCTATGTCAACCAAATCTGTTTATCAATCTTTTTTTGAAACCTCACTCAATGCACTTGTGTTGGCAAAAATGGATGGCACCATACTGGAAGCCAATGCCGCTGCCTGCAATATGTTTGGTTATACAGAAGAAGAGTTGAAAACGCAGGGAGGGCATTCTTTATTTGATAAAACAGATCCGGCTTTTATAGAGTTGATTTGTAAGCGTGATGAGAGCCGCACGGCCAATGGAGTGCTTACCGGCATCCGCCGCAACGGCGAAAAGTTTGCTTTAAAAATATCTTTTGTTATTTTAAAAGATGAAGACGGAAACGACATTACCAGTTTTGTAGGTACTGATATTTCTCCGCAGAAACAACAGGAAGAAAAACTAACTTCTCTTCTTGAAGAGGCACAGGGCCTTCATCAGAAAGAAGAAGATAGTCGCATTTTACTGGAAACGGTACTGGATAGTATTACCGATGGTTTTTTAATTGTTGACAGAGACTGGAAAATTATTTTCTGGAATACTGCCGCAGAACATATTCTTGGAAAAAGGGAAGCGGATCTGATTGGTAAAAATCTATGGAACGAATTTCCGGCCCTGGCTATTCTCAAAGAACACATCGACTATAAAACATTGTTTGAACAGAATAAATCTATTCGTTTTCGCGAATATTTCCCCATGTATAAAGTATGGGCAGATGTAAGTGCGTATCCCTCCGAAAAAAACATTTCTGTTTATTTTAAAGATGTAACCGAAGTCAGAAACCTGCGTATACTGGAAAAACTGGAGAGAGAGGTATTGGAAATGAATGCCAAACCGGATAGTGTACTGGAACAAACACTATCTTTTTATCTAAAACAAATTCAGCAATTGCACTATGGAATGATTTGTTCGGTACTTCGCTTAAAAGATAACCGTTTGTACAATTGGTCTGCTCCTGATTTGTCAGAAAAATTCCTCTCGGCCACGGAAGGAATTGAAATTGGCGACAATGTGGGCTGCTGCGGAACAGCCGCTTTCAGAAAAGAAAAAGTGATTATTGATAATATTGAAAACAGTGTGCTATGGCAAAATTATCTTACGCTGGCACGGGACGAAGGAGTAAAAGCCTGCTGGTCATTTCCGCTAATCAACTCAAAAAACCAGGTGTTAGGTACATTTGCCATCTACTATAAAAAAAACAAATTTCCTACGCAGGAGGAAGAGGCCACTTTAGAAAGGGCAAAGAATATTCTGCTGGTGATTATTGAAAATAAAATAGCGTTGGAAGCCGTTCGCTCAAGTAATCAAAACTATGATTTGGTGGCCCTGGCTACCAATGATGCCATATGGGATTGGGATGTGGCCACCAACAAGGTAACCCGAACCGGGCAGGGACTGAAGGTGCTTTTTGGATATGATCCTGCGTTTGCCTCAAAAGAAATTAATTTCTGGAATAACCGGATACATCCGGATGATTTTAACGCGGTAATGATAAAGCAGGGCCAGATTATTCAGGACAGCGCACAATTATATTGGGAAGATGAATACCGGTTTTTAAAAAGTGATGGAAATTATGCGTATGTATCAGACAAAGGATATATCATACGCGATACAGAAGGCAATGCTATCCGGCTGATTGGTGCAACAAGGGATATTACAGAAAGAAAAGAAAATGAAGCTTTGTTACTGGAGCTGAATAACCGACTGAAACAAAGAGCAGATGAGCTGACAGCTTCCAATGTTGAATTGGAACGCTTTGCCTATATTGCTTCGCACGATATGCAGGAGCCGCTTAGGATGATCACCAGTTTTCTGCAGCTGTTTAAGAAAAAATACCAGGACCAGATAGATGAAACCGCAGAACAATACATTCACTATGCGGTAGATGGTGCAGACAGAATGAAAAAACTGATCATGGATTTGCTGGAGTATTCACGAGTGGGTTCTAATAAAGATGACCTTACCGAAATTGATACCCATGTTTTATTGAATGAGGTAACCAATGTTTTTATGGGACGCATTGAGGAAATGAAAGCAACCATCATCGTCGATCATTCGTTGCCGGTGATAAAAGCTAATAAAACACAGCTGTTTCAGTTATTTCAAAACCTGGTGGGTAATGCATTGAAATATCATAGTGGTGAATCGGCTGAGGTGCGCATTGAAGGAAAGGAGGAAGAATTTTATTATCTGTTCAGTGTTCGGGATAATGGTATTGGCATCAAACCCATTTTCTTTGAAAAGATCTTTGTACTTTTTCAACGTCTGCATCACAAAAACGAATACAGCGGAACAGGAATTGGGCTGGCCATTTGTAAAAAAATTGTAGATAAGCATGGAGGCAGGATCTGGGTAGAATCAGAACCCGGAAAAGGAAGTTGTTTTTATTTTACCATCAGCAAATTTCCAGATCAATACCGGTAATGGAATGGTGCACCGGATTATTTAACAGATAGACGAACTTATACGCAATGGCAATACCAGAAAATACCAACCAACTCTCCATACTGATTGTAGAAGATAATCCCGGTGACCTTTTTTTATTGGAAGAAACACTGCGTTTAACACGCCTTTCTTTTGCTAATGTATACACGGCTTCCAGTGCAGCCGGTGCCATTGAAGCCATTAACACTAAGGAGATCAGTGTAGTATTGCTCGATCTTTCTTTGCCAGACAGCTCTGGTTTTAATTCGTATAACCAGATAAGTGCGTATGCTACTTCTATTCCCATTATTGTGCTTACCGGATTGGCAGATACTGAGCTGGCTTTGGAAACCATGGCCAAGGGTGCACAGGATTACCTGATTAAAGGAGAGTTTGATGAAAGGTTGTTGGCAAAATCTATCCAGTATAGCCTCGAGCGTAACCGCATCCGCCTAAGCCTGATAGAAAGCAATGAAAGTTATCGTAACCTGTTCTTCAATAACCCACTGCCTATTTTTATCTGGGATCTGCAAACACTGGCCATTCTGGAAGTAAATGATATTGCCCAGAGTGAATATGGATATACCCGCGAAGAATTGTTACAAATGGATGTATTGGCATTACGTGCAGAAGAACATCATGCAAGGGTTAGAAATTTTGCGAAAGAATTTTTAGAGAGTGATGTAAGAAAGCGTTCTTCTATATGGGAGCATCGAAAAAGAAATGGTGAGGTCTTAATACTGGATATCTCTTCACACAAAATAGAATATAAAGGCCGTGCCGCTATTCTTGCCATTCATAATAATATTACCGAAAAAATACGGTTGGAAGAAAAACTGGAAGAGGAAAAATTACTGAAACAAAAAGAGATCAACGAGGCCATGATACAGGTGCAGGAAAAAGAGCGCTATGAAATCAGCACCGAACTGCATGATAATGTAAACCAGCAGCTAACCGTAGCCATGATGTACATAGCATCTGCAGAGCAAAAATTTCCCGACGAATCGGGTCTGCTAAAACAATCTTCTGCTTTCATACTCAATGCCATTGAAGAAATCCGGAAACTATCGCAAACACTGGTAACACCACTGATCAAACACTTTGGTCTTAGTAAAGCCATTGAAGGGTTATTGGATGATATATCTGCCGTGAATACACTTCAGATAGATTTAACGGCAGATACCTTTTATGAAGAAGATATCAAGTACGATTTTAAATTAAGCATCTTTCGTATTGTGCAGGAGCAGATGAACAATATTAGTAAACACGCACGGGCCACACAGGTTAATATTGAGCTGTTGCGAACAGAAGATAAGATCTACCTGAAAATTCAGGACAATGGGGTTGGGTTCGATATTAAACAGCACCGAAAAGGGATTGGCCTGTATAACATTATCAGCCGTTCGGATCTGTACAATGGATTGGTAGAAATTCAAACATCACCCGGTAATGGATGTGCCATACATATTACTTTCCCAATAACCATCGATCTTCTGGCCTGATCTACATACCGGGTTGTTTTAATTGCCAGCCTGTTTTCTTCTTTTCTGCATCCACCATTTGCTTCACATCATCCAACAATTTTTTGGCATCGTATACTATGCCGTCTTTAACGGTATACAAAACACCACCGGTTCTTACCACTTTGTTTTCTTTGGTTAATTCAATGGCGCCGGTACCGTATAATACCTGTAAATTCTTTAACGGATTGGCATTTACAATAACAATATCTGCGAGCTTTCCTACTTCTACACTGCCAATTTCCTTTTCCAATCCCAATGCCTGTGCGCCATATAACGTGGCAGAGCGTATCACTTCTAACGGATGAAATCCGGCTTCGCGAAGCATTTCCAATTCGCGTATATAGCCGAAGCCATAGGTCTGGTAAATAAAACCATTGTCAGATCCGGTGGTTACCCTTCCGCCACGATTTTTGTATTCATTAATGAAGGTCATCCACAAACGGTAATTATTTTTCCATTCCACTTCCTGTTCTGTACCCCAGTTATGCCAATACGATCCATGCGATTGCTGACTAGGTTCATAAAATTTCCAGAGCGAAGGAAGGGTATAAGTTTCATGCCATTCGGCACGGCGTGTTCTTTGCAGATCGCGATTGGCATCGTAAATATTGAAAGTGGGATCCAACGTAAAATCCAGCGCAAGCAATTCATTCATTACTTTATTCCAATGCTCGCTATATGGTTCAGCAGCCTGCTTCCATAATTTTCCTGCTTCTTCAAAACGATGTTGCTCATTGTTATAATTATACTCTAACGGAAAATTTTGAATGGTTTTGTTGGTAAACAATGCTTCGGGTAATCCATACCAGTGTTCCATACTGGTCATGCCGGCGCGTGCAGAATTTAATACGTTCCACCTGGCAACATCCGTTTGTGCATGGTGGCAGCAGGAACGTAATCCTAATTTTTTATTTTCACGGATGGCTGCATCCATCACTTCGGGCGATGCGCCAAAGAATTTAATACCATCGGCTCCATTCTTTGCATTTTGCTGTACCCAGTTTCTTGCCTGCTCTGCTGTTACAATCGGTGTTTTACTTCCCTGGCCAAATGCTGTATAGGCTAATATTCTCGGGGCAGTGATGAGATTAGCCGCACTTTTTTTCTTTTGATCCAATACCCAATCCAATCCATTGCCGGTTGATGGATCGCGGATGGTGGTAATGCCATGGGCCATCCATAATTTAAAAACATATTCTGCAGGTGTACCTTGTGCCGTACCACCAATATGTCCGTGCATATCAATAAAGCCCGGCAGTGCAAACATACCCTGGCAATCTATTTCTTTGCCGCCTTCTTTCAGTTTTGGTCTTCTGGCAGCATCAATCTTTGCATCGGGGTTGCCCAAAGATCTGATCTCTGTAATGCGGTTTTGTTCTATCACAATATCCACCGGTCCCTGCGGTGGCGCACCCGTTCCGTTAATTAAAGTAACACCCCGAATAATCAGTTGTGTATAAGGCCCTATCCCTTCCTTGCGTTCGGGGGCTTTGGTAATTTGTGCGTAGGATATGTTGATCAGGCATACAGTTGCCAGCAGGCAGATATATTTTCTCATAGCAGTGAATTGAGAATGAATATAATTGAAATACACATCCCAAACAACTGCGCCTTTGCGAGAATATTTCACGCCAAGGCGCAAAGGTGCAGTTAGAAGATTTGTATCAGGACTCTGCTCTTTTCTTCGCATCCAGGTATTTCTGGCGAATAATGTTTTGTACCGGCTGATCGGTGATCTTACTCTCTAACCACGAAATAATATCCAGATACATAAAAGCCCTGCTCTCCAAACCACTTTTTTCCAATGGTTGTAAAATACCCAGCAGATTTTCAAATTGTGGTTTTAATTGTTTGGGTGATAAGCTGAATGATTTTCTTAAAAAAGCAAATACGGCTTCCTCTACAATACTCAGGTTTTGCATTTTATACATGAAGCGATATACGGATTTTAGTAAGTATTCCAGCAAATCAAAATTACCCAATTCGTAATGGGCTATCAGGTGCAATAATCTTGCATAACATTGCAAATCAGTTCGCAGGTCTACTTTCCAGTTGATGATTTTGTTCAGATAATCAATACTCTTATCTGCATCACCACTTCCAAAATAAAGGGATGCTATTTTGTAATAAAACACCAATACACGATGCCTGTCCAGATACAATTCATATTCTGATAACTTCTCTTCCAGGTAAGGAACCAGCGTTAACCCTTCGCTGAACGTTCCCTGCATAAAATGTTTGTTGAGTTTTGAAATATTGAGGTAGATAAAAGTTTGTATCAGGTTGTTACGGTTGCCCTGTATCACAGGGCTTTCCATAAATTTTTCAAACAACTGTATCGTTTCATTGAATTTCTGGTAATTGCGCAGATCAAAATGTGCCCCCATTAAATTATGCAAGCCTTTAATATAATGCGCTGTTTCTATGTCGATCATTTTCGGACAGGCATCAAATAAGTCTACCCACTTCTGGCAATAACGGTAATACCCCAGAAAATTCTGTGTAATAAATGCATGCCAGCAAAAACACTGGTAACGATACAAACGCTCATAAAAACCTTTGGCATCTTTTGCCTCCTGTATCACCGTATTGTTTACAAAAGCATCTACTGTTGCTTTGTCTTCTTCATTGCGGGCATGACCATTTTTAATATACCAACTGTATAATTGCAGTGATAAGTTAGATAAAGCACCAATCAGCTTCAATCGTCCATTTACTTCCTCCACTTCGGCACTTAATTTTTCTGCCCTGTCCTGCATACTGCGGGTAATATGCAATGCCTCGATTTTTTCTTCCAGAAATAACACTTGTAAAATATAGGTAACCTGGTTATTGGCACGTGCCATGTCTTTAACACGGTCAAGTATTTTCAGGCTCTGCAGGTACAATCCCTTGTTGTATAACAAACGGGCAAAATCCAATTGTTCATGTAATTGCAGGTCAATATTCTCTTCCTGGTTCAACAGGCGCATACTGGCCAGGATCTCGCGGTACAAATGGGCCTTTAAATTAGAGAGCTGCTGCTTTTGAATGGAGGGGTTTTTAACTAACAACTGTTCTTCATCGTACAGTTTCATTTTATCAAGGGCATCGAACAATTGCACCACTTTCAGGTCGCCCGAGCCCGAATTACGGGTCATATACAGCTTAAAATTCCGCTTTTCCGACCTTTCGAGTGATTGAATGAGTTGAAAAAGAGAATCTGCAGAACGGTTGGGCATCGTAATTTTTTTAAATAAAAATCCAGTACTGGTAAGGCTTTCAGCCGATTATACCGGGTTTATAGACTGTAAATTACCATCAATTTTGATCTTATTTCGGGTATCATTCAAAGTATATTCGAAAATGGCAGGCTACCAACTTTGTTATTAACGGCAATCGATAACGAAATGAATTGGCCTGCCTTTTTGTAAGTACAAAATAGATATAAAAAAGAATAATGGATCAACCCGTTTACATATTTGATACTACACTGCGTGATGGTGAGCAGGTGCCTGGTTGCAAACTCAATACCAAAGAGAAGCTGAACCTAGCCCTGAAACTGGAAGCATTGGGTGTAGATATCATCGAAGCCGGTTTCCCTATTTCCAGTCCTGGCGATTTTGAATCGGTTACCGAGATCTCAAAAGCCATGAGGAATGTGAGTGTTTGTGGATTAAGCCGGGCTGTACAAAAAGATATTGAAGTAGCAGCTGAAGCATTAAAGTATGCCAAACGCCCGCGTATTCATACCGGAATCGGCACTTCCGATTATCATATCAAAGCCAAATTCAATGCTACACGTGAAGAAATTTTACAGCGTGCCATTCAGGCCGTAAAATGGGCCAAAAATTTTGTAGATGATGTTGAGTTTTACGCAGAAGATGCGGGCAGAACCGATAACGAATACCTTGCGCGTGTGGTAGAAGCTGTGATTAAAGCGGGTGCTACCGTAGTAAATATTCCAGATACAACCGGTTATTGCCTGCCACAGCAATACGGTGATAAGATTGCGTACCTCGTAAATAATGTACCCAATATTGATAAAGCAGTTATCTCCTGTCATTGCCACAATGATTTGGGATTGGCCACAGCCAATTCCATTGCGGGTGTTATTGCAGGGGCAAGACAAATAGAATGTACCATTAACGGATTAGGCGAAAGAGCCGGTAACACTTCATTGGAAGAAGTAGTGATGGTATTAAAACAACACAAACATTTGGGATTATATACCAATATCCAAACCAAAATGCTTAACCCGCTCAGTCGCGAAGTGTCTGATACCATGCGGGTACCTGTGCAATTGAATAAAGCCATTGTGGGGGCCAATGCGTTCTCACATTCATCCGGTATTCACCAGGATGGCTTTCTGAAGGATTCATTAACATACGAAATCATTAACCCCGAAGAAGTTGGGGCCGAAGGCAGTAAGATCGTTCTTACCGCCAGAAGCGGAAGAAGTGCACTGGCACACCGTTTCCAGAAAATTGGTTATGAATTTACACGTAACGATATCGATGTTCTTTATGAATCGTTCTTACAGGTGGCAGACAGAAAAAAAGAAATTGAGGAAGAGGATCTGCACCAGCTGGCCAAGGCTTATAAGCCCGAGCCGGCCATCGCTTAGGATTTTCTCATCAGTATAGTTTTAGTTTGAGCAGCGTGGTGTTTCTACACCACGCTTTAATTAACTTCTAGTATGGCAAAGACATTATTTGATAAGATCTGGGACAAACACGTAGTACAAAAAATGGATGATGGGCCTTCAGTGCTGTACATTGACAAACATTTTATACACGAGGTTACCAGTCCGCAGGCATTCAATGGTATTGAAAAAAGAGGACTGAAAGTATTTCGTCCGCAACAAGTGGTTGCAACTGCTGACCATAACGTACCAACGCTGAACCAGCATTTACCTATTAAAGACGAACTCTCCCGCTTACAGGTACAGCAACTCATAGAAAATTGTAAGAAGCATAACATTGAATTGTATGGCCTGGGTCATCCTTTTCAGGGAATTGTGCATGTGATTGGTCCTGAATTGGGTATTACACAACCGGGCATGACCATTGTTTGCGGTGATAGTCATACCTCTACACATGGAGCTTTTGGTGCTGTGGCTTTTGGTATTGGTACCAGTGAAGTGGAAATGGTATTTGCGTCGCAATGTCTGTTACAGACAAAACCCAAAGTAATGCGTATCAATATTGATGGTGAATTACATAATGGTGTGTTGTCGAAAGATATTATTCTGTACATCATTTCAAAAATAACTGCCAGTGGTGCTACGGGTTATTTTGTAGAGTATGCCGGTTCTGCTATCCGCGCTTTGTCTATGGAAGCAAGAATGACCATCTGTAACATGAGTATTGAAATGGGTGCCCGTGGCGGAATGATTGCACCGGATGGTACCACGTTTGCCTATATCAAAGGACGCCAGTTTGCACCTAGTGGAGAACAGTGGGAAAAGAAAATGGCAGAATGGAAACAATTATACAGTGATGCAGATGCAGTATTTGATGAAGAGATCAACATCAATGCATCAGATATAGAACCCATGATTACGTATGGAACCAATCCGGGCTTGGGTATTGCCATCAATGGATTGATACCGGTAACCGATACCATTCCTGATGAAGGCGAAAGAAAAAATATTATCAAGGCATTACAATACATGGGATTGGAATCAGGCAAACCGTTGTTGGGCATGCCGGTGCAACATGTATTCATCGGTAGCTGTACCAACTCGCGCATTGAAGATCTGCGGTTGGTAGCCGCATTGGTAAAAGGAAGAAAAAAGAATGAACAGGTACAGGTAATGATTGTGCCCGGCTCGCAACAGGTGGCCAAGCAGGTGCATGCAGAAGGACTGGATAAAATTTTTAAAGAAGCCGGTTTCGAAATACGCCAGGCAGGTTGCAGTGCCTGTTTGGGAATGAATGAAGATAAAATTCCGGCAGGCGAATATTGTATCAGTACCAGTAACAGAAACTTTGAAGGACGACAAGGAGCCGGTGCCAGAACGTTATTGGCAAGTCCATTAACAGCAGCAGCAGCAGCCATTACAGGTGTTGTAACAGATGTAAGAGAACTTATTTAAATGCCTAACGCTTAACGCTGAACGCAAAACGCGTTAAGCATACAGCGTTTTGTGTTAGGCATTCAGCGTTAAGCGTATATAAAATGATACCATTACAAAAAATACAGAGTCGCTTTGTTCCATTGCATATGGAGAATGTGGATACAGACCAGATCATACCGGCACGCTTTTTAAAAGCCACAACCCGGGATGGTTTTGGTAAGAATTTGTTTCGTGATTGGCGTTATGAGAATAATGATGATACAAAACCCAAAGCAGACTTTGTGTTGAATCAATCAAAATATAGTGGAGAGATCTTGGTGGCAGGAAAAAATTTTGGTTGTGGTTCTTCCCGCGAGCATGCAGCATGGGCTTTACAGGATTATGGGTTTAAAGCCGTTGTGTCCAGTTTTTTTGCAGATATTTTTAAAAACAATGCATTGAATAATGGCGTATTGCCGGTGAAAGTAAGCGATGCTTTTTTAGCGCAATTGTTTGCATTGGCAAATGACGCCACCATTACCATTGATGTGGCGGCACAAACCATCACCATAGATGCTACCGGTGCGCAGGAAATATTTGATATCAATACATATAAAAAAACCTGTTTGCTGAATGGGTATGATGATATTGATTACCTCATCAATCATACAGCACAGATAGAAGCTTTTGAAGCACAGCTGGCTTCGTAAATACATCTATATGACAGCATTCCCCCTTTTGCAGGTAAATGATCTTACAGTACAACTGTCGGGTCAGCCTGTGTTAAAGAATCTGTCGTTTACTTTACAGCAGGGAGAAAGACTTGCCGTGATTGGGGCTTCCGGAAGCGGGAAAACCACATTGATCAAAGCGTTGGCCGGTCAATGTTTTGCTTCAGGAAATATCTCTTTTCAAAATGATCATACACCGCGCATTGCGGTTATTTCGCAGCAACATTATTTTACCAATCTTTCCAATCTTACTTCTTTTTACTACCAGCAGCGCTTTAATTCCAATGATTCGGAAGATGCCATTACTGTGGCAGAAGCCTTAGCGCAAATCAACAGTGATGCATCTTTACTAATAGAAACCACATCGCTGTTCGGTATCAGCCATGTTCTACAAACCCGTCTGATTCAATTATCTAATGGCGAACACAAAAAATTTCAATTAGCAAAAGCGGTTTTACAAAATGCAGAATGGTTGTTATTGGATAATCCATATGTAGGATTGGATGTAACGGCCAGAAATCAATTGAACGGGATATTAGACACACTTGCTCAAAAAGGAGTTCATTATTTACTGGTTACATCACCCGGTGATATTCCTTCTTCTGTAACACATATTGCAGCATTACAGGAAGGAAAATTAGGAATCATGTTAACCCGCGATGCCTATGCTCCACAAAAAAAGAATGTAGGCCAACAGGAAATCAACACAGTCTTTATCGAAGCCTGCAAAACCATTGCACCGGCTTATACCTATCCTGATTTTTCGATAGCAATAAAAATGTTGAATACATCTGTTAACTATAACAACAGAACCATTCTCGATAATATTAACTGGGAAGTAAAGAAAGGCGAATGCTGGAGCATATCGGGCCATAATGGTTCGGGTAAATCTACTTTGTTAAGTCTGGTTAATGGAGATAATCCACAGGCTTTTGCCAATGAAATTTATTTGTTTGATCAAAAAAAAGGAAGTGGTGAAAGTATCTGGGATATCAAGCAGCAGATTGGCTATGTATCACCCGAACTGCATCATTATTTCGATTCAGCTGCAACTGCCTATGAAGTAGTGGCTTCCGGTTTGTTTGATACCATAGGGTTATTTCGTCACTTATCTGTACAACAAAAAAACATTGTTGAGCAATGGATGACTGTTTTAGAGATCACAGCAATGCATAAAAAATATTTCAAACAATTATCCAATGGCGAACAACGACTGGTATTGCTTGCACGAGCGTTGGTAAAAAATCCACCCTTGTTAATATTGGATGAGCCTTGTCAGGGATTGGATACGGAAGTGGCAGCACGTTTTATTGCATTGATCAATACCATTTGCATAGAAATGCAGAAGACATTGGTATATGTAAGTCATTACGAAGAAGAGATTCCTTCCTGTGTAACCCATTCTTTAAAACTGGAACAAGGAAGGATTGCAGCATAATTAAAATAAAATATTAGATACAGAATGGAAAAGAAGATCGCGGTTATATTGGGAGATGGCATTGGCCCTGAAGTAACACAACAATCTATTAAAGTATTGAATGCGGTGGCGCACCGGTTTGGGCACAGCTTTACCTACAGTTATGGTATTATGGGAGCTGATGCGATTGATAAAACAGGGAATCCATTACCGGATGAAACCATTGAAACCTGTTTGCTGAGCGATGCGATTTTGTTTGGAGCCATTGGCCATCCTAAATACGACAATGACCCAACCGCAAAAGTGCGTCCGGAACAGGGTTTACTGAAGTTGCGCAAAGAGTTACAGTTGTTTGCCAATATCAGGCCCATCAATACTTATCATGCATTGCAACACCTATCGCCACTAAAAGCAAAACAATTGAAAGGCGTGGATTTTGTGATTTTTCGTGAGTTAACCGGCGGCATTTATTTTGGTAAAAAAGAATTGAGCGAAGACCAGACAAGGGCTTCCGATGATTGTGTGTATACCAAGCCGGAAATTGAAAGGGTATCACACCTTGCTTTTCAATATGCACAGAAAAGAAAAAAGAAATTGACATTGGTAGATAAAGCCAATGTACTGGAAACCTCACGCTTATGGCGTAAAGTGGTGCAGGAGATTGCGGCTGAATATGCAGACGTAACGGTAGATTATATGTTTGTAGATAATGCTGCCATGCAAATTATTCTTAACCCAGCGCAGTTTGATGTGGTATTAACCGAAAATATGTTTGGCGATATTATTAGTGATGAAGCCAGTGTGTTAAGTGGTTCATTAGGTTTATTGCCTTCTGCCTCTGTTGGTAATACAACTGCCTTGTTTGAGCCTATTCATGGTTCTTATCCGCAGGCGGCTGGTAAAGACATTGCCAATCCGTTGGGTTCTGTTTTATCTGCAGCAATGATGCTGGATTATTTCGGATTATTGGATGAGGCACATGCAGTTCGTGACGCGGTAGCGTGGACCTTATCGCATGGCTTTGTATCAAAAGATGTAGACCCCATTAATAACTATGGAACCATAGCCATTGGTGATTTGATTGCCGATCATATTGAAAGGCATAGAGATGGTGGTAGGCGCAGTAGTAATGCGAGCCTGAATCAGTCTACCATTATATAACAGCTAACACACGTTTGTAAAAAAGAAGTGTGTTTTTGTAAAATAGTTACTTAAGTTCTTTGTTTTTTGAGATGGTGGGAGTATTTTCGTTTTAACGAATTCATCCATGTTGCAAAGCAGATTAAATAATATGTACACAATCAGAACAGTCATTACGATTGTCATTGTCATTATTATTCCTGTTCTGCAGGGAGGATGAGTCTGTATCTGGTAAACTAAAAATACTAAGCATATAAGCCCCGCCTCCAAAAAGGCGGGGCTTTTTCATTTAGAATCGAAAAGCATTTGAAAAGTTTACAACTTTTCAAATGCTTCCAAAATAAAATATATGGCAAACTATTATAACAGTAACACCATGCTTTATCTGAATGGTGCTTTTGTAAAAGCAGCTGAGGCAAAAATAGATTTCTATAGCCAGTCATTCCACTATGGTTATTCTGTTTTTGAAGGTATCCGTTCCTATAAAACCATTCATGGAGAAACCCGCATATTCAAGGCGATTGAACATTTTGAGCGTTTGAAAATATCTGCTCAATCTATGAATATGCCGTACACATGGACTACCGATGAATTGATAGATGCTACGTATGAATTATTGAAACAAAATAATTTACAGGATGCCTATATACGCCCCGTAGTATATGCGCCGGCCAATATGAGTTTCAATCTCAATACAGAGTCGTTTATCGTTATTGAAGTATGGGAGATGGCGGCATTCTTAGGAGATAAATTATTACGCGTGATGACCTCTTCTTTTCAGCGCCCCAATCCCAAAGGATTTAAGATTCACGCAAAAGCCGCCGGCCATTATGTAAACTCAATACTGGCCAGCCAGGAAGCCAAAGGATTGGGATTTGATGAAGCGCTGTTAACCGATATGAATGGTAATGTAGCAGAAGGTCCGGGAGCGAATTTTTTTTATGAGAAAGACGGCACATTATATACGCCATCTCTAGGTAATATACTTCCAGGTATAACCCGTGCTACTGTTCTTGAATTATGTGATGAATTAAGCATACCTGTAGTAGAAACCTTATTTACAAAAGAAGCTATCTATAGTGCAGATGCAGCCTTCTTCTGCGGAACAGCTGCTGAAGTAATCGGTTTCCAGTCATTGGATGATCAACCGTTTGCATTACCATGGGAAACAACTGTGAGTAGACAAGTACAGGATGCATACAAAAATCTGATTGTAGAAAATAAGCAGGCATTGGTAAATGAAATAATGGACGTAGAGTAGTGAATGGGCAATTGGTAACGGTCAATTTTCATATTCACAATTGACAATTCACTATTCACCACAATCGCTGATAAAAAACAAGCATGGCAAACGAAATTAATAAGTACAGTAAAACATTAACACAGGATATTACCCAACCTGCTGCGCAGGCTATGTTGTATGGCATAGGGTTAACAGATGATGATTTGAAAAAAGCACAGGTGGGTGTAGTGAGTATGGGTTATGATGGTAACACTTGTAACATGCATTTGAATGATCTGGCCAAACTGGTTAAGCAGGGTGTATGGGAAAATGATTTGGTGGGGTTGATCTTTAACACCATTGGCGTTAGTGATGGAATGAGTAATGGAACGGATGGCATGCGCTACTCTTTGGTTAGCCGTGATATCATTGCCGATTCGATTGAAGCAGTTTGTGGTGCGCAATACTATGATGGCATCATTGCCTTACCGGGTTGTGATAAAAATATGCCCGGCTCTATTATGGCAATGGGTAGATTGAACCGCCCCTCTATCATGGTCTATGGCGGAACCATTGCGCCGGGTCATTACAAAGGGCAGGACCTGAATATTGTTTCTGCGTTTGAAGCATTGGGACAAAAATTGGCCGGCAACTTAAGCGATGCAGATTTCAAAGGAATCATACAACATGCATGCCCGGGTGCCGGTGCCTGTGGTGGTATGTACACGGCCAATACCATGGCTTCTGCTATTGAAGCATTGGGAATGAGTTTGCCTTATTCATCATCAAACCCGGCTTTAAGTGACGAGAAACAAAAGGAATGTTTGGATGCAGGCAAGGCAATCAAATTATTACTTGAAAAAGATATCAAGCCTAAAGATATCATGACACGTAAAGCATTTGAAAATGCTATTACGCTGGTAATGGTAATGGGTGGCAGTACCAATGCAGTACTGCATTTGATCGCCATGGCCAAAAGTGTGGATGTGGAATTAACACAGGATGATTTTCAAAGTATCAGCGATCGCGTTCCCGTACTGGCAGATTTTAAACCGAGTGGAAAATATTTAATGCAGGACCTGCACCAATATGGTGGTGTGCCGGCTGTGATGAAATATTTATTACAGAAAGGGTTATTGCATGGTGATTGTTTAACCGTTACCGGAAAAACACTTGCCGAGAATGTAGCCAATGTACCGGATCTGGATTTTAACCAGCAGAAAATTATCCTGCCGGTAGAACATCCGATTAAAGCAACCGGTCATTTACAAATACTGTATGGCAACCTTGCAGAGGGCGGCAGTGTGGCAAAGATCAGTGGTAAGGAAGGGGAATTGTTTGAGGGGCCAGCCAGGGTGTTTGATGGAGAGCAGGAATTGATACAAGGGATTAATAGTGGAAAAATAAAATCAGGAGACGTCGTAGTGATACGGTATGTGGGCCCGAAAGGTGCACCCGGTATGCCGGAAATGCTGAAGCCTACTTCAGCCATTATTGGTGCGGGATTAGGTAAATCGGTGGCACTGATTACGGATGGAAGATTCAGTGGTGGCACACACGGTTTTGTGGTAGGACACATTACACCCGAAGCCTATAAAGGCGGTTTGATAGGATTGGTACAGGATGATGATGTGATTGAGTTGAATGTGGCTACAAAAAAAATGACTTTGAAAATAAGTGAAGCAGAAATTACCAGGCGACGAGTCGGTTGGAAGCAGCCGGCTTTAAAAGCCACTAAGGGTATTTTATATAAATACGCACAACAGGTAAAAGATGCTTCAGAGGGATGTGTAACCGATGAGGCATAATAATTAATCATTAGCAAATAAATAGGTTAGCGATGGAAGCAATTGATCTCGCGAAAGAAAAATCGGTAGGTCCTGAACCCAAAATACTTTCTTCTGTAAAGGGAGATGAGATAACCGGTTCGCAGGCTGTACTGGAAGCATGTGTCATTGAAGGTGTGGATACTATTTTTGGCTACCCCGGTGGAGCCATCATGCCTATTTATGATGCACTGTATGATTACAATGATAAGTTAAAACATATACTCGTACGACATGAGCAAGGTGGCATACACGCTGCTCAGGGATTTGCACGTTCATCCGGTAAAGTAGGTGTGGTATTTGCAACAAGCGGTCCCGGTGCAACTAATCTGGTAACGGGATTGGCCGATGCGATGATCGATAGCACTCCATTGGTAGCCATCACCGGTCAGGTGTTTGCTCATTTATTGGGGACAGATGCTTTTCAGGAAACAGATGTGATCAATATTACCACACCCGTAACCAAATGGAATTATCAGGTTACCGATGCTACAGAAATACCGGCTGTATTGGCAAAAGCATTTTACATCGCCAAAAGCGGAAGACCCGGTCCGGTGCTAATTGATATTACCAAGAATGCGCAGATGCAAAAATTTGCATACGAAGGTTACACAAAATGCAATCATGTAAGAAGCTATCGCCCCAAACCAATTGTTAGGAAAGAATATGTAGAAGAAGCAGCGAAGCTTATCAATGCAGCTGAAAAACCATTTGTGATTTTTGGTCAGGGTGTAATACTGGGTAAGGCAGAAAAAGAATTCAAAACATTTATTGAAAAAGCAGGTATTCCTGCTGCATGGACGATACTTGGATTGAGTGCCCTGCCAACAGATCATCCTTTGAATGTAGGCATGTTGGGCATGCATGGTAATTATGGCCCTAATGTAATGACCAATGAATGTGATGTGTTGATTGCGGTAGGTATGCGTTTTGATGATCGTGTAACAGGACGCCTCGATAAATATGCAAAGCAGGCCAAAGTAATTCACCTGGATATTGATCCTTCTGAAATTGATAAAAATGTAAAAGCAACTGTTGGTGTTTGGGGCGATTGTAAAGAAACGCTTCCTATGTTAACCAAACTGGTGGAAGCAAAAGTATATCCGCAATGGGTTGATAAGTTTCGCGCTTGTGATGCTGAAGAAAACAAGCAAGTGATTTTTGAAGAACTGCATCCAACTACCGAAAAATTAACCATGGGTGAAGTGATTCGCAACCTGAATGAACTAACCAATGGCAATGCGATTATTGTAACGGATGTAGGGCAACACCAAATGGTGGCCTGCCGATATGCAAGGTTCAATGAGAGTAAAAGTAATATCACTTCCGGTGGATTGGGTACAATGGGTTTTGCTTTGCCCGCAGCCATCGGCGCCAAATTTGGTGCACCGGAAAGAACGGTAGTAGCCATCATTGGGGATGGTGGTATACAAATGACAATACAGGAACTGGGTACTATAATGCAAACAGGGATTAATGTAAAAATTTTAATTCTTAATAATGAGTTTTTAGGAATGGTGCGGCAATGGCAGCAGCTGTTTAACGACAGACGCTATTCATTTGTAGACATTGCCAGTCCCGATTATGTAATGGTTGCCAAAGGATACGGAATTGAAGGACAAAAAGTAATACAACGTAACCACTTGAAACAGGCATTACAAACCATGCTGGAACACAATGGATCTTATTTACTGGAAGTAATGGTTGGAAAAGAGAACAATGTGTTTCCAATGGTACCACAAGGGTGTAGTGTGAGCGAAGTAAGATTGAAGTAATAGCTCAGTGCAGAAAAAGTATGTAATAGTAAGTAGGCTACAAAGCATAATTATCAAACATAACCAATTCCTCCTTCAGGAGATAAGAGAGTAGAAAATGAACAAACAGGAATTTACCATAACCGTATACACCGAAAACCATATTGGTTTGCTGGTTCGTATTGCTACTATGTTCTCGAGAAGAAAGATCAATATTGAGAGCCTGAATACTTCTCCTTCTGAAGCAGAGGGTATTCATCGTTTTACTATTGTAATCAATGAAACAGAAGAGGTGGTAAGAAAACTGGCGCGACAGATAGAGAAACAGGTAGAAGTATTGAAAGCCTATTATAATAACAATGATGAGATAGTTTGGCAGGAACTGGCTTTGTACAAAGTACCTACCGATGAAATTGCCGAAAAAGTAAAAGTAGAAAGATTACTCCGTGAGCATGGTGCCAGAGCCGTAGTGATCCGTAAAGATTATACCATTTTTGAAACCAGTGGTCATAGGGAAGAAACCGATAAACTGGTAGAGGTATTAGCGCCTTACGGACTGATTGAATTTGTAAGGAGTGCCAGAGTGGCCATTATTAAAAGCAGTAAAGGCTTTCATGAAAAGCTGAAAGAGTTTGATGATACAGAACCCGGCGAAGAAGTTATAGAGAATGAATTTCTTGATAAGCAGGATGAAGTGTTTACGATGTAAATCGTCATTGCGAGGAGGAACGAGGAAGCAATCTGTGCTTAGTAGTTTAAAGCTTCATGCAATTCAGGACACAGATTGCTTCATCCTCGCAATGACGAGTAGCGAACCGAACGTACAAGTGAGTGACACAACGAAGCTGAACAAAGAACAAAAGCCGATATCAATAAAAATAAACGAATAAACCAATAAACAAGTAAACCAATAAACTAAATAAAAATGGCAAAATTAAATTTTGGTGGGGTAGAAGAAAATGTAGTGACACGCGAAGAATTTCCACTGGCAAAAGCCCAGCAGGTATTGAAAGATGAAGTAGTGGCTGTAATTGGATATGGTGTGCAGGGTCCCGGCCAGGCATTGAACCAGAAAGAAAATGGGATCAATGTCATTATTGGGCAACGTAAAAATTCTAAAAGCTGGGATAAGGCCGTAAAGGACGGTTTTGTACCCGGACAAACCTTATTCGAAATAGAAGAAGCCCTTGAAAAAGGAACCATCATTTGTTATTTATTGAGTGATGCTGCGCAGATTGCTATGTGGCCCACGGTAAAAAAACATTTAACACCCGGTAAGGCTTTGTATTTCTCTCATGGATTTGGGATAACCTATAATGAACAAACCGGTATTATACCACCACCAGATGTAGACGTATTTCTGGTAGCACCCAAAGGTTCGGGTACTTCATTGCGCAGAATGTTTTTGCAGGGTCGTGGCCTGAATAGTAGTTATGCAATTTTTCAGGATGCTACTGGTCGTGCTTTTGAAAGAGTGGTATCGTTAGGTATCGCTATTGGTAGTGGTTATTTATTTGAAACCAATTTTAAGAAAGAAGTATACAGCGATCTTACTGGTGAGCGCGGAACATTAATGGGCGCTATCCAGGGAATTTTTGCAGCACAGTATGAAGTACTTCGTTCCAAAGGGCATACTCCTTCAGAAGCGTTTAATGAAACCGTGGAAGAATTAACACAATCATTAATGCCATTGGTTGCAGAGAACGGTATGGACTGGATGTATGCCAACTGTTCAACCACTGCACAACGCGGTGCATTGGATTGGTGGAAGAAATTTCGTGATGCTACATTACCTGTATTTAATGATTTATATGAAAGCGTAGCTGCCGGTAAAGAAGCTGCAAAATCAATAGAAAGTAACAGCAAACCGGATTACCGCGAAAAACTGGATGCCGAGTTGAAAGAATTACATGACAGCGAAATATGGCAGGCAGGAAGAACGGTAAGAAGTTTACGTCCGGAAAACCAGGTTGCATCCTAATATTGATTGATTTGAAAATTTGAAGATTTGAAAAATGAGTAATAGCAATCATTCATTTTCAAATTTTCAAATTTTCAAATTCCCAAATTAACCTAATGGCAACTACCTTATCAACTCCCACACTTGATTTCCTAAGCGCCAAACAGCGACTGGAAAAAATAGTGAACCGCACACCGCTTACGTATAACCACAACTTATCGCGTAAATATCAGTGTGATGTTTTTCTGAAAAGGGAAGACCTGCAGGTAGTGCGTTCTTATAAACTGCGTGGTGCCTATAATATGATGAGTAGTTTACCACAGGATCAGCTACAAAAAGGAGTGGTATGCGCCAGCGCAGGTAACCATGCACAGGGTTTTGCGTATAGCTGTAAAAAATTAAATGTAAAAGGGGTGGTGTTTATGCCCATTATTACACCTAACCAGAAAGTAAGCCAGACAAAAATGTTTGGGGATGGTTTTATAGAAGTAAAACTCACCGGCGATACATTCGACGACTGTGCTATTGCTGCCAAACAATACACAGAAGAAAATAAGATGACCTTTATTCCGCCATTTGATGATATACGTATTATTGAAGGCCAAGCAACGGTAGGTATTGAAATTCTGGAAGACCGATCTGATATTGATTTTTTATTTGTGCCTGTTGGTGGTGGTGGACTGAGCGCGGGTGTGGGTGCCTTTTTCAAAACTTTTTCTCCCAAAACAAAAATCATAGGTCTTGAACCAGAAGGGGCACCTTCTATGTATGAAGCGTTAAAGGCAGGACATCCGGTAACGCTGGAAAACATAGAGCGGTTTGTTGATGGTGCTTCGGTAAAGCGAGTAGGTGATGTTACTTTCAGTATTTGTAAAGACGTGTTAGATGATATGGGTTTGGTACCCGAAGGAAAAGTATGCAGTACCATTTTGCAATTATATAATGAAGATGCCATTGTGGTAGAACCGGCAGGTGCTTTGTCTATTGCAGCACTTGATGATTATGCAGAACAAATTAAAGGTAAAACCATAGTCTGCATTGTGAGTGGAAGCAACAATGATATTGACCGGATGCAGGAGATCAAAGAAAGATCATTACAATATGAAGGACTAAAGCATTATTTCCTGATTCGTTTTGCACAACGGCCCGGGGCTTTGAAAGAATTTGTTAATCACGTATTAGGTACCGGTGATGATATTACCCGTTTTGAGTACATGCAGAAACACAATAAAGAAACTGGTCCGGCTTTGGTAGGGATAGAGCTCAAATCGAGACATGATTATGAAACATTAATAGAAAACATGGATCGATATCATATTAATTACACAGAACTGAAACAGAACGATAATTTGTTCGGATACTTAGTATGATGAAAACAATTTTTCACTATCTTGTATCTGTCTTAGAAACACATGCAACAAACGCAGTTACATATTACTCCTTCTGTAGCAACAGCCACGCTGTTCACAACTGCTATTATTACAACCCTGTAAGGGGTTATACATTTCTATATCATCCTAGGGCTTTCAACAGCTGTTCTCCACAAAGGAAATCAGTGTTCTGTTTCAACAATCATTTATTTACACGATAAGAATTGATTATATGCAGGTATTAAAATTTGGAGGTAGTTCGGTAGCCAATGCGGCTAATATAAAGCAGGTGCTCAGTATTGTTCAGTCTGCCGTTCAAAAAGAACCCGTCATACTCGTGGTTTCTGCGTTGGGCGGCATCACCGATCAGTTGTTGCATACGGGTGATCTGTCTGCTGCTGCAAACGAAGGGTATAAAACTGTTTTGAAAGAAATGGAAAACCGCCACCTGGATACTGTTCGCGAGTTACTACCCATTCAGCAACAAAGTGCCACATTAAGCCTAGTAAAGCAACAGTTCAATGAGTTGGAAGGCATTTGCGATGGTGTTTTTTTACTGGGAGAATTATCGCTGCGAACCCGCGACCGCATTGTGAGTTATGGTGAGTTGCTTTCATCTATGATGATCTCGGCTGCTTTTCAATCTAGCGGAATTAACCAGTGCTGGTTGGATTGCCGCAAACTTATAGTAACCAATTCCTATCATGGAAATGCAGTAGTGGATTTTAATAAAACAGAGAAAAATATTGAATTGTATCTGCAAAATAATCCCTCACAATTATATGTTGCCCCGGGTTTTATTGCTGGTGATACCAATGGCAATACTACTACATTGGGAAGGGGTGGCTCTGACTATACCGGAGCCATTTTTGCCGCAGCCACAAATGCAAGTGCATTGGAAATATGGACAGATGTAAGTGGTATGATGACAGCCGATCCACGATTGGTGCAGAATGCAAAACCCATTCAGCGAATCTCTTACCAGGAAGCAATGGAGTTATCGCATTTTGGTGCCAAGATCATTTACCCGCCCACCATTCAGCCAGTGATGCATAGAAACATACCGGTATGGGTTAAAAATACTTTTGCACCTGATGATTTTGGAACCTTGATTGAAAATGAATCAGCGGTTACGGATAGTTTTATCCGTGGCATTTCGAGTATCAATAAAATCAGTTTGTTAAGTCTGGAAGGAAGCGGAATGGTAGGTATTCCCGGGTTTTCAAAAAGACTATTTGAAGCGTTGGCCAATGAAAAAGTGAATGTAATACTCATTACACAAAGTTCTTCTGAACATTCGATCTGTGTAGGGATTAATGAAGGGGATACTGAGAAGGCTCGCCGTTCTATAGATCAGGCTTTTGATCATGAAATTACATCGGGTAAAGTAGATCCCCTGAAAGTAGAAACTGGTTTATCTATTGTGGCATTGGTAGGTGAACAAATGAAAAGTCATCCTGGTATTAGTGGAAAAATGTTTGGTGCGCTGGGCAGAAATGGTATCAACGTTCGTGCCATTGCGCAGGGCTCTTCTGAAAAAAACATCTCAGCTGTTTTATCTGCAACAGATGTAAAGAAAGCGATCAATGTGTTACATGAGGAGTTCTTTGAAACCACCTACAAACAATTGAATGTATTTATTGCCGGAACGGGTAATGTTGGTAGCAAACTGATTGGGCAGATACAGAAACAGTTTCAATACTTGCAGGACACCTTGCGGTTACAGATACAGATCACCGGATTGGCCAATAGTAAAAAAATATTGATCAACGAAGAGGGCTTGGCATTGGCCGATTGGAAAGATGCCTTACAGGAAGCCCCTCCTGGCAACATACATAATTATGTAGCGCAGATCATACATAAAAATTTACGCAACAGTGTATTTGTAGATGTAACTGCAAACGCAGAAGTGGCTTCTGTATATGGAACTTTATTGGAAAAAAGTATTTCTGTGGTGGCTTGTAATAAAATAGCCTGTTCTTCTTCTTATGAATCTTACAAAAAATTAAAAGCCTTATCACGAGAATACAATTCTTCTTTTCTTTTTGAAACCAATGTGGGAGCGGGTTTGCCAGTGATTGGAACGCTGAACGATTTATTACGCAGTGGGGACAGGGTTAATAAAATTCAGGCTGTGTTATCCGGCACACTCAATTTTGTATTTAATAATTATGATGCCACAAAGCCTTTTGCACAGGTAGTAAGGCAGGCACAGACAGAAGGGTATACAGAACCTGATCCGCGTTTGGATCTTGGTGGTAGCGATGTGATGCGAAAGATCATGATCCTCGCAAGGGAAGCAGGTCAGCAATTGGAAATGGACGATATCAGTAATGAATATTTTTTACCTGCCTCATGTTTTGAAGGCAGTGTGGAAGATTTTTATGCAGAGATGGAAAAGCAGGAAGCACATTTTCAATCTATTTATAAAGCAGCAGCAGCCAATCATTGCAAATTGAAATTCGTTGCCCACTATGAAAATGGAAAAGCATCTGTAGGGTTACGGCATATTCCTGCTGATTCGGATTTTTATCATTTGTATGGAAAAGATAACCTGGTATTGTTTTATACCGATCGTTATCCGGAACAACCACTGGTGATTAAAGGTGCGGGGGCTGGTGCGGATGTAACGGCGAGTGGGGTATTTGCGGATATTATCAGGGTAGCGCGATAAATTCACTCAACTCACCCCGACGAGGCTTCGCCCGTCGACCCTCTCTACTTTGTAGAGAGGGTGTGAATACCCCTTCTCTATGAAATAGAGAAGAGACTTTAAAGAATGCATTATGAAACTATTTTTTAGTCATCAATTTTTCCATTCCCCCTACAATACACAAGGAGGTATCGTTTCTGTTCATGCCCCGGCTACAGTGGCCAATATGGTCTGTGGGTTTGATGTATTGGGTTTTGCAGTGAATGAGCCGTACGACGAAATGCATATTCGGTTTATAGATACACCCGGGGTAACTATTATTAATCTGGATGAATACAATTTGCCAACACAACCTAAACTGAATGTAGCGGGTGCAGCCTTATTGGCTATGCTGGAAGAAATAACAGAACCGATTGGATTTGAATTGAGTATTTGTAAACATATCAAACCCGGCAGTGGTGTGGGTTCCAGCGCAGCCAGTTCTGCCGGGGCGGTGGTTGCTGCCAATCGTTTATTGAATGATCGTTTTAGCAAAGAAGACCTGGTTCGCTTTGCCATGAATGGAGAAAAAGTAGCATCTGGAGTAAAACATGCGGATAACATTGCACCCTGCATTTATGGTGGCGTTACCTTAATACGATCCATTTTCCCTTTGGATATTATTCCACTAACAGCCCCGCCTTTATATGTAACCATTGTGCATCCGCAAATTGAAGTGCGCACGGCGGATGCACGCAGCATTTTGAAGCAACAGGTATTGTTAAAAGATGCAATAAAACAATGGGGCAATATAGCCGGGTTGGTAGCAGGGTTGCTGCAATCTGATTACGAATTGATTGGCCGCTCACTGGAAGATGTATTGATTGAACCGGTAAGAAGTATTTTGATACCTGGTTTTGATCTGATCAAACAACGCAGTAAAGAAGCGGGCGCATTGGGTGGAGGTATCTCCGGTTCGGGCCCATCCATTTTTATGTTGAGTAAAAATGAGATTACAGCAAAAGCCGTTGAAAAAACGATGCATGATGTGTATGAAAAACTTTCGTTGGAACACCATACTTATGTAACAACCATTAACCATACTGGTGTGAAGTTCATAGATAACAATCATTAATACACGCAAGGAGGTATTATATACCGCGCCTTTGCGAGAAAAAATAAAACATGAATTTTTATAGTCTAAACAAACAAGCAACTTCCGTTGATTTCCGCGAAGCCACCATTAAAGGGCAGGCACCGGATAAAGGATTGTACTTTCCGGAAACCATTCCACAGATAGATGCTTCCGTGATTGCCAATATAGCGGCGTATTCCAAAGAAGAGCTTGCTTTCCTCATCATGCAGCCTTATGTAGGTAACACGATCGATTCCAAAAATTTACAACGCATTGTTTCAGAAACCATCAATTTTCCTTTTCCGCTGGTTCCGGTTAGCAACCAGATCTATTCACTAGAATTGTTTCACGGCCCAACACTTGCGTTTAAAGATGTAGGTGCACGTTTTATGAGCCGATGCCTGGGTTATTTTTCGCAAGATCAAAAAAAGAAAGTAACCGTATTGGTGGCTACTTCGGGTGATACGGGTGGCGCAGTAGCCAATGGTTTTTTAGGTGTGGAAGGTGTGGAAGTAGTTATTTTATATCCATCAGGCAAGGTGAGTGCCGTGCAGGAATTACAACTAACCACTTGCGGACAAAATATTACCGCATTGGAAGTAAATGGAAGTTTTGATGATTGCCAGGCGATGGTGAAAGATGCATTTATGGATGCCGACCTGAATGCAGCATTACAATTAACTTCTGCTAACTCTATCAATGTTGCCAGATGGTTACCACAGCAATTTTATTATTTCTTTGCTTATCAGCAATGGAAAGATAAACAGCACCCGCCTGTGATAGCAGTGCCCAGTGGTAATTTTGGAAATATTTGTGCAGGCTTATTGGCGCATGTGAGTGGCCTGCCGGTGAAGCATTTTATTGCAGCCTGTAATGTAAATGATGCTGTACCTGAATACCTGCGAAGCGGGCAGTACCAATCAAAAACAGCGGTGCCCACTATATCCAATGCCATGGATGTGGGTAGCCCCAGTAATTTTATCCGCGTGATGGAGTTGTTTGGAAGTGCTTATGAAACGATCAAAGAAAAAATTTCTGGTTATACGGTAACCGATGATCTTACAAAACAAACTATTGCCCATGTGTATGAAAAGTATGGGTATACACTAGATCCACATGGGGCAGTAGCCTATTATGCATTGCAGGATTACCTTTCCCATCATCGTGAAGAAGCGGGTATATTATTGGAAACGGCACACCCCGTTAAATTTCCGGAAACAGTAGAAGCCATGACGGGCAAAAAAATTGCTATACCCGAATCTGCACAACCATTGTTTAACAAAGAGAAGCAAAGTGTAAAAATGAATGCATCTTTTCTTGGATTAAAGAACTGGCTCTTACGCAATTAATCTCCCCGCTTTGTGTGCCGCTGCGGTGAAAAGGGCTAAACTATTTTCAGGATAACTATTAACGTGTTGTGCTATTAGATATTTCAATTAGTTTAATTAATAGCATTTCCGCTATTTACTTTTTTGTCTTGACACAAAAAAGTAACAAAAAAAGTCAATCCCGCCCAGGCGGGATGAAAAAAAGCTAAAACCTGCCTGTCGGCAGACAGGTTTACTTCATTCCGCTAAAATGAACGAAGTCTAAAGCCAATCTTTAGTTCAATTATGATGCAAATGTGATCTTCAACAGGATATGATAGCCAAGCATCGTTCATTTCTTAACGCTTTTTTTCAGAGGCCATTTCAAAAATTATTTTAATAAAAAATTGTTAATTCAGGGTGCTTGATGAATAAGTCCTAATCAGTGCCTGTGGACGGGCCTCTTTGGGTTCGGTGTCCAGCGAAGCGTAGACAGATCAGATCATGCGAAGCAGATCTGATCAGAGGCCAAAGCAGCCCGGTAACAGGCACGAGGCCCAGCGGCCGTGAGCGATACACAATGTCGAATAGT
>CALSAD010000012.1:0-122919 GCA_943372845.1 Chitinophaga pinensis | reverse complement strand
AGTACCATTAACATCGTTCGAAATAAAATCCTGTACCGGATGTTTGCCGTTGTAAAGCGACAATCACCCTTTGTTAACGACTATTTACAGGCAGCTTGAAAAATAAAATTGCCCATTTAATAGTCTTAGAATACACCAAGGCACGGTTTAAAATAAACTAGTTCAATAGCACAACATGTTAAGTTAGAAGTACGAAGTAGGGATACTTCTAACTTCGTACCTCATACCTCGTACTTAAGAAAGGTATTTTCCAACAATCGGCACCCTTCTTCCCACACCAAATGCTTTGGGAGAAATGCGGATGATGGGACAAAACTGGTTGCGTTTGTATTCGTTGGTGTTTACTAATTTCAATGTACGATCAACAATCGCAGCATCATATCCCTGTGCTTTGATTTCAACAGGCCCCAGTCTTTTTTCAATGTATTGATACAATACCTGATCCAGCACTGCATAATCGGGAAGACTATCGCTGTCTTTTTGATTGGGTCGTAATTCTGCACTGGGTGCTTTGTTAATGATATTTTCGGGAATGATTTCTTTATTGCGATTGATGTAACGCGCAAGAGCATACACCTGTAATTTGTAACAATCACCCAGTACACCTAATCCGCCGGCCATATCGCCATATAATGTACCATATCCTGTGGCCAGCTCACTTTTGTTGGAAGTATTCAGCAGAATGTATCCAAATTTATTGGCAATGGCCATCAACAGGTTTCCGCGGCTGCGGCTCTGTATGTTTTCCTCTGCAAGAGAAAAGGGCAGGTTGTTAAATACCGGCTCTAATGTTTTTATAAAAGAATCATACACCTCATTAATGCGAATGATATCATAAGGATTGTTGAGGTTCTTACTAAGTAAAACAGCATCATTCACCGAATGATCGGTTGAAAAAGGGGAGGGCATTAATATGGCGCGAACATTTTCTTTTCCCAATGCCTCGCAGGCAATGGCTAGTGTTACCGCCGAATCAATGCCGCCTGATGAGCCGAGTATGGCTTTGGTAAATCCCATCTTGCCAAAATAATCGCGGATACCCAGTATCAACGCATCGTACACCTGTGCAATATTTAATTCGGGTTCCAGTGTGGCGGGGTTTAATTCTTTATCAGGCACACGGCTGGCGGGTTCCAGAATGGGTGCATCCATGGTGCCATCTTCAAACAACACTACGCTGTCCATGGCTTCCTTAAATAGGGGAAATGCTTTGATCAAATTGGCCTCCTTGTCAAAAATCAGCGAAGCGCCATCGAATACCACTTCTGTCTGGCTGCCAATAGAATTGCAATAGAACATAGGCAATTTGTACTTGACCACATTGGCTTTGATCACAGATTTTCGGTCTTCATCATGCGTATAATCAAATGGCGATGCACTGATGTTGAGCATGAGATCGGGCTGCTGCTCCATCAACTGATCCATGGGGCAAATTCGGTATAGCGGGTTATCGCCAAGGTTCCAGATATCTTCACAAATGGTGATGGCTAATTTTTTTCCTTTGAAGGGAACTACTTTCCAGTCAAAAGCCGGTTCAAAGTAGCGGTATTCATCAAACACGTCATACGTAGGTAAGAGTGTTTTATGGATCTCGGCTTTGATCTCTTTTTCGTAGAGAAAAAAAGCAGCATTGAATAAACTTTTGCCTTTGCGTTGTGTATTTCTTGCAGGACTGCCAATTAAAACCCCAATGCTATCTGCCTCCTGTTTGATTAGTTCAACTGCGTCGTAGCATTTATTGATAAAATCATCAAATTCCACAAAATCTCTCGCCGGGTAACCACTAACACACATTTCACTGAACATAATCAGGTCTCCCCCCTGAGCTTTGGCCTCCCTGATAGCACCGATGATCTTTTGGGTATTACTTTCAAAATTGCCGATATGATAATTCTGCTGGGCTATAAATATCTTCATACCACAAAGTTCAGGAACTTTATGGAGTTTTTAATTTTTCTGTACACAAATCAAAGGCGGATACTGAATTTATGAATACCCTAACCTGAATGTTTACCGGCAGCGGTTACTTTTGCCACAAATCATTATATGAGAACATCATTATTGTTTTTTTCATTGTTACTGTTTATCTCCGCCTGTTCTACCAAACGGTCTGTTCCTGATGTATCGGGAATACAGGTAACACTGCAAACACAACGGTTTGAAAAAGATTTTTTTTCGATGGATACCCTTGCGATAGAAACATCGTTGCAACAATTGAATACCCTGCACCCGGGATTTACGCAGGATTTTCTGTATAATATTCTCGGTACCTCACCGGATAGTGCGGTGAATGATGTGCGCCTGTTCAGCAGCAGCTACCGCAGTATGTACCTTAGTTCGAAAGAGAAGATAAAAGATTTTACCGTGGTTGAAGCAGAGATTAAAAAAGGACTCCAGTTTGTTCATTATTATTTTCCTTCGTACAAGCTTCCCACCAAACTCATCACCTTTATTGGCCCGCTCAATAGTTTTGGGAATATCATTACACCCAATGCACTGGCTGTTGGTTTGCAAATGTATTTGGGGAGAGATTATCCCTTATACCTGAGCGAAGTGGGGCAACAAATGTACCCGTTATTTATTTCCAGAAGATTTGAGCCTGCCTATATACCTGTGAATTGTATCAGGAATATTATTGATGATATGTACCCTAACAATGCTGCAGGGCAACCATTGGCAGAGCAAATGGTAGAGGTAGGCAAACGCCAATACCTGCTGGATCTTTTTTTACCCGAAACGGCCGACACTTTAAAAACAGGATACACCGCTTTACAGCTGCAGGGCTGTTACGATAGTGAAAAAAATATCTGGAGTTTTTTTGTGCAGAACGATCTGTTATACAACAGCGATCCCAATCTTACCCGTGATTATATGAATGATGGTCCTAGTACACCCGCACTCGGCGATGCTTCTCCCGGAAATATCGGTCAGTTTGTTGGGCTGCAAATCGTTCGTAAATGGATGGAGAAGAAAAAAGATATTTCACCTGATGTGTTGATGAAAACACCTGCGAAGCAAATTTTTGATGAAGCAAAATATAAGCCGAGGTAATACTTAGCGCTTGTTTAAAAATGCAAGATTTTCGTTGTAAGCTTCTAGCTATTAGCTGTGAGCCGCGAGCTTGACAGGTGCTTATCGAAATAAGTAGTGCACCTACTATGAAATTTCAATAGCCCTATGGTAATTGAAAACTTTAATTTTAAACAGGTTCTTAATTCATCTTAGTAGGAACAATCATATCAAAAGAAGGGATATTAACGGAAAACAATTGTTTGTTGTTCTCATTCTGCATCTGGTAAGTGCCATGCATTTTGCCCATTTCAGTTCGCAGGTTACAACCGCTTACGTATTGGTAATTCTCTCCGGGTTTTAAAACAGGCTGCACACCTACCACACCTTCGCCTTCCACTTCGCGGTGCTCGCCATTGCTGTCGAAAATAAACCATTGGCGACGTAGCAATTTGATGGTAAAACTATTATGGTTTTCAATGGTGATGCGGTAGGCAAACATGTATTCACTATTCAGCGGGTTGCTGTAGTCAGACTGGTAAAAAGTTTCTACCGTAATCTCAACCCCTTCTGAAATTTTAGATGCCATGTAAAATACTTGCTTTTAGTAAAAATAAGGAAATGATGCTGAGTTTCCGCGTGAAATTATAGCAATGGCGGGGAGGTGGAAGTCCATAGTCGATAGTCCATGGTCCATAGTCTATGGACCATGGACTATCGACTAAATTCCCCCCTGATTTAACACAATTGTGTTGGGATTGGGCGTAATTTTGCCACACGAAAAATTGAGCTATGACAAAAATTGCTGTTGCAAATGGAGATGGGATCGGTCCTGAAATTATGGATGCCGTATTAGCTGTGTTCAAAGCCGCCAAAGTACCGCTGGAATATGAGTTTGTAGATATGGGCAAATGGGTATTTGACAAAGGCTACAGTAACGGCATGACCCCTGAAGCGCAGCAAACCATTGAGTCGCTCGGTATTTTGTTCAAAGGCCCTATGGAAACACCCAAAGGCAAAGGGGTAAAAAGCGTGAATGTAACCGCACGTAAAACATGGAACACCTATGCCAATAAAAGAACTTTTCAAACACTGCATGGGGTGGATACGGTTTTCAGTAAAGCCGGAATTCCCATAGACATTACCATTGTTCGCGAAAATATTGAAGACACATATGGCGGTATTGAGCATATGCTAACGCATGATGTGGCACTCAGCCGCCGTTTTATTACCCGCCCGGGAAGTATACAGGTAATCAAATATGCGTTTGAAATGGCCAAAAAGAAAGGCACCAAACGCATTACCTGCGGCCATAAAGCGAATATTATGAAACTAACCGATGGTTTGTTTCTGGATGTATTTTATGAAATAGCCAAAGAATATCCTGAACTGAACGCGGATGATGTAATTGTGGATGATCTGTGCATGAAACTGGTAAGTAAGCCCGATGTATTTGATGTGGTGGTATTAACCAATTTGCAGGGTGATATTGTGAGTGATTTATGTGCAGGTTTGGTAGGTGGATTGGGTTTTGCCCCCTCCGCAAATATTGGCGACCATATTTCCATATTTGAAGCCGTACACGGAACCGCACCGGATATTGCCGGAAAAAACATCGCCAACCCTACTGCTCTTTTATTAAGTGGTTTTGGTATGCTTCGTCACCTTGGATTAATGGAAGCGGCTACCATGATTGAAAATGCCCTGTTATTTACATTAGAAAGTGGGGTACATACAGGTGATTTTGGTGATAAATCGATCCCATCACTTAGTACCACTGAGTTTGCCAATGCCATTATTGGCAATTTCGGAAAATTACCGGCACATAATCCCAAACCACATATTCCTAACCAGCCGGCAACCCCCACCCATTTTAAACTGGATGATTACCCCATGCTCGAAAGCGTAGAAAGCCAGAAAGAACGAATTATTGGAGTGGATCTGTTCATAGAAAGTAATGAACAACCCAGTGTGATTGCAGAAAAAAGTCTGAAGCATACCATGAACCTGTTTAAACTGGTAACCATCAGTAACCGTGGTACCCAGGTTTGGCCTACCGGTTCTTCTTTCACCAATCTGGTAAACCAATACGCCTGCCGTTTTGAAAGTGTGGGAGATGTAACGGTAACACAGGTAGACATTCTGGAATTATACAAACGTCTTTCCAACGACTTCAAAATATGCTCAACCGAACTGCTGAATATGTGGGGCGATAAAAAGGCGTATAGTTTAGCGCAGGGGCAATAGGGATCGCGGATTGCACGGATTTAAATATGATTGAATCGCGGATTGAACGGATTGAGGTATGATTTTACGGATAAGAGCCGTTGATTCGCAGATTAATAAAATAATTATCTGTAAATGAGCGGCTCATTTATTTTACATGGTGGCAGGCTCCTATTCAATCATATTTAAATCTGTGAAATCCGCGATCCTTCATAATCAAATCCATGAAATCTGTGATCTTTCATAATCAAATCCGCGAAATCTGCGATCTTTCATATCCAACTCCGTGAAATCCGCGATTTATTGTAATTTCACGGCTCATTTAAAAGAGCAACTGAACTATGGCTGAAGCGATCTTAATGCCCCGTCTAAGCGATACCATGACCGAAGGTGTTATTGCTGCCTGGCACAAAAACATTGGTGATACGGTAAAGAAGGGCGACTTGCTGGCAGAAGTAGAAACCGATAAAGCCACCATGGAACTGGAAAGTTACCAGGATGGTGTTTTGTTACACATAGGAACCCCCACCGGTGGTAAATTGCAGGTAAATGACCTGCTTGCTATTTTCGGCAAAGCTGGAGAAGATATTTCTGCATTACTGGCTAAGCATGCCGGAGGTACTGCTGTAGTAGCAACATCTGCACCTGCAGTTGAAACAAAAGCGATGGCTGCTGCTTCTCCTGCTCCTGCCAGTTCCTCAATAGATGTTTCTGCTATGGAAGAAGTGGTGTTGATGCCGAGGTTAAGTGATACCATGACGGAAGGCGTGATTGCCGGATGGCAGAAGAATGTTGGCGATACAGTTAAAAAAGGAGAAGTGCTGGCCGATATCGAAACCGATAAAGCCACCATGGAACTGGAAAGTTATAAAGATGGTGTACTGTTATACCAGGGCGCCAAAGCCGGTGAAAAAATATTGGTGAATGATCTGCTCTGCATCATAGGTAAACCCGGATTGGATGTGGATGCCATTGTAGCTGCTGTAAAAGCCGGCGGTGCTCCTCAGCCTGCAGCTGGCGGTTCGCAGCCGGCAGTAAAAACAGAACAGGCAAGTACGGTTACAACTGCGGCAAGTTTGCCCGCTGCTGAAGTAGTGAATGATGGAAGAATTTTTGCTTCACCTCTTGCTAAAAAAATCGCTACCGAAAAAGGGATCGATCTGCGTTATGTAAAAGGCAGTGGCGATAACGGAAGAATTACCAAAACAGATATAGACAACTTTACACCTGCAGCGGCACCCGCTGCAACAACTGCGGCAACTGCTTCTAAAACGGTGGCTCCTGTTACATCAGCACCGGCCGGTGTAGAAAGTTTTGATGAAGTGCCTGTTTCTCAAATGCGTAAAACCATTGCACGCCGTTTAAGTGAAAGCTTGTTTACCGCTCCGCATTTCTATCTCACCATGTCTATTGATATGGATGCAGCGGTTGCGGCACGTGCCAAGATCAACGAAGTGGCGCCGGTAAAAGTGAGCTTTAATGATATGGTATTGAAAGCAACGGCATTGGCATTAAAGCAACACCCTAAAGTAAACAGCAGCTGGCTGGGCGATAAGATCCGTTATAATCATCACATTAATATTGGTGTAGCGGTAGCGGTAGAAGATGGTTTGCTGGTACCGGTGGTTCGTTTTGCCGATACCAAATCATTAAGCCAGATTGGAGCCGAAGTAAAAGTATTTGCACAGAAAGCAAAAGATAAAAAATTACAACCGGCAGATTGGGAAGGAAGTACGTTTACTATTTCTAACCTGGGTATGTTTGGAATTGATCAGTTTACGGCCATTATCAATCCACCTGATTCCTGTATTCTCGCAGTAGGTGGAATTGCGCAGGTACCCGTTGTAAAGAACGGACAGGTAGTGGCAGGTAATGTAATGAAAGTAACCATGAGCTGCGATCACCGTTCGGTGGATGGTGCTACCGGTGCCGCTTTCCTGCAAACACTGAAAAGCTTACTGGAAGAGCCTTTGCGCATGCTGGTATGATGAGCTGAAGAATATTCTTTTTGTATACAAAGCTTCTGTCTAAAACGACAGAAGCTTTTTTATTATTGCAAGTCTGCTGCGTAAAGTGTACTTTGTTCGATACTTCTTTATTTTTTACCTAAAACAAACTGTATGAAAACAATGATTGCCCTTTGCCTGTTGGTATGCATCAGCGTAAGCTGTAATACCACTGCCGATAAAACAGATAGTAAAGATTCTGGTACTGTTGCTAAGACAACCTATGCCTATACCATTGCCAAACCCGATAACTGGGATATAGGCAGTTCTGAAAATACTGCTATCTTATTGAACTCATTAAAAGCATTTGAAAATAAAAATATTGAGGAAAGCGCCAGCTATTTTGCAGACACGGTAGCTTGGAAAGGAGACTTTATGGATGCCAGACTTTCGAAAGATAGTTTAAAGGCCCAGTTTGCCGGCTTTTGGAAAGGCATGAAATCTATGACGATAAAAATGGAGGATTTTGAATCCGTGATTTCGAAAGACAAGAAAGATGAGTATGTAACTATATGGTATACACAGATCACTACCGATATGAAAGACAAAGTAGATTCTATAGCGGTAATAAATGATGCTAAAATTTCAAACAATAAAATTGTATCTCTTACGGAATCCATCAGGCATTTCCCAATCAAAAAATAGCGTATTAAAAGAAATGCCCTTATAGGTATAAGGGCATTTCTTTTTTAGAATTTTATACTGAAACACCAACTGTTATGCGTAAGCATTTTTCTCTCACCACTCACGCCTCACAAAACTCAATTATCATCAAAATCACATCCAATCGGCGCACCGGGTGCAATGTCTTTGTGTTGAGGTAAGCTGATGTCTTTGGGTTTGCTTATACGCTCAACCGCATAACTGTAATGTGCTTTTACACCGGGTGTATTTTTCATTTGTTCTGCATATTGTTTTAATGATTGTAACCTTTCAAAGCAGATAGATTTTACGGCATAGGTTGCATTATCACTTTGGCTCAGTCCGAGTATCCATGTTAGTACCATCTGTTGTGTTTGCAGTTGTATGGTTCCTTGTAAACCCTTTTGCAGCGGGGCTTTCCATGTTTTGGTAATGATGGCATCCAGTACATCATCCCATCCAATGGTATTGGCCAGTGCTTTATGTTGTACCAAACGGTTGGCTCTTTCTGCATTAAATAAAAAACCAAGTTCATAATCTGTTAGTGCTTCTGCAGCAGCAACGGGATCAAAACTCATACCCGTTCTCTTGGTAAACAATTCACCTACTCCATAATACAAGGGTGGCCGTGGTGGTATCATTTGCATGATCTTTTCCGGCATGGTGAGTAACTCTGGCGATAAACAATCGAGTACAGCCTGTAATGCTTTTTCCTGAATGGCTTTGGGTAATACCTGTGGCGTGGGTTGAAGATCTCCGCGTACACCATAGCTGTAATTCATACCACCAATTAGTTTGCTGGCGGCTTCCAATTGGTAACGGTGGTAATTGTATACAGGTACCAATACATCTTCCAGTCTTGCCAAAGGTGTATTCATCCGAATGGCCTGTTCAGAAAACTGCGCCAGTGCTTTTTGGCGTACCTGAATTACATTTTTTAATTCTGTTACGGCATCATTTCCATTATCCCATAAATGAGCTTTTGGGTGAAAGCCACTGGCAGAGCGGGCATCCGCATCGGCAATAAAAAGTAATCCTTTTTTGGTGTTCTCTTCCAATAAGGTGTTCAATGCTTTGTTCTCATCCGTTCCGGGAGGAAATGCAGCATACCCATATGTAATGGCTCGCTTATCCCATTCCCCTATTTCGTTTGTGTATACTTCAGAAAAATCAATCTCGCCTTTACTATTTAAAAACACATTGGGATGCGGGTAATCCATCACAGAAGCACGGTTATTAAAGCTGGATGCATAATTATGTTGTAATCCCAAAGTATGACCTATTTCATGCGCAGCCAGTTGACGTAAGCGCTGCAAAGCTGCATTCTTCATGGTTTCCGGTACAGGCTTTCCATTTTCATATGGAGAAAGTAATCCGGTAAAAATTAAATAATCCTGCCTCACCCGAAGCGATCCCAAGGTAACCTGGCCTTTAATAATTTCACCGGTGCGCGGGTCTGTTACCGAGGCACCATAACTCCATCCGCGTGTAGAACGATGAACCCAGTTGATCATGTTGTAGCGGATGTCCATGGCATCGGCGGTATCAGGCAATACTTTTACAATGAATGCATTTGTAAAACCGGCTGCTTCATATGCCTGGTTCCACCATCTTGCACCATCCAGTAAGGCAGAACGGATGGGCTCGGGTGTTCCATTGTCTAAATAATATACAATGGGTTTCACAGGCTCACTTACAACCGCAGATGGATCTTTTTTCTCAAGTCTGTGACGGGCTATGAATAATTGTTCTATTGGTTCTGTGAAAGCACTGCTGTAATCAAAATAAGAAATACCAAAATAACCGCTGCGGATATCGTAACGGCGGGGTGTATAATTGTTATCGGGTAACTGCACAAAAGAATGGTGCATGCGAACCGTAATGGCCTCCCCAGAAGGGGTAACCGTAGTTACAAACCTACCTGCGTCACTGCCGCCGGTAAAGGTAATGGTAGCTTCAAACTCACTGTTCAATGGAAAGTTTTTGGTATTGGCCATGTACATGGCAGAGCGTGGTTCGCTAAATGTATAACTACCCTGGCGCATCAGGCGAATGCGGTCTGCAACATTCTGCGCATCGCGCACAAAAAAAGAAGTGGCATCTACCAATACTTTATCTCCTTCATCCTCATCCACCACAAAACTGGCGATGGTAGATTGGGCGAAAGATTCTTTTACAGCACGTTGTTCATTTTTATCCGCAGAAGTAGCCCGGTAACTGTAATTGGGTTGTACCAGCATTAGTTTTTTTCCAACCTTATTGAAGGCAACAATTTTAGTGCCGCCTATCAGGCCACGGTCCAAACCAATATCATTCGATCCCAACCCTGCAGGTAGGGAGTTTACATACAGAAACTCCTTATCAAATTTATCTACCAATAACCAGATCTTGCCGTTTGTAGCATCCCACCAAAAAGTGAAATAGCCATCATAGCGTTTCATGTTTTTGGTTTTATCGGCAATTTTTGAAGTGGTTTGTGCTGTGCTTGTTAAACAGCTTATGCAAATCAAAGTAATGAGCATACTGCGCATAGTAGATAGTTTTGGTGAGGTAAACAGAACCCAAGTGATAAAGATATTCGAAAACCGTATTGACTGTTGTATTAGAAACATGTAATAACATAAAAAAACTCCCGCTTTTATTGCGGGAGTTGTTGATATAGGTAAATCAAATAATTTGCTTATCCGAAAAGGGTACCATTTCCTGATTCAGGGGTAACTTCTGTAACCGGAGTGGGTGCTTCAACAGGAGCTACGGGTGCTGGTGTTTCAACAGGAGCGGCTACCGGTGCAGGGTTCGGCTTTTTTACAGCTGGCTTTTTCTTTGGAGCCACTTTTTTAGCAGCAGGCTTTACTACTTTTTTAGGGGCTGCTTTTTTTACGGGGGCCTTAACGGCTATTTTTTTAGGGGCTACTTTTTTCTTGGCAGGTGTTTTTTTAGCTGCGGCTTTTTTTACCACTTTTTTAATGGCCGTTTTTTTCTTTGGAGCCACTTTTTTCTTTGCGGGTGCTTTTTTTGCAGCAGCTTTTTTCTTTGGTGCCGGTTTTGCTTTTTTTACCGCTTTTTTAGGGGCTACTTTTTTCTTAGCAGGTGCTTTTTTCGCGGCTACCTTTTTCTTCGGAGCCGGCTTTGCTTTTTTTGCTGCTTTTTTAGCCACTTTTTTTACTGCTTTTTTGGGTGCCGCTTTTTTGGCTGGTTTTTTAACGGCCTTTTTTTTGCTTGCTTTTGCCATGATGGTATTAGTTTGTGTTTTTGTAATGATGAGATAGGAAAGTTAGAAAATTATTATGGTAAATATCGCCAATTATCTCTAGTAATATTTTTTACTTGTTACAACCTTTGCAGGTTAAAAGCCCTGTCTTTTCAACCACTGCACACATTGCATGGGCCATTGGTTTAGCAGAGGGTCTTGAGGAGCCATACCAAAACCATGACCACCATGATCATAGATGTATAAAGAAGCTTTCACTTTATTTTTTTTAAGAGCCTCGTAAAAAGCAATACTGTTTTGTGGAGGCACCGATTTATCATCATCCGCATGAATCAGGAATACGGGTGGGGTTGCTGTACTTACTCTTTTTTCGGTAGAGAGTGCATTTACCAAAGCCTCATCAGGTGTTTTACCCAGCAGGTTGTTGCGGCTGCCACGGTGTGCAAAACTGGTATCCATGGTAATTACGGGATAAATTAAAATAGCAAACGAGGGTCTGGTATCAATCCGTTTCAGCGGATCTGTTGCAGCGGGATCTCCTTTTTGTAAAATGGTAGCGGCAGTGGAAGCCAGATGCCCGCCTGCCGAAAAGCCCATCACCCCTGTTTTATCGGGGTCAATACCCCAGTCAGCCGCTTTAGACCGGATGATGCGGATGGCGGTGGTTACATCGTTGTATTGGTCGGGATAGCGGTGTCCCTCCTGTTTGCCGTTGTTGAGGCGGTACTTTAATACAAAGGCATCGATGCCATTATCATTGAATAACTGTGCAGGGTACACACCTTCTTTTTCCCATGCCAGGTTTTGATACCCTCCACCGGGGCAAATCAGTACGGCTGTTTTTTTTGTGGAAGTATTTTTAGCAGGGTAGTAATCCATGTATGGGGCAGTTGTATCAAAACCTTTAATCACAATGCCTTCTTCGGAAGGATAGATAAAAATCCGTTGCTGAGATTGGGCCGAAAATTGTACACTCATAAGCAGACAGGCAATAAAGAGGTTACGCATAAGATTGGTTATTTTATTTCCAGGAGGGCTACTTTACCATCCATGGTAGAAGCTACTAGCTGGTGTTTGCTGATCACATTCACTGTATTCACCATCGAGTTATCGATTTTGTATGTCCAGATTCTCTGTTGTTTTATCGGATCAATGGCATATACTTTTCCGTTTTTGGTACCAAAGAAAACCTGTCCCTCTTTTTCTATCAGCATAGAAGGTACATGTTCATACCCAAATCCGCAATCCATTTTCCATGCGGCTTTTTGTTTTTCGCGGCTTGTTGCAAATGCGACTATGGTATCATTCATGGTTTTGCCATATACAAAGCGGCCATCCGCAGATATGCCGATCGATTCTCTAACAGTGGATTCGTTGGAACGCCATATCGTTTTGCCGGTTTCAACATCCAGGGCTGTTAAGTACCTGTCCGGTGCCACAATATAAATCACATCATCTTTAATAACCGGTATGCAGGAAGCCGGCGAAAAATTCCGTACCGAAGATCCGTTGTTCCATTGCCAAATGGGGGCGCCATTGTTTGCCTTCAGGCAATATAGGTTTCTGTCCCAGGCACCAAAAATTACCATGTCTTTGTAAAATACAGGCGTACTTACTACCGGGCCATCCAGTCCTTCATAATTCCAGAGCTCTTTACCGGTAGCCAGCTCCAGCGCGCGAAAATGATGATCGCTGCCCCCTATGTATACGATGCCGTCTTTGATTAACGGACAACCCAATACAGCTGCAAGTGTTTTAAATTGCCATAGTAATTTGCCCTTATCGGCCGATAGGCAATAAATATTTCCATCACCTGAACCGAATACCAGTTTATTATTGCTTACTGCTGGCGAAGAGTAAATGGCATTGCCGGTTTGGTAAGACCATTGCTTTTTTCCATTTTTTATAGAAACAGCATCAACCCTGCCAAGGCTGTTACCAAATATTACCAAATTGCCGGCCACTGCGGGTGTTGAAATAACATTGGCATCCGATGCATAGATCCAGCGGGGTTTTACGTTGGGGAAACTATCATTTACGGCAAAAGAAGGGCGGTTGAATTCTTTGGTGCTGTTGTATGCAACGTAATCATGTTGCTGCAGTTTTACTTTGGTCCATGCGTTTTTGGTAGCTATTCCGGGAGTGCGTTCAGAGAAGATCATGGAATCGGTTCTTACATCCACCAGATTATATCCGCCATACGCTGCTTTGGCGCGCAGGTTAGATCGGCCCATTACTGCGGGGATGCCTTCAAAACTCAACGCCCGGTTACTATGGCCATGGCCACAAAGTGCGGCCAATGTATTGTGTTGTTTTAATCGGTCAATGGCTTCATACCAATTGTCGAGGTCTTTATCAAGTGGGTAATGATTGAGAAAAATAATGGGCTTATTGGGATCGATTTTTTTGAGTTCGGCATCCATCCAAACAACCGCATCGCGGGGAATATGTCCATCGCTCATGCGCACATACGGACCGGAGGCGCATCCTAAAAATGTAATGCCGTTGTAATCGAAAATGAATTTATCGTTACCAAATATTTTTCCAAAACTAACGCCACCACTTTCGCTCCAGCCGCTATCGTGATTGCCGGGAATAATGTAATAAGGAACTTTTAGCTCATCCAGAATTTCTTTGGCCAGTTTGATCTCTGCATCGGTTCCCAGTTCGGTAATATCACCGGTGATGACAACAAAAGCAATATCCGTCATCTGGTTAATATCCGCTACGGAACGGCGCAGGTCTTCTTCTGCGCTACCATTGGGCGAGCCGATATGTGTATCGGAAAGAAAAGCAAAACGGAAAGGTTTCCATTGGGCATGGGAAACTGAACAGAGCAAAAGAAAACCGAGCAAAGCAATAAAAGGTTTCATACAAGAAAGGTAAGCAGGATTGGTGAATTTGAAAAAGTAGGGTTATGGATGAAAAGATAGGGTTACCAATTGATTTTTTTCAACAGAGTGATGTAGAGAAAAGCAGTTTCGCAGAAAGAGATTAGGCGAATTGGCGTAATTTTATGTAATGAAAAAAACAGTAGTACTGGGTGCCTCTGATAATCCATCCCGATATAGTTATCTTGCAGTAGAAAAACTTACCCGCTATCAACATCCTGTTGTCGCTATTGGCAAACAGGAGGGAACCATTGGTAATACGCCCATTACTACCCTTCATCCTGATGAAAAAGATGTAGATACTGTAACGCTTTACCTCAATCCGCAATTACAACAACAGTATTATCCCTATATCTTATCGCTGCACCCCAAGAGAATTATTTTTAATCCCGGAACGGAGAATGAAGAGTTGTATGATCTTGCCAAACAAAATGGGATAGAGCCGGTAGAAGCCTGCACCCTGGTTTTATTGGGAACGGGGCAGTATTGATATGCCAGATAGTTAACTGACTAACGTGTTGTGCTATTAGCAAATCCAAAAATTACTGTGTATAAGAGATAGAATTTACAATGATAGCGTGATTGATGAATAATATCTAATCAGTACCTGTGTACGGGCCTCTTTTGGTTCGATGCCGGGCGAATGGCCACGGCAAACAAAATTATGCGTAGCAAATTTTGTTAGAAGCAAAAGCAGCCCGGTAACAGGTACGGGGCCCAGCGGCCGAGAGCGATATGCGATCCGGCATATTAGTGTAATTGATTTCAATAACGCAACACGTTAGTTGACTAATAATTACATCATGCATTTTGGCCGCAGATTCGCAGATTAACAGGATAGACTAATCTGCGAATCTGCGGCTATTTTTTACGTGGTATACGCCACAAAAAAGTTTAGTAACTTCCCCTAAGCCATTATAAACTTTTGCCTGCCTATGAAACAGATTGCCTACTTCTTTCTGGTAATGATTTTTTTACAGCCCACCCTTGCGCAAAAAAATACCACTTTGCAAGCCCCTATGAAATTATGGTACCGCCAACCCGCGAATGCTTTTGAAGAAGCATTGGTGTTGGGCAATGGTAAAACAGGTGCTACCGTATATGGCGGAACGGATACCGATATGATTCACCTGAATGATATCACCTTATGGTCGGGTGAACCCGTAGATCCCTACATGAATAAAGACGCCTATACGCACTTGCCCTCAGTTCGCGAAGCATTGCGGCAAAATAATTATGCAGCTGCAGATTCACTGGTGAAAAAAATGCAGGGTAAGTTTTCTGAATCTTATGCGCCACTTGGCAATCTTTATCTCAATTTTCATACACCACAGGTAAAGAATTATTATCGTGAGCTGGACCTTGATCGTGCCATAGCTTCCGTTCAATATGAAACAAATGATACGAAGATCAGAAGAGACTATTTCATCTCTTATCCTGATAAAGTTTTTGTGATTCATATTACTGCCAGCAGGGCTAAAGCATTGTTTTTCTCCATTCGCTTTGATTCTAAATTGCAATACAAAGCGGTTAGCAATGCATCGGGATTGCATTTTCGAGGAAACGCTCCGGTTCGTGCCGATCCTAATTATGTTCGCAAGCCGGGAAATCCTATCCAGTTCATGGAAAACAGAGGTACGCGGTTTTCTGCTGATGTGATGGCAAAGCTGGTTGATGGAAAAACAAATCAGACAGACTCAACACTCACCATATCCGGCGCAACCGAAGTCACCATCTTTGTTTCGATGGCAACCAGTTTTAATGGGTTTGATAAAAACCCGGTTACACAGGGATTGGCTGATGAAAAAATAGCTGCCGATCAGTTAAAAGCAGTTGCGGGCAAAACATATCCGCAGTTGGTGAAAACGCATCTGGCCGATTATACAAAATATTATCAGCGTGTGGCACTTTCGCTGGGAGGGAGTGATGGAACAGATCTTCCTACCGATGATCGTTTACGCAGGTACAGCAGAAGAGAGGCAGACCCTTATCTGGAAACATTGTATTTTCAGTTTGGCCGTTATTTATTGATCAGCAGTTCACGAACACCTGGTGTGCCTGCCAATCTTCAGGGATTATGGAACCCGCATATACGACCACCATGGAGTAGTAATTATACCATGAACATTAATGCGGAAGAAAATTACTGGTTGGCAGAAAACACCAATCTCTCCGAAATGCACAGGCCCTTTTTAAGTTTTCTGGAGAACCTCGAAAAAACAGGACGGATTACGGCAAAAACTTTTTACAATGCGCCAGGCTGGGTTTGTCACCACAATTCTGATATCTGGGCAATGACAAATCCCGTAGGCGATTTTGGTGGTGGTGATCCTGTTTGGGCTAACTGGAATATGGGAGGGGCATGGGCTTCCACACATTTGTGGGAGCATTATTTATTTACACAGGATAAAAAATTTCTGGCAGAAAAAGCCTACCCACTGCTAAAAGGTGCGGCAGCATTTTGTTTGTTCATGCTGGTGAAAGATGATAAGGGTAGTTACATCACTTCACCATCTACTTCACCAGAAAACCAATACCTTACTCATAAAGGATATCGGGGGGCAGTATTGTATGGTGGCACTGCAGATCTGGCTATGATCAGGGAATTATTTTTAGATGTTGTTGCTGCGCAGAAAGTGTTGGGGGTTGATGGAGTGTTTCAAAAACAACTGGAAGAGGCACTTACCAAACTGTATCCCTACCAGATAGGTAAATTGGGTAACCTGCAGGAATGGTATTATGACTGGAAGGATGCAGATCCGAAACACAGGCACCAGAGTCATTTGTATGGATTGTACCCCGGAACACATATTACAACAGAGGCAACGCCCTTATTTGCTAACGCTGCCAAACGAACTTTGGAAATTAAAGGAGATGAAACCACCGGATGGTCAAAAGGCTGGCGCATTAATTTATGGGCAAGGTTAAAAGATGGTAACCATGCCTATAAAATGTATCGTGAATTATTGAAGTATGTAGAGCCCGATAATGTAAAAGTTACTTACCAGCGTGGTGGCGGAACCTATCCTAATTTGTTTGATGCACATCCACCCTTTCAGATCGATGGAAACTTTGGTGGTGCTGCTGCCGTGGCAGAAATGCTGTTGCAATCTTCACCGGAAAAAATAGACATTTTACCTGCATTACCCGACGCATGGAAAACAGGTTCTATAAAAGGATTGAAAGCAAGAGGTGGCCTGGAAGTGGATATAGAATGGTTTGATGGAAAATTAAAACAGCTGAGGGTAAAAGGAAAACCAAATACTTCTTTTGTTTGGATGTACGCGGGTAAAGTATATAAAGCCAGGTTGAATGCGGCGGGACAATTTATTTATTAATATAGTTAGAAGTAAGTAGTACTCTAGTCAGAAATTTTTTAGCCGCAGATTCGTAGATTTCAGCCACTAATCTGCGAATCTGCGGCCACTCAAGTCAGAATTTATTTTGATTCATACACTATAACAAGTTACAATAGGTATGATTGCTACAAAAGATTTTCAATGATATACCATCTTAATAGAAAGGTCAGTTAATGATGTAAGGCGTTATTATTTACTATGCGGTATCTTACAGGACTACTCATTCTTAATACGCTGTTTTGTGTTATTAATTCCTTATCTCTCTCTTGTAGCTGCCTGGATTGTTTTTGGTGTACTACATAGCGTATTGGCAACAGAAACCGTAAAGCAAACCGTCCGTCAATGGATGGGGCAATATGCCAGGTACTATCGTTTGTGTTATTCTTTATTGGCTACCGTTTTGTTATGCGTTGTTTTGTATTATCATTTCTCCTGCGCAGCATTGTTACTTTGGCAATCTTCTCTTATCGAAAAAATCATCGCTATTATTTTTCTTACAGCAGGTAGTTGTGTGATGCTTCTCTGCATCAATACCTATTTTATGGACCTGAGTGGTATTGATGCTTTGATGGGAAAGAAAAGAAAATTTGTTTTACAAACAAGGGGAATGCATGCATACGTAAGGCATCCATTATATAGTGGCACTATTCTGGTTGTGTGGGCACTATTTTTATACCAACCCTATTTGCATACACTGATCAGTGCTTCTTGTATTACGGTGTATACTGTAATTGGTATACGCTTTGAAGAAAAGAAACTGATCAAGGAGTACGGAGAAGCGTATCGAGTGTATCAGAAACAAATTCCCGCGCTGATTCCGTTTATATATGGATGAAATAGTTAAGCCTTATTATTCCTTATCTTTCAACCATAACCATCCATCAAAAAAACTGAATTATGCGTTTGAAAAGAAGGGATTTTATTCAACTGTCTGCATTAACTGCAGGAACTGCCTTATTAGCCGGATCATGCAAAACGGGAACAGAGAGTACAACTTCGACCTCTGTTATTGATTCACTTCAATCCATCACCAAAGACGTAGTGCCCATTTCTGTAACTGAAAGACAAGAACGTATTGCCAAAGCACAACGTTTATTGGCTGAACAAAAAATGCAGGCATTGGTGTTAGATGCAGGCACATCACTTTTATATTTCACCGGCATCAAATGGTCGCCTAGTGAAAGAACCATGGTGGCTGTGATTCCTGCTAAGGGTGAGGTGTTTTATATCTGTCCGGGTTTTGAAGAATCCCGTTTACGCGAGTTAATTACTATCGGTAAAGAAGTATATGCCTGGCAGGAAGATGAAAGTCCGTATGCGTTGATCGCTTCCGCTTTTAAGAAAGCAGGCATTGAATCAGGAACCATTGGTATAGAAGAGCGACTTCGTTTTTTTATCATGGATGGTATTCGCAAAGAAGCTTCGCACCTGAACTATGTTAGTGGCGATGCGGTAACCATACCCTGTCGCATGATTAAATCGTCTGCTGAAATTGCATTAATGCAAAAAGCAAGTGATGTAACTGTTGCAGCCATTCAGGCTGGCATTAGCAGTTTACGGGAAGGTATGTCGCAGAACGAAGTATCTTCCATTATTTCAGAAGCCCATACCAAACTGGGTGGTACTGCCGGTTTTGCACTGGTTCTTTTTGGAGAATCTTCGGCTATGCCACATGGAAGCATTAAGCCAAGAACACTTCAAAAAGGGGATGTGGTTTTAATGGATTGTGGTTGTGCCGTACAAAGCTACCAGTCAGATATTACCCGAACCATTGTATTTGGGGCAACGCCTACAAAAAAACAACTGGACGTTTGGAACCTCGAACAAAAAGCACAGGCAACCGGCTTTGCCGCAGCCCAAAATGGAATGGCTTGTGAAGGTGTTGATGCTGCTGCCCGAAAAATAATTGTTGATGCAGGGTTTGGTCCCGGTTATCAATTACCCGGACTGCCACACAGAACCGGCCATGGTATTGGCATGGATGGACATGAGTGGGGTAATATGGTAAAAGGAAATCAGCAAATACTAGAACCGGGTATGTGTTTTAGCATAGAGCCCAATATTTCCATACCCGGTGAATTTGGTGTTAGGCTGGAAGATTGCGTTTACATGACTGCCGAAGGCCCTAAATGGTTTTCAAAAACCAGCACTTCAATTGATAAGCCATTTGGATAAAATGGTGGGGGATGTTTTTATTTTAGGGACCTCTTGGAAAATTCTGTTGTTGGTCAGGCGACCAACAACGGTGCAAAGAAAACTGCGCCTTTGCGTCTTTGCGTGAATAATTTTCCCGCAAAGGCGCAAGGGCGCAGTAAAAAGTATTCTTTAATTCTTTACGCCAATTACCGGCAACTGTTTATCGTTGATCATTTTATTAAATGCTTTCAGATCTGTTTCCATGATTTTTTTCAATTTGGCTAATTGAATATCTGATTGAGCCGCCAGATCTGCATATACTTCGCGCGCCTGTTTACTCGGAGCGGTTTGTCCGCTGGAAACCACCCCATACAATCCTGCCAGCTTATCATTCAAACGAATAGGGAAGTTCAACACATCCTGTCCGCTTTTTGATTTTGTTTGATACAACGCTTCTTCAACAGCCGTCATTTGTTTATTCAGGCTGTCTCCCATTTTTTTCATCTCCCTTGCATCAGCTCCTTCCAGTTTCGAAGTAAATTCATTGATCTGGGTACGCAATGAACGGATATTTTTTATGGAACGTTGGATTTCACTAAACTTATCCCTGATCTGTAACAGAAAGCCTACCTGTGCATCGTAATCAGCTTCGCTTGCTTTGTAATTTGGATCAGCTTTAATGGTAAAGGGAACTTCCGTTGAATCTTTACCATATTTAAACATAGCTGTGTATTTGCCCGGTGCTGCTTTTACAGTGCCCATGCGGCCATTCCATAAAATAAATCCTTCGCTGCTTTCTGCCGGAGGATAATTCATATCCCATACAAACTGGTTCATGCCGCTGTTAAAATCTATTTTATCACTGGCTTCTTTTGCATTTCTGCTGAATGTTTTAATTGCTTTGTGTTGCTTATCATACACCGTAATAGATACACGTGCAGAATCGCCTGCATCTTTCAGAAAATAATTAAATACAGCTCCGGATAATGGGTTCTCGCCTACATTCTGTGGTGCACTAGCCTGTCCTCGGCCACCACGTCTGCCACCACCTTCTGTTCTATATGCATCATTCACGGCAAATACATACAGGTTTTTAGCAGTAACAGCAGCCTCTTTTTGTTGTAATACACTCAGGTCATCTATCATCCAGAATGCACGGCCCTGCGTTGCTACAATCAGGTCATTTTCTTTAAGGGTAATATCTGTAATAGGAACAATCGGCAAATTCAATTGGAATTTTTTCCAGTTTGCCCCATCATCATAACTGATGTACATACCATATTCAGTACCGGCATACAATAAGCCGGCACGTTTTTTATCGGCACGCATGGCTCTGGTAAAATGCATATTATCTATGCCATTGGTTATGCGTTTCCAGGTTTTACCGTAGTCTTCTGTTTTGAAAATGTAGGGCGCAAAATCATCCAGTTTGTATTTGGTTCCTACCACATAAGCAGTTCCGGTTTTAAATGGATCGGTTTCAATACAGTTCCACATCATCCATTTACCTGCATCTGGTGGCGTTACATTGGCCCAGCTCTTTCCACCATCTTTACTTACATGAATTAATCCATCATCGCTGCCTGTCCACAATAAATCTTTTTCCAAACCTGATTCTGCTGCGGTGAAAATGGTACAATAATATTCTACAGAGGTATTGTCTTTCGTAATTGGTCCGCCGCTGGATGCCTGACGTGATTTATCATTGGTGGTTAAATCCGGACTGATCATTTCCCAGCTCTGCCCTTCATTTTCTGTTACAAATAAATGGTTGCCGCCTGCATACAAACGTTTGGGGTTATGCGGAGAAAAGAAGAAAGGAAAATTCCATTGAAAGCGATATTTCAACACATCGGCACCGGCTCCCATGGGGTTATCGGGCCAAACATTGATGGCGCGGTTCTCACCGGTGCGATGATCGAGCCTTGATAAATATCCGCCATAATTACCACCATACACTATATCCGGATTCAATGGATCGGCCTGCACATAGCCACTTTCAGAGCCTGCGGTAATATCCCAGTCCCTCTCGGTAATGCCGGCACCTGATGTGCGGCTTTTAATTCTTACCGTTGAATTATCCTGTTGTGCTCCCAATATTCTGTAAGGAAAAGAATTATCGGTTGATACGCGATAGAACTGCGCGGTAGGCTGGTTGCTTAATGTGCTCCAGTTATTGGCGCCATCAAAACTAACCTGTGCACCACCATCATCGGCAACAATCATACGGTTACCATCTTCGGGGTCTATCCACAGATCATGGTGATCACCATGCGGGGTATTTACTCCCTGAAATGTTCTACCACCATCGCGGCTGCGCATAAAATCTACATTAGGGCAATATACCAGGTTCTCATTTTTCGGGTCTACAAATACTTTACTATAGTACCAGGCACGTTGACGAATATTGTTATCGTTACTGGTTAGCGTCCAGCTCTCTCCACCATCGGCACTCATAAATAAGCCACCTGCTGCATTTTCAATAATAGCATATATTTTATCTGTATTAGATGGGGCCACTGCCACACCCACAATACCCCATGTACCTTTCGGTAATCCTTTCTTAGAAGCAATGCTGGTCCATGTTTCGCCACCATCCACACTTTTGTATAAGCCGCTTCCTTCGCCACCGCTTTCCATACTATGGGGGGTGCGAATTACACGCCACATACCGGCATACCATACTAATGGATTGCCAGGTTCCATTACCAGATCCGAACAACCGGTTTGGTTATTGATGTATAAAGTTTTCTTCCAGGTTTTACCGCCATCCGTGGTTTTAAACACGCCACGCTCTTCATTAGGTCCGAATAAATGGCCCATCACTGCTACCCATACGGTATTGGCATCTTTGGGATGTATTACAATGCGTATAATATGGCGACCATCCTTCAAACCCAGGTTACGCCAGTTTTTGCCGCCATCATCACTACGCCACATGCCCCCCAGTCCCTCAGCCACATTTCCGCGAAGTGTATTTTCTCCCTCACCTACATACACAACCGATTCATCACTGGGAGCCACGGCTACCGCACCAATGGTGCCGCCAAAATATTTATCAGAAATATTTTTCCAGTTGCTGCCACCATCATTGGTTTTCCATACACCACCACCGGTGGCTCCAAAATAAAACGTGTTTTTACTTTTGTAACTGCCTGCTACCGCACCACTGCGGCCGCCACGAAAAGGGCCTACCTGGCGGTAACGTACTTTGGAGAGTAACACAGAATCGCTGTTGTCTTCTTTTACAACAACAGGAGCAGGCGCTTTTGCCTTGTCTTTTTTTTGTGCAAAAGCACCAACAGATAGTATCATAACTACCTGCAACAGAAGGATCGATTTTCTCATATCAGTAGAATTGGACGAGAAAGTTAGGCTACTATTGATTGATAAAAAAATCAGAATGCTATAAAAAACCGTGCCTTGGTGCCTTGGTGTGATAAATATTTCACACCAAGGCACCAAGGCACGGTTATATGTTTAGTCAGACGGTCTTTATTTCACATGGTACCATTTTTCAGCCAGTCCTTCATTGATATTTATCGAAGTATTCTCAACCTCCGATTCAACCGGACCAAAACTGAGTATGCTCTTCACCGGAAATTGAATCCCTTTAAATTCTTTGTATTCTTTTACCAGTAAACTGGCTTTGGTATCTTTTCCTACACGGCTGCCAAAAGCTTTCATCATAGGGCCAAAGCCGGTAAGGTTAAGTGCCATATCGCCAACGGCTTCTACCTGTTTTACCAATGAGGTCGCCACATCTATATAGTAGGTTACCACCTGTCCTGTTTTTAAAGTGAGTTTGATTTTGTAGCAGGAAACCCTGTTTACTTTTTCGGTACCTACCAATTGTGCTGTGTGCCCCTTGGAAGCGTAATTTACCAGCTCACCAAAAGCACCGGCGCAATCCAGCTCATATTGCTGTGCGCTAACTTCTTCGGGTTTCATACGGGTAATGGTTGGTTCGTTGGCGCCGGGTATACCTCCACCAAAACCGCCGCCGCCGCGGTCACCACCTCCACCAAATCCACGCATGGCCGGAATGAAAATAGAACCCGAGGTATCGGTGATCATGGTAAAGCTATCACCCATACCCATAATGCCGCCTACCTGGCGACGAAACAATTTTCCCTTCTCACGAATAAGGGTTAAGGGCAATTCAATGTTCTGGCCCATCACACCCATTTTTACGTTACTGAATATTTCCAGCTGGCGAATGGCTTCCAGTTTTTCACGGCCACCGGCAGCGGCCTCGTACTTGGCAAGAATCTCTTCAACCGTCTGCGCCTGTGCAGTAAAAGCGGTGATGAGTAAAAACAAACCTGTGAATATTTTTTTCATATACTTACTTTCGTTTTAAGAACAACAAAAGTAACTGCTAATAGTTACGTTTGAACAGGCAAAACTTTTTTATCGTTCATTTAAGATTTGACGCATTATGCATACTGGCACATTCACTGTTACGGGCAACCTGGTTGATGTATGGCAGAAAAGCATCTATCAGGCAGAAATAAAAATAGAAAATGGCATCATCAGTTCCATTACTAAAATCGGCGAAGACTTGCCTGTAGTCGGTGCATTTATTTTACCGGGCTTTGTAGATAGCCACGTACACATAGAAAGCAGCATGCTTATACCCAGCGAGTTTGCCCGCCTGGCCGTAGTACATGGATCGGTAGGAACCGTTAGCGACCCGCATGAAATTGCCAATGTGTGTGGTATGGAAGGTGTTGATTTTATGATTGAAAACGGCAAACAGGTACCTTTCAAATTTAATTTTGGCGCCCCCAGCTGTGTGCCTGCCACTATTTTTGAAACAGCCGGAGCGGCATTGAATAGCGAAGAAGTAAAAACATTATTGGCCAGAGACGAGATCAAATACCTGAGCGAAATGATGAATTTTCCGGGGGTACTTTTTAAAGATCCGGAAGTAATGAAAAAAATTTCCGCTGCACATGCTGCAGGTAAACCGGTTGATGGTCATGCGCCGGGATTAAGAGGTGAACAGGCTAAACAATATATAGAGGCAGGTATTTCAACCGACCACGAATGTTTTACCGCGGATGAAGCCGTTGATAAACTGGAACACGGCATGAAAATTCTGATACGGGAAGGAAGTGCCGCTAAAAATTTTGAAGCACTGATAGCCTTATTGGAAGACCATCCCAAAATGATCATGTTCTGTAGTGATGATAAACATCCGGACAGTCTGGTAGACGGGCACGTAAACCAACTATGCGCAAGAGCTGTTTCCAAAGGCCATGATATTTTTAATGTGTTGCGTGCGGCCTGTGTAAATCCGGTGTTGCACTATAAACTGGATATTGGTTTGCTTCGCGAAGGAGATCCTGCAGATTTTATTGTGGCAGAAGACCTGGTACATTTCAAGATCAGGCAAACGTATATTGACGGTGAACTGGTAGCGGAGAATGGACAATCTTTTATCAAATCGGTTACTGCGAATCCGATTAACCAGTTTACTTGTGCAGCGGTTGGTGTGGAAGATTTGAAAATTAATAAAGGAACCTACCCCGAAGCCGCTGGTAAAATTCCGGTAATAGAGGCGCTTGACGGACAACTAATTACCAACCGGCTTGAATTAACCGGTAAAGAAATGAATGGGGAATGGGTAAGTGATACAGAACAGGATATCTTGAAAATGGTGGTGATCAATCGTTATCACGAGGCACCTATAGCCAAGTGTTTCATTAAAAATTTCGGATTCAAATCCGGAGCCATTGCCTCGTCTGTAGCACACGATAGCCATAATATTGTAGCGGTTGGGGCAGATGATGAAAGTCTTGTGAAAGCCATTAATTTAGTGATTGCAGAAAAGGGTGGTGTGAGCTGCGTAAATAATCAGCATAGTAAAGTATTGGGATTACCCGTTGCAGGTTTAATGAGTACTGAAGATGGCTACAAAGTTGCGGCTGCCTATACAGAAATTGATGCCATGGCAAAATCGCTGGGGTCTTTACTGGGCGCGCCTTTCATGACATTGAGTTTTATGGCATTACTGGTAATACCACATTTGAAATTAAGCGATAAGGGATTATTTGATGGGGATAGCTTTTCGTTTGTTTAATTACTATGCAAGAGATTATTGCACGTTAGCAATATCTCCTTTTGCCTTGGTAACCACCACTGCCACACTATCGGTTCCCTTAGGCGCAAAATATTTGGTTTTAAATTTTATGGTTTTACCAGGGCCAATGTTTTCGTAAACAGTTTCCAAACCCTCATCTAATTTTACGCCTGTTTTACTGAAGAAAGACAATTTAATCTCAACATCTTTATACCAGCAAACAGTGGCCCGGTTGGTCAGGGTTCCCAACACAACGGTTTGCCCGATAATGTTTTTCCTGTCGCGGTTACTTATTACCAGAAATTTTGCCGGGTTCTTCTGTTCTTTCTCGGCAAGGGTTTCTTTCACTTTTTCGTATGATTCCGCATCAAATTTTTTATCTTTCTTATTGTCATTACAAGAAACCAACAAAAACAGTACGGACACGATAAACAACAGTTTTTTCATTTTTACGAATTTCTGGTGGTAAAGTAAGAAATTCTCGTATAACACAATTGTTAAGAAAGAAAAGTGAAATGATTTGCTCGCAAAGGCGCAAAGGCGCGGCTAATGTTGTAAAAGTCTACAACAAGCAAGCATAAATCGTTCAGCGTTCTGCGTTTAGCGTTGAGCATTCATCGTTCCCAAAAACTTTAATTTCCCATTCCCGACGATAGAAATTAGATTTGAATTCTGAAACTGACCTAATCACCTGATCCCATGATAGTTAATTTAAGCGAACAACACAGCCTGGTAAGCAACTGGGTTTCTGAACTCAGAGATGTAAATGTACAGGGCGACCGTTTGCGTTTTCGCCGAAACCTGGAGCGTATTGGTGAAGCTGCGGCTTATGAGATCAGTAAAATACTGCCATTTGTAGTTGCTGAAATACCTACTCCGCTGGGTACACATGAAAGCAAAGTATTGGAAGCACAACCTGTTCTGGCTACTATTTTGCGCGCGGGTTTGCCCTTGCACAATGGTATGCTTAATTATTTCGATAAAGCCGATAATGCCTTCATCTCTGCCTATCGCAAACACCACCGCGATGGCAGTTTTGAAATCAGTCTTGAATACATGAGCTGCCCTTCATTGGATGACAGGATAGTTATCATCAGCGATCCCATGTTGGCAACCGGTGCTTCTATTGTAAAAACCATCCAGTATATGCAGGCAGAAGGCTCTCCCAAAGAGATTCATGTGGTGGTAGCCATTGCCTGTACGGTAGGTATCGAATTCATACTTCGTGAATGCGGACAGAATATCAAGATCTGGTGTGGGGATATTGATGATGAGCTGACCGCCAAAGGCTACATCGTTCCCGGATTGGGCGATGCAGGCGACCTTGCTTTTGGAACCAAGATGCAATCTTAGTGGATAGATAAGCGGAATTATAACCCGTAATCGTTAACACACCTATAATATTTTATCCGATACCCTCTCAGCATCAACAGATTCACTTAAATTCGAATCTGTCTCTTTACTATGCGCAAACCGATTCTATACTGCTGTCTGTTTTTTTTGCTGAGTACTACTGCTACAGCACAGGATCCGCATTTTTCGCAATTCTTTTCCTCGCCTCTTACTTTAAACCCTGCCCTCACCGGTAAATTTTTTGGTGATTACCGCATTTCAGGAAATTACAGAAACCAGTGGCCTACCATTAATAACGCATTTACAACAGCAACCGCTTCTGCCGATTTTCATATACTTCAAAACAGGATTGCGAGTAATGATACATGGGGACTGGGATTTGTTGGTTATAACGATAACAGCTCCAACGGTGCTGTAAAATTTAATTATGCTTCCTTATCAACCGCCTACCATAAAGGTTTGGATGAAGAAGGTATTCATTCGTTAGGTGCCGGTTTTCAGGTTACCTACGCTAATATGCTGATCAATACATCACAACTGAAATTTGAAGACCAGTTAACCAGTTCAGGTTTTACGGGAGTAAGTTCTGAAGTGTTTAATTCATCTACACTCAAATCCAGTTATGTTGATGTGAATGCAGGCATATTGTATAACGGAAGCACCTCTGACCGTAACAATTTTTATTTCGGCGTTAGTATGTATCATATCAATCGTCCACGCCAGGATTTTACAGGAGCACAATATATTTTAAACCCCAGAACCACCTTCCATGGAGGTGGCTATTTTCCATTAGGCCCCAATTCAACATTGCATATAAGTGCATTGCAAATGTTTCAGGGTGGGGCTTCAGAAACCATGCTGGGCGGGGCGATACAACTTTCTGCCACCCCCGATGCAGCCAAACCCACCAGTTTTTATTTTGGCAGCTGGATGCGATTTAACGATGCCATCATTCCTTATCTGGGTTTGGAGTTTGATGATTTTCGCCTGGGCCTTTCTTATGATTACAATTCCTCTTCGCTTAAAACCGCTTCTCAAAACAGGGGAGGCATAGAGATATCTTTGATTTATATTCATAGGCCATCAACAGACAGGCCGGTGAATTGTCCTAAGTTCTGATAGCTGATAAAAACAAATCCCTCCTTATTATTTGAGCCTGTTTAAAAATGCAAGCTTTTCGTTGTAAGCTTCTAGCTGTGAGCCGCGAGCTTGACAGGTGCTTATCGAGATAAATAGTTCACCTATCATGAAATTTCAATAGACCTATGGTAGTTGAAAGGTTACCTGTAAACAGGCTATAAATAGAGGTTATCACAATTTGTGATAACCTCTATTTATAATTTATCTTTCAAAAAACCTATTCTTTCTCTTGGCAGGCTCTTCTGATGAATTAGTCCTTTAATGGCATTAAACACTACGGTAAACTGCCCATCGTATCTTTTTTCTAATTCACGTACTTTTTTCGATAGATCTTTATTGCCGTCAATCAATTGCCGCATCTGTACAAAAGCCCGCATAATGGCAATATTTACTTTTAGTGCTTGCTTACTTTTTAATACGCTTGATAGCATAGATACACCCTGTTCTGTAAATACCATTGGTAAAGCGGGAGCATATTTTAACTGAGATAGGTTATCACAATTTGTGATAACCTCATAAAGCTCTTTCTTGGTAAGTTGAAACATAAAGTCCTTAGGAAACCGGTCAGCATTTCTCCGAACGGCCTGTTTCAGTGCGCGGGTTTCTACTCCATACATTTCTGCCAGATCAAAATCGAACATTACCTTTTGCATCCTGATATAGAAAATTCGTTGCACAATACGTGCAGGATAGGTTTGCTTTGTATTTGCCATACGATACGTTTTTAGTCTGTTAACCTATGCTAAAAATTATGGCTGTACAAGCGTATTTATACGGTTTCTTATCAGGTATTTACCGCAAAACTTGGTTATTATGTTGTTTGCCCCCGCTAACACATACATTATTTTTAAGAATAAAGCGATAGGGCAATAATGCATCTTCCCCTGCATAGGCAACCCCAATACGTGGTGTGGTAACTATTTGGCTGGATTTTATAATAGTGCCATCATCAATGATATACAGTTCATTCCCTACCAAACTAATGCTGGTATGTATCTTATCAATACCCATGGCCTTGGATACATTACCGGGACCGCTCGTTATGTTATGATTCATTATTGATTTTCCAGTGCGGGCTAACATGTGCGCCACTCCAGCCAATGGCTCTATGGCCCTTATTAAAACAACGTGCGGTGTATCTGCCTCATGCGTTACTACATTAAACAAGTGGTGAATGCCATAGCACAGGTATACATACGCAACTCCTCCGGCGGCATACATGATCTCTGTTCGGTTGGTTCGTCTTCCATTCCATGCATGAGAAGCTTTATCAGTAATACCGTTATATGCTTCGGTTTCTACAATTCTGCCAGCCGTAACCTTCCCATCAAATGAAGTAACCAACACCTTTCCAATTAACAACCTGGCTACGGTGCAAACATTTTTCTGTGTGTAAAATGACAGAGGCAATTTATCGGAATGCCTAAGCGTTATAGCTTTCATAAGTATAAAACTACGGATTGTGTTACCTTGCCAACCTAAATCCCCTGAATGTGCTCAAAGAAATGATTATTGGTATACAGGCTTTTTTTCAGGCCCACAGGTTTATTAAAGAGCATAAACTGTGGAAATGGATCTTGATACCGGGTATCATTTATACCACGCTATTCATTATTGGGATGTATTTTTTCAGTCTTACTTCCAGTGAGTTCTTTAGATGGATGAGCCAGCGAACCGGTTTGGCCAGTTGGGTAAGTAAATTAGACAATGGCATTTTTGGTTGGCTTTTCATCATGGGCCATCTGTTATTATGGCTGATATTGATGCTATTCTATTTCTCGCTTTTCAAATATATTTTTCTCATCATAGGCTCTCCGCTATTTGCTTACCTGAGTGAAAGAACGGAAGCTATTATTGAGGGAAAAGATTTCCCTTTCAGTTTTGCGCAATTATTAAAAGATAGTAAGCGGGGTATATTCATTGCTGCCCGAAACAGTTTGTGGCAAACTGTATATACTTTATCTATTTTACTATTAAGCCTTATTCCTTTATTGGGTTGGTTAACACCCATACTTGCCGTTTTGGTAGAATGCTATTACTATGGTTTTTCTATGTTAGATTATAGTATGGAACGACATAAGCGCACGCCGGCAGAAAGTATTTTTTTTATTGGCAACCACAAAGGGTTGGCCGTAGGTAATGGATTGATTTTTTATATGATGCACCTGATCCCAGTTGTGGGATGGATACTGGCCCCTGCCTATTCAGTAGTGGCCGCTACACTAAGTATGTACCCGTTGAAACAAAGTGAAAAATAACAGGCTGTCAGATCTGTTCAACTATTGCGTATGAGCAAAGGAAAAGTATACCTCATTCCCACCGTATTGTACGAAGAAGCACTGGAAACCATTCCGGCTTACCTGTTGGATGCAGTGAAAGATTGTTCTGTATTTTTTGTAGAGAATGAAAAAACAGCCCGCCGTTTCTTAAAGAAATTATGGAGAGAAATGGTGATCGATGATTACCAATGGGTTGCCATTCACAAAGCGGAAGAAGCGGTTAGCAAACAATTCATACAATTACTTACCGAAGGGAAAAACATAGGCATCATCAGCGAAGCAGGTTGCCCCGGTGTGGCAGATCCCGGTCAGCTTTTGGTGCAGGCCGCACAAAATGCAAGCATACCAGTGAAACCACTGGTTGGGCCGAGTTCCATCTTACTCGCATTAATGGCTAGTGGTATGAATGGACAATGCTTCCAGTTTCACGGATACCTGCCAATTGATTCGCTTGAAAGAAAAAAGAAAATCAAAGAACTGGAACAGGATTCACAAAAAAGAAACTGCACACAATTATTTATTGAAACACCTTACCGAAACAATCCATTGATCAGAGAAGTACTGGACACCTGCAAAGAGGAAACCCGTTTTTGTATTGCGGTAGATATTACTGCCAATTCAGAAACCATCCGCACCCAATCCATCAAACAATGGAAACAGGCAGTTCCTGATATGCATAAAAGGTTGGCAATTTTTTTGCTGCACGCTTGATGTGAATTGTGAATGGTCAATTGTCAATAGACCGGCTTTGTTCAATGTTATTCACAATTGACCATTCACAATTGTCTATTGCCTCGGCTTCAAAATACTCTCCCCCGGTACGCCCCTTACTTCATAAATACTATCCACCACATATTTTTGCATGCCACGCCAGGGTAAGGAACCAAAGTATTGTTTATAATGCACATTTACTTCCCTGCCGGAAACTTTGAGTAGTTGTTGTGCTACCGCTTCCTTGGTAACACTGAATGAGAATTCATTGCTTTGTACATTGGCCTTAAAACCACTGAGAATAATTTTTCCTTCATAGGTTTTAAAGAGAATACCTTTTTTCTGAAAAATATTTAGCGTTCCTGCCTGGGTACCTTCTGCAAGTACAAAGTAAAAACGCCAATAGCTAAATATGATCAGCACCACCAATACGATGGCAGATACAGACCAGATAATTTTTCTCATTATAAACCGTATTTATCTACAAGGTAAATTAATGCTGCCATGTTTACGGCTCCTAACAACAACTCGCGTTTGTTTACATTTTCAAACACATCACTTCTCGCATGGTGCAGATCAAAATAGCGTTGCGGGTCGGGACTTAGTTCTCCTACGGGCGTGCCAAAGGTTCTGTTCAGCGGGCTTACATCTGCACCTCCGCCGTCATTGGTAAATTCAAATGCACCATAGGGAGAAAGCAAAGGCAGCCAGGTTTGAAACTTAGCCATCTGTTCTTTGGTAGCCTGCAAGGAAAATCCCCTTGGGGTAAAGCCACCGGCATCACTTTCGAGGGCAAACAGATGTTTCTCTCCTTTGGCTTTGGCTTCTGAAGCATATTTGCTTCCGCCTCGTAAACCATTTTCTTCGTTGGCAAACAATACAAAACGAATGGTATGTTTTGGCTGATAGCCGATAGCTTTTAATGCACGCATGATTTCAATGGTATGTACTACTCCGGTGCCATCATCATGCGCACCTTCATTTACATCCCAACTATCTAAGTGACCGCCAACCGTGATGATCTGATCAGGAAATTCCGTTCCTTTCAATTCTCCAATTACATTGTGTCCGATGGTATCTGGTAAAAAATGACCATTGGTGGTCATAGACATACGAAAGCCTGATTTTTTGCTAAGTTCCCAAACCATATCCGCATCTCTTGGCCCTACTGCAATGGCCGGAATTTTAGGGAAAGAATCCATATAACTCATCCCACCCGTATGCGGATCGTTGGCTGTTGATTCTGTCAGTGAACGAATCATCACCCCAACGGCGCCATATTTAGCTGCACGGCTTGGCCCCGACCGTCTGTAAATACCAGCCTGACCATAAGATACAAATGGTTTGATATTGGTAGCATCGAAATGATTATTGTAATACACAATTTTACCTTTTACCTCATCTTTTCTTTTTTCCAGTTCTTCAAAATTGGCAACTGCCAACACGTCTGCTGTTACAGTACCACTACCTAATGAATTGCCCAATGCCAAAACATCCAATAATCGGGTGGTTTTCTTTTTATCTATTTCGGTGATCATGGCTTTGTCTTGTCCGCCACGCACCCAATGCGGCACCATGCATTCCTGCAGGTAAACCTTATCGGCACCATTTTGCTCCATCGTAAGCTTTCCCCATTGCTCTGCTTTAACCATTTGTGGCGAACCCGCCAAACGGCCACCAATATCCTTGGTTAACTGGCGAAGAAGCTCATATGCTTTACCGTTCTGTAATATTTCATCTGAAATTTTCTTGATAGTAGCCTCATCGCCCAATTGGGCCTTACCCAACATGGGTATGAAAAGCAGTAATAGGGATATTTTTCTCATAGCGATAAAGTTAACCATTTGTTGTGTCTGAACAAACGGGATAAACGGAAAGCTAACAATGGAGAAATAATTGTTACTTGCAACAGCATTTCCGGGTGTATGGTTTTGTTTTCGGTTTTTTACAGACGGGTTCTGTAAAAAATCGACCAATGGTATATCCAGACTTCAAACTCCAAATTATCAATCGTTATGCGTATAGGGATCGTTTGCTATCCCACCTTTGGTGGAAGCGGTGTACTGGCTACAGAATTGGGTAAAGCATTAGCCGATGAAGGCCATCAGGTTCATTTTATTACTTACCAGCAGCCGGTAAGACTAAATGTGTTCAATGCCAATATTTTTTATCACGAGGTAAGGGTGCCTACCTATCCATTGTTTGATTATCCGCCTTATGAAGTAGCACTGGCCAGTACCATGGTGGATGTGATCATCAATCACGACCTTGATTTATTGCATGTACACTACGCTATTCCACACGCATCGGCAGCGTATATGGCCAAGCAGATCGTAAAGCAAAAGAACGGAAGAAATGTACCCGTGATCACTACCTTACATGGAACGGATATTACACTGGTAGGTAAGGATAAAACCTATGAGCCAGTAGTTACTTTCTCTATCAATGAAAGCGATGCCATTACAGCAGTATCACAAAACTTAAAAGACGAAACTTTCAAATCTTTTGCCATTCACAAAGAAATTGATGTGATACACAACTTTGTGGATGTAACCCGTTTTAATAAAAAGCCCATTGATGCTTTCCGTAAAGTAATTGCACCCAATAACGAGAAAATATTGATCCATGCTTCCAATTTCAGAAAAGTAAAAAGGGTGGATGATGTAGTAAAAATATTTGCCACCGTTCGCAAAGAAATGCCTGCGAAATTACTGATGGTAGGCGATGGCCCCGAAAGACCCGCCACTGAAGAGCTGGCAAGGGCTTTGGGTGTTGATGAAGATGTACGTTTTCTTGGCAAGCAGGAGCAGATGGAAGATATTCTGGCTGTAAGCGATGTGTTTTTACTACCCTCTGAATATGAAAGTTTTGGTTTGGCCGCTTTGGAAGCTATGGCCGCACGGGATGTGGTGATCAGTACCAATGCCGGTGGTTTATCAGAAATCAATATCCAGAACGAAACGGGTTTCATGGCAGATGTGGGCGATGTAAAAAGTATGAGCCGCTATGCTATTGAATTGCTTCGTGATGAACCCAGGCTTGCTGCCATGAAAGAAGCAGCCTACCAGCAGGCTTGCCGTTTCGATATTAAAAACATCATCCCCATTTACGAAAAACTATACAGCCGTTTCTGCAGAATGGAACCTTGTGTTTAATTAGCAATTAGCAATTAAAAATTAATAATTGTGTTCCGCAATATGCATAACAACTGCATACACCTTTGTGCATTAAGCGTTAAGCGTTCTGCGTTAAGCCTTCTACTTCTTCAATACTTTTTAGAATAATGGAGCAAACATGGATGAGCTCATCATCTGTTATAATCAAAGGCGGGGCTATGCGCATGCGGTTGGGGGCGAATAGGAACCAATCGGAGACCAATCCGTTTTGAATGCATTGGTGGATGATGGCTCGGTTTAATACGTCTGATGAAAATTGTAAGGACATCCACAAGCCAAAAATTTGCGAAGAGACGATGGCTGGATGTACAAGGTGTTTGCGCAGGATGGATTCTTTTCGTTTTACTTCACTGATATACTTTCCTTCCAGCAATACCTCTAATGCGGCTTTACCTGCAGCACATGAAACCGGATGGCCACCGAATGTGGTGATATGGCCCAGCACCGGATCGTAGGTGAGTGTATGCATCATTTTTTGGCTGGCGATGAATGCACCCAATGGCATACCACCACCGAGGGCTTTACCAAGTAATAATATGTCCGGAACCACGTTAAATTGTTCAAATGCCCATAGCGAACCTGTTCGGCCAAAGCCTGCCTGTATTTCATCAAAGATCAGCAGCACACAATGCTCGTTACATTTTTTGCGAATGGTTTGCAGCCATTCTTTGGAGGGAGCCGTTACACCACTTTCTGCCTGCACGGTTTCCAAAATCACACAAGCAGTTTGCGAGTCGATCGCAGCAAATACTTCTTCACTGTTATAGTCAAAATGATATACATCGGGCAGAAGAGGTCTAAAGGCATTGCGCCAGTATTCATCGCCCATTACACTTAAAGCTCCCTGGGTACTGCCATGGTACGATTGATTGAATGCAATAATTTTTGAGCGGCCGGTAACCCGTTTAGCCAGTTTCATGGCACCTTCAGTTGCTTCGGCTCCGCTATTGGTAAAGTATACACAATTTAGTGAGGCAGGCAAATGATCGGCTAACAGTTTTGCATACGAAGTTTGTGGCGCTTCAATAAACTCGCCATATACAATCAGGTGCATATACTCAGCAGCCTGTTGCTGCACTGCTTTTACAACGGCAGGATGGGAATGGCCAATATTACAAACACTAAAGCCGGAAATCAGATCAATATATTTTTTATCATCGATATCCCACAAATGAATGCCCGAAGCTTTTACCATTTCAATACCAATAGGTGCAGGCGATGTTTGCGCAATATGGGTAAGGAATAATTGGCGATGGTTCATTTAGATGCGAGATGTTAGATGCGAGATGTTAGGGTTATTGAAGATCTTCACTTTCGTAACGCCTGATAAGTCCGCTAAGAATTTTTTGATTTTCTTCTATCAAAGGAACGATAATTGCAAATTCTTTCAAAGCTAATATTTCAACCATTACGGCTATGTTTAAAATTGTTTCTAGCTCATATAAAGAGCCCCGGGCAATGTGAAGGAATTGCCTAGTGTCTTTTTTATACTGTCTGCCACATCCTTCTGCGATATTAGATGGGATAGAAACAGCTGCCCGTTTAGCCTGAGAACTAAGTCCAAATAGCTCCTCCTTAGGAAATCCTTTGACTAAATCATAGACTTTTTTTACAAGCAACATAGATTTTTTCCAGGCTTCCAGATTTTTATACCCCGTCATTGCTTAATTCTTTTAATAAAGTTATCTTCATTCCTACAACCTAACAACTAACAACTAACAACTAACCTCTAATTACATGGCAACCATACTACCTGTTCTCGGAAAAAGCCCTCAATTTGGTAACAATTGTTTTGTAGCCCCCAATGCCACCGTAGTAGGTGATGTGGTGATGGGCGATGGTTGCAGTGTATGGTTCAATACGGTGATTCGTGGCGATGTAAATTTTATTAAAATTGGTAATAAGGTAAACATACAGGATGGAGCAGTGATCCATTGTACCTATGAAAAGAACCCTACCATTATTGGCAATAATGTTTCTATTGGCCACAATGCATTGGTGCATGGATGCACTATTCAGGATGATGTGCTGATTGGTATGGGCTCTATTGTGATGGATAGATGCATTGTACACAGCAATGCTATTATAGCAGCAGGGGCTGTATTACTGGAAGGCACGGTGGTAGAGGCAGGCAGTATTTATGCAGGGATTCCGGCCAGGAAAGTAAAAGAAGTATCCAAAGAGCTGATCCATGGTGAGATTAACCGGATCGCTAATAATTATATTAAATACGCTTCCTGGTTTAGCGATAGTAATGCTGTTAATGAAGGAATGTAACAACAGGCATGCCGGAATCAAACCATCTTATGATACAATCTTGAAAACAAGCTTGTTGCTTTGTTTTGCTTTCTTTACAGCACTGAACAGTTTTTCTCAGTTACTCTTACAACAAAAACAGGCAACCCGTATACCTTCTTTTATTACTTACCACCAGTTGCCGGTAACACTTGGTTATTTTGACCAAAAAGATATTCCGGATTCTCTTGATGGCTGTTCAGAACAATATGCATTCGATACTCTCTCTTTCCACATCCATAAAATGGTCCTTTTTACAGATCTGAATACAACAGCACTTTTAAAGATCAATGGAAAGCTGCTCCGTTTTACCATAACGGATACAGAGATAAAAGGTAAAAAGTATACACTCCATTTTTCGGGCCATGGCTACAACATTCAATTTATATCCCTCGAAGTAAAAAAACTGGATATGGAATACTGGATCAGGAGCGGCACACTTGAGATTATAAAGGGTAACCAAAAGAAAACCTTTCAGGTATTGGGGTATTACGGTTGTTGAACCACCCCCCCCTCTTCCGTATCCTTGCGTCCTCGCGGCTTTGCGGTAAAATTAACCGCGAAGGTGCAAGGACGCAAGGATACGCAAAGAGATTGCTTTAATAGAGATTGTCTTCCATCGTATCCAGTATTGTTAAGTAGCTCGCATACCTATCCACCGAAACAGTTCCGGCATTTACGGCATCTTTCACCGCGCACCCGGGTTCATTAATGTGCATACAGTTATTAAACTGGCAATCATTGATCAATACACGCATCTCCGGAAAAAAATGAGAAAGCTCCTGTTTGCTGATGTCTACAATACCAAACTCACGTACACCGGGCGTATCAATAATTTGACCGCCCATATCCAGATCAAACATTTCTGCAAAAGTGGTGGTATGTAATCCCTTCCCACTCCACCCACTCACTTCCTGTGTGCGCAAATTAAATTGAGGAAATACCGCGTTGATAAAAGTAGATTTTCCTACACCACTATGTCCGCTTAGCAAAGTTGTTTTGTTCTGCAACATGGCTTTTACCTCTTCTACACCTTGTCCGTTCTGCACGCTTACCAGTACTACTTTGTATCCAATATTTTCATAGATCTCTTTCAATAAGGCAAACCGTTCCATTTCTTTTTTCTTATAGAGGTCTGCCTTATTAAACACGATGATCGCGGGAATATGGTACGATTCGCAGGAGATGAGAAACCGATCCATAAACCCTTGTGATGTTTTGGGTTCTTTTAATGTAGCAAATAAAATACTCTGGTCAAGATTTGAGGCAATAATATGGTGCTGCCTTTTATTATGTGGTGATACGCGGGCTACATAATTTTTGCGATTGTAAATATGGTCGATCATGGCCGACTCTTCCTGAATATCTTCTACCACCATGTCTACTTCATCGCCTACCGCCAGGGGATTGGTAGAAGTGATCTCATCGATCTTAAAAATACCTTTGATACGCGCATTATACAGCTTTCCATCAGTAGCTTTTGCCACATACCAGGAACCGGTTGATTTATAAATGCGCGCTTTCATGAACTACGAAGATAATACCCCAAAAACCATCATGAACAGAAAAGAAAACAGTTTCAGCAGCAATTTTTGCTAAATATTAACCCATTCTGTTGTGTAAACCACTCAACAGTAAGAGGCAGGCAGCAGAAAATCAATATCTTCGCTCTGTATGACAAAGTTTGCGCATGATGAAGTAGTGCCTTACCAACATAGCCAGCTGGAGAAAAAAGAACAGGTGGCCGATATGTTTAACAGCATTGCTTACCGGTATGATTTTCTGAACCGTTTTTTAAGTGCCGGGATAGATGTTTGGTGGCGAAAAAAAGCCATTGCTCAACTGAAAGAACTGGCTCCAAAAAACATATTGGATGTGGCTACTGGTACTGCTGATGTGGCCTTGCTTACCTGGCAAATGCTGAAGCCCGATAAAATAACGGGTATTGATATTTCGGAAGGTATGTTGGACCTGGGGAGAAAGAAGATTGAAAAATTGGGACTGAGTGAAAAGATCGTGTTACAAACAGGCGATAGTGAAGTAATCCGGTTTGCGGATAATTATTTTGATGCGATCACTGTTGCGTATGGGGTACGTAATTTTCAAAATCTGGAAAAAGGATTGAAAGAAATGTACCGGGTAGTAAAACCGGGTGGTAAATTGGTGGTGCTGGAATTTTCAAAAGCAGATGCAGGTATTTTATCGGCACTCTTTAATTTTTATATGAACCGGGTAACACCGGCAATAGGAAAAATATTTTCAAAGAATAAAGAAGCATATCAATATCTGAACGATAGTGTTCAGGCCTTCCCCGAAGGACAAACCTTTTTAAACATTATGCATGAAGCAGGATTTACCCAAACTCATTTGAAAAAACTTAGTTTCGGAATATGCACCATTTACTGCGGAAGCAAGTAATCCTGCCTGTTATTCTTCTTTTTTGTTGTGTTGCACAATCTGTGGCACAAAAGGAGATCTATCGTCGTAACCACGACGATCTGGTATATTATTTTGGATTAACTCTCGGATACAACTACTCATTTTTACATGTTTCCAAATCGGCGCAGTTTCTGCAAAACGATAGTATCCAATCTGCCGAACCTGGTTCCAGTGGTGGTATTGCTATGGGGTTAATGGCTACGGCCCGACTATCCGATCACTGGCAAATACGCGCCAACCCACAGCTTATTATTGGCGGATCAAAATACATAGCATACACACTTAGTAAAACCAAACCGGGTGAAGCTGCTTTTCAAAATCAAACGCTTCCATCAACATTGGTGAGTTTTCCTTTTCAGGTAAAATTTAATTCAGACAGGATTGGTAATTTCAGAACCTATTTGTTGGGAGGGATAAAATTTGATACGGATCTGTCCAGTAATTCTTCGGCCAGAAATGTAGATGATATGATTAAGATGAAACGAAGCGATATTGGCTTTGAACTGGGACTGGGTTTTAATTTTTATCTTCCCTTTGTCACCATCTCTCCTGAAATAAAAATCAGTAATGGGATAACCAATCTACACATGCCCGACCCTAATCTGAAATATTCCAATGTGCTGGACAGAATTCTTTCACGTATGGTTGTGTTTTCTATTCATTTTGAAGATTAGTGCGTGAGGCGTGAATCGTGAATCGTGAGACGTGAGACGTGAGTATGGAGAGTGCGGACAAAAATAGCTCTAACACCCCAATCGTCGTATTATTCACAATTCACCATTGCCCATTCACTTCTCACGATTCACGCCTCACGATTCACGATTCCCCTCTCACGATTTCTAATTACCTTAGTTTTCCAATTAAAAAAGCTGCTATGAAATCATACATCATAAAAAATGCCTGTATTGTAAATGAAGGAAAGAAAATATATGGGGATGTATTGATCAAAAAGGGAAGAATTGAAAAAATAGGTGACTCCATCAGTACCAAAGAAAATTGTGAAGAAGTCATTGCCACAGGTAAACACCTGCTACCCGGGGCTATTGATGACCAGGTACATTTTCGCGAGCCGGGCTTAACACATAAAGCCAATATTTATACAGAAGCCAAAGCCGCAGTAGCGGGCGGTGTAACCGGTTTTATGGAAATGCCCAATACACAACCGCCAGTTTTTACCCAGGCTTTACTGGAAGATAAATATACCATTGCCCGTAATACATCGCTGGCTAATTATTCTTTTTTCATGGGCACATCCAATGATAATTTTGAGGAAGTACTTAGAACTAACGAGAAAAAACATGAAGTATGCGGTATTAAAATATTCATGGGTTCTTCTACAGGTAATTTACTGGTGGATAGTCCGTTGGCACTGGATAAAGTTTTCGGCGAATCGGAGTTATTGATTGCCACACATTGCGAAGACGAAACCATTATTAAAAACAACCTGCAAAAAAGAAAAAGCGAGAAAGAAAAACTGGATGCTTCCGATCATCCTATCATACGTAATGAAGAAGCTTGTTTTGAATCTTCTTTCCGGGCCATTCAGTTCGCAAAAAAATACAATAGCCGTTTACACATACTGCATATCAGTACTGAAAAAGAATTACAGTTGTTCAGCAATATGCTTCCTTTAGAAGAGAAGCGTATTACAGCAGAGGTATGCGTGCATCATTTACATTTTACCAGTGATGATTATGCTGAGTTGGGTAATCGTATTAAATGCAATCCTGCCATCAAAGCTCCTTCTAATAAAGAAGCTTTATGGAAAGCTTTGTTAGACGACAGGTTGGATGTGATAGCCACAGACCATGCCCCGCATACATGGGCCGAAAAACAGGAAGATTACGAACATGCACATGCAGGTTTGCCATTGGTGCAACATTCCGTTCAACTGATGTTACACTATGTGCAGGAAGGCAGAATCTCTATTGAAAAAGTAGTGGAAAAAATGAGTCATGCAGTTGCCACCTGCTTTCAGATCAAAGAAAGAGGCTTTATCCGTGAAGGCTATCATGCGGATCTGGTGCTGACCGACCTGAACCAATCCAATATGCTAACTAAAGAAAGCATCCTGTATAAATGCGGCTGGAGCCCGCTGGAAGGGTTTCATTTCCCTGCTTCCATCACGCATACTTTTATAAATGGTCATCTGGTTTATGGAAATGGGGTGTTTGATGAATCTCAGATGGGTATGAGAATGCAATTTGACAGAGATTGATGGATTAAGTCTGGAGACTGGAGTGAGAAGTCTGGAGTAATTATATTGGAACAAACCTTAACTTCAAACCTCAGTCTCCAGACTGCTAACTTCTAACTAACTACATGCAGGTAGACAAAACAACACTCGCCGATCTCTCCATATTTCATAGCGAAGAGGAGCAATCTGTATTTCATCACCTCAACCTTACGCACACCAATGGTGGAAGAGAATACCTGCGATACTTGCTGGGTCATCCGCTCACTTCGTTGGAAGAGATATTAGATACACAACAAACTATTCAACGTTTAATGCAAGTGGCTGAGCACTGGCCCATTACCGTAACCAATGGCACAATAATGGTGCTTGAACGGTTTTACGATACACAGGTAAACGAATTTCCACATCATCCCAACCAGATAAATAGCCTGTACTACAAAATCATTAATAAGCCTGATTATTCCCTAATTCGATATACAGTAGAGCATACCATTGATTTTGCAAAGGGATTACAAAAGATCGTACACCTTCTGCAAGACCTTAAGATGGGAAAACAGCTGGCTCGCTGGGTAACACGAATGTCGATGTTGCTGAGTAAAGCCACCTTACAGGAAATGATACTGGAAGACACAAAATTGCTGACACCAGAAAAGGTATTACACTATGGTGGTTTTATCCGTTTTCATTTTAAAAGTCAGAGCGAGGAACTAGTGGAGATCTACTGCTGGCTTGATGCATACCTTAGCATTGCGTTAGCTTGTGAAAAATATGCATATACTTTTCCAAGTATTAGCAAAAGTGAAAAACCCTATATTAAGGCGAGCGGTCTTCACCATATTTTGCTTGAAACACCTGTGTCTTATGATGTTGAATTAACTGTTGAGAGAAATTTTCTGTTCTTAACTGGTGCCAATATGGCTGGAAAAAGTACATTCATTAAAGCCGTGGGCGTATCAGTGTATCTGGCGCATCTTGGTTTAGGGGTGCCCGCTGCAAATATGGAACTTAGTTATTTTGACGGTTTATTAAGTAATATTCAGGTGGTAGATAATATTAGTAAAGGGGAAAGCTTTTTCTTTAACGAAGTGCAGCGCATTAAAAGTACCATCGAAAAAATAAGTGATGGTAAAAACTGGCTAATCTTGATTGATGAACTATTTAAAGGAACCAACCAGCAGGATGCGGTTAAGTGCAGCACTACCGTAATAGAAGGATTACGCAAAATGAAGAACGCTTTGTTTGTGCTCTCCACCCATTTATATGAAATTGGTAACGAGCTAAAAAAATATGAAAACATTCAATTTCACTATTTTGAAACTTCCGTACAAGATGACCAGTTATTATTCAGCTACCAACTAAAAGAAGGGATCAGTAACGACAGACTTGGTTATCTAATTCTCAAAAAAGAAGGGGTGGTGGATTTGTTGGAAAAATTATAGAAGTGCTAATCATTTTTAGCCGCAGATTCGCAGATTAGAAATAATCTGCAAATAAAATTTTTCTGCTCCATGCCGGCTAAATAATAATTACCTTACTGATTGAAAATCGGTTTGCGGTTATGAAAAAATCTATCTGGCTCATTCTTGGATTATTGTTTCTGGTAGCTGTTGAAATATTCAAAGTGTATTTCATCATGCCCTTCCCCGGGAGTCAGCAATCTGATACGATTTCCATAGCCTATTTCCTTCATAAAAATATCTGGTGGCTTCGTATTATCGGTATTGTCATTATTGTTGGCCCTTTACTTCGCGCCCTATCCAAAGGGAAAATCTGGCAAAAAACTTTGTTGATCCTTGCTATTCTGCTGTACGGCTTTGTGTATTATCTTTTTAATTTTCAGTTTCTGGCCGATAAAATCTTCAAACAATCCAAGCACAAGGTATTTACACCAGCTGATAAGGATACGACGAATAAAAACAAACTCATTCTCGGTATTGTAATTAATAACAAAGCCAAAGCTTACCCAATTGAAATCATTGGTTATCATCACCAGGTTAGAGATACACTTTCACTTGAACCGGTAATGGTTACCTATTGTACCGTTTGCAGAACCGGGCGTGTATACAGTCCAATGGTGAATGGAAAGAATGAAGAATTCAGGTTGGTAGGAATGGATCATTACAATGCCATGTTTGAAGATGCCGGTACCAAGAGCTGGTGGCAGCAGGCAACGGGTCAGGCCATTGCTGGTAAATTAACCGGAATAAAACTTACTGAACTTCCTTCTTCACAAATGCGGTTGGGAGAATGGCTAACCCTATATCCTGATTCTGAAATATTACAGGCCGATACAACCTACAAAAAAGACTATGCCGATTTGAAAGGCTATGATGAGGGCACGGTAAAAAGCAAACTGGAACGCCGCGATTCCCTTTCATGGCAATTTAAATCATGGGTGGTAGGTATTTCTTTAAACGGGCAGCATAAAGCGTATGATTGGAATGGTTTACAAAAACAAAAAATGATCAGCGACTCTATGAATGCCATCCCTTTACTGTTAACCATGGAACCCAATGGCAAAACGTATTATGCATTGAATAGAAATGTAAACGGCCAAGCCTTACAGTTTATACCCGGCAGTTCAAAAGAGTTGATGGAAGATGTACAAACCCATTCTATCTGGAAATTAAATGGAACCTGTACATCCGGCGCATTACAGGGAAAACAACTGGCACACCTGCAGGCTTACCAGGAGTTTTGGCATTCTTGGAAACAATTTCATCCTAATACCAGCACTTATCAAAACTAAGTTTATGAAATACTTTTTATCGGTAATCAGTTTGTGTGTGAGTATGCATGTAGCTGCACAGGTGCAACCATTGGCCGCCAAAGTATATGCGTGGAGCGAAAGTAAAATGGGTGCCCCTCGTCCCAATTATATTTCTAAAAATATTTTCAATGGCTCTGGAGCTAAACTGGCGCAGCATGATATGAAAGGCATTATTTTACCCGAAGGGAAAAACATCAGTTATGCTGCAGATGCCAATAGCCCGGAACGTTTTTATATTGTAAAAAAAGGGCCCTTAACCGTTCAGCTATTGCAAAAAACCTACACCATCGATAAAGGATCAGTGATCTGTGTACTCCCCGGAGATGCACTCAGCATCAGCAATAAAACAGATGGCGATGTGGAATTCTATGAAATGAGTTATCGCTCCATAGCAGCACCAGATGCAGAACGTGGCAAAGCAGCCGGAACTTCTTTTGTGATGAACTGGAATGATATGGTATTTAAGCCCCATGATAAAGGCGGTGTAAGGCAATTATTCGACAGAAAAACCACTATGTTCAATCGGTTCGATATTCACATCACCCAATTGAACGAAGGGTTTAAAAGCCACGACCCGCATACCCATGCCCTGGAAGAAATTATTTTAATGCTGGATGGCAATGCCGAAATGCAGATAGGCACCGACCACCAGAAAGCCAATCCGGGCGATGTGGTATTTCTTACTTCCATGGTATTACATAACCTGACCAATGTTGGTAAAACACCTTGTGTGTATTTTGCTATACAGTGGAATTAAACTAATGCATTCTTATAAGGATGACATAATTCAAGTTTATATGCATTATGCTAAAAAATGGCATTTGCAAATTTGATTAGTATTTGCAACTACCGAATAAAGAGAAAATAAAGTATCAGAAATTTGTCAACTAACTATTTCCGAGAGATGATTTGTGCAAGTGATATAAATAGAAAGAAGAAGAAAGTGAAGTAAAAATATAGTTTATAATCTGGCTTCTCACTGTTTTTTTCTTTCGTGTATATTTAAAAAATAAGCGCACCAGTTAAAAGGCAGGTAGATATAATGTTAACCCAAAGTTCATGTTGCCGATTAGCCATACTATCTCTGATAAGCCCAACTAACAACATATAGATAGTTAATGATAGTATAATTAATATGGACCTTGCGATTTTTTTTCGATTACATTTTATAAACTATCTGTTCTTAAAACTTGACTTAATTAAGCATTGCTTACTTTATTTCGATGTAAAATATTGAGAATAATAACAATAACACTTCCAATAATTGGAAAGCAAAATTACTTTAGAACGCTTATATTTAAAGATACATTTTTGAAGTACGGATAGAAATTTCCAATTACAGTTATTGTACGATGATTATTTCCTAAATCCATATCAGCAGTTTCAATACTATATCGAACTACCAAGGAATCGTTTGAGAAGATAATCACTGAATTACTAAAATTAAGTGTCGTACAATCACACTTGGATTTAATACTTTCAATTTTTAACGGGTTCTTTCCTTTGTTTCTAATTACGAGTGAATCGGAAATTTTTTCACCTTTCTTAACTTCATAATCGCGATCGGGGTTCTCAATTCTAGCTTTTGTTAACAATGAATCTGGTGCGGTACGCAATTTTTCTATCGCTAAAGAAGCCTCAGTATTTTTCTTACTCACCGAGATTGTATTCGATGTGCACCGAATGAAAAGAAAACTAAGTGCAATGAATTTCAGATATTTCATTCGTTATATTTAATTAATTAAATTTGCTTTCAACATGATATTATCAAACTTGCTCCCTGCTATTCCAAGTTTTCTCCAAGGTTTATTTGCTAGTTTAAACAATGTTCCAACCTGCACATGCTTATTTGTTAGCCCAATTTGCAAATCATTGTTGTCATTTAATTCAGCTATATTAAGCCACTCAATTGCCAAGAAAAATTCTTTTGAATCTATAAACACATTATAGTCTACGAGCGAAATTTCATTCCACTCATTAAGTTTGTAAATTTTACAAATCACATTTGATGTTAGTAGATCATTTTCGGGCAAGCCTGAGCCGTTTTTGCTGAATATTCGAACCCGAAAAGGCACGTTCAGTTGAGATTTTTTGTGAATAAAAACAGATACAGATTTTATTTTACAGAGTTCTCCCAATTGTCGCACTTCAAGAGCTGCAATCACATTTCTATATCGATTGCTAATGAAAGACGTTTCTGTTTCAGTAATACCAACCTCGCTTATTTTTTCATTTGCAAAAACAGTTATTGGGGGTAGAGAAGCGGTTTGCTCTGCAAGTATTACAAGCAAAGTATCGCCCTTTCTTGGAAGTTCTACAAGCTTTGATGGTTGAATTGGATAGCCCACGCTACTAGCATAAATAGTATCAATTGGGGCTGTAGTTGAAATTCTTACTATTCCAGTTTCATTAGTGGAAACACCTGTTGACTTTCCCCATGAAATAGATGCGAATGATAACCTTTCACCCAGTTTGTTCTTTACAGAAATTAAATACTCATTTTGAGCAAATGACGAAATAGAAAGTAAAAAAATAAATAAACAAAAATTAATTCTAATCACAGATATAGCGTTTAGATAAGAGTAGTGCTTTTCACTACCCTTATTTTTCGTAAAATTTAAATATCGTAAACGGCCTCAGTTGTACACTTGGTTGTAAAGATAAAATGACGGCATGTTGTTTTGTACATAACAAGCTCGCCATTTTGGTCTTCAGCAGTAAAGGTACAACTGGTGCTCCAGAATGGAGCCCATCCTGGCGTACATCCATCTTGATCCACTACTGCAATGGCAGTGGATGTTACGGAAATCATTGCTCCCAATAAGAGAAGGGTCATTATTTTCTTTTTCATAATTAATTTTTTAAAATTTCTCTCCCCTGTCTAACGCCATGGATCGAATATTCAGCGGATTTTTTCACTTGCTTTTACTGCAAGGCTTTCCGGTTAGTATTCTTCACTCGGCCGTGTTAGCAAATATTCCGAAGTAGTATCGTTTTCTACCAACGTCCTTTTTTATTTACCCGCCGGTAACTTTTGGTCAATTAAGGAGTAAAACCCATTGAACGCGACTTCAATTATTTATTACATGCTAAGCAATTAATAGGAAAAACTTTGGTGTTAGAGATAAGAAAGTGAATCATCAGTTTTTAGTTATAACCGATGTTCTGATTTATTAAAGAACTTTAGATGATAAAACTAAGTACGAGTACCCAGCATACATACCGTTAAAACACCCTTTTTTTAGTAGTGATTCAGCTAAATAGTAATAGCTCTACAGCTATTGATTATTAATAATCACATTATTTTTACTAAGCTTAGATTTTTTAATTTCAATAATATTATTAGTATTTTAACTTTATTTTTTCTATTACATTAATCACCGAACTCATTTGTGCAATTTGAAGTGTCTATTTTTGTTTATATTAGAAAATCAGATATAGCTTTAGGTTCACATTCTATTATCAACTATGCATCGCCTCAAAAAAATATTTTACCATTCCCCTTTTGCCATCAGTATCAGTTTGCTGATTGTACTTGTATTTTTTCTGTTGCCTTCAACAGATAGGGGTACTTTGTTTGAGGCACTGTTTGTTTCAGGAATTGGATTCCATATTTTTTGCAGCTTCTTTGATTTTACAGAGAATTCATCCAAGCAAAAAGAAAAGAATTCATCTACATAAGCAGCAGCCCTTCGTGTAAGGGTTAAAAAAAGATAAGTACCCAACAAAAACAAAGAAACGGGAAAACGTAATAAGCTTTAGCTTGTAATGCAATTGATGATGCGCATCCTGCTAAGTGCTGCATTATTTAAAATTCATTTTCTTTCCTCAAATAAAGTGTATGAAGTCCGCTATCTTTTTTTGTTTGGTATGCCTGATTGGTTTTCTTAATGCACATGCGCAAAAGAGCCCAACGGCCATCAAGCTAACCAATAAGCCTGCCCGTAAGCATGATGTATCAAAACCATTGTTACAGTTACCTACTGCGGTAAACCCACCAACCGAACCCGAAGCAGAAGAAATAAAAAAAATACAACCACCCTCACGCGCAGCAATTGGTGAGGCCGCTGCTGCTATAGAACAAACCAGTTTCGGTACCAAACCGGCACCCACACTGGTTACCAGTTTTGATGGTTTGGGAGAAGGATTTGTAGGGCCACAGGGAACGGCGGTACTTCGTAACCCATCAGATAACTCGTTGGCGGTTGGATTGGATCATGTTGTGCAGATTGTAAATTCCAGAATGGCCATCTTCACCAAAAAAGGAAAAACGTACAACGAATCTGGCCGTGTATTATATGGCCCCGGAGAAACGCGTAATGTATTCCGCGGTTTTGGTGGTCCCTGCGAGAAAATGAACAACGGTGATGCCGTAGTTCGATACGACCAGTTGGCCAACAGGTGGTTGATTGTAATGCCTACTTTCCGCCGGGGTATTTCGAGAAATGTAGATAGTGCCAGCGGTAACCGTATGGAGTTGCCACAACCTGGTAAAGCCACCCTGCTCTATCAGCCACCGGCACCTATCGGACCTGTAGTTGTCACCCCTCCGGGTCAACGACTTGCCGGGCCAAGACCACCGGAACAAGGAACGTATTGCATGTGCTATGCCATCAGCACCACGCCCGATCCAATGGGGCCTTACTACCGGTATGAATTTGAGCGGGAATTGTTTCCTGATTATCCACGCCCTACGGTTTGGCCTGATGGTTATTACACCACTACCAGCACCGGTGATAATGTAATTGAAAAACATGCATATGTGGTTGACCGCACAAAAATGTTAAATGGAGAAGATGCAAAAGAACAATCCTTCATTATCAAAGATGTTAACTTTCTAATCAATGCCGATCTGGATGGCAAGCAGTTACCACCACCGGGTGCACCCAGCATTATGATGGCTGCGGGTGGCTCGCAATTAAATAAAGTGTTGGAAGATGATGGCATCTATGTTTGGAAATTTCATGTTGACTGGAAAGATTTTTCTAAAACCAAATTAGAAGGCCCGGTGAAAATTAATGTGGCTCCTTATCATTATATGGGTGATGGTCAGCTTACCAAAGCCGTACCACAACCGGGTACTGATGTTAGATTAGATGCGCAGGGTGATAAACTGATGGCGCGGCTTGTTTACCGGAGAATAGGTAACCGCGAATCTGTAGTGGGATTGCATTCCATTAATACAACAGCAGGTGGCGGCGGGGTAAGATGGTACGAGTTTCTCGTTGCTAAAAACAGAAGCTTGGGTCTTTACCAGCAAGGCACGTATGCACCCAATGGTAATTACCGATGGATGGGTAGTGCAGCCATAGATGGAAAAGGGAATATAGGCATTGGGTATTCGTTTGGTGGTGCATCAGATTTTCCGGGACAACGCTTTGCCGGTCGGCATTTTGGCGATCCCTTAGGAAAATTAACGCTTAATGAAGTGGTATTGGTACAAGGTGAAGCGGCACAAACCAATACCTTACGTTGGGAAGATTATACACAAACAGCCATAGACCCCAGCGATGATGAAACCATTTGGTATGTGGGCGATTATTTGAAAAAAGATGCCAAAAATTATTCCTCTAAAATTGGTGCATTTAAACTTACAAAGATCAAACCAATAAAAAAGTAACTGCTGGTCTTTCAACATCCTTGGGTAAAAAAGTATCATGGACTTGTATTTCCATTTTAAAAATCAGGTATAAATACGCTATGTAAGCAATCCTCATACCAGTATCTTTCCCTTTCAAAAGAGAAAGAACTTACATGCTGGTAAAAACCTTTGGCAGTGCCGTGTACGGTGTAGAAGCCATCAACATCACCATAGAAGTAAACGTTAGTATGGGCCAGCATTATACCATTGTTGGCCTGCCGGATAATGCGGTTCGCGAAAGTTTGCAGCGAACAGAAAGTGCCATTAAAACCAATAACTATTTTATGCCGCGTACCAAGATCGTGGTAAACCTGGCACCAGCAGATATCCGTAAAAGCGGCTCTGCCTTTGACCTTCCTATTGCTATGGGCATATTGGGTGCCAGTGAGCAGATTGCAGAACCGGAGCGTTTAAAAAACTATGTGATCATGGGTGAGTTGAGTTTGGATGGAACGGTGCAAACTATTAAAGGCGCATTACCTATTGCCATACAGGCCAGAAAAGAAGGGTTCACAGGATTGATAGTTCCATTGGCCAACGCACGCGAAGCTGGCATGGTAAATAACCTGGAAGTATACGGGGTACAACACTTAACGGAGGTAGTTAATTTTTTTGAAGATGCTACCAGTTTGCAACCGGTAATTGTAAATACCCGCGAAGAATTTTTTAGTAACCAATATGATTTTGAAATTGATTTCAATGAAGTAAAAGGGCAGGAAAACATAAAGCGCGCTATGGAAATTGCAGCAGCGGGTGGGCACAATGCCATATTAATAGGCCCGCCCGGTGCAGGAAAAACAATGCTTGCTAAACGGTTGCCTACCATACTTCCACCACTGAGTTTGCAGGAAGCGTTGGAAACCACCAAGATCCATAGTGTGGCAGGTAAACTACCTGAGAATAGTGCGCTCATCAGTAAACGTCCGTTTCGTTCACCGCATCATACCATTTCAGATGTGGCATTGGTAGGTGGTGGTGGTACCCCGCAACCCGGCGAAATATCATTGGCACATAACGGCGTATTGTTTTTAGATGAATTGCCCGAATTTAAACGAACGGTATTGGAAGTGATGCGGCAACCGATGGAAGAAAGAAGGGTAACTATTTCGCGCGCAAAAATGGCTTTGGATTTTCCGGCCAATTTTATGTTGATCGCTTCTATGAATCCATGTGCCTGCGGATTTTACAATCATCCGGAAAAAGAATGTACCTGTCCGCCGGGTGCGGTGCAAAAATATCTCAACAAAGTATCTGGCCCTTTGCTTGACCGTATTGATCTGCATGTAGAAGTAACTCCTGTTGCGTTTAGTGAACTAAGCAGCCAGCAAACAACAGAAAGTTCTGCCTCCATCAGAGAGCGCGTAATTAAAGCAAGAGAGTTGCAGGCAGAACGGTATCAGGAAAATAGCGGCATTTATGCCAATGCACAAATGAGCAGTAAACAGTTACGACAAATATGTGTAATCAGTCCGGTAGGCGAAGCCCTTTTAAAAAAAGCAATGGAAAGGCTAAACCTTAGTGCCCGTGCTTATGACCGCATTTTAAAAGTAAGTCGCACTATTGCGGATCTCGCTGCCAGTGAGGATATTAAACCGGAGCATTTGGCGGAGGCAATTCATTACCGGAGTTTGGATAGAGAGGGATGGGCGGGGTGATAGCAGTTGGTCAGGCGACCAACTGCTGCAACGGCCGTTGTTGGTCGCCTGACCAACAACATGATATTCATATAAAATTTTATTGAGCGATAATGAAATTAAAATTGCCGATAAGGCGACTGGCAATGGCGAGAGTACGGCAACCTGCAATATAATAGCCGTTGTTGGTCGCCTGACCAACAACATCATGACCAATACACATGATACTATTTAATCACCATACACAATTCGTTACCATTACATGCCTAAACTGGGTGCCGGTATTACAGAATAGTCATCATAAACAAATCATTATTGAAGCGCTACAAAATCGAGTTAACAGAAAACAGGTGACCATATATGCTTTTGTAATTATGCCCAATCACATGCACTTAATTTGGCAATTACATGACGATATCGTGCGGGAGGATTTTCAACGGGATCTCTTAAAATTTACAGCCAGGAGTATATTGAATTTTATGAGAATGAATGATGATTCGATGATTCACTTGTTAAAAGTTATTTCGTCAGACAGGCATTATCAGGTTTGGGAAAGAAATTCATTGAGCATTGATTTGTATTCTGAAAAAATCTTTCTCCAAAAAATGAACTACATCCATAATAATCCTATACAACCTAAATGGAAACTTTCCGATTTGCCTGAAAACTATCCATTCAGCAGTGCAAAATTCTATGAAACAGGAGTGGATGAATTTTCATTGCTTACTCATTATCGCGGGTAGTTGTTGGTCAGGCGACCAACCGCGGCGAGAGAAAACAATCTTGGTATGATTCTGTTTGAGCGTTGTGCCTCTTTAAACTATTGGAAAGTTTTAGAAATTTCCAACAGTAAATACTTGTCTATTTTGATATTGAAACATCAATATGACTATACGATTTGGATCGTTTTTTTGCAACATCGTTTAACCATTTACTCTCATAACGGTTCAAAGCAAAATTAAAAACCCTTTTACCAACTGCACCTTCTGCCCGCTTACCAATGCTGTATGCAGAGTCAGTAATTACCTTTGCTTGATCTGTTACCACGATGCTGTCAATAAATGCATAATCATCCATGGTTAATATGATCTCGCTAAAATTGCTATGATCTTCATTTAGAATGCTTTTAACTTCATTACTGTTCCTAAAGCCAGCCAACAGCATTTTTTTGAAATACATCATTTTAAATGAGTGGACATAAATCTCTTTCATTTTGTTCCTTTCGGAATGGGAGAATTGACTAGGCTTGCATGAGGTAATAAGACAAACAATAATACCTGCTGGTATGATGCTTTTCATAGCGTGAAATTTTAAAAATAATTCGCAGTAGTTGTTGGTCAGGCGACCAACAACGGCGAGGGATATTAAACCGGAGCATTTGGCGGAGGCAATTCATTACAGGAGCTTGGATAGAGAGGGATGGGCGGGGTGATAGCAGTTGGTGAGGCGAACACCTATGATCGCCTCACCAACAACATGTTTATTCTTCACTAAATAAATCTGGCCTACGTTCTTTTGTTCTTTGTAAAGATTGTTCATGCCGCCATTCTGCTACTTTCTTTGGATCGCCTTGTATTAGTATATCAGGTACTTTATCGCCACGAAAATCCGCTGGTCTTGTATACACCGGTGGTGCCAGTAAATTATCCTGAAAAGAATCAAATAGTGCAGATGTTTCATCATTCAATACGCCGGGTATTAAACGGCCTATCGCATCTACCACAACAGCAGCAGCCAATTCGCCGCCGCTCAATACATAATCGCCAATAGAAATTTCTTTGGTTATATATTTCTGCCGTATGCGCTCATCAATACCTTTATAATGCCCGCAAATGATAAGCAGGTTTTCTTTCATCGATAAATGGTTGGCTGTTTTTTGATTGAAAGAAGCGCCATCGGGTGTCATGAAAATGATCTCATCATAGCTTCCTTCCTGCTGCAATGCTTCGATAGCATTGGCCAGGGGTTCCGGCATCATTACCATGCCGGCGCCACCGCCAAACTGGTAATCATCCACCTGCATATGTTTATTGATGGCCCACTTGCGCAGGTTGTGCACACGAACCGTGAGTAGGCCTTTTTCCTGTGCACGCTTCATAATGCTATGGCTAAAGGGGCTTTCCAGCAGGTCGGGTACTACAGTGATGATGTCGATCTTCATACTGCAAACATACAGAATACCTGTGCAGCCCGATATCAATCAAATACAAAAGTAGAGGTCTGCTTTTTTCTGTAGGTACTGGGTTTGCCCCCCAGGGTAGCGGGTGTCCATTTAGGGGCCGTTCTTAAAACGCGGTTAATTTCATTACGAACTGCCTGACTGGCTTGCCCTTCAATAGCAACCAGACCAATGGTTCCATCGGCCAGAATATGGTATGAGTAAGTTACTTTTTGTGTTTTACCAAATCGTATAAAATCTTTTTGGGTCATCTGGCTGGCCATACTTGTGTTATTGAATGCCGTATCCAAGTAATGCGCCCATGCAGCATCTCCGCCGGGGAATATTGCCGGTGTTGCCTCTTGTGCCGTGGTGTGCAAAAACAGAAGCAAGCTACCGATAAGAATAATACCTGATTTTTTCATCTACGGTTGATTACTTAATAGCGTGAGTGATTGTTTGTTACGATAAGCAACGGGCTTACCCTGATCATATGCAGGAATCCATTTCTTACTGCTGAGCTTTAGTATTCTGATAAGTTCATCCGCTGCACCATAACCGGGATTAACTTCAATTCTTATATCACTTACTTGCCCTAAAGAATCAATCAGAAAATTGGCAAGGGTTCTGTAAGCACCAACGGGAGCACCCGCAGCAGATAGAAGTGATGGGTTGATCTTGCTCTGTAAAAAACTTACCCAGCCATTGGCTCCTCCTTTAAACTCTGCTTTTTTTTCAGGATGTAAAACACTTGGCAGAGAGTCCTGAAGCGTTTGCGTGTTACCATGTATACATATGCATACGAGTAACAGAAAAAATAGCATTGTTTTCATAAAAGACGATTTACAGATCCATAAATCCACCCAGATCACGCCGCTCTCTTTTAGTAGGCCTTCCTATTTTGCTTAACCGCTTACCGGTTTGAAAAGTAGCTGCCTCAGATTTTATCCGATCCAGTTCTTCCGCAGGGGTAAGATCTACATAAAATTGAATCGCTTCGGTATATTGTACACGTGAATGTAATAAGCCGGTTACTTTTATCACCCATTTACGGGCTTCATTTTTTACTTCATATTCATCACCCACAACTACAATCCTTGAAGCTTTTACAGAAGTGCCGTTGAGTTTTACTTTGCCTTTATCACAAGCATCACCAGCCTGACTTCTTGTTTTAAAAAGCCGGATAGACCAAAGGTATTTATCAATGCGGAGTTTTTCTTTTGCTTCTGCCATAGCTCTGTTAGCTTGGGTTGATAAATGGACCATAGTCCATAGACCATGGTCCATGGACTATGGTCTATAGACTATTTCATATCTGCATAAAACTGATGAAAGTAAGGAATGGTTTCAATGCCTTTGTAGAAATTGAAAACATCGTATTTTTCATTAGGGCTGTGCAGGTTATCGCTGTCTAAACCAAATCCCATGAATACAATTTTTAAACCGAGCTCTTTTTCAAACAAGGCACAGATAGGAATACTGCCACCACCTCTTACAGGAATGGGTTCTTTTCCAAAAGTGGCATGAATGGCTTTGGCTGCAGCCTGGTAAGCATCCGAATCAATAGGTGTCATATATGGCTCACCACCATGATGCTCTTGTGCATTTACTGTAACGCCGGCTGGTGCAATGCGCTTGAAATAATTCAGGATCTTCTCTGTCATCTTAACCGATGATTGATTGGGAACCAACCTGCACGATATTTTGGCAAATGCCTTGGATGGTAAAACAGTTTTAGCTCCTTCACCGGTATAACCACCCCAGATACCATTTACTTCCAATGTAGGGCGTATGCCGGTTCTTTCATTGGTCGTATATCCTTTCTCGCCCCATAAACTGCTTACACCAAGGTCTTTTTTATATTCCTCCTCATCAAAAGGTGCCTGCGCCATCTTTGCCCTTTCTGCATCTGTTGAGGCAACTACATCATCATAAAATCCGGGAATGGTAATGTGGTTGTTTTCATCATGGCATGATGCGATCATTTTGGCCAGCATGGTTACCGGATTGGCAACAGCCCCGCCATACACACCACTATGCAGATCGCGGTTGGGGCCGGTTACTTCCACTTCAATATAGCTAAGGCCGCGAACACCAATATCAATCGATGGGGTATCCATACTTAGCATGGAGGTATCGCTGATTAATATTACATCCGCTTTCAACAATTCTTTATTTGCTTTTACAAATGTGGCAAGGTTAGGGCTTCCCACTTCTTCTTCACCTTCAATAATAAATTTTACATTGCCGGGAAGTGTGTTGGTTTTTACCATGGTTTCCAATGCCTTTATGTGCATGTATACCTGGCCTTTATCATCGCAGGAGCCACGGGCATAAATTTTTCCATCTTTGATTACCGGCTCAAAAGGTCCGCTGTTCCAGAGTTCCAGCGGATCGGCAGGTTGCACATCGTAATGCCCGTATACCAATACGGTTGGTTTGGAAGGATCAATTATTTTTTCGCCATATACCACCGGGTGCCCTGCTGTTGGATAAATGGTTACCGTATCTGCGCCGGCTTCCAGTAATCTTTGCTTCACGGCTTCGGCACAATGAATCATATCTTCTTTGTGTTCGCTTCTGGCACTGATACTGGGTATGCGTAACAGTTCCAGTAATTCATTCAGAAAACGTTCTTTGTGTTGTTCCTGGTATTCTTTCCAAACCTTCATGATCACAGATTTTTTATGATTAATTATTATGAGTTATATGATATAGTATAGGAGCGTAAAGGTAAGCAGGAATTGGTGAATGGTGAATCGTCATTCGTGAATCGTGAGTCGTGAATTGTCAATTGACCATGGTCCATGGTCCATGGTCAAAAGAAGGGAGGATAAAATTACTCTCCACCCACGCCTCACGCCTCACGGCAACTGGTGTTTCTGGTTAGAAATGATATTCTGCATCTTCCACTCCAGCCTTTCCTTCATCGGTTGTTGCCTTACGGCGCAATCTGTTTTGGTACAAATGGTACAGCTGAATGGTAAGCAGCCATCGGTATGTACGAATAATTCAATGGCATCGCCAAATTGTTTTTTGATGAGTAAGGCCAATTCATCAATTTCAATATGTGCCTCATGCACATTCAGGTACCAGGGAACGGTAAGATGACAATCTACATGCAATAAGGCACCGTATTTGATCACGCGTAAATTGTGCAGGTCTATCCAATTGGCTCTGCGGTTTTCGTTCAACACTTTGATGAACTGATCAAGCAGTTTCAGATCCGCTTCATCCATAATACCCGCAAGGGATGAGCGTATGATTTTATAGCCGTTGAAAATGATCAGTATACTCATTCCCAAAGCAATCAGTTTATCCATCCAATATAAATGCGTCAATACAATTACTACCAGGCCTGCAATAATGCCCAGGGTTGAGTAAGTATCAATCTGTAAATGTTTGCCACTGGCCTGTAAAGCGGCAGAAGTATTTTTTTTACCGATCTTGATACAGATGGTACCTGCCAGAAAATTAATTACTGCCGTGATACCGATCAGCCATAATCCCGTATCCAATTTTTGTAAGGGGCTTTCCTGTAAAAAATTTAATACGGTTTCATATATAATCATCAAACCGGCGGCAACAATCAACCCACCTTCAATGGCAGCAGAAACAAATTCTGCTTTACCATGTCCGTAAGGATGTTCTAAATCGCGGGGCTTTGCGGCAATGTATAAACTATAAAGGCCAATAAAACCAGCTATCACATTTACAATACTTTCCAGCGCATCAGATAAAATGGCGAGTGAATGCGTAAACTGGTAGGCAATGATTTTGGTAAGAAACAATACCACACTCAATACCGTGATCCAGAGCTGTACGCGGAAATTTTGTTTAGCCAATAACAAGTCGATCTGTTTTTATAAAGGTAAATTAAGACGCTCGTAGTAAGTGATCTATTTTGTCAGAGATAAACTACCTGTAGGGATATTGTCAAAATAAGTATTGGATTTTACTAATGCAGTATAGGTAGCCTAAAAATTTATCATTTATAGGTTTAGTTGTTACTTTAAAATACCGTACTTTATAAAAAACATGTACTATGCGTTTTTATGTTCCACTTTTTTTTCTATTAACCAGTTTTCATATATCCTTTGCACGTTTAGGTCCCTACACAAAAGTTGTAGAAGAAAGAGTGACATGGGAGCCTGGTGCTGGTAAAAACGGACCTGCGATGACAGTGCTGATACGCATTAAGCACGATGCTTTTTTTGGAGACGCCAACGAATCATATATTGCCGGAAAATATGAACTGGGCAGTTACGTAATGTATAAAGGACAAAGAATCAATACGGCTTCCTTACCGGAAGAGGTAAAAGCAAAAATTAAGTTCAACAGTGTTAATATTTGTTTTGATATCAAATCTAAAGAAACTGGTAAAATCGTTTCTACTAAGTGTAAAGGCACTGTAATGGGTTCGGATTTCCCCGGATCACCCAATTGGGATAAAATGTTTCCGGGGCTTTCAGCTGATCAGGCAAAAGCTTTGTATAAAAGTGGATATGATATTGTTAATATCAGGGTAACCGAACTTTCCTATTCCTTACCAAATCTTGATCCTTATTTAAATGGTGCTGTTCCTGGCAATACACCTGTTACCAACCAGCCACTTTCATGGCAAACAGTTGGATATGCCAAAAAAGGAGATACTATTTTTATCAGATTCAGCGATGGCAGAATTGAAAAACAAGTGATCTGTGGTTCTTCAACCGGTACGCAGGGGGGTGGGAGTGCAGATGGTGAAACATTGGTTACGGGTAATAGCAATTGTCCTCCTCCTTCTTTTGGGCTTGATGGTAGTCCGAAGAATTATTGTGTATCTTTCATCTGGAGCTGTCCTGCGATTACCAATCAAATGAATGGTAATGAATTCAGGCAGCTTGGTTTTACTTACAACTACACGTTATTCGAATATCGCAAAGAAGGAGACCTGACTTGGAAGTCTGATAAGCGGAATGGTTGTGGGGTAATAGAGCGGTATAGTATATTCGGATTAGAACCCTGCACGCGTTATGAAGTGCGTATGCGTGCATCCTGCTCAAACGGAGCCATGTCGGATTATTCCAATATCTTTCGTTTTGAAACAGCCTGCACCATTCCGGGAACGATTTCATTTCCGCAGATAACCAGTAATAGTGCAGAAATTAATTACCGCGTTCAGGGAAGTGATTGTTATAAAAACGGGTATGAAGTTACCATTGTAGAATATACAACTAACGGTATGCAATGGAATGAGCTGGAACACAAAGGAGGCAAATTAACTTTAGGGTCTTTACAGCCGGGAACCCGCTACAGGGTTCGTTTGAAAACCCGTTATCCAAATGGAAAATTTTCACGATACTCTACAGAAGAAAGTTTTACAACGCTTAAATAAAAATGTACACAGGAGATCTTAAGAAAAAAGAGATGCAATATTGTACGGCATCTCTTTTTATTATCTTTTATTATCAGATCAGTTCGATAGTATAATTGATTGTGCAATGTTTGGCAAGCATGGTAGAAATTCCACAATATTTTTCCTGCGATAAGGCAACTGCTTTTTTTACTTTATCAAGGTCTTCCGGTTGTACATTAATGCGGTATACCATGTCTACCGATTTGAATACTTTGGGATGATCTTCGGTTTGTTCTGCCAGTGCTTCTATTTCAAACTGGCTGAAATTCACACGCATTTTTTTTAGCATCTCCACTACATCCATACCACTACAGGCATTCAATGCACCCAACAACATTTTTTTCGGATTCATCCCACTGCCTAATCCGCCTCCTTCAACCGAAGTATCTATTCTTACGGTATGCCCGCTGTCTGCTGTTGCATCAAACGCGAGGGCATCTATCCATTTGGTTATTGTCTTCATGAACGTAATCAATTAAAAAGTAAAAAGTCAAAAGTCAAAAGTCAAAAAATAATCTCTTTTGAATTTTGACTTTTGACTTTTGAATTGTATTTATCCAAGTTCAAAACGTTTCTGCACAAACTCCCAGTTCACCACATTCCACCAGTTGGCAATATAATCCGGGCGCTTGTTTTGGTATTTAAGGTAATAGGCATGCTCCCATACGTCCAGTGCCAGTAATGGAGTTCCTTTTAGTTCGCTCACATCCATCAAAGGATTATCCTGGTTGGCGGTTGAGCCTACTACTAATTTTTTATCTGCTGTTAATACAAGCCATGCCCATCCGCTTCCGAAACGGTTTTTGCCGGCATCGGTAAATTGTGTTTTGAAAGCATCCAAAGAACCAAAACCCTGGTCTATGGCTGCAGCCAGTTTTCCTGTTGGTTGGGTGGCTGTGCCCGGCTTCATGCATTGCCAGAATAATTCGTGGTTATAATGCCCGCCACCATTGTTGCGCATCTTAGCAGAGTATTTAGAAATATTGCGCAATACATCTTCCAGTTTTGCATTGTTGGTATCCACTTTTTCAGCAGCACAAGCATCCGCAAGATTTTTTGCATAAGCAGCTGCATGTTTGCTGTAATGAATCTCCATGGTCATGGCATCGACTGCCGGCTCCAGTGCTTTATAATCGTATGGCAATGGCTGTTGCGTAAAAGGATTGCCGGCCCAAAGCGGAGCAGCATTTACCAATGAAGGCAACCCACTCAGACCAATACCAGCTGCAATACCGGTTGTTTTGATAAAAGCACGGCGGCTTTTGTTATGTGTAGACATAGTATATGTGTTTAGGATGATTTTTTTGCAGATTTGAAATTAGCCAAAAAACTCCGCAACTGTTTAAAAGAACGGTAGTAGAATTCCTGATTGAATAACTGCGAATCGCGCATGGCTTTATAGATAAGAAATAAAGCAATAGGAATTAAAATAAACGTAGAAAGCCACATACCCAGTAACGGACTTGTTTGCTCTGATTTTACAAATTTTTCACCAAACGTATTAAACAGGTGAAATACAACAAAGAAAATAATGGCAAATACCAGCGGCGTTCCCAGTCCGCCTTTACGAATGATGGAACCCAGCGGTGCACCAATTAAAAACAATACTAAGCAGGCAGCAGAAAGAGTTAGTTTTCTGTGCCACTCAATTTCATGCAGTAAAAGGCTTTTATTTTTTTCCTGATAATCGGTAGCTAATACGCCAATGTTTCCACGAATACTTTGTATTTGGCTGATGGCCGCATCTGATATTCGTTGTTGTAGTGAATCCGGAATCAATGCATTCAGCGTAGTTACTTTTTTTCTGGTAACAGTATCTTTTTTCAGCCAGCCGGTATCGATGTATTTTGAAAAACGCAGGTAAGGAGATACCTCCCTGTCAGTTCGTACCATGTAAAAACTGTCTCTGCTACCTAAAGAATCAATGGCACTGTTCAATTGCCGGATGCTTAACATTTTGGGATCATAAAAAGCACTATCGCCAGATTTGTTCATCTGAAAACTTTTCAGGTCGAATACTTTTTTATATTCTTTAAATCCCATTCTGGTAAACTCGGTATTCGTTGTATTCCGCTGCCCTTTCTCTTCGTAACGCCATCCGTTTTGTAAAACAAATTCCAGAAAACGTTTGTCAGGCGTAATACGCATTACGCCACTTTCTGCCATCAGCATATTATCCTGCAAAGCAGAATTTTTTTCAAAAATGATCACGTTGTGAATAATGCTGTCGTTCTTCTCTTTGTTACCCAGTTTAATCACATAGCCATCGATCTTATCATAAAAAATACCTTCCTTAATATCAAATGCAGGTTTGGATACAATGATATCATACTTGAGGGCCGATAATTTTAATTGCGTTACCGGAATAATATTGTTGGCAAACAGAAAAGCCAGTCCACTGATGAAGATGGCAATAATGGTTAATGGGCGCATAAAACGCAGCAAAGGAATACCGGCTGCTTTAATGGCTACCAGCTCAAAACTTTCGCCCAGGTTACCAAAGGTCATGATGGAAGAAAACAGTAAAGCCAGGGGCAATGCAGTAGGCACCCAAAACAAAGTTACCAGGCCTACCAGTTTTAGAATGGTAAAAAGGTCAAGACCTTTTCCTACCAGATCATCAATGTACAGCCAGAAGAATTGCATGGTTAATACAAACACGGAAATAGCGAACGCAGCAATAAAAGGACCAATGAATGAACGGATAATAAGTATATCAAGTTTTTTTATCACTTTGTCCTTGCTTAATATTGTCTGATGAGCCCTGCAAAAGTAACGCTTTCACCAAAGGAACGGGAACTGGTAACAGATCCCGGCTGGATTTTAACAAAGAATGAAGTGATTGGTAAAGTATATACTTTATTTGGTCAGTTGAGTGAGCAATATAAGGAACAATGGAACAATAGTTCTTTAGCTGAAAAAAAGGAACCGGGTTTTCAATCGCCTAAAATTGCGAAAGGAGAGCAGTACCGCGAGTTGCCATGGGTAATATTGGATCAGCCAAGACATTTTACGGCAAGCGATCATTTTGCCATCCGCAGTTTTTTCTGGTGGGGAAATTTTTGCAGTATCACGCTGCAGTTATCGGGTGCTTCCAAAGAAAAGTACCAGCAAATTATTCAACAGTATTTTGAAAAAAATCCTTCTGCCACGCAAGATTGGTGGGTGGGTGTAGGAGAAGATCCCTGGGAACATCATTTTGAAGAAAGCAATTACCGTCTTTTATCACAGATGGAAATAGCCGATTTACTCAAGCTACCACATATCAAGCTTTCCAAAAAAATCTCCCTGCAGGAATGGGATAACCTGCATGATTTTTTTGCAACAAACTACAGCGAAATATTACGGATGCTGAAAGCGGAAAAATAATTAAGCCCCACCTAATCTGTGAAACAAATCTTTAATCTGGTATTGCCATAACTGGCTTTGGTCTTTGATCTCGTTCTTTTCAGCAAAATCTTTCACCACCAAAATGGTTTGATTAGAAATCTCTGTTTTTTCTATGCGGAATTCAAAGTACTCGTTCTTTTCGCTGTGCGTCCAATGAAAACGGATAAATTTATCTTCTTCTTTGTCCAACACTTCTGCTTTATCCGGCGTGCCGCCACTCCATGAAAAACTGTATACATTTTCCCATTCGTCTACTTTATCGGCAAACCATTCCTGTAATCCTGCTGGCGTAGCTAAAAATTCGAACAAAATCGCTGGAGAGCATCTAACCGGGAATTCCAACGTAAATAATTGCTTCTTACTCATTACAATCTCTTTAACCTACAATCTGTCGTAGGCTTGCAATAATATTAAATAATCCCTCGCTTCCAAATGTTTTTTTGACAATGGTGATTCATTATCGCCCCGAATTGGGTACGGGAATTTGAGATCGATGTTAACACATTGTTTTTCAGCATGTTGCGAAAAACATTTTTTTTGATAAGTTTTCAAAATTTGTTAAATTGCTTAACAACAGACTATGTGGCGTAGTGTTTCTTTCGCTCAACCTTGCTAACCGGATTTTGTACACATACCAACTAACTACCAAAACCTGCTTATTATGAGTATGCGCCAGCTCAAAATAACAAAGTCCATCACGAACCGTGAGTCTCAAAGTTTGGAGAAATACCTCCAGGAAATCGGTAAAGTAGACCTGATTAGTCCGGAAGAAGAAGTGCAACTGGCCATGCGCATCCGCGAAGGTGACCAGCGTGCTTTAGACAGGTTGGTAAAAGCCAATCTCCGTTTTGTGGTATCGGTAGCCAAACAATACCAGAACCAGGGCTTAACCTTGCCCGATTTGATCAATGAAGGCAATCTTGGCCTTATTAAAGCAGCACTTCGTTTTGATGAAACGCGTGGGTTTAAATTTATTTCTTATGCAGTATGGTGGATACGCCAGAGCATTTTACAATCTCTGGCAGAACAAAGCCGTATTGTTCGGCTGCCCCTTAATAAGGTTGGCTTAACCAACCGCATCAGCAAGGCCTATCAGCAGCTGGAACAGGAGTATGAGCGTGAACCTACGCCCGAAGAACTGGCTAATTTACTGGAGATCGGCATTGAAGAAGTAACCGCTACCATGAGTGTAGGTTTTCGGCATGTAAGTATGGATACGCCTTTGTCTGATGGAGAAGATGGCACCCTGATGGATCTGATGGAGAACCCCAATGCCGAAAGAACCGATGAAAAGCTGGTACACCACGAATCGTTGCGGATGGAAATAGAAAGAAGTTTGAGAACCCTTACCGAAAGACAAAAAGACGTGGTTTGTTATTTCTTTGGTATTGGTGTAGACCATCCCCTGAGCCTGGAAGATATTGGCGAACGTTTTCATTTAACCCGCGAAAGGGTGAGACAGATCAAGGATAAAGCCATCACCAAACTCAGAAGTACTAACCGCTCAAAACATCTCAGATTTTATTTAGGGTGATTTTTATGCGGGATACCTGGATTTTATTTATGATTTCGCGGATTTGGGTTCTTCATCATATGTTTTTTCTTACCCTGTAAAGTCTGCGGTTATTACTGCGTATTTCTACGCTTTTTCTAAATATCATGGGTAATGTTACTGGTGCAATTTATATTTGCATCCCTGAGAGTGAATATGATCTTGGTCGTATTCACTCTTTTTGATTAAAACATGGTGAATAATTTCAAATATGCGGATGTAACCCAAAAGGTTATTGGTGCATCAATGGCTGTTCATCGAAATCTGGGAGGAGGCAATTTTACAGAAAATATTTTTCAAAGGGCATTGCTTTTGGAATTGAAAGAATCGGGTCTAATTTGTGAAAGTGAAAAAGAACTTCCGGTTTATTACAAAGGTTCGCTTATTGGCAAGAAACGGGTTGATATTTTCGTTAACGGACAAATTCTTGTGGAGTTGAAAGCGGTGCATCAATTTGAAAAAATTCATTTTAACCAAGTTATCAATTACCTAAAAGTATTCAACATAGAGGTTGGTTTGTTAATCAATTTCGGAACAGATAGCCTTCAGGTAAAACGTTTTGTAAATAATACATTGTAAAATTTTTCTGGAAACCAATCCGTGAAATTATACAAGAAATCATAAAAAATCAGTGATCCATGTTTAACTCTCTCAGCGAGAAGCTCGAATCGGCCTTTAAGAACCTCAAAGGCGAAGCGCGTATCAACGAACTCAATATTGCTAATACGGTAAAAGATATCCGCCGTGCCCTGATTGATGCGGATGTGAACTTTAAAATTGCGAAGGAATTTACCGACAAGGTAAAAGACAAAGCCACCGGCGAAAAAGTAATCAATGCCATTAGTCCGGGCCAGTTAATGGTGAAAATTGTGCAGGATGAGCTCACAGAATTAATGGGCGGAACCGAAGCACAGTTTAACCTTAGCGGTAATCCAGCCATTATACTGGTAGCGGGTTTGCAGGGTAGTGGTAAAACCACGTTTACCGGCAAACTTGCCAATTACCTGAAAACCAAAAAAGCAAAATCGGTTTTGCTGGTAGCGGCTGATATTTATCGTCCTGCGGCGATAGACCAGTTAACGGTTTTGGCAGAACAGGTAGGGGTTGATGTGTACAGTGAGAGAGAAAATAAAGATGCCGTTTCCATTGCATTGAATGCGATCAAAGAAGCCAAGGCGAAAAATAAAAATGTGATCATTATCGATACGGCCGGACGTTTGGCAGTGGATGAAGCGATGATGATGGAAGTGGCCAATATCAAATCTGCGGTAAACCCCGCAGAGATTTTGTTTGTGGTAGATGCTATGACGGGTCAGGATGCAGTGAATACGGCCAAAGCGTTTAACGACCGGTTGGATTTTACGGGTGTGGTACTAACCAAACTGGATGGTGATACACGAGGTGGTGCGGCACTCTCTATCAAGTACACAGTGAACAAACCCATTAAGTTTGTGAGCAGTGGCGAGAAGATGGATACACTTGATGTGTTTTACCCCGATCGTATGGCGCAGCGGATCCTGGGCATGGGCGATATTACCAGTTTGGTAGAAAAAGCACAGGCACAGTATGATGAAGTAGAGGCCAAGAGACTGGAAAAAAAGATCCGCAAGAACCAGTTCGATTTTCAGGATTTTATGGACCAGTTGCAGCAGATTAAAAAAATGGGTAACCTGAAAGACTTGATGGGCATGATACCCGGTGTGGGAAAAGCGATGAAGGATATTGATATCAAAGACGATGCTTTCAAAGGTATAGAGGCCATGATCAGTTCTATGACACCATTTGAAAGAGCCAATCCCGATTCATTAACCCCATCCCGTAAAGCGCGTATAGCCAAGGGAAGTGGTAAGGATATGACCGAAGTGAATGCTTTTATGAAGCAATTTGACCAGATGAAACAGATGATGAAAATGATGAACAATATGCCAATGGGGGGAAAGTTTCCGGGGATGAGAAGGTAGGGAATGTTGAATATCGAATGATGAATATTGAACCTGCCTGCCGGCAGGCAGGTGATGAAGTAATAGATATTTTTGAAAAAAGTCATTTGTATATTATTTGTAACGCTTTCTTTTGGGAAGTGCCTGCAGGGACAAACCATGCAAACAATTGATTCATTAAGAAAAGTTAGACAGGCCTGTTTGGATAAAGAAAATCAAAATTATCCGATTGATTGTGTTATGATGTATACCAAGCAGATGGATAGCCTGATACAACTTTCTTTACAAAAATTATACGCTAAAGGAAATAAAGCCTTGAATCTTGTATTGCAAAAGAACCAGGAAAATTGGGTAACAAAAAAAAAGGTATACTTTAGAAAGGCAATAAAAAAGGGTCATGCAGATGCTGTAAAAATAGGCTATGTGGGAGGAACATTGGAGCGGCTTTTTATACAGAGTGACATAATGAATTTTATAGAAAAACGCGCTGAATTTCTTGTCAAAAAGGTGAATAGCGTTTAAGAGCACAGGTTTGCCAACCCGCCCGCGTTGGTTAAGAGACCACCATGAAGCCTAAAAACGGTACAAAAACCCGATAAACCACTATTCTAACAAATCCTTTACATACAAACTTGGAAAAAACCGGTTTTCCCATTACTTTTGCCGTCCCGCTATTCTTAGTGGGATTAACCAAATTCCTAACGTTAAATGTCTATTTAACATGGCAGTAAAAATGAGATTACAGCGCCACGGAAGCAAAAAACGCCCTTTCTACTTTATAGTAGTGGCCGATGCCCGTGCACCAAGAGATGGTAAGTTTATCCAGAAAGTGGGAACTTACAACCCGTTAACAGTACCAGCTACTATTCAGTTAGACCGTCAAAAGGCACTGGAGTGGTTGAACAAAGGTGCTCAACCCACCGATACTGTACGCAGAATCCTCTCTTTCAAGGGAGTATTGTACCTGAAGCACCTCTTAAGAGGTGTGAATCTGGGATTATTTGACCAGGCAGCAGCTATGACCAAGTTTCAGGCATGGCATGAAGAGCATGAAGCAAATGTAACCCGTCGTTCTAGCGAACACAGAAACACACAAAGAGCTAAGAAAGTGTATGTTCCTGTTGTGAAAAAAGTAGAAAGCAAAGTAGAAGAAGCAGCACCAGCTGAAGACGCTACAGAAGCACCAGCTGAAGCTTAGTAAGAACAGATTGACAATATTTCCAAAACGCCCGATACGAAAGTCTCGGGTTTTTTGTTGCCATTTCGCATGTTGCCTTTTTACTTTTTACTTTTGAATTTTCAACCCCTCGTAATTTGCACCCAATGAAAGATTACATTAACATAGGAAAAATTGTTGCCGCATTTGGTTTGGGAGGAGAGGTGATACTGAAACATGCATTGGGTAAGAAAACAATCTTAGAAGGTATTGAAGCCATTTTTGTTGAAGAACACAAAGGCTCCTACCTGCCTTATTTTGTAGAATCCTCCAAATCCAAAGACACGGAAGAAACCTATGTAAAGCTGGAAGGCATCAACACACGCGAATCAGCAGCACGACTTACCACGCGCAATGTTTGGTTACTGGATGATGACTTTCGCAAGCTGGCCGGAAAATCGGCGCCCATTTCTTTATTGGGTTTTGAGGTGATCACAGATGAAGATGAACATCTGGGGCCCATTGAAGAAGTAATAGAACAACCGCACCAGGTATTGCTGCGCATTAGTCTGGATGGCAAAGAAGCACTGATACCCCTGCATGCAGAAACCCTGGATAAAATTGATCATAAAAAGAAAGAGGTGCATGTGATCTTGCCTGATGGGTTGCTGGATATTTATCGGTAAGGGAGAGATCCTTCGCCGCAGATTCGCAGATGAATAATCTGCGAATCTGCGGCTAAAAAACCTCAATCATTATATTACCTCTACACTCCATGAATCAAAGTAATATTTTTGAATACACCATCAACGTAACCCATGAGCATATTGATGAACTGGATCATGTGAATAATGTAGTGTACGTTCAGTTCATGCAGGAGGTGGCTAATAATAAACATTGGCATAGTGTGGCATTGAGTGAGTTGGAAAAAAAATTAGTTTGGGTGGTTAGAAGACATGAAATAGATTACCTGCATCCCGCCATACTCAATGATGTTTTGTTATTACGAACCTGGACCGGCGATCATTCTACAGTAAGTTGGGAAAGGCATTATGAAATTGTTCGCATAAGCGATCAGAAAAAAATCATTACTGCAAAAAGTATCTGGGTATTACTTGATAAGCTTACTAACCGGCCAGTACGGATACCCGATGCTATTTTGAATCGCTTTTCTACTGAATGAATTGATCCGGTGCAAATACAGGGGTGTGCTGTACCGTAACACCCGCCTGCTGCAAGGCTCTATCTGCCTGAAGAATGTGCCGGTAATTATGCGCTATCAGAAACAGGAAAGTATCACCCAGTTTAAGTTTGATGAATTTTGCAATAGAGATAGGCACTTTTGTTTTGTTCAGATTAATCTGTTTTGCCTTACGAAGTAATACCAATAATTTTTCCTGCTGCTCTATGAATTCTGCAATTACCGGATAACTTTCCTCATTGGTTTGTGGAGAATGGTCTTTGGGGGAAGCCATTTTTTTGGCAGGCACTCCATCCGCTTTGGGTAACATCATCTCCGTAAAATAATTACCCAGCCATCCTGCTTTGAAATAGTAAGCCGGTTGTTGATTTTGCTGAATGGCATCATCGATGGCTTTTTGCATAGCAGGTATATAATACCGGCCATAACTGTTCAGGTGCATCAGGCATTGTGTAGCACTCCATGCATCAGGTGCAGGTTTGTTGGAGAATGTATGATTGGGTATCATTTGCCATTCGCCAACCGCTTTATTCAAAAAAGAATCGGTTTGATCAATCAATCCGTCTAATAGTGTTTGTGATACATATACCGGCATGTGTTTTTGATTTTGTTTACGCAAAGCTGCAAAGATGGGGTTGATAAAATCTTGGTGTAGGCTAAGATTTTTTGTTAGTCTGGAGTTAGAAGACTGGAGTCTGAAGTAATTAACGATAAGATTCAACCACAACTCCAGACTTCTAACTCCAGACTCTATCCCTACACCCTTACTGACCCTAACAATTTACTAAAAGTAGTAGCATCAATACCTAAGTAAGATGCCAGGTATTTATGTGGGATCAGGGTTAGTACATGTGGACTACGTTTGAGCAATGTTCTGAATTTTTGCTCTGCAGAAAAACATTGCAGCTCTATCTGTCGTTCCAATACACCGGCCAATGTATGGTTGGTGGCTTTGCGGATTAGTTTTTCAAAATTATGGTAGCGGTCCATCAACTCCTGTACCTGGTGGTAGGTGGTTCTGATGAATTCGCTTTTGGTTAATGTTTCAAGAAAATATTTGGAGGGTTGCTGCAACAGAAAAGAATCAGCAACGCCGGAAAACGAAAAGGGATACATGAAAACAATGGTGGCTTCTTTCTCATCATCGCCCAGGTAAAAAGCGCGTTGCACCCCTTCTGTAACAAAGTAGAGGTATTTTTCCGTTTCGCCAGCCGCCGTAAGAACGGTTTTTCTTTTTGCAGAAAAGGGTTGCCATATCGAAGCAAAATCATTCCACTCCTGTTCACTCAATGGATGAAGAGGAGCAATGAATTTTTTCAGTTGTTCGAGTGCTTCTGTGTTGGGTAACATATGTTCTGTTTATTTAATCGTTTACTGTTTCGTCAATTCACTAATTTTTAAATTCAATTTACTGTGTATTCAAATACCAATGTTTACTAACTTTCCAACGGATGAGCGGCCCCCAACGTTATATTGCCCATTTTGATCTCGACTCATTTTTTGTGAGCGTAGAAGTATTGAACGATCCCTCGCTCAAGGGCAAAGCCGTAATTGTGGGCGGCTCACGCGATCGGGGGGTGGTTACCACCTGCAGTTACGAGGCCCGCAAATATGGTGTGCACAGTGCCATGCCCATGAAAACAGCGATGAAGCTTTGTCCGCATGCGATACTGGTGCGTGGCACTCGAGGTGAGTATAGTCGTTACTCGCGTTGGGTAACCGATATTATTGCAGCGAAAGCCCCGTTGTTTGAGAAAGCATCCATCGATGAATTTTATATTGATCTGACAGGGATGGATAAATTCTTTGATCCCTATCAATGGACCATCGATCTGCGAAAAGAGATCATTGATAAAACACAGTTGCCTATTTCTTTTGGACTGGCCACCAATAAAATGATTGCCAAAATTGCAACCGATGAGGCAAAACCCAATGGCTATTTATTTGTACAACCCGGCATGGAAAAGCAATTTCTGGCGCCACTGCCGGTTAATAAATTTTCAGGCGTGGGCGAACAAACTTTTCTGAACCTGAAAGCGATGGGTATTCATACCATTAAACAACTAAGTGAAACACCCGTAGCGGTTTTGGAAAAAAAACTGGGCAAATACGGAGCTGATCTCTGGAAGAAATCACAAGGGATTCACACCGGTGAAGTGCATGCTTACCACGAAGCCAAATCCATTTCAACAGAAAATACCTTTGAAGAGAATACCGCCGATGAAGTATTCCTATTAAGTGAACTGGTGCGTATGACGGAAAAAATAGCTTATGAATTACGGCAGGATGAAAAATTAACGGGATGTATAGCGGTAAAGATCCGTTACCCCGATTTTGAAACCACTTCGCGCCAAACCACCATAGACTATACGCTGCGCGATGATGAGCTGATACCGGTAGCTATTGACCTGTTTCATAAACTATACCGAAAAGGAAAACCGGTTCGCTTGTTGGGCGTTCGGTTAAGCGAGTTAACCAACCATGCCGTTCAGGCCAGTTTGTTTGATGATGCGGAAAAGAAAAACAAATTGTACAAAGCCATTGATGATGTGAAGAACACATTTGGAAAGGCGTCTCTCAAAAAAGCAAGAACGGTAACCGGGATACATCGGAAGAATTGAAAGTGTATCATAATACTCTGCGCCAACTCCCCGCTCTCACGTTCTCTGCGGTTGAAAAACCTCGCAATAAAGTTATTTCGCTATTTTTTTACTCTTTCCAACCGCAGAGAACAAGAGTTAACAGAGGATTCGCTGAGGGTTTGCTGATACAAATCATATGCTACCATGGTACATGCTAACATCTGTGGTATCCCGGCTAAAAATTAGTCTACTTGTTTAATAGGAAATACTTATTTTTGAGCTCCAAAATTAAAAACCATGAGTTTACGTTTAGGGGATATTGCTCCCAATTTCAAAGCACAGACTACAGCAGGTGAGATAGATTTTTACGAATACCTGGGCACAGGATGGGGCGTTTTGTTTTCGCATCCTGCAGATTATACACCGGTATGTACCACGGAGTTGGGCAGAACGGCTTCATTGCAGGCCGAGTTTGAAAAAAGAAATGTAAAAGTACTGGCACTGAGTGTTGATGCGCTGGATAAACATAATGGCTGGGTAAAGGATATAAACGAAACACAACACGTAACGGTAGATTTTCCCATTATTGCCGATGAAGACAAAACTATTGCCAATGCGTATGGTATGATCCATCCCAATGCATCAGAAACGTTTACGGTTCGTTCCCTGTTCATCATCGGGCCGGATAAGAAAGTAAAACTGATGATCACGTACCCCGCTTCAACCGGAAGAAATTTTGTAGAAGTGTTACGTGTGATTGATTCTTTACAGTTAACCGCCGGCTATAGTGTAGCAACACCTGCCGACTGGAAAGAAGGTGAGGATGTAATTGTGGTTCCGGCTGTTAGTACGGAGGATGCGATTAAGAAATTTCCTAAAGGAGTAAACGTGGTAAAGCCTTACTTACGGTATACGCCGCAGCCTAATAAATAGACTTTTAACCGCGAAGGAACGAGGACACGAAGGTTCGCGAAGAAACTTCTTTTAAACCCTAGCGTACCCTGGCGACATCGCGCCTTTGCGGTAAAAAAATAAATGACAGTCACTCCTTAATAATAAACGATTTTTTTGTACTTGTTCCGGCCCCGATGTCTATCGGGGCTTTTCTATGTTGGTTGCTTCGTCCTGAAAAAAGTAAACAACAATAAACGGTTCTCATTATCTTACTGCAAAAATTAATGCTCATGAGAAAGCTGTTTTTATTTTTAGTGATGATAGCTGCGTTTACTAATGTTACAGCACAGCGAACCATTCTTCATTGCGGCCAGTTGGTTGATACCAAAAGCCTGACGATGCTTGCAGAAATGTCGGTGATTATTGAAGGAACAAAAATTACCCAAGTACAAAAAGGATATATACCTACGGCAGCCGGCGATCAATTGATCGATCTGAAAAATAAAACCGTGATGCCCGGCCTGATTGATATGCACGTGCACATGGAAAGTGAAACCAATCCTAATAATTACCTAAACGGCTTTACCTGGAATGGGGCTGATTATGCTTTTCAATCGGTGGTATTTGCTGAGAAAACATTGATGGCCGGTTTTACGTCTGTTCGTGATCTGGGTGGTTCGGGTGCCAATATTTCTTTGCGCAATGCTATTAATAAAGAATGGGTAAAAGGCCCACGAGTGTACACCGCAGGAAAATCCATAGCTACAACCGGTGGCCATGCAGACCCTACCAATAATTATCGCAAAGACCTGATGGGCGATCCTGGCCCGAAAGACGGCGTGGTAAATGGGCCTGATGATTGTGCCAAAGCTGTTCGCCAGCGATACAAAGAAGGCTCGGACCTGATTAAAATTACGGCAACCGGTGGTGTACTAAGTATGGCCAAGGATGGCAGTGGTGCACAGTTTACGGAGGAAGAAGTGAAAGCCATTGTGGCTACTGCTAAAGATTATGGCTTTAAAGTAGCTGCCCATGCACATGGTGCAGAAGGCATGAAGCGGGCCGTACTAGGTGGTGTTAACTCTATTGAACATGGCACGTATATGAGTGAAGAGGTGATGGAATTGATGAAACAAAAAGGTACCTACTTGGTACCAACTATTATTGCAGGTAAATCCTCAGCCGATTCTGCCAAAAAGCCTGGATACTACCCTGAAATTGTTCGGGCAAAAGCATTGGTAGTAGGCAATTATATACAGGCAACATTTGCCAAAGCCTACAAGACTGGCGTAAAAATTGCTTTCGGAACAGATGCGGGTGTATATGCACACGGAAAAAACTGGATGGAGTTTGTGTACATGACCGAAGCCGGCATGCCCATACTGGAAGCGATTCGTTCTGCTACCTTAAGTGCTGCTGATCTATTAGGCGATGATAGACTGGGTGTAATTGAAAAAGATAAACTCGCCGATATCATTGCAGTAGATGGCGATCCTACGAAAGATGTAAAAAATATGGGAAAAGTAAAGTTCGTGATGAAGAATGGAGTGGTGTACAAAAAGGAATAGAATGTCCAATGTCGAACAAGGAATATCGAATGATGATCGGAACAATACTTCTACATTCGATATTCCTTGTTCGATATTCGATATTCCCTAGCCTTTCCATTTGCGCAACTGTTGCAATACCGCCCGGAGGTCTTTGGGAACAGGCGCTTCCAGCGTATGTTGTTCTCCGTTAAGAGTAAACTTCAACTGATAGGAATGCAGGGCCAGCCTGGATAAAATCGGTTTTTCTTCTTCGGCTATTTTGGCCAGTTTAAAATTCTTTTTCAGTGAAGAGAGTAAAATAGGTTTGGCTTCTCCATAAATATCATCACATACAATGGAATGGCCTATGTGCTGCATATGCACGCGGATCTGGTGGGTACGGCCGGTATGAATGCGGAATTGTACCCATGAATACAAGCGGAAACTTTCCAGTACTTCATAATCGGTTAATGAAAATTTTCCCTTGGCATGTGTCATCATCCGCGTGGCTTTACCGGGATGTTCCATAATGGGTGCATCAATGCTTCCGGAAGCATTCATCATATTGCCATACACCAATCCCACATACTGTTTCTCCATCTCCCTTCCTTCAAACAGTTGTGATAAGGCTTTGTGTGATTCTTCGGTTTTGGCAAATACAATAATGCCGCTGGTATCTCTGTCGAGGCGGTGAACCGTATAAATACCTTCGAACTTTTGTTTCAAAATATCTTTCAGGGATATTTCCTGCCCCAACCTGTCGGGTATACTTAATAAGCCTGATGGTTTATTAACCGCAATGAATTGTTCGTTTTCAAAAATAATATCAAGGTGCATATAGAATAGTTACCGTCATTTCGATGAGGAAGAATGACGAAGAGAAATCTCACGAATAAAAGGTATTCTCACATCACCCTGCTTCGTGAGAAATGCTTATTTAGGTTCTTTATTTTTTCTAAGGAAAGACTGGTTCATGAACTTCAACAATCTTACTTCTTTCTCCTGCAGAAAACGGAATTTACCGCGTTCTACATTTTTTTTGGTGAGGTTGGCAAACATTACACGGTCAAGTCCCTTTACATCGTAGCCAAGGTGTTCAAATATGCGGCGAACAATGCGGTTGCGGCCACTGTGTATTTCAATACCTACCACATGTTTGTCTTTGGGGTCTGTATATCCTACCGCATCAGCCTGTACCAAACCATCTTCCAGCGTAACACCTGTAAGAATCGATTCCAGATCTTTCTTGGTAACCGGTTTATCAAGTGTTACCTCGTAGATCTTTTTTATTTCAAAAGAAGGGTGGGTTAATTTCTGGGCAAGTTCACCATCGTTGGTTAAGATTAGTACACCTGTTGTGTTTCTGTCCAATCTTCCTACAGGGTATACTCTTTCCGGGGTGGCATTTTTTACCAGGTCCATCACGGTTTTTCTTCCTTCCGGATCGTTGGATGTGGTAATAAAATCTTTGGGCTTATTCAGTAAAATATATACTGAATTCTTTTGCAGAAAAACCTGCTTGCCTTTTACAATTACTTTATCGGTGCTACTTACTTTGTAACCGGGTTCAAATATTTTATCACCGTTCACGGTTACTTTTCCTTCTTTCACCAGTTCTGCTGCTTCTCTTCTGCCACAAACACCTGCGTGCGCAATGTATTTGTTAAGGGGCATGATTTCAGACGAAGCTTTATTGGTTTCGGGTTGATTGGTATCGGGATTTAGTATCCGGTTATCCGGTTTCTTTTTTCGGGTGCTGGCTTTTTGGGGAGTGTCTGTTCCGGCAAGATCTGTAGGGGTAACACTTTTACGCCCCGGTTTCTTCGTACTTCTAACTTCGTACTTCTTACTTGGAACACCTGGTTTTCCTTTATCCTGTGCTCTGAATTTGGCAGCCTGGGGTTTGGGTTCTTCTTCGCGAACAATGCCGCGCATTTTATCTATTTTCTTTTGCCGCATTTCTTCACCTGCCGCGCGGGCGGCCAATTTGATCTTCTTTTTTTCCTGGCGGAAAGCCTCTTTTACGGCACTGCCTCTTGTCTTGTTAGAGAACTTATCGAAGTTGTCTGTACGTTGTTTTTTCATGTTACGGTATTTATGCTGTTTTTCAACAGGAGCTGTAAAGGTAAGTCAATAAAAATAAAGCCCTGGAAGAGCGGAGGAAGAATAATGAATATCGAACAAGGAATGTCGAATTTCGATCGGAGTGCTACTTCGAAATTCGATATTCCTTGTTCGATATTCGATATTCATCACTTTCCTTTATTGGCCAACTGTCCGCACGCAGCGTCAATATCTTTTCCGCGGCTTCTTCTCAGGCGTGCATTTACTTTATTAGCATCCAGAATGCTCATAAAGTTTTGTACGCCTTCTTCGGTTGGTTTGGCAAAACGAAAAGCATCAATGGGGTTGTATTCAATGATGTTGATGAGATCTGCGGGTACCTGTCTGAAAATACGTGTTAGATCATGCGCATCTTTTTCAGAATCGTTCAGGTCTTTGAAGAGTATATATTCTAAAGTGATCTCGTTGCCGGTTTGTTTGTAGAAATAATTCAATGCATCAATCAATACTTTAATGTTATTACTTTCATTAATGGGCATGATCTTATCTCTCTTTTCATCCGATGGAGCGTGTAAAGAAAGTGCGAGTTTGAATTTTACCTTATCATCACCCAGCATCCGTATCTGCTTGGCCACACCGGCGGTAGAAACGGTAATTCTTTTCGGACTCATAAATAAACCATCTTCTGCCGAAATACGTTCTATGGCCTTGAGCACATTGGTATAATTCATCAATGGCTCGCCCATACCCATGAATACAATATTGGTTAATTTTTTCTCAAAGGTTTTTTCGCTTTGCTGGTTAATCATCACTACCTGGTCATAGATCTCATCATAAGTAAGGTTGCGTTTGCGATCCATATAACCGGTTGCACAAAATTTACAGCTCAAACTACATCCTACCTGCGAAGAAACACAGGCGGTTTTGCGTTCATCGGTAGGGATCAATACCCCCTCGATCATGTGTCCGTCAAACGTTTTAAAACGACTTTTAACGGTGCCATCGTCGCTAAACTGGGTAGTATTGGTTTGTAAGGCAGGTAATGAAAAATCAGCAGCCAGTTTTGCACGCAGGTCTTTGCTCAGGTTGGTCATATCATCAAAACGGTGCGCATGTTTTTGCCAAAGCCATTCGTGCAATTGTTTCACACGAAATTTTTTATCGCCGATAGACGTAAAATAGGCTTCCAGCTCGGCAATGCTCTGGTGGCGTATGTTGGGTAAAGCAGTACTCATACTGCAAAGATACCTTCTAACCCATGGAAGGGGGCATTTTTGTGATACAAACTCTATCTTGCGTGACGATTTTAGCTTTTTATACCTAAGGAAAAGGACGATTTCTATGAAAACATGTTATGTAATTGATTCGGTAAGAACCCCTATTGGCCGTTATGGCGGAAAACTAAGCTCTATCCGCCCCGATGATCTGCTGGCACATACCATTAGTGCCCTGATGAATCGTAACCCGGATATTGATCCCCTGAAAATAGAAGATGTTATTGCCGGTGCTGCCAACCAGGCCGGTGAAGATAACCGCGATGTGGCACGGATGGCCGCTTTACTTGCGGGATTACCGGTGAGTGTAGGTGGCAATACCGTAAACCGTTTATGCGCCAGTGGGTTACAGGCTATTATGGATGCGGCAAGAGCCATTATGTGTAATGAAGGCATGCTGTATATAGCCTGTGGTGTGGAGAGCATGACCCGTGCCCCATTTGTTACCGCTAAAAGCGATGGTGCCTGGAATCGCAAAATAGAAACTTTTGATACTACTATTGGCTGGCGGTTTACCAATCCCAAACTGGCCGAAATGTATCACCCTTATAGCATGGGCGAAACCGCAGAAAATGTGGCGCGCGAATGGAATATCAGCAGAGAAGAGCAGGATTTGTTTGCACTTTCTTCTCAACAAAAATATTTTGCGGCGCTAGAGGCAGGTAAATGGGAAAATGAAATAGCTGCTATTGAAATGATCAATGACCGGCTCATCACCTGGTTTAACCAGGATGAACATCCACGACAAACCTCTCTTGAAAAACTGGCGGGATTGAAACCGGCATTTGCTAAAGACGGATCGGTAACGGCGGGTAATTCCTCTGGCATTAATGACGGTGCCGCTGCCATGTTACTGGCTAGTGAAGAAGCAGTAAAACTATTTAACCTGCAACCCATTGGCAGAATCGTAAGCATGGCGGTGGCGGGGGTTGATCCGGCTATAATGGGAATGGGGCCTGTACCTGCTTCGCAAAAAGCATTGCAACGCGCCGGACTAACCGTTGGCGATCTGAATCTGGTTGAACTAAACGAAGCTTTTGCCTCGCAAAGCTTGGCTTGTATAAAAGAATTGGCATTAGACACCAATATTGTTAATGTAAATGGCGGCTCTATCGCCATTGGTCATCCGTTGGGTTGTAGCGGGGTAAGAATTTCAACAACCTTATTGCATGAAATGAATAAACGCCAATCAAAATATGGGTTGGCTGCCATGTGCGTGGGGGTTGGGCAGGGGGCTGCTATTGTGTATGAAGGACTTTCCTGACAGCACTTTCCGTTCGTTGGTTAAAGCGAAATTTAAGCTTGCACAAACGCACGATGTATGGTAAATAATATTATTTTGTGTCACTAAAACCTGCTTGTATGAAAAAAGCGTTCTTGTTTCTATGTTTCGTTCTGGGGTCATTTGTATTTGCACAGGCACAGGATGCGCCTGCAAAGGATTCTGCCTTACAACAGTTTGTAGGAAAGTATAAATTTCCGGATGGCAGTGTGGTTGCTGAAGTGATTGTTGCATTGGAAGAAGGGGCGTTAACCATGTCGTCCTCCGCAGGAACTTCTGCGCTTGAAAAACAAGGCGAAGATGTGTATACCATTGTACAGTTTCAGGGCTCTGCAAAATTTGTACGCGACTCTAACCGGAGGATCATTGGCGTAAATATCAATGCCATGGGCTACCAGTTGGAAGGCACCAAAGTTGAAACAAGGCCATTGGCTTTGCAGAAAAAGCGATTCATTGCTGCATTGCCGGTCTTACTTACCAAATAACATTGCTTGCTTGCCTATACAAAAAGCCGGGATAGTATCCTGGCTTTTTTATTGGTAATAGGTTTCATCCAGGTAAAACAGTCCATCTTCTTTTTTCCAGTACCAGAACTTCTTTTTGTAAATACAATAAGTGCCTTTGGCTGATTTGGATGCCAGTTTTTCCGGAACAAATAATACCCGTGGCGGTACCATTTTAAAACGATAAATGAGGTTTTGACGTTGGTCGGGCGTGAAGGAGCGGGTAATTTTTTTGTAATCCACTTTCGATGCAATCTCAGCAGGCAATTTATTTCGGGAGGTGATGATCTTACCGGTTTCATCTATCACGATCATTGGACTGGAAAAGGGTTCAATGATCGGAGGGGGAATTACCACAGGCGCTTCAGCTTGCTCTGCCTTACGTTCCGGAATGGTTTCTGTTTTGGGTTGAACGGCTGCAGGTGTATTTTTAGGAGCCACCGCTGCTGGCTTTGTTTTTTCAATTGCAGGAATTGTTTTTTTACTGCATGAAACCATCATGAAAACACACAACAAGGATAAGCAGGCAGTTTTTTTCATACATTTTTTTAGAAGGTAACTGAAAAAACTGTGCCAATTCTGAATTCCCAAATACTTATAAGCCCAGCAAATAATTATGTAAGGATGACTGAGCAATGCTTTGCTGCTCACTTTTTCGCAGATCTTTAACTAAACAGGTATGATTGGCCAGTTCTTCGCTGCCAAGGATAACGATAATGGGGATCTGTTTTTTTTCTGCGTATTTAAACTGCTTATCAAATTTGGTCGATTCATGAAAAAGTTCGCAGGCCATTCCTTTGTTGCGAAGCTGCTGCATCAGTTCAAATGCTTTTCTGCTTTCGGCTTCGCCCAGATTAAAGAATAATATCTGTGTGCCTGCCTGTACTTCTTCCGGAAATAATTTCAGTTCTTCCATTACATCATAGATCCTGTCTACCCCAAAGCTGATACCCACCCCCGGTACATTGGGTACGCCAAATAAACCGGTAAGGTCATCGTATCTGCCGCCACCGCCTATGCTGCCCATTTGTACACCATTGGCTTTTACTTCAAAAATAATTCCGGTGTAGTAGTTTAAACCGCGGGCTAGTGTAAAATCAGTCTGGAGCCTGGAGCCTGGAGTCTGGAGTTGATAATTCAACAGGTATTCGATTTCTTCAATTCCTTGTAAGCCGGTTTCATTGTTGCCGATTAGTTTTTTCAGCGCCGTTAATTTCTCTTCATTCGATCCCTCAATGGAAAGATAGGTTTCAATAACACTAATCTGATCTGCTGTTAATTCTTTAAGGGAGAGTTCTGCTTTTACTTTCTCCAAACCAATTTTATCCAGTTTGTCAATGGCAACGGTAATGTCTGTCATCTTCTCTGCACCGCCACAGATTTCAGCTAATGCGGCCAGAATTTTCCGGCTGTTGATTCGGATTTCTACATCAATACCCAGTTGTGTAAAAACAGTGGCGTAGATATTTGCCAGCTCCACTTCATTCAATAAACTCTTGCTCCCTACCACATCTGCATCACACTGGTAAAATTCACGGTAGCGACCTTTTTGTGGTCTGTCTGCCCGCCAAACAGGTTGTATCTGGTAACGTTTAAACGGAAGCGTTAACTGCCCGTAATTCATAGCCACATAGCGTGCAAAGGGAATGGTAAGGTCGTAACGCAATGCGCGTTCCGTGATGCCTTTGGTGTTTTTGCCGGATAAAACTTTTTCAAAATCATCCCTTACCTGCTGTTGTTTATCCGTATTGTCTAATCCGTTATTCAGGATCTTAAAAATCAGCTTATCCCCTTCTTCACCATACTTACCCATCAGCGTATCCAGGTTTTCCATGGCCGGTGTTTCCAATGGCTGAAAGCCATACAGTTCAAATACAGAACGAATGGTTTGAAAAATATAGTTGCGTTTTCTTACAACAGCGGCACTAAAATCTCTGGTTCCTTGCGGTAAGCCGGGTTTATTACTCATGGGGTGGTGGGTCGTTATTACAGTTAGTCGAATGGAAATTCAAAATTCAAAAGTAAAAAGTCAAAAGGCAAAAGAGATATACTTTTTTGAATTTTTACTTTTGAATTTTTACTTTTTATAAAGGGTGTATGCATCAATAATCCTTTCACAAGCTTTATCAAGCATCGCATACACCAGGTGGTAATCTTTTTCAGTGCCATACCATGGGTCAGGCACTTCACGGTTTTCATTTGGATAAAGGACATCAAGTATCAGTTGTACTTTTTCTTCATTCCAGTATTTGCCGCCAATTCTTTTTACTTCTTCGTAATTCTCTTTGTCCATCACAAATATCCTGTCAAACTCCACCAGATCTTCCTTTACCAACCGGCGGCAGCATTGCCTGCTGATGTCGATGCCGTTTGCTTTTGCTACTTTCTGCGAAAGCAGGTGTGGTGGCTCTCCAATATGATATCCATTGGTTCCTGCACTGTCAATTTCCCAGTTAAGCCCTGCTACAGATGCCTTGTTCTGCAAAATACCTTCAGCCAATGGGCTCCTGCAGATATTGCCGAGGCATACCATTAGAATTTTCATGCCGCCAAAGATACTGTTCAGATAGCATTCTTAATGCTGATGGTGTATCACAACAAAGCGCTAACATTCATTAGTATACCGGCTACGTATTATGGAAATTTGTAACCGGTTGCATCATATCTGTAATAACCGGTGAATTGTTTCAAATTGTCGGTCATAATTGTTGCAGCAGAATAAAATTATTAACTAAATTGCCCATCCCTGTTTAATACAGCGTAACATGGAAAACGAATTCAGAGCCAAAGAAAAGAAAAGTTACAACCTCATGCGCATGTCGTACGACCTGACCATTGCGGTGTTGCTTTTAGGCATGGCGGTAATTATGTTGTTTGCAGACAAGCTGGGAATTGAGCAATTGTCTGGAAAGGATAATGAGTTTTTCAGGTACTTTTTTGGTGCCATCTGTTTATTGTATGGCGGGTTTAGGGTATACAGGGGGTTTAAGCGTGATTATTAAGAAGCAGATGAAAAACAGTGTGTTATACGCAGGATATGGTTTGTTACTGATGTTCTTTATTTCCTGCAAGGGATCGGATAAAAAAGCAGACGACAGGGATACGCCAACAAAAGGCGCCATCCGGATCAGCGTGGATGAAAGCTTTAAGCCGGTGATAGAAGAACAGCTGCTGGTACATCATTCTTCCTTTCCCAATACTACCATACAAGTATCCTACAAATCAGAAGCAGCCTGTTTCAGGGATTTGCAGTCTGATAGTACGCGTATGATAATTGTGGCGAAAGGATTGAATGAAAAGGAAGAAGAGATCTTTAAAGACAATATTTCTTTTAAACCGCAATACGGTATCCTGGCATATGATGCTGTGGCCGTAATAGTAAACCGCCAGTTCAAAGACAGTGTGTTTACCATTGCGCAGTTGAAAGACATATTGAGTGGTAAGAATAATATCACCGCAGTAATGGATGGGAAAAATGCCACCAGTACCGTCAGGTATTTACAAGACAGTGTTTTGCGCGGCACACCATTGGGTAAGAATGTAGTAGCCGCAGAAGGAAGTGAAAAAGTGATAGAAGCCGTAATAAATAATCCGGATGTAATTGGGTTTGTGGGATTAAGCTGGGTAGCAGACAGTTACGATCCAAAGCAGATAGCGAATCTGAAAAAAATACGCACAGCGCTCATTGAATGTGTTAAATGTGAGGAGAAAGACCTGTATGCCAAGCCTTCGCAGGCATCGCTGGCATATGGAGAATACCCCTTGGCACGGCCCTTGTATTATATACTAAAAGAAAATGCAGCCGGCCTTGGCACAGGGTTCATGAATTTTATGAGTCTGGAAAGAGGGCAGCTGATTTTTAGAAGATCATTCCTGGTTCCTGCTAAAATGGGATTTAACCGCAGAACAGGAACCATTAAAGATGCAGATTGACACTATAATTATAAAAACTGAAAAATGAAGAAGACCGTTTCTCTGATGTTTACAGCAATGCTTGCTGCACAGTGTTTGATGGCCCAGATACCGGTGGGAATCAAATTTCTGAATTACGAAAAGAACAAGAGTGCCAAAGAAGCATTTCAGAAAGTGTATGATGCCAATCCGAAAGATCCCCAGGCTATCTATTGGTTAGGTCAGTCCATTTTGGCTGCCGATGGAGGAGATCCTGTACAAGAACAGATACAGGCTGCCAAAGCATTGTACCAGAAAGGTCTGGCAGAAGCAGGCAGCGATGCCTGGTTGCTGGTGGGTATGGGCCATGTAGAAATACTGGAAAAAGGCGATATCAATTCTGTAAAACAGAAATTTGAACAGGCCATTACCGCCACCACCGAAACCAAAGGAAAAAACAAGGGCAAACCCAATGCAGATATTTTGAATGCCATTGGCCGCGCTAATGCAGAAGTGCTCAGTAATATGGGAGATCATGCGTATGCGGTAGACAAGCTGAAACAGGCTGCCACGATTGATCTGACCAATCCCGATATCATGATAAACCTCGGCATTAACTACCTGAAAATGGGTGGCGAGAATGGTGGAGAGGCGGTAAAAGCTTACCAGGAAGCCATTAACCGAGATCCTAAAAATGCAAGGGCTTTTTTCCGCATCGGAAAAATATACCAGAGTCAGAATAACAAGGATTTGTTTGAACAGAATTTCAATAGTGCTATTGGTGCAGATCCGGCATTTCCTCCAGTGTATTATGCATACTATGAATACTATTCTACCAGAGATGTAAACAGGGCAAAGGAATATCTGGACAAATACATTGGCTCTGCCGATAAAGATCCTATTCTTGATCTTGTGTTGGCCGACTACCTTTTCCGTTCAGGCAGAAATGCAGAATCTCTTGCTAAAGTAAAAGAATTGGATGCTTCAATAGGTTCTAAACTATTACCAAAGTTGGATATATTGTATGCCTTGAATTATGATAGAACAGGCGATTCTGTGCAGGCTAAAAATGCATTGACCAAATATTTTGCCAACTCTCCGGTTGATAAAATTGTTCCGGGCGATTATGAACTGGCCATTAAAGTGTTCTCTAAATTTCCCGGAAGCGAGAAGGAAGCCATTAGTTACATAGACAAAGCCATTGCCAACGATACCTCTAAAGTGAACAAGATGAATTATATGAGTCTGGCTTCTGACTTGTTGGGTAAAGCAAAACTATACCCTGAACAACTTAGCTGGATACAGAAAAGAATTGCTTTAAAAGGTACCATGAGCGAAGCAGATCATTATTCTGTAACATCTACTGCACTGAATGCAAAAGATTATGCGCAAACCATGTCGCTCGCTAAAACTTATATGGCAGCCTATCCGGATAAACCACAGCCATACACCTTTTTCAAAAGAGCTGCGTTGGCATCCGATCCAGACACCACCAAGGGTATAGCTATTGCAGGTTTGTATTATATTGATTCTGTGTACACCGTTGTTGGTAAAGAGAAATTCAAGATGGATATCCTCCGCAATCAGGGCTTTATCATTTATACCTATGGTAATATGCTGAACACCCTGAAAAGAAATCCTGAATTAAAGCCACCGGCAACAGTGGGCGCACCCAACACAGAAATACTGGATAAATTTCTGAGCATTTGTCAGAAAGGCCTTGAACTCGCGAATGATATTCTGGCTACATTCCCCGACCCCAATGACGACAATAACAAATACGCCGTTGGTGCCAAAGCAGAATTTCAGAAAAACATAGATTATTACAGCAAGCCCCAGGCACCGGTAAGAAAAGGTGCAGGCGGTGGAGCACCAGCTCCCCCAGCCAAAGGCAAATAAAAAAAATACCTGAAAAAACTCCCCATAATCGGGGAGTTTTTCTTTTATATGCCTCACAAGTGTATTTTTGCAGCACTTTAATTTTTTTACATGAGCTGGCTTTCTTTGTTATCCGATGCAAGCGCATCCAATTCTGCGGCTAACTATTTTCCAATTGGGGTTCAGTTGATCTTTGCGGCTGGTTTTGTGGCCACCATGATTGGGGTATCTGCCTGGGTAGGCCCCAAGCGTAAAACAGCCGATAAACTGGAGAACTTTGCTAGTGGTATCGAAACCCACGGAAATGCCCGCCAGCCCATGGCCATCAAGTATTTTCTGGTGGCAATTCTTTTTGTTTTGTTTGATGTGGAAGTGATCTTTTTTTACCCCTACGCAGTTAATTTTCGTGAACTGGGCTGGGCTGGTTTTACTGCAGTTTTGATGTTTGTGACTTTTTTCCTGATAGGTTTTATATACATTATCAAGAAAGGAGCCCTGACCTGGGAAGACTAGGGGGTAATTAGTAATTAACAATTAAAAATTAATAATTAGAAGGCCCGAACATTAAGAAAGGCCCGAAGGTTATTATAACAAAGGTGTTAATTATTAATTTTTAATTTCTAATTTTTAATTTCTCATATGCGTCCGGTACGATTTAATATTCATCCCATTGAAGCAAAGATCAGCGAATCTGTTGCCGGTGCCGAGGCTCCGGAAGGATATGCAGGGGAAGGATTCTTTACTACCAAACTGAGTGATGTAGTAGGCCTGGCCCGCAAAAACTCTTTGTGGCCACTGCCTTTTGCTACCTCCTGCTGCGGTATTGAATTTATGGCAACCATGGGCTCTCACTACGATCTGGCCCGTTTTGGTTCTGAAAGAGTTGGGTTCTCTCCACGCCAGTGCGATCTGTTGATGGTAATGGGTACCATTGCCAAAAAAATGGGCCCTGTTTTACGTCAGGTATATCTGCAAATGGCAGAACCCCGTTGGGTAATTGCGGTAGGTGCCTGCGCTTCCAGCGGTGGTATTTTTGATAGTTATAGTGTGTTACAGGGAATTGACCAGATCATCCCGGTAGATGTATATGTGCCCGGATGTCCGCCACGCCCCGAAGCCATTCTGGATGGTTTTATGAAAATTCAGGACCTGGTAGGAGAGGAAAGCATCCGCAGAAGAAACAGCGAGCAGTATAAGTTGTTGATGAATGGGTATGGAATAGAATAGTCGATAGTCCATGGATCATGGTCCATGGAAAGCAAAATAATCGTTTTACTATGGACCATGAACGATGGTCTATGGACAAACCAGAAACAATGGCACTAACCAACGAAACAATACAACAAAAACTGACAGAGAAATTCGGAGACGCTGTCTTTGGATTTGAAGACCAGTATGGCATGCTCAACTTTGAGACTGCCAAAGATAATAACCTGAAAGTGTTACAGTTTTTGCACGATGAAGAAACATTGGCTTTTCGTTTTCTCACAGATCTTTGTGCAGTAAATTATCCCGATCAACCGGGTAGGGAACTGGCCGTTGTGTACCATTTGCATAACCTTGCTGCCAACGTACGTATCCGTTACAAAGTGTTTACTGATATTACCACACCCGATGTATATACCGCATCAAAATTATTTTCAGCAGCGAACTGGATGGAGCGTGAGACCTTTGATTTTTACGGAGTAAACTTTGTAGGCCATCCTAACCTGAAAAGGATTTTGAATGTAGACGAAATGGATTATTTCCCTATGCGGAAAGAGTATCCTTTGGAAGACCAGACGAGAAGGGATAAGGATGATGAAATGTTTGGACGGGGATAGTTGTTCGTGAGTGGTCAATCGTCAAGCGTGAGTGAAATAAAAAAACATTACTCACGATTCACGCCTCACGACTGACGAAGATCAATAGCGAATCGAACGTACAAGTGAGTGACACAACGAAGTTGATTAAAGATACACAGCTGATTATATAATGACAGAGCATCACCAACATATCAAACTGCCGGAAGGCTCGATAGAGAAACAGACTACCACGTTAAATGTGGGTCCTACGCACCCTGCCACGCATGGTGTGTTTCAGAATATTATGGAACTGGATGGCGAGCGCATCGTTTCAACAGAATCTACGGTGGGGTATATTCACCGTGCTTTTGAAAAGATTGCAGAGCGCAGACCTTTGTACCAGATCACTCCGCTTACCGATCGGTTGAATTATTGCAGCAGCCCCATTAATAATATGGGCTGGCATTTAACCTGCGAAAAATTATTGAATGTTCAAACGCCCAAACGGGTAGATTACCTGCGAGTAATTATTATGGAACTGGCCCGTATTTCCGATCACCTGATCTGTAATTCCATTGTGGGTGTGGATACCGGCGCGTATACCGGCTTCTTGTACGTAATGCAATACCGCGAATTAATTTATGAGATATATGAAGAAGTATGTGGGTCCCGCCTTACTACTAATATTGGGCGTATTGGCGGCTTTGAAAGGAATTTCACAAATACAGCGTTTACGAAACTCGAGAAATTCTTAAAAGAATATCCTTCTGTTTTAAAAGAGTTTGAAAACCTGTTTGCCCGTAACCGCATTTTCATGGAGCGTACCATTGGTACCGGCGGTATCAGTGCAGAGCGCGCATTGAATTACGGATTTACAGGACCGAACCTGCGTGCAGCGGGTGTGGATTATGACGTGCGCGTACATGCACCGTACAGCAGTTATGAAGATTTTGATTTCAGTATTCCTGTGGGTAAAACAGGCGATAACTACGATCGTTTCCTTGTTCGTAACGAAGAAATGTGGCAGAGCCTGAGCATCATACAACAGGCTTACCAGAAAATACAGGAATTTAAAGGCGAAGAAGCAGAAGTGTACCACGCCAATGTTCCTGAATATTATCTTCCTAAAAAAGAAGATGTATATACCAAAATGGAAGCACTGATCTGGCATTTCAAGATCATCATGGGCGAAGTGGAAATGCCGAAAGGAGAAGTATACAAATCAGTAGAAGGTGGCAATGGTGAATTGGGTTATTACCTCATCAGCGATGGTGGCCGTACCCCTTTCCGCCTGCATTTCCGCAGACCTTGTTTTGTATACTATCAGGCATATCCTGAACTGGTTACAGGTGGTATGTTGAGTGATGCGATTGTAACCATGAGTAGTTTGAATTTGATTGCAGGAGAGATGGACGCGTAAATACTTAATTTGAAAATGTGGCAATTTGAAAATTTGAAAATGTAGGCAAGAAGCTTTACGGTTTTCATTTTCAAATTTTCAAATTTTCAAATTTTCAAATTTGAAAAATAGTATCATGAAGTTTTCAGAAACACAATTAAACGAAGTAAAACGCCTCATGGCACGTTACCCGGAAGGGAAACAGAAAAGTGCTTTGCTACCTGTACTGCATTTGGCGCAGGATAGTTTTGGTGGCTGGCTAAGCAGCGATACCATGGATTATGTAGCCGAGCTACTCAGCATTACACCCATTGAAGTGTACGAAGTGGCTACTTTTTATAGTATGTACAACCTGAAACCGGTTGGTAAATACTTATTCGAAGTTTGCCAAACAGGACCTTGCATGTTGCGTGGCAGCGATGATATTGTGGCTTATATAGGAGAAACCTTGGGTATTAAACCAGACGAAACCAGTGCGGATGGCTTGTTTACTTTGAAAACGGTGGAGTGTTTGGGTGCCTGTGGTTATGCGCCGATGATGCAGTTAGGCAAACATTACCGCGAGCATTTAACCAAAGAAAAAGTAGACGCTATTATTGATGAGTGTAGAAAAAATGCAGCAAAGAATAATTAAAAAGTAAAAATTAAAAAGTAAAAATTAAAAAGTAAAAAGGTAAAAGTTGTTTTTTGACTTTTGACTTTTCACTTTTGACTTTTCACTTTTGACTTTCAGCTATGGGTGTAAAATTATTATTAGAAAAAGCACATGTACCAGGCATCCGCACTTACGAAGTGTATCGCCGTGAAGGCGGTTATCGTGGTGTGGAGAAAGCACTCAAAACCATGGGCCCCGAAGCCATTGTGGAGGAAGTGAAGAAGAGTGGTTTGAGAGGTCGTGGTGGTGCCGGTTTTCCTGCGGGAATGAAATGGAGTTTTATTGCAAAACCCGAAGGTGTACCACGTCACCTGGTATGTAATGCAGATGAGAGTGAGCCCGGCACTTTTAAAGACAGGTACCTGATGGAATTTCTTCCACACCTGCTGATTGAAGGGTTGATTATTTCCTCTTTTGCCCTGGGTAGTAATGCCACTTACATTTATATCCGTGGAGAATATGCATGGATTGTTGATATTCTCGAACATGCTATTGATGAAGCCAAAGCCAATGGCTTCTTAGGAAAAAATATTTTAGGAACCGGGTTCGATTGCGAGATCTATGTGCAGCGCGGTGCCGGTGCCTATATCTGTGGTGAAGAAACCGCTTTGATAGAATCATTGGAAGGAAAGCGTGGTAACCCGCGTATCAAACCACCGTTTCCTGCCATACAGGGTGTATGGCAAAGGCCAACCGTGGTAAATAATGTAGAAACACTGGCCGCGGTAGTTCCCATTATCAATATGGGTGGCGAAGAATATGCGAAGATTGGTGTGGGTAAATCAACAGGTACCAAATTAATGTCGGCCTGTGGCAATATTAACAAGCCCGGCGTGTATGAAATTGACATGACCATTTCTGTAGAAGAATTTATTTACAGCGATGAATATTGTGGTGGTATTGCCAATGGCAAAAGATTGAAAGCCTGTATTCCCGGCGGATCATCCGTTCCCATTTTGCCTGCCAACCTGTTGTTGAAGACCGCTAAAGGCGAAACCCGTTACATGAACTATGAAAGTTTGAGTGATGGTGGTTTTGCTACCGGATCGATGATGGGCTCTGGTGGCTTTATTGTGTTGGATGAAGACCAGTGTATTGTTAAGAATACCTATACATTTGCGCGGTTCTACCGTCATGAAAGCTGCGGACAATGTTCGCCCTGCCGTGAAGGAACCGGATGGATGGAGAAATTATTGTTGCGACTGGAAAAAGGACAAGGTAAGATCAGTGATATTGATCTGTTGTGGGATATACAGAGAAAGATAGAAGGAAACACGATCTGTCCGTTGGGAGATGCTGCTGCATGGCCGGTAGCCGCTGCCATCAGGCATTTCAGGGATGAGTTTGAATGGCATATCACACATGCCGCAGAAGCACAGACAAGGAATTATGGATTGGCGCATTATGCGGATCCGATTCATGTACCTGTTGGATAATTCAAAAGTAAAAAGTCAAAATTCAAAAAATGAATGATGAATTTGAAACTTTTGAATTGAATGAGGATGCAAAACCGTACAATATCCGGCATAGGTGTTTTTTCTTTTCTAAAAACATCATTGTTTTTGTTGGAGATTGTAAATATGACAGAATATATAGTTCTTTATTTGATCAGTTATTGAGAAGTGCCACATCAATCGGAGCCAATGTGGTAGAAGGTAGAGCAGGGAGTTCAAAAAAAGATTGGAAAACTACTTCTCAATTGCATTGAAATCGGCGAATGAAACAAAATACTGGTTGTGTCTTATTAGAGATACAATGGATGTTTCAAAACCTAATATTAATGAACTGATTAAAGAGGCTGATGAGATTTCGAAGATCATTGCCTCAATTATTGTAAACGCTAAATAGTCATTGTCGGCTTTTGACTTTTGACTTTTTAATTTTGAATTGATTATGTCGGAGCAACCCTTATTTAAAGTAACCATCGATAACATCACCATCGAGGTGCCGGCCGGGACAACCGTCCTGAATGCCGCCCGTAAAATTGGTGGCGATGTGGCCCCGCCTGCTATGTGCTATTACAGCAAATTGCAGGGTAGTGGTGGTAAATGCCGTACCTGTTTGGTAGAAGTAAGCAAAGGTTCTGAAAAAGATCCGCGCCCCATGCCCAAACTGGTTGCCTCTTGCCGCACTACAGTAATGGATGGTATGGAAGTAAAAAATATTACCAGTCCCAAAGTATTGGATGCACGTGCCGGTGTGGTGGAATTCTTATTATTGAACCATCCGCTGGATTGCCCCATCTGTGATCAGGCTGGAGAATGCCACTTACAGGATCTGAGTTACGATCACGGTAAAGAAGGCACCCGATACGAGTTTCAGCGTAGAACATTTAAGAAGCATGACATTGGTCCTTATATACAATTACACATGACACGCTGCATACTTTGCTACCGTTGTGTGTATGTGGCAGACCAGTTAACACAGAAAAGAGAACATGGTATTTTAGACAGAGGAGATCATGCAGAGATCGCTACCATGATAGAGAAAAGTTTAGAGAATGATTTTATTGGTAACGTGATTGATGTTTGTCCCGTAGGTGCGTTAACGGATAAAACATTCCGTTTCAAAAACCGCGTTTGGTTTCTTAAACCGATGGATGCACACCGCGACTGCCCCACCTGTTCCGGAAAAGTTACTTTATGGAATCGTGGCGATGAAGTGTTTCGTGTAACAGCCCGCAAGGATGAATGGGGTGAAGTAGAAAATACGGAAGATGGCAAAACTGCGTGGATCTGCAATACCTGCCGCTTTGATAAAAAGAAAACCAGTGATTGGGTGATTGAAGGCCCAAGAATGATCAGCAGGCAGTCTGTTATTTCACAGGGACATTATGCCGGTAAGATTGGCATGCATAAACCCACAGAAACATTTTCTGCCGTACATGGTGGAAGAGCGCCGAAATTATTAATGGATATTCATACCATCAGTGAAGTGAACCAGACCAATATTGAGTTGAGTTTAATTGACGGGCCGGCACATTCCACAGATTTTAATACGAAGAAAGACTAATAGCCATATCACACATGACACTACTCGCTTTAGACTGGATATTACTGATCGAAAAACTGATCCTCATCGCTATCATTGTGTTTGCGAGCTTGGGGATTGCTTTGTATACCACTTTTGCGGAGCGAAAAGTGGCGGCGATTTTGCAGGACAGACCGGGTCCCAACCGTGCCGGTCCGTTTGGTTTGTTTCAACCATTTGCCGATGGTTTGAAACTCATCATGAAAGAAGAAATCATTCCTAATAGCGCAAATAAATTTCTGTTTATTCTGGGTCCGGGATTGGCTATGACTGCGGCTTTAATGACCTGTGCCGTTATCCCCTGGAGCAGCCATGTTGAATTGTTTGACAGGAGTATTGACTTGCAGATTGCAGATATTAATATTGGTATCCTCTATGTGTTTGGTGTGGTGAGTATGGGCGTGTATGGTATTATGATTGGCGGATGGGCATCGAATAATAAATTTTCTTTGATGGCTGCTTTGCGCGGTGCATCGCAGGCCATCAGTTATGAATTGGCGATGGGCCTTGCTTTGATAGCTGTGTTAATGCTTTCGGGTTCTCTGAGTTTAAAAACCATTGTTGACCAGCAAATGGAAGCGGGCCGTTTATGGAATGTAGCTTACCAGCCGCTGGGCTTCCTCATCTTTTTTATCTGCGCCATGGCAGAGTGTAACCGTACACCGTTCGATTTGCCGGAAGCTGAAAATGAATTAAACTTTGGTTACCACCAGGAATACTCATCGATGAAATTGGGCTTTTATTTGTTCTCTGAGTATGTGAACATGATCATGAGCAGTGCGGTAATGGCATCTTTATATTTTGGCGGATTTGATATTCCATTCCTGGATGAAACAACTTTATCGCCGAATATAGCAGCGGTACTGGGTGTAGGTGCCTTATTAACTAAAATTGTGATTTTCATATTCATCTTCATGTGGATCCGCTGGACCATCCCGCGTTTCCGTTATGATCAATTGATGAACCTGGGATGGAAAAAATTAATACCGTTGGCATTGGTGAATATGATGATTACGGGTGCGGTGATTTTGTGGTTGCAGGGGCGTTCATAAATTGTGAGTCGTCAGGCGTCAATCGTGAGTGGTGAATGGTGAATTGTCATTTCGATGAGGAGCCTGCCTGTCGGCAGACAGGGAACGACGAAGAGAAATCTCATCAGATCAAAAGATTTCTCACTTCGCTAGGCTGTGTTCGAAATGACGAATCATGGTACGAACGTACAAGTGAGTGACACAAGGGACGATGAGGGGTGAGATACAGCTGGTATCAACAAACAATAAAATATTTTTGTCGGAATGTATTTCGGCAGATAAGAAAAATAAACATGCAAGCATTAACCAACAGATCAAAAGAGGTAAGCAGAAAGCCCATGAGTTTTATGGAGCGTTTGTACCTGCCGGCGATTTTTAAAGGAATGGCCATTACGTTCAGCCATATTTTTAAGAAGCAACCTACTATCCGTTACCCGGAACAGAAGCGTCCGTTCAGTCCCGTATTTCGCGGACTGCACGTATTGAACCGTGATGAAGAAGGCCGTGAGAATTGCACCGCCTGCGGTTTGTGTGCCGTAGCTTGCCCTGCAGAAGCCATTACTATGGAAGGTGCAGAACGTTTGCCTGGTGAGGAGAACAAATACCGCGAAGAAAAATATGCAGCCAAATACGAGATCAATATGTTGCGTTGTATATTTTGTGGATTGTGCGAAGAAGCCTGTCCGAAAGATGCGATCTATTTAAGTGAAACATTTGCGCCGGCTAATTTTACACGCAAAGGATTTATTTACGGAAAGGAAGATCTGCTGATCCCCGATCCGAAAACAGATCCCGCAGGATATGAAAAAGCAAAAGGCCTGCACGAACCAACTACGGCTTCGCCGAATTAGCAATTAACAATTAGGAATTATCAATAAAACCATCAGTTGATAATTTTTAATTTTTAATTTTTAATTTTTAATTAAAATTATGAGTACGACCGAAATATTATTCTTTTTCCTCAGTGCGCTTGCCATCTTCAGTGCTATTATGGTATTGGTGAGCAAGAACCCTGTGCATAGTGTATTGTGGCTGATAGCGGTGTTCTTTGCCATATCGGGTCATTATATTTTACTGAATGCACAGTTCCTTGCAATTGTAAACCTGATTGTATATGCAGGGGCCATTATGGTGTTATTTCTGTTTGTGATCATGCTGATGAATTTGAATGCAGAAACAGAACCACAGAAACATATCTGGATGAAACTTGCCGGCGTAATATCCGGTGGCTGTTTTCTGTTGATGCTGATATCACTGGTTCGTCAAACGGTAGAATTGGGAGGCCGTAAAGCTATGATGGCAGAAGGAAATATCGGACTGATCAAAAATTTAGGTAAGTCACTGTTCAGTGATTTTGTGATACCGTTTGAAATTTCAAGTGTATTGTTTTTAAGTGCTATGGTGGGTGCGGTTGTCATAGGTAAAAAAGAGTAATCATGCTGAATGCGGAACGCTTAACGCTTAACGCAGGATGTAATAAAAAATATATAGATCATTGCGTTTCGCATTAAGCGTTTCGCGTTAAGCTTAAAAAATGCCGATACAATATTATATCTATCTCTGTTTAACCCTGTTCAGCATCGGAATTATTGGGGTGCTTACCAGACGTAATGCCATTATCGTGTTTATGTGTGTGGAGCTGATGTTGAACGCTGTAAATCTTTTGCTGGTGGCCTTTTCAAAAATGCACCATGGTGCAGCACTGGTAACCGATAAGGCAAGTACGGTGGGGATAGACGGACAGCTATTTGTATTTTTTATCATGGTAGTGGCAGCAGCAGAGGTAAGTGTAGGATTGGCCATTATTGTAATGATGTACCGTAATACACATTCGGTAGATATTAATTTTTTGAACAGACTTAAAAATTAAAAATGCATAACGCTAAACGCTAAACGCCTAACGCCTACCGCAGAATGTAACTTCCTTTCTGCCTTCCGCGTTACGCATTAAGCGTTAAGCCTTCCGCGTTAAGCATTAAGCGTAAAAAGGTATGAGCAAACTTGTTTATTTGGTTCCATTGTTTCCCCTGCTGGGTTTTCTGGTTAACGGACTGGGCAGGAAGTCGATGTCAAAAACATTGATCAGTATTGTGGGTAGTGGTTCCATACTGGCTTCGTTTGTAGTGAGCCTGCTGATCTTTTTTGATGTGAAAGCCAATGGAGGAACAGTAGTTACTTTATTCAATTTTATTGATGCAGCCAGTTTCAAAATCGCGTTTGCTTTTCAGGTAGATCAATTGTCTTCTCTGTTTCTGCTGATCATAACAGGAATCGGGTTTCTGATACACCTGTATTCTTCTGCTTACATGCACGATGAAGAACCACAACATTTTGCCCGTTATTTTGCTTACCTCAACCTGTTTGTGTTCTCTATGTTATTATTGGTACTCGGTGCCAATTACGTAATTATGTTTATCGGATGGGAGGGCGTTGGTTTGTGTTCTTATTTATTGATTGGATTTTGGTTTAAAAACAACAATTATAATTACGCTGCCCGTAAAGCATTTGTAATGAACCGGATTGGTGACCTTGGCTTTTTACTGGCTGTTTTCTGGTTATTAATGAAACTCGGAACGGCTGATTATGGTAGCGTGTTTGCCAATGTATCCAAACTGAGTTCTTTTGATATCACCGCCATCACTATGCTGCTCTTTGTAGGTGCCATGGGTAAAAGTGCGCAAATACCTTTGTATACCTGGTTGCCCGATGCCATGGCTGGTCCTACACCCGTATCTGCTTTAATACACGCAGCCACCATGGTTACCGCTGGTATTTACATGATAGCGCGCAGCAATATTTTATATACACTGGCTCCGGCTACACAAACACTGGTTGCCGTAATTGGATTAGCAACAGCCATTTTTGCTGCTACCATTGCGCTGAAACAAAATGACATTAAAAAAGTACTGGCTTACTCAACGGTTAGCCAGCTCGGTTACATGTTTTTAGGATTGGGTGTGGGTGCTTACACCGGTGCAGTATTTCATGTAATGACACATGCCTTCTTCAAAGCCCTCTTATTTCTAGGTGCAGGTTCTGTAATTCATGCCATGCACCACGAACAGGATATCCGTAAAATGGGTGGATTGAAAAAATACCTGCCTATCACACACATTACCTTCTTACTGGCCTGTCTGGCTATTGCAGGGATACCGCCGTTCTCGGGTTTCTTTTCAAAAGATGAAATCCTTACTGCGGCATTTGGTAAAAATCCCTTGTATTATTTTATTGGAGTAGGGGGTGCTTTAATGACTGCTTTCTATATGTTCCGTTTATATACACTCACTTTTCTCGGTCAGTTCAGAGGCACCCATGAGCAGGAGCATCATTTACATGAAAGTCCGTGGCAGATGACTTTACCACTCATTGTACTCGCCGTTTTATCGGTAGTTGGCGGATTTGTCGGCATACCGGAAGTATTTGCAGAACATGCGCATAGCCTCGAACATTTTCTGGCACCTATTTTTGCTGAATCAACTAAACTGGCAGAGCAACATCATCTGGCTGCTTCGCAGGAATACCTGATGATGGGTGGTACAACAGTAGCGATCATTATCGTAATTGTATTAGCCGTAAACAGCTATAAAAAATACAAGGCAACAGAAACAGAAACAACGGGTGCGGCCAAATTGCTTGAGAACAAATGGTACATTGATGAATTGTATGATGCAGTAATTGTAAACCCGCTACATGCATTTGCCGGATTCTGTAAAAATATTATTGAGAAATCGGGTATCGATGGTGTGGTAAATGGTGTTGGAAAGCTGGTAGGTTATGGCTCACGCCAGATGCGCCTGCTGCAAAGTGGTCAGGTAGGAAATTATATTCTGATCATGGTGTTGGCCATGGTGGTGTTCTTCCTCATCTGGTTTAACGATGCTACCATCCTTCGCTTTTTCAGTAAAATAGTATAAACACGTTTAAGATAAAGAAAGAGTATGATCCCTGTTTCACTCATATTAATACCACTGATTACCGGACTGGCTGCTTTTTTCATCAAAGAAAGTAAGCTGGCCAAAGCATGGGCCTTATTGTCTGCTGTTATTACACTTGGCGTTGCTGCTTTGGGTATCTTTTTCTTACCGGCCAAAGACCTTGCTTTTGATGCTGCATGGCTTCCTGATTTGGGTAGCCGTTTTACATTGATGACGGATGGTATGGGTAAGATGCTGGTATTGCTAACCACGGTATCATTCCCCATTATTTTTGCTGCTACGTATCACAACGAGTATAAAAGATCAGGAAGTTTTTACGGATTGATGCTGTTGTCGCAGGCTGGATTACTGGGTGTATTTCTGGCGGCAGATGCGCTGGTATTTTATTTCTTCTGGGAACTTGCATTGATACCGGTTTATTTTCTTTGCTCTCTCTGGGGTGGCGAAAAAAGAATTGCCGTTACGTTTAAATTTTTTATCTACACTTTCATCGGCTCATTACTGATGCTGGTGGGCATACTGTTTCTGTATTTCCAAAATCCGGAACATTCTTTTGCACTGCAATCGTTTTACCATATTAAATTATCTGCCTCGCAGGAAGGGTATATTTTCTGGCTGTTCTTTGTAGCATTCGCCATCAAGATGCCCATTTTTCCTTTCCATACCTGGCAGCCCGATGCGTATGAACAATCGCCCACTGCCGTTACCATGATCATGAGTGGTATCATGGTTAAGATGGGTATTTTTGCCGTGATCCGTTGGTTATTACCGGTGTTTCCAAATGCATCGGTTCATTTTGCCAATGTAATCATAGTGCTTTCCATCGTAGGTATGTTGTATGCATCACTCATTGCCATTCGGCAGGATGATATTAAGCGGATGATTGCCTACTCTTCCATTGCCCACATTGGTTTAATGTGTACGGCTATTTTTGCGCACAATAAAACCGGAATGGAAGGCGTAATGATACAGATGTTTAACCACGGTGTGAACGTGATAGGATTGTGGATTCTTGCCGATGTAATTGAACAGCAATTGGGCACCCGCAAATTCAGTGAGTTGGGCGGCCTGGCACAGAAAGCACCTGTAATGGCTATACTGTTGGTAGTAATGGCATTTGCCAATATTGCTCTGCCGTTAACCAATGCTTTTGTTGGTGAATTTTTGATGTTCAACGGATTGTTTCAATACAATATCTGGATGGCAGCAGTGGCCGGGGTAAGTGTGATACTGGCTGCGATCTATACCCTGAACATGGTTCAAAAAATATTGTATGGGAATACCGTACCCTTAACAGAACAGGCAAAAGAGATCAGTGGTAATGTGCAGTGGATGTTGGTGATATTGGTGGTGGTGGTAATTGTGCTGGGTGTATATCCCCAACCCATGATTAACCTTACCAAAGACACGGTTGATGCAATACTGGTAAAACGATAAATGAATAACATACACTTTCGAGAATACGATTCCGGAAGTTCAAGATAAGTTTTATGAATGCAATCATAGTTTCTGCTTTATTGGGTGTAGTGATGATGTTCAGTGGCATCATCAGTAAAAACAAATCGGTGCATTCGGTAGTGGCCGCTGCCGGACTGTTGGTTTTGTTATTGGCCAACCTGCTGGATAGCTATGGTGTTTTTGTGCTTAACATAGATACACATGACCTGTTTCATTTTGAACAGTTTGGTTTGTACTTTAATAGTATTGCCATTGTAGCTACATTGGTATATGTGTTATTATGCGGTAAAACAATTGAGAACACGGGCGTGAATGTTGCCGAGTACTATGCTTTGATCTTTTTTGTACTCTGTGGTGTAAGCATACTGTCTTCGTTCAACGGATTGCTGATGTTATTCCTTGGAATAGAGATCATGTCTATTCCGCTATATATTCTTACCGGTGCCGATAAAAGAAACCTGAAAAGTAATGAAGCGTCATTGAAGTACTTTTTGATGGGCTCTTTCACTACGGGCATTATGCTCATGGGCATTACACTGATTTATGGTGCTACCGGCAGCTTTACATTGGGATTGAGTCAAACATTGGATAGTGGCGGATTAACTCCTAAAACGTCATTCCTGCAAATTGCAGGTTTGTTGTTGTTGTTTGTTTCCATGTGTTTTAAAGTATCTGCTGCCCCCTTCCATTTCTGGACACCCGATGTATACGATGGTGCACCGGGCGTATTCACTTCATTCATGGCCACCATTGTAAAAGCGGCTGGCTTTATCGCATTTATCCGTTTGTTCGAAAATAATACAGTCATCCTCGGGCCTACCTGGCATTTATTACTTTCATTCGTTATCGTAGCAACCTTATTGATTGGAAACATCACAGCAGTATTTCAGCAGAGCGTAAAAAGAATGCTGGCCTATTCAAGTATTGCGCAGGCAGGTTTTATGTTGTTTGCATTATATGCTGCCAATGATCTTGCCAAAGAAGGCATCCTGCTGTATGCAGCCGCGTACAGTCTCGCAACCATTGGTATTTTTGCCGTGCTCATAAAAATGAAAGACTATACGTTTGACGGATTTAATGGTCTGGCTAAAACACAACCGGTACTGGCATTAACAACAGCAGTATGCCTGCTTTCTTTGGCGGGTATCCCATTAACAGCCGGTTTCTTTGCAAAATATTATATGCTGGCTGCTGTTGTAAAAGCAGGCGGTGCTTTGTGGCTGGTTATAGTGGCTGTTTTGTTTGCTGCGGTAAGCGTATACTATTACTTCAGGGTAATACAGGCCATGTATTTTAAAGAAGGCGAAGCGGAAACAGTGGAAATTACTACTGGTTTCAAAACAGGCTTACTTTTGTTGGCTGCACTGATTATTCTCATCGGTATTTTCCCAACACTGGTACTCAACTGGTTCTATTTTTAACCGTTCCTCATAATTTTTATCGTGGATAGGCGGTGTTCGCTAATCTCTTTTATCTTTATAGGGTTGAACATTTGATGAAACCCTGATTGCATGACAACCTTCGACTCCTTAACACTTGCATGGCGTACAGTTCGCAGTAATAAACTTCGTACCAGCATTACTGTTGCAATCATTGCATTTGGTATTATGGCATTGATTGGTATCATCACTGCTATTGAAGCGATGAACCAGAGCCTGAAAGAGAGTTTTTCTTCTATGGGTGCCAATGCATTCAGTATCCGTTTTAAAGATTCGCGCGTTCGTTTTGGGGGCAATGGCAATGGAGATGTAAAGAAAACCAGAAGAGGATTGAAAGAAAAAAAATCCAGTTTGGGCAAGCCTATTCGCAGAGAGGAAGCGGAATTTTTTAAAAAGAACTTTTTATATCCCGGTGCGCAGGTTAGTATTTACCGCAGAGGACCCGGCGCACAGGAAATTCATTACGAAGAAAAGAAAACCAATCCACAGATTACCTTATGGGGTGGTGATGAAAATTATCTGGCGGTAAATGGGTATTCTGTTGAATTGGGCCGAAATTTAAACAGCCTTGATATTGAAAGTGGTCGCAGTGTATGTCTGCTGGGAAGCAATGTGGCCATCAAATTATTTGGCGATAAGCCCGAGAAATGTATGGATAAAATTATCCGTATAGGAAGTCTTCCGTATCGGGTGATTGGGTTATTGAAAAGCAAAGGATCCAGCGCCATGATGCGCCAGGATGATATGATCCTTACCTCTTATACCAATGTCCGCCATTTTGCCAATGCCAATCCTTCTTATCTGGTGGGGGTAATTGTAGGCAATGTAAAAGAGCTGGATGTAGCATCAGACGAAGCCACTTCTGTTTTCAGAGCAGTCAGAAAACTGGAGCCGATTGAAGAGATCAATTTTGTAATAGAACGCAGTGATAAATTCGCCGAACTTTTTATCGGATTTCTAAGTAGCATTACCGGTTCTGCCGGAGCCATTGGTTTGATCACTTTAATTGGTGCTGCCATTGGTTTGATGAATATTATGCTGGTAGCCGTGAACGAAAGAACCAAAGAAGTGGGATTGATTAAAGCCATTGGCGGGAAAAGCAAAAATGTACGTCAGCAATTTCTGTTCGAAAGTTTGATCATCAGTTTACTCGGTGCTTTATTCGGAATTATTCTGGGTGTGATGGTGGGCAATCTGTTTTCCATCGTTCTCAAAACCGGATTTGTAGTTCCGTGGGCCTGGGTTATTATCGGTATTGTCATTTGCTCAGTAGTGGGCCTCGCTGCCGGAATTTATCCGGCCATGAAAGCTGCCAAATTGAATCCTATTGTTGCGTTGCGATACGAGTAATTTTCGTGAATCGTGAGACGTGAATCGTGAGATTGATTTTAGAATACATATACGCACAACTCACGACTGACGATTGACGATTCACGAAATCATCCCCGCTTAAAAAACAGCTTCAGTTTATCGTTGATGTAATACATAATATCTTCCTCTGATTTATTCTTACGTAACCAGTCACTCGAAGGCCTGTATTGCTGCATGAACTGTTGTAGTTGTTCATCTTTCAAACCACTATATGCTGTAACTATAGAAGATGGGAAACGATAGTTGATGTAGGCTTCCTGCTCGTTCGATTCAAAAAAAGAAAATGCTTTGCGTTTGTTTTTTTCATGTCTGGAAAAACGATCAAGGTTCAACGCAATGCCAGCACCCGAATTGGCCTTGGATACGGTGGGGATAGTATAGCTAACCATATCGCCCAGAAAATCCTTTCTTCTTTCAATACTGTCTAACTGGTAACGGTTCATACCCCTTGCGGTAACGGTAACATTACCGAGGCTGCGTGCCAGAGGCGATAATTGCAGGCTGATGGTATCCTGCACCAGAAATTGTTTGTTATAATGAATGGTATCAAAATGGTACCCCACTGCAGCAAAAGAAAGTATCTGGTTCTCAGATAACACAATTTTGAACCGGCCGGTAGCACTGGTCATCACGGTTTGTTGTGTATTTAAATTGGTAACACTGGCCAATACAATGGGTTCTTTGGTGGCACTATCCCGCAGGTAGCCCCAGTGTTCGTTCTTTTTTTGGGCATTGGTAAAAAGGGTTGTGCAAAGCAGTAGAAAACAAATACAATATCTCATACAGGCATCTTTGTGCAAAGGTAAGTCCATCAGTATCGCCATTGTTAACCGCACAAAAAAAGGCCCCGCAATTAGGGGGCCTTTAACATTCTATCTAAACCTGCCTCTTGGCAGAGATATCCGTGAAATCTTATTCAGATCCGCAGATTCTGTGATTTTATTTAGGATCCAGTGATTTTTTGATTTGATCGGCCAGATCCTGTAAATGTATTTTGCTCATACGATCTGACGCGCTTGCGGCTGCAGCAGATACCTGTGAACGCAATTGCACCAATTGTGCTTTTGCAATACTGTATACATCGCTACGGCTGTTAAATCCGCTTGCATATGGATTGGCTCTTCCACCACCGCCACCACCAGGGAAACCGGCTATGGTAATGCTGATAGCAGAAGGATTGATCAGGTTATCCAGTTTGTCTACATAACTTTTCTGCAACATTCTCCGATAGCTGTCAATGGCTTTGTTTGATTTCAATTCGCTGAATAGTTCATTCTGCAAATCGTTGATCATATCAAGCGCACTGTATGCTTTATCGGCACCAAAACGATCTACGCAATATTGCATACGGTTCATTCTGTCGCCGGAAAGTACACCTGCTAAAGCAGACTCCTGTGCAGCAGCAATGGGGTCTGAAGTTCCGGGCGGGTTGATCTTATCCCAGATCTTTTTATCGATCAGCCATTTAGGCGTTTGGAACAGTTGTCTGTTCAAAAATCCTAAGGCTTCTTTCTGTCTTGTCTTGGGCGTTATTTCATAAACGGGTTCATCCTGTTCGTCTGTTTTAAAGGTTTCATATACACCACCAATGCTGCGGGATACATGGCCTACATAACGACGGAACTGGCCCAATACCTGACCATACATTTCGGTAAGGTTTTCAGCCAACGCGCCCTCTTCTTTGGTCCACTCAGGTAATTTAACAATAATCCGCTGTAAGTTTTTAATACCATAATCACTCGCTACAACAGCGTTATCACTCAGGTCTTCGCTCTGACTTCTCGGATCAGCGGTATTGCCTTGCTCATAAGTACCAAACCAGTTACGCGGATTGCTTTTCAGCGCTTCAACGATCAGTTTGTTACTGTTCTTTTTTTCTTCTTCTTCATTGTTACCGGGGATGTATCCGTAACCCCAACGCATAGCCCATTTATCATAATCGCCAATGCGGGGATATAAACCAGCTTTAGCAATATTATCTTCTGGTTGTGCTACATAGTTAAAACGTGCATAGTCCATGATAGAGGCAGTGTGCCCATTGGCTTCCACCCATGCTTTATCACGCAGTTTTTCAACGGGTGTCTGGCTGCTGCTTCCCATGTTATGGTAAAGGCCCAGTGTATGCCCTACTTCGTGTGAAGAAACAAAACGGATCAGATCGCCCATCAGGTCATCATCAAATTTCATTTTGCGCGCCCTTGGGTCTACGGCAGCGGTTTGTACCATGTACCAGTCGTGTACCAGTTTCATTACGTTGTGGTACCAACCAATATGGCTTTCCAAAATCTCGCCACTGCGTGGATCGTGCACATTGGGTCCGTAAGCGTTTTCTGTGCTGGAAGCAAAATAGCGGATCACAGAATAACGGGCATCTTCCATGCTCATGGTGGTATCGTTCTCGGGCCATTCTTTACCCATGATAGCATTTTTGAAACCGGCTTTCTCGAAAGCTTTTTGCCAGTCGTTCACACCCAGTATCAAGTGCTGCCTCCATTGTTTTGGCGTAGCCGGATCGATGTAATAAATAATTGGCTTTTTAGGTTCAACCAGTTCCCCGCGTTTCCATTTTTCTACATCCTCGTCTTTGGGTTCCAGTCTCCAGCGAACAGCAAATTCTTTGCTTTCCACTTTCTGCTGGTTATCGCTGAACAAAGTATAATCTTCTGTAAAGAAACCAACCCTTTTATCAGCCAGTCTTGGCTTCATTGGGGTAGCAGGTAAAAGCAATAAAGAGGTATTCAGTTCAATGGTAACCGCACCGGCTGCATTGGCTGCAGGTACAGAAGCACCACCGGGTACCTGGGCGGCACCCAGGCCACCACCAGCATTTGCTGAATAGGTTTTTACTGTTTTAATTTCAATGTTTACCGGGAAGCTAGAGATCTTTTGGATAAAAGATCTGTCAGCAGCCAAAGGTCCGAGACTTAAGGTTCTTTTTACATTGGCATTGATGCTTACCACCTGGTTATCGTTTTTGAAGAAATCAGTTACTTCAATAACAAAACCGGAGCTATCTCTGGTATAAGCAGCAATCGGGAAAGCTGCTGTGATAGCATTCAGGTTAGAGGTAGTAATCGCTTTGTAGATCTCTTCTTTGGGGTCTGCGGTATTTACCAAAGTAATAACACGCAGGAAGAGGTTATTGCTTGGCCCTTTTTCAAAAGCCAGTGATTGCTGGTTGGCAATTTCACCACCGTAAACACCACGTCCGCCACCAACAGTAGGTACTTTAACGTAACGGGTTACTGATAAGATCTCGCGGTTTAACATGGCCTCGGGTATTTCAAAATAATACCTGTCATCCACCTTGTGAACGGTAAACATTCCTTTTTTAGTGATGGCTTTATCCGTAATCACTTCTCTGTAAGGCCTTGGGCCTGTTCTGGCAGCCCCTGGCAGGCCTAATCCTGCGGGCAAATTAGCCCTGCCGCCACCTGCGGGCTGTGATGAATCTCTCTGAGCCATGGCCATGGTACCGGCCAATAGCGCAACGACTAATAATTTCTGTTTCATAAGCAGTATAAAATAGTTTTTGAATAAGCTTTAAAGGTAAGGGTCTCTTCCAAACCCCGCACATTTTGTGAAAGCAGATATATGAATGGTGAAATGCTTGTTTTTGTCGGTGAAAATGTTGGGATTTTCCTTTTTTTTAGCAGTATCTTACACCTCCTTGAAAATCCGCCCAAATCAATGCGTTTCTAATAAAAATCTAATTGGCGGCTTTCAATAAAAGAGTTATTTTGTCATCTCTTTTTTTATTTTTTGAAATAATGTTTTGCTTTTTCAAAACAATTTTCAGTAGAATTGCGGAGACAAATTTTTAAATCAACTGTAATTTTTAAAAAACCAAAAATCAATTGAATCATGGCTGAAACAAAACCAACTGCAGGTGCTGCTGTAAAAAGCCCATCTTCTGCACAACCAAAGAAGAGCAGTAACTCAATTTCATGGCTGGCGCCACTCCTGTGTATTGTACTGGGATATGTTATCTGGCGTTTTTATTTAGGTGCTGCGAGTAACTTCACAAACCCTGATCCGAATGGTGGTTTTTGGCCTAATCACAAAGGGATAAAGCCTGATGCCAGTATCGCTAAAATGTATGAAGGCGGTATCATCGTTCCTATTTTGATCGGTTGTTTTTTAACTGTGTTAACTTTTGTAATTGAAAGATTCCTTACTGTAACCAAAGCGGCAGGTAGCGGAAGTATTGCAGAATTTGTTCGCACCGTTCAGTTTCACCTGGCTAACAAAGAGGTTGATAAAGCCTTGGCTGCCTGTGATAAGCAAAAAGGATCTGTAGGTAATGTAATGAAAGCAGGTCTGAAAAAATACAAAGAAATGATTACCAATACTGAGCTCGTAACCGAACAAAAAGTATTGAATATTCAGAAGGAAGTAGAAGAAGCGACTGCTTTGGAACTGCCTATGCTGGAAAAAAATCTGGTGTTCTTGTCTACCATCGCATCTGTAGCTACCCTGTTGGGTCTGTTAGGTACGGTAATGGGTATGATCAAATCATTCTCTGCCTTAGGTGACGAAGGCGGTGGTGATGCAGCACGTGAACTGTCAAAAGGTATCTCTGAGGCCCTGTTCAACACAGCCTTGGGTATCGGTACTTCTGCAGTTGCAATCATTATGTACAATGTGTTTACCACTCGTATCGATGGTATCACTTATGGTATTGACGAATCAGGTTTCACTTTAACACAAAGTTTTGCCGCTAACTACAAATAAACCATTGGGTTTATTATGGAAACGACAATATTTTGAATCATAACTGTGAAACTATAAATACATAACAATGGGTAGAGCCAAATTACCTCGTAAAAGTACCAGCATCGATATGACGGCGATGTGCGATGTGGCCTTTCTGTTGTTGTCATTCTTTATCTTAACAACAAAGTTTAAGCCTTCTGAGGCAATTGCTGTAACCATCCCCAAGTCGGTGGCTGCTAAAGTTGCCCCGCAAAAGGATTTTGTGCAGATAATTATTGACAAAGACGGAAAAGTGTTTCTGGAGATGGATGATGAATCTATCAAAGAAACCGTAGGAAATGCATTGAACAATACCAAAAATCTGGGATTGGACATGAAGGCTTTTAAGAAATCACCTTTTTATGGTGCTTCTTTCGGCGAGCTGAAATCATTTCTGGCCCTTCCTGAAGACCAGCGTAAAGGAAACCTGTTACCCGGTATTCCTGTGAAAGATACTGCCAACAATGAGTTGACAGAATGGATGACACAGGTAATGAGTGCTTACCAGGGCAAGAAACCATTTTTTCTCGTAAAAGGAGACAATCTGGCCAAATTCCCGGCATTCAAAAGCGTAATAACAGCGTTTAAAAAGAATGATATCCTGAAATTCCAGATGGTAACCAGTCCGGAAGGTGTTCCAGTGGGTTCAGATCTGTGGAAAAAAGCACAGTCTGGCGAAAAGAGAGAGGAGTAAATTTATTACAAACGAAAACTAAATTCTACCGACATGGCAGAAATGGATACCTCGAGTGGCGGAGGCCACAAGAAAGGACCCGGGGTCAAGAAAAGCAAAAAGTTGTCAACCCGTGTTGACCTTACGCCGATGGTGGACCTGGGATTCCTGCTGATCACCTTCTTCATCTTCACCACAACCATGAGTCAGGCTACTGCTATGAAGTTGAACCTGCCCAAGGATGCGGATAAACCGGAAGACCAGAACAAGGCAAAACAGTCGGGTGTTATCACTATCCTGTTAGGAAAAGACAATAATGTTTTTTACTATGAAGGAGAGTTGGATAATTCTGCTTCAAACTTTAAGTCATCAAATTTTCATGATATCCGCGATGTGCTGATCAAGAAAAAGAACAGCGTAAAAGAACTGAAGGATTTTGTAGTGATATTGAAACCTTCAGAGGAGTGCACATATAAAAATGTGATTGATATTTTGGATGAGATGACGATTAATGTTTGTACGCGTTATGCACTGGTTGATATTACCGATGTGGAAACACAATTGGTGAAGAAATCAGAGGAAATAGCAGCGGCTGGGGGTGGCAACTAATTAGTTGAGAAATTTTTCTCAACCTGAATCTAATTACAAAAGTTTTTTATCATGGAGATAAACAAAATTTTATCAGCCGACATTCTTGATATCCTTTTCGACGGAAGGAACAAAGAGTATGGTGCCTATGATCTGCGCAAAACGTATAACAAACGTATCCGTATTGCCATGATCGGTATGCTGCTTTTATGTGCGATCCTGATTGGGGGGGCACTGGTTGCCAACTCAGCCAAAAAAGGGAAAACAGATATTGTTGTGGCTGATATGACGCTTGAGAATGTAAACAAAGAGGAGAAAAAGCCGGAACCACCACCGCCGCCGCCTCCGCCAAAACAGGAACCACCCAAAGTGGAAATTACCAAGTTCACCCCTCCCAAAATTGTGAAGGATGAAGAGGTAAAACCTGATGAGGAAATCAAAGAAGTGGAAAAACTGGAAGATACCAAGATCGGTACCATTAACCAGGAAGGAGCAAAAGATGAAGGTATCGTAGCCCCTCCTGTAGAAAAAGGAACCGGTGTGGTAGAAGCCCCCAAAGTGGAAGAAGACTATGATAAAGTATTTACCGTAGTACAAATTGCTGCTGAATTTCCGGGTGGATTACCTGCCTGGCAAAAATACCTGGAACGTAACCTGAACAGGGATCTCCCTGTTGAAAATGGGGCACCTCCGGGAAAATACACAGTAGTGGTTTCTTTCATCGTATCAAAAGATGGTGGCATCAGTGATGTAGCTGCGGAGAATGATCCCGGTTACGGAACCAAAGCCGAAGCGATTCGTGTAATTACCAAAGGGCCTAAATGGAAACCAGCGGTACAGAACGGACGTAACGTAATCTACCGTCACAAACAAAGTATCACTTTTGTAGTATCTGAAGAGTAATTCTTTCTGATCAAATAATTAAGAGCCCTGCTAATTTTTAGCGGGGCTTTTTTTTGTAGCGTGAATCGTCAATCGTGAATCGTCAATCGTGAGACGTGAGTAAGATAGGATTTGTCATTTCGAACATAGCGAAGCGGCGAGAGAAATCTTATGACTGCTTGCAAGGATACTATCGGTAAGATGATGAGATTTCTCCTCGTTGCCTCGTCGAAATAACGTGCCACTCACCCCTCACAACTCACGATTCACCCCTCACGTCTCACGATTCACAAAACATCAAAATTATTTATGGAATTTCACGATAATATTCTCGCATAAAATTGATGTGGATTTTTATTGAACGCCGAATCATAGTAGAAATTAACTACTATGGAAAAGTTACACATTCTCACAGCCGATATTTTAGACATTCTTTTTGATGGCCGTAACAAAAGCTACGGTGCCTATGAGTTGCGCAAAACTTACGACCGGCGTCTTGCCTATGCTTTTTCGGGAACTGTTTTTATTTGTCTGTTTTTTATAGCAGGTGCTATTATGGCGAATGGAAAACGTAGCGTTAAGCAGGCAGATATTTTTACCACCATGCAATTGGAAAATTTTAAGAAGGAGGAGAAGAAACCCGAGATTCCGAAACCTATTGTGCAACAGGAACCACCTAAATTGGAAATGGCAAAGGTAACTCCACCTCTTATTATGCCTGATGAATTGGTACCTGAAACTGATGAAGTAAAACCTGTAGATGAGATTGAGAATACGCGGATAGGCCCTATTGATCAAAAGGGGCTAAAAGAAGATTTTGTTAATCCACCTGTAGAAACCACACAAACGGGTATACAATCAGGTCATGTTGAATCTGAAATTGATGGGCGATTTACTCCGGTACAGATAGAAGCACGATTTCCGGGCGGCAGGGAAGCCTGGATAAAATTTCTGGAGAGAAACCTCAATAAAGATATTCCTACAGACAACGGGGCGCCTGCAGGCGATTATACCGTAACTGTTTCATTTATTGTAGACAAGAATGGAGCGATCAGTGATGTTCGTGCAGAAAACGATCCCGGTTACGGAACACAAGCTGAAGCCATCCGTGTTATCCGAAAAGGACCTAACTGGGTTCCCGCGGTTCAAAACGGGCAAAATGTACTGTATCGCCAAAAACAAAACATCACTTTCCGTATTTCAGATCAGTGATGGTGAATGGTGAATTGTCAATGGACCATGGTCTAAAATACGATCACTCCGTCTAATTGCCCATTCACAATTCACCATTCACAATAACACCTCATTGTTCTATTTTTGCAGCGAAACGCAAGTATATGTTAGGACAGTTGAGTGGATGGGACGATACCATTGTTGCATTGGCTACGCCGCCGGGTGTGGGTGCTATTGGGGTAATAAGGGTAAGTGGCCAGGAAACTTTTGCGGTGGTGAATGCTCTATTCCCTTCCAAAGACCTGGCAATGCTGGCCTCGCATACCCTGCAGGTTGGGTTACTGCAATACAAAGGACAGGTATTGGATGAAGTGGTGTTATCGCTTTTTAAAGGTCCGCGTTCGTATACAGGTGAGGATGTTATTGAGATCAGTTGTCATGGCTCTCCGTTTATACAGGAAAATATTATCCGCGCCATTACCGATTCAGGCGTTCGCATGGCAAAGCCCGGTGAGTTTACCCAGCGGGCTTTTCTGAATGGTAAACTAGACCTTACACAGGCCGAAGCAGTGGCCGATCTGATTGCCAGTAATACGGAAGCCAGCCGTAAAACGGCATTGCATAGTATGCGTGGCGGTTTTTCGTCAGACCTGCATCAACTGCGCGAGCAGCTGATACGGTTTTCTGCCCTGATAGAATTAGAGTTAGATTTTTCACAGGAAGATGTGGCGTTTGCAGATCGTGCTGCATTATATGGACTGATCTCACAATTAAGTTTATCAACCAAGCAATTAATCAGTTCTTTTCAATTGGGTAATGTAATCAAGAATGGTGTTCAGGTGGCCATTATCGGAAAACCAAATGCTGGCAAATCAACTTTGCTGAACACGCTGTTAAACGAAAACCGTGCAATTGTTAGTGATATCGCAGGAACTACCCGAGATACCATTGAAGAAATACTAAATATAAAAGGGGTATTGTTTCGGTTGATAGATACAGCTGGTATCCGCGAACATTCCAATGATCGTATTGAAAACATTGGCATGGAAAAAAGCTACGAAAAAATGCGGGCCGCCAATGTGGTCATCTATTTATTTGATGTGAATGAAATAGATGCACCTACTTTACAAACAGTGATTGATGGATTTATCAAAGAGCAAATTCAATACATACTGATCGGAAATAAAGTAGATGGGAAAGAGTTGATTGTACAACAAAAATTTGCATCCTTTCCCGATATTATTTTTATTTCTGCAAAAGAACATACCAATATCGATCAATTAAAAAATGAATTGGTAGCCAAAGCCATTCATGGCGATATAAACATTGAATCTACTATCATCACCAACGCCCGCCATTTTGATGCGCTCAAAAAACTAAGTATTGCATTAGAAGATGTTCAGCGTGGACTTGATGAAAAAGTGCCTGGTGATCTGTTGGCACTAGACATCAGGCAATGCCTGCATTACCTCGGCACCATCACTGGCCAGATTACAAATGAAGATCAGTTGGATTTTATATTTTCTAAGTTTTGTATTGGGAAGTGACGAGCGATAGCGAGTCATCCAGCCGCTAGGCGGGATAGCCGTGTTTATATTCATTTTCAAGAAGTTTCATTTGCTTTTTTTTGCTTTTAGTAGTCTCTTACTTATGCCTATTCCGTTTACTACAGTTTCTCGACAGAATTTGAAAAGCCCGCGAATGGAAGACCGGAACTTGTTATTATTTGAGCAAAACCGAATAATCTTAAATAACGCTTCCGGGATTCCTAAGGATAAAATGAAGATATTTTGAGGTATTCCTTATTTCATAAAATGAATACTCCGAAAACAATGCGCATAAATTAAAAACATGCGTATATTTGATTTATGAAAGCGAGATTAAACCTAACAATTGACGATAGCCTGCTTGAGAATGTAAAGAGCTATGCAGTAAAACAACAGCGGAGTGTGTCTGAATTGGTAGAAGGTTATTTTAAGACTGTTACAAAACCTTCAAAGCGTAAGAATATCCTCCACCTAGTTGAGAAACTGGATAAACCTGTTATAGCTGAAGAGGGGGATCTAAAAGATTTGTACTATAAAGAAAACGCGAAGAAGTATGGCTTCTAAAGTATTTCTTGATGCGAACATATTGCTAGACTTTACCTTAAAGCGTAACGAGTATGAGCAGTCGCGTAAGATTATTGAATTAGCAGTAAACGGAACTATTCAGGCTTTCATTACTCCTTCTATTGTACATATTGTTGGTTACTGGTTAACGAAAGCATACGGTAATGCCAAAGCGAAAGAATTACTGTTAACCCTAATGGCAGATGTAACGGTAATTGATCTGCCACATGAAATTGTTTTGAATGCCCTTCATTCAAAGATAACCGATATAGAAGATGCCTTGCAGTACTATACGGCGGTGCATCATAAGCTGGATTATTTCATATCGCGCGATAAACAGTTGCAAAAACAAGGTATTCCTGTGTTGCCGGTTTATACTCCCAAGGAGCTGTTGATCGAGATTGCCGAATAAAACTGTATAAATATGAACACTTCAACAACTAAAGATCATTTTGCGATAGCCGAATCAAAAATATTCGATTTATTAAATCTTGCTGCCCAGAAAGGAGGGTTCGATAATCTTTCTGATAAAGAAAAAAGATCACTTAAAAAGTATACAGATATTGTAAAGGCATATGAAGATGCAAACTTTGCTATCTCAATGCCTCAAACAGAGTGAGTGACAAAAAACTGTTGATAAGGCAATGAAAAATCGTAAATTTATGCTATGGCACTTATAATTAATCCACGTAATAAACAGCAAGAAAAAGTAGTAAGAGCATTTTTGAGCAGCCTTAATATCGGTTTTCATTCCGAAGCTGAAGAGGATGCTGCATTAGTGAATGCCATGCAGAAGGGGAGAAAAACTGCATTACTCAACAAAACCGAGAAAACCAATTTCTTGAAGCGTTTAAAACACGCTAAGTGAATATAGAGATTCGTAAATCTTTTGAAAAGGATGCCCTCAAGCTACCGGCTCCCGCTCAGATACAACTTGGTAAGGTGATTGAAAGCTTATCTATAGTGGAGAAGCTTTCCGAATTGACCTCTTGCAAAAAATTGGCTGGGTTTAAAAATGCTTATCGGATCAGGATGGGCGAATATCGAATCGGATTCATTTTTGAAAATGAAACTGCTGAACTGATACGTGTTTTGGGTAGAAAAGAGATTTATAGATACTTTCCATAGACCAGCTCAAATCCTGATTTTGCCTGTTAAATCAGTTACTATTCTGTCACTAATTCCTCCGAAACTCAATAAAATCAGCCCAAGTCACTTTCTGTATTGGGAAGTAGCCAACACTATTGCAAGAGCAAAATCTCTCTAGCTCCTTTTCTCTTACTTAGTGAAACCAGATGTCTCTCAATCAACGTCTTTGTGTTCAGAATTACTACATCCTTAATCTACCAGAATTCTGTAAAGTGTATTCGAGGTAAGGTTTTCCTTCACCACCATTACTAAGAAAATACCTTTTTAGCAATTGCAATCCTAAAATCACTGCTGCCGTGGGGACTTTTCGGCGATCACTTTTTTATGTTGTTGCGGGATAGTTATCGAGATTGACAAGTACTCATTTCGCCTAATCCAAAAAATACGTGTTCGCCAGTTCCGGTGGATTCTGCGAAAAGCTGTGTGGATTTAAAAATGAGCGGTGAGGGCAAATAGCTAACAATATCGTATAAATGGTTGGTAAATTATTGATAATCAACTAAATACCGAATTTTTGAAGCATAAAGGACCTCTAAAATACCAGCCCGTAGACAAAATCTATTTTTTTGTAGTGGTAATTCGACAGATGTCTACAATTATGTGATTAAAAGGTCATTAAAACGTAGGATTATCACTACAAAACATATAATATTGTTAATTGTGTTTAACAGTTTAGCCTATTAATTGTGTTCAATTGTGTTTTGGAATTAGCGATTTTTTTTGTTTTATGTGTGTTTGAAAAGGTGTTTTAGTAGCGATATAGAAAATGCTAATGTGCTGTATTCCTTTGCTGGTGCGTGTTTCAGCTGAAACTGTTTTTAAAATCCATTAAGAGAAAATTCTCTCTTACAATCCGATAAAATATCGAATACTGTCTGTGTGTATCAGAATCAAGTGGCAGTTTGATCCTAATTGTGTAGAGGAAAAATGGCTTGTATCGAAACGAATTGAGAACAAAAGCATACCACGAGTACAAAGAATATTACGCCAAAACCTGTTTTTATGAGAAAAGTTCTACTCAGAACACTCTGTTCGCTTACGATCGTAGCCGTATTGTTAAGTGCGCTTTCTACCAATGCAAAGCCTGCTTTCTTTAGTATCAATGATGCCGCGTTGCACAACAAAGCCGGAAACGATGGAACCTTCAAAAAACCATTAGGTGAGTTTTACGAGTTAAAAAAGAGCCATAAACCAGCGGGAACACCGGGCACTCCGTTCCTTTTTACACAGGAAACCAGAACGTATAATTTCGACAATGGGCAACTGGTAAGAAACCTGAATATACCAGCCAATGCTTACGACATTAAAATATATGCCAGAGGTGCTTCGGGCGGAAGTTATGGTGCGAATGATGGTGGCTTGGGTGCTTTTTTTAATGGCAGTTACAATACTTCACTGGCTGGATCTAATTTAACCATATTGGTTGGTCAAAAAGGAGCAGTAAGTAGTGCAGGTTCTGGTGGTGGTGGTGGAAGTTTTATATTTTTAAATGGAACTAATGCATCAGGATTTCCTTTAATAGCAGCCGGTGGTGGTGGTGGTGCCGGATCTTTAGCCATAGACCCTTTTACAGAGGCCATTTTTCCTGATGCTGTTATAGATGCTAATCTGGATGTAGATGGATATTATGGACTTTCAGTAGAATCCGTTCTTTCAGGTGGTGATCCGGGTATTGGCGGCGGTGCGGGTGGAAACAGCCCTGATTTTAATACCGGAGAACCTACTGCTATAGACCCGGGTGCGGGCGGTGGTGCGGGATGGATTCCGGCTAATCATAATTTAGATGGCGGTGGTTCGTTTCAAGAGCCATCACTAAATGGCACATACCACGGTTCCAGCCCTAATGATGCGGGCGGAGCTATAGGCGGAAATCCCGGTTTTGCAGGTGCCGGTGGATACGGCGGCGGCGGTGCATCTAACGCTTATGGCGGTGGAGGCGGTGGTGGATTTTCAGGTGGCGGAGGTGGAACTTTTGACGGGAACGCCGATGGTACACATGGTGGTGGTGGGGGATCTTACTTTAACAGCGGAGCGGGTGCCTTAGGTGCTTCCGGACATGGTTCACCTGATACAGATGGACAAATTATTGTTGAATGGAAAGAGCCTACAGCTTGTACCACTCCATCAACCCCTGTTGTAACAGTAGTTGACAATTGCGATGGAACTTCAATATTATCTACAACAGCCACAGGAAGTTTATTATGGAGCAACGGGGCTACCAGTTCATCCATCACAGTTAATAATGCGGCAACATATTCTGTAACACAAACTGTTAATTCTTGTATAAGTGACCCTGGATTTGGCACTTCAAATCCGCGAATGTCACCAACAAACGTAACCGCTAATCATGCAGGTTTTGGTTGCGTAAATGATAAAATCGAATTATTCTCAAGTCCGGGAACAAGTTATTCATGGACCGGACCTAACGGATATACTTCTACTCAGCAAAATCCGGTTATACTTAATAGTACCATGGCCAATGCGGGTACCTATACCGTTACGGTTACCAATGCATCCGGTTGTTCGGCTTCCGCCTCAACAACAGTTGTGGTAAGGGCACTTCCTGTTATTACTGCCACAAGCAACAGCCCTGTTTGCCAAGGCGCAACTTTAACACTCAATGGAAATGGTGGTGTTGATTATTTCTGGACAGGACCCAATGGATTTGTTGCTAATAATGCTCAGAATCCATCTATCAATAATGTGACATTGGCTGCTGCCGGAACCTATACGGTGAAAGGTGCTGGTGCGAATGGTTGTAATAGTGAAACAACGGTTACAGTAATTGTAAACGCTTTACCAACTGCTGCAATAACTGCAGGCGGACCAACTACCTTCTGTGCAGGTGGTTCTGTAACATTAACTGCATCAGCAGGAACAAGTTATTTATGGAGTAATGGTGCAACTACACAATCTATTAATGTTAGCACTGCAGGTTCTTATACAGTAGCCGTTACCAATGCCTCTGGTTGTTCTGCAACATCTGCTCCAACAGTTGTTACAATAGCGGCCTCAACCACACCAACCTTTACACAAGTAGCAGCAATCTGTTCAGGTGCAAGCTTAGCAGCGTTACCAACTACTTCTAATAATGGCATCACTGGTACATGGTCTCCTGCATTAAATAATACAGCAACTACTACTTATACTTTTACACCATCTGCTGGTCAGTGTGCAACAACTGCAACAATGACCATTACAGTAAATCCCTTGCCTGGGGCTTCCACATTCAGTAATGGTGCATTTAAATGCGAAGGCGGAACATTCAACTTTGGAACAAGTACGGTTGGACAAACATATACATGGACCGGACCAAATGGATTTACATCCAATTCACAAACGAATACTATCAACAATGTATCTTCTGCAAATACTGGTTTTTATAGTCTTACTTTAACCAATGCAAATGGATGTGCCAGCCCTAATGGCATTGGCGTGAACTTAACAGTGAGTGCATTGCCAACAGCAACAATCACAGCAGGTGGTCCAACCACAATCTGTAACGGTGGTTCAGTAACTTTAACCGCTTCTGCAGGTACTAGTTATTTATGGAGTTCTGGTGAAATAACAAAAGTGATCACTACTTCTGTAGCGGGTTCTTATACTGTAACAGTTACCAACGCTTCAAATTGTTCAGCAAAATCTTCAGCAACAGTAGTTACTGTTTCACCAAATCTAACTCCAACATTCACACAAGTAGCAGCAATCTGTTCAGGCGCACACTTAGCAACATTACCAACTACTTCTAATAATGGTATCACTGGTACATGGTCTCCTGCATTAAATAATACAGCAACTACTACTTATATATTTACACCAAATGCTGGTCAATGTGCTACAAATGCAACAATGACCATTACGGTAAACCCTTTACCAATAGTTGGTATAAATCCAGCAAATGCAAGCATTTGTGCTGGAAGTTCTGTAGGATTGAGTACATCTAACGGACTAGTTGGATACTGGAAATTTAATGAAGGTTCCGGAACCACTGCCGCTGACGCAAGTGGTAATAATTTGACAGCTACTTTCCAGAATGGGTCAGGCTGGACCTCTTCCTCTGCTTTTGCAGGTGCTGGTAATACAGCAACCTTTTCAAACAGTGGTAGGTACATGAGCGTAAACGATAACGCCATTTTCAATACCATGCAATCAAAATTCACTATTGAAGCATGGATTTATCAGACAGATGCTGTTAACAATACGATTATAGACAGGGGTGATTATAATTTCTTGCTACAATCAAAACCTAATGGAACTCCGGGGTTAGGCTTCTATAATAATGGCAGTTGGACATATAGTACCGCAACCCTGCCAACTAATACATGGGTTCATGTTGCCTGTACATGGGATGGTTCAACAAACACCATCAGGTTCTACACGAATGGTGTTTTAACGGATGCCATTTCTCGTAGTGCGCTAAATTTTGGAAGTGGTGGCCCTGTAAATATTGGACGTCAGAGTCCTTATACTTGTGCTTGTAATATCATGGATGGCTCTATTGATGAATTAAGGGTATGGAATGTAGTCAAAACAGCTGGAGAATTACTTGCTTCAAAGAATGCCGAATTAAGTGTTTCATCAGTTGGTGCTTCTTATACATGGAGTCCTTCAACCGGGTTAAACACAACTACCGGTACAAGTGTAGTAGCATCTCCTACAACTACAACTACTTACACCATTAGTACAACAGCCAACGGATGTACAGCTACCTCCAATGCAACTATAACTGTTAGTACCAGTGTTACACCTACCTTTACACAAGTAGCAGCAATCTGTTCAGGCGCAAACTTAGCAGCATTGCCAACAACTTCTACCAATGGCATTTCAGGTACATGGTCTCCTGCACTAAATAATACAGCAACTACTACTTATACATTTATACCAAATGCCGGTCAATGTGCTACGAATGCAACAATGACCATTACGGTTAATCCATTACCTGCTGCACCGGTTGGAACAAATGTTTCAAGCTGCGGCGCAAATATTGTTTTATCAGCAACGCCTGGTGTTGGTGAAACTATCGATTGGTACAATACATCAACGGGAGGAACAGCATTCATTACAGGCCAGAACAGTGTACCAACTAACCTGAGCACTACATTCTATGCACAAGCAAGAAATATTACGACCGGTTGTGTATCTGCTACAAGAACTCCTGTTACTTCAACATACTATACTCCGGCTACTGCAACCATAACCCCACAGGGACCGACCACATTCTGCACAGGTGGCGGACCTTCCGGTCAGGTAACATTAATGGCAAGCCCAGGAACTTCTTATTTATGGAGTAACGGTCAGAGTTCACAATCTATTACTGTACAAACCAGTGGTTCTTATACAGTAACTGTTACGAATAACAATGGATGTTCGGCTACTTCTGCACCAACCGTTGTTACTGCTAACCCATCACCAGTGCCATTCCTTGTAAGCGGTGGCGGTGCTTATTGTGTTGGTGGAACTGGTGTATCTATTAACCTGAGTGGTTCTCAGGTTGGGGTGAACTATACTCTTGTGTCGATCCCCTCAACAAATGTAGCAACCCTAGCAGGAACAGGAGCGGCTCTTACATTTAATAATATCACTACGACAGGTGGTTACATAGTAAATGCTATCAATACAACCACAGGTTGTACGACTATCATGACAGCTAATGCGAATGTGGATCTTATCACACCGCCTAATGTGAGCTCGATTACCGGCGTATTGTCTGTATGCTTTAATACTGGTACTACACTTACAGCCATATCATCAGCACTAACACCAACATTTAGATGGTATGATGCACCTTCTGGCGGAAACCTCTTATTTACAGGGACCATTTTTAGCACTCCGCTTCTAACGAGTACAACTACTTATTATGTTAACGTGACCAGCGGTTCAGGATGCGTATCGACATCGAGAACAGCCGTTACCGTCACAGTTAATCCATTACCAACTATCACAGGTACTCTCGTTGTTTGCGCAGGAAGAATAAGACAACTTACAGGTTCTGGTACACCTGCTGCAAGTAATCCATGGACATCATCTAATACATCAGTAGCTATTGTAGATAACACTGGTCTTGTAACAGGTGTTGCCGTTGCCGGGGGAAGTGTTGTGATAACTTATACAAATGCAAATGGCTGTTCGACTACTGCAAACTTTACAGTACCACCTTTACCGCCAACACCAACTGTTAGCGTAGTAGATAATTGTGATGGCACATCTATTTTAACAGCGTCAGGATATACAGATTATCAGTGGGCCCAGGTTGGTCAGCCTGTTACTGCCACTGGCACTTCTATTACAGTTAGTGCTCCCGGAACCTGGGGCGTAAGAAGTGTGAGCGCACAATGTGTGGGTTCTTTTGTTTATGGCACTGCAGCGCCAAAAACTACGCCTGTTGCAACCATCACAGCGGCAGGTTCAACTACTTTCTGTCCGGGCGGATCAGTAACACTGACAGCATCAGCAGGCAGCAGTCATTTATGGAGCAATGGTGCAACAACACAATCAATCACAGTTAGCGATGCAGGTTCTTATACAGTAACCGTTTCTAGCGGTGGGTGTTCTGCAACATCAGCTGCAACGTTAGTAACTTTAATAGCCCAAACTACTCCTGCCTTTACACAGGTAGCAGCTATTTGTTCAGGAGCTTCATTGGATGCTTTACCAACTACTTCTACAAATGGTATTACTGGTACATGGTCTCCTGCATTAAATAATACAGCAACAACAACGTATACATTTACACCATCTGCTGGTCAGTGTGCTACTACAGCAACTATGACCATTACAGTGAATCCTAAACCAGTAATAACCATTTCTACGAGTGGTCCAACTTCATTCTGCGAAGGTGGTTCTGTAACGCTTACAGCAAGTAGTGGGGCTTCTTATTCGTGGAGTACAGGCGAAACAACTGCATCTATTACTGTAAACAGTAGTAATTTCTATAGTGTTCTTGTGACTAATGCAGAGGGATGTTCTTCTTATTCTGCGGAAACACAAGTAACCGTGAATCCAGTTCCTACGGCAAGTATCAGTGCGGGTGGTCCAACCACGTTCTGTGCCGGTGGATCAGTAACACTTACTGCATTAGGCAGTACCGGATACCTCTGGAGTACCGGAGCAAATACACCTACTATTGATGTAACAACAAGTGGTACTTATACACTTACCGTTATTAATGAGGCAGGATGTGTATCCGCACCAGCTTCGATAGAAATAACCGTAAACCCTAAACCAACGGCTTCCATATCTGCCAATGGCCCAACTACATTCTGTGAAGGCGGTTTTGTTGTTCTTACTGCTAACGGTGGGGCATTTGCTTTCTGGACAACTCCATTGGGTAATTTAAATCAGACAACTGTATCAACAAATATGCCTGGAACGTATACCGTTCAGGTAGCCACAACGGCATTGGGTTGTTCTTCTGATCCGATATCAATTGAAGTAATAACCAATCCATTACCTGTTGCCACTATCACAGTGGGTGGACCAACCACTTTCTGCCCTAGCGGATCAGTAACACTGACAGCATCAGCAGGCAGCAGTTATTTATGGAGCAATGGTGCCACAACGCAATCAATCACAGTTAGTGCATCTGGATCATATAGTGTAACTGTATCTAATGGTTCATGTTCTGCTACATCTGCAGCAACTGTTGTAACGGTTCAGGATGTTACACCTCCGTCAATTACTTGTCCTGCAAACCTGTTGAGAAGTAATGATTATGCTCAGTGCAGCCGTGTAATAACCTGGGCTATGCCAACGGCCACAGATAATTGTGGTGGAGTAACGGTTACTCAGATTGCAGGCCTGCCTTCGGGTTCAGCTTATCCGGTGGGTGTTAGTACCATCACGCTTAGAGCAACAGATGCTTCAGGCAACAGTACAACTTGTAGCTTTACAATAACCGTTATCGATGCACAGGGTCCGTTTGTGAATGGAGCACCTGCTGCGACCTTAACGGTACAATGCAATGCCGTTCCTTTACCAGCAACATTAGTAGCTAATGATAACTGTGATCCTAATCCAACCATCACATTTACAGAAACACGTACTAATGGAAACTGTCCCGGTAATTATACCTTAACCAGAACATGGATAGTAAGAGATAATGCAGGTAATGGTTCCAATCATCAGCAAATCATAACGGTTATAGATAATACAGCACCGGTAATTACCTGTCCTTTAAATATTACAGTGCCAAATGCGGCGGGACAGTGTGGTGCCAATGTTTCTTATGCAGCCACTGCAGTGGATAATTGTGGATCATCAAATGTTACTTATAGCATTGCACCAGGCAGCTTCTTCGCTGTAGGCACAACAACCGTTACGGCAACAGCCACGGATGATTGCGGTAATACATCATCATGCACATTTACGGTAACAGTTACAGATGTAACTGCGCCTGTGATTGTATGTCCTGCAAACTTGACGAGGAGCAATGATTATGCGCAGTGCAGCCGTGTAATAACCTGGGCTATGCCAACCGCCACCGATAATTGTGGTGGTGCGGTTACCGTTACTCAGATTGCAGGTCTGCCTTCAGGTTCAGCTTATCCTGTAGGTGTTAGTACCATTACGCTTAGAGCAACAGATGCTTCAGGCAATAGTACAACTTGTAGCTTTACGATAACTGTTGTCGATAATCAGGGTCCGTTTGTAAGCGGTATACCACCTGCGACATTAACAGTACAATGCAATGCAGTACCTGCACCGGCAACATTGGTAGCTAATGACAACTGCGATCCTAATCCAACAATCACCTTTACAGAAACACGTACCAATGGAAACTGTCCCGGTAATTACATTTTAACCAGATCATGGAGAGTGAGGGATAATGCGGGTAATGGTTCTAATCATGATCAAATAATTACAGTTGTAGATAATACGGCACCGGTAATTGTTTGTCCGTCAACTATTACCGTTTCCAATACCACAGGTCAGTGTGGTGCGAATGTATCTTATGCAGTTACTGCAACTGATAACTGCGGATCAGCCAATGTTACCTATAGCATTGCACCTGGCAGCTTCTTCGCTGTAGGTACAACTACAGTTACTGCAACGGCAACCGATGAGTGTGGTAATATCTCATCATGCAGCTTTATCGTTAGGGTAGTAGATACCGAGAATCCAGTTATTGTAAACATACCAGCCAACATCAGCAAATCAAATGATGCGGGTCAGTGTGGCGCAATTGTAACCTGGTCACCGGTAAGTGTAACAGATAATTGTCCGGGTGCCGTGTTGAGTGCAACGCATGCATCAGGTGCACAATATCCTGTTGGAACAACAGTAGTTGTTTATACAGCAACTGATGCGAGTGGCAATACAGTTACCAGCAGCTTTACTGTAACGGTTGCCGATACACAGAAACCAACAGTTGTTTGTCCTTCTAACATTAGTGTAATAGCCAATACTACAGAATCAAGTGTAAGCGGAGCAAGCGTAACATACGGCACAGCAACTGCGAGCGATAATTGCGGAGTATCATCTGTTACTTACAGCAAAGCCACAGGCAGCTTCTTCCCAATTGGTACAACAACCGTTACTGTAACAGTAGTTGATGTAAATGGAAATGAAGAAACCTGTTCGTTTGATGTTACTGTAACCTGTGTAACTCCGATTATCACAGTTTGTGGTAATAGTCAAACAGTACCAACAACAGCAGGCCGCTGCGATGCACCTGCAAGCTATACCGTAACCGCCACAGGCGTACCAGCAGCTAATTACAGCTACACATTTAGTGGAGCAACAACCGGCAGTGGATCAGGCACGGGTAGCGGATCAATCTTTAATAAAGGCGTAACCACCGTTACGGTTACTGCCTCTAATATATGTGGAACTACCAGTTGCAGCTTTACTGTAACGGTAGTAGATACTGAAAATCCGGTTATTGTAAACATACCAGCCAACATCAGCAAATCAAATGATGCGGGTCAGTGTGGAGCAGTTGTAACCTGGTCACCGGTAAGTGTAACAGATAATTGTCCTGGAGCCGTGTTGAGTGCAACGCATGCATCAGGCGCACAATATCCAGTAGGTACTACTGTAGTTGTTTACACAGCAACCGATGCGAGTGGCAATACAGTTACCAGCAGCTTTACTGTAACAGTTACCGATGAGGAAGATCCAATCATCACCATTCCTGCAGATGTTACACATACTGCTGACCCTGGTGTATGTTCTTTCACATTTGGTTCTGGTAATAATAACAATAACCAAGTGCCAAACGGCAATGGTCCGAATAGCAATGGTGGTCCTTCTAATGTAACACTGGGTACAGCAACTGCTTCAGACAATTGTGCTGCAGTAGTGGTTACCGGATTGAGAAGTGATGGTCAACCGTTAAGTGCTGCTTACCCTGTTGGTGTAACAACCATTCAGTGGACAGCAACCGATGCGCATGGCCGTACTTCAGGTGGTGTACAAACAGTTACTGTAACGGATGACGAATTCCCAACCATTGTTGCACCAATAGCAGTAACGGTACCTGCTGATGCAGGATCGTGTGCAACACAAGCAAGTAATGTGGTTTTGGGCACACCTGTAACCGGTGATAATTGTGGCACAACACCGCCAACAAATAATGCACCTGTTTCCTTCCCAATAGGTACTACTACCGTAACATGGTCTGTAACGGATATTCATGGTCATACTTCTACTGCTACGCAAACCGTTACAGTGGTGGATAACCAGAAACCAACCTTTACTTGTCCTGCTAATATTACCATTGCAGGAACCCCGGGATTAAATGGAGCGAATGTTACCAGTTTTGCAGTAACAGATGCAGCTGATAATTGCGGAACACCAATTATAACCTATAGCATACAGCCAGGCAGTTTCTTTGCTGTTGGCACTACAACCCCTGTTACAGTAACTGTAACAGATGCAAGTGGCAACGCAGTTGAATGCACATTTACCGTAACCATTCTTAACAATCCACCGGTAGCACAACCTGATGTGAAAACCACACAGGAAGATGTTCCGGTAAGTGGTAATGTATTGACCAATGACTCAGATGTTGACGGCAATGCAATTACCGTAACAGGATTTACTGTAAATAGTGTTAATTATACTGCGGGTGCCACAGCTACTTTGACTGAAGGAACCCTGGTAATAAATGCAGATGGATCATTCACATTTACACCTGCGCCAAACTATAACGGTTCCGTGCCGGTTGCTACCTATTATATTGCTGACACGCATGGTGCAACTGCGAATGCTACTTTAACCATAGATGTTACACCAGTAGATGATGCACCAGTTGCTACAAACGATACAGAAACCGTAAATGAAGATGGAAGCTTAACCGCAACCGTAACCGGAAACGATATCTTAAGTGGAGATGGTGGCAATGTATGGAGTGTTGTAAACACAACCACGAATGGTACCCTGGTATTCAATCCAAACGGAACCTATACCTATACACCGAATGCAAACTTCAACGGTACTGATGTATTCACTTATCAATTATGTGATGCAGATGGCGATTGTTCAACTGCAACTGTAACAATCACAGTTGTATCAGTAGATGATGCACCGGTTGCTGCGAACGATGCAGAGACAGTAAATGAAGATGGTAGCTTAACCGCAACCGTAACCGG
>CALSAD010000011.1:0-195495 GCA_943372845.1 Chitinophaga pinensis | reverse complement strand
CCCCCCCCCCCCCCCCACGAAGGGTGTCATTCTTTTGCGTTGTACAAAAAAGAATAAGCAATATACTGACCATGGTGCGACAGAGAAACAGGTAGGTTTATTTCTTTTGTTCCCTGAAAAATAACGGGGTATCCCCTGGCAGTTTCTTCTAAACGAAGCTTCGCATCCGGTGAAAGGGCTTGCAAACTTTCCATCAAAAATATTCTTACTTTTCTTGACTGGTCATTACTATCCGTTTCATCAATTTTACGGATGCCCCACCAGGTATGTTCAAATGTTGCATCTTCACTTACCACTGTGGCAACTAGTTCAGTATTCATTTTTGACTTGAAAAAAAAACGGAAGGATTCAAATAGACAATGCCCGGAGTAACAAAGTTCACCAGAAGCGCGACCCTGCCATTGATCGTTTTCTAAAATAACCAACTGCTGAATGCAGGGGGTATTCATTTTTTGGATGATGATTTTTGTAGGCGAGAACCTCACATCCGGCATGTCTCTTTTGAGGTACTTGTAAACGGATTCTTTGATAGACCATAACAACCACAAAAAATGTTCAAAGGGTATGCCGGCTAATTCAGGTACATGATAAAGCTCCTGCTCTGAGGCAGAAAGGATTTTTGTATAAAAGCGACTGTCATTACTACGTTGTATGTTAATAGTTGCCAACGAGATGATATCATTGCCGGCACTTAGCATACTCAGGTGTTTAGTTTCTCCTGAATCACATCAATACAATTGCCAACAGTAAACATCTTTTCTGAAGAGTCAAAATCAATCTCAATATTGTATTGCGATTCCGCGTCGATGATAATATCAACAAGGTTGGCTGAATTGATTTTTAAATCTTTCAACAGATTGGTTTCTTCCGTAATGGCTTCCAGTGATTCTTTGTTTTCTGTGTAGGGTAACAGTACTTTTTTTAGTTCTACTAAAATTGCTTGTCTATCCATGGTGATTATATTTTGAAAAAATTAAACAGGTATTCACATCACCGAAACCGAAATTAGCTTTGGCAATATGATTGATTTTTTTGTTAATCATAGTTGCAGGTATGCATTTTTGTCCGATTTGCCGAAGTATCTCAGGATCCGGATCTTCGATATTGGTATTCGGATGTACAAATTGGTGCATGATTTCCAACACCGCTGCTACTGCTTCAATAGATCCTGCACCACTCAGGCAATGACCGATCATGGATTTAACAGAATTGATCATAGGAAAATCATCGCCTTTTCTTCCAAGTGCTTCTGTCCAATTTCTGATCTCTATTTTATCGGCTGCTGTTGCAGTAAGATGTCCACCTATCAGATCAATATCATCCGGGTGAATGTCTGCATCAGTGATGGCGTCTTTGATACATTTGATAATACCTTCGGGATTCGGCGCCGTCATTGTTCCACCACCACGTTGCCCGCCTGAATTGGTAGCGCCTCCGGTTATTTCTGCGTAAATAGTTGCTTTACGTTCAAGTGCATAATCAAGGTCTTCTAATAACATGGCAGCGGCACCGGATCCGGGAACAAATCCGCAGGAGGAAGCACTCATAGGTCGCGATGCTTTTTCTGGCTGGTCATTAAATTTTCTTGATAGGATCCGCATCGAATCGAAAGTGCCAAAAGTATAGGTATCTACATTTTCACTACTGCCCACCAACATTCTTTTGGCCATTCCATTCTTAATATATTCATACCCCATTACAATAGCCTGGGTGCCGGTAGCACAGGCTGCTGAATTTGAAATCACCCGGTTACCCAATCCCAACCTGCCAGATACATACGCAGTAATGCCACTGTTCATAATTTGCTCCACCACGCGTGAACCCAGTTTCTTGGATTCTTTGGCATCAATACGAATGATGGAATTTTTGATCACCTCTGCATCGGCCACGCTGCTGCCAAAAACACAACCGGTATCCCAAAGTGGTTCATCGGTGTCAATGGTATTTCCTGCATCAGTCCATGCATCTAGGGCTGCTTTCACTGCATATCCAATACCAGTGCTTTTGAGTCCATGAAAAATAACTTCTGGTAAATAATTTTTCAACTGATCCCAATCAAATGATGGTACACCGGCAACATGGCAATTGAACTTAAGTTCTTCATACAAAGGCATAAACCGAATGCCTGATACACCGTTTTGAATGGCATGCAAAAATGCAGGAACCCCTATGCCATTGGGGGAAATAACCCCCAAGCCTGTAACCACTACACGGTGTCTCATACAAATTTGTTTCAACATTATTTAATGAAACCGGAAAATGTTCCCTTGGCTACCAATTCGTTGTTAGCATTGAACATTTGAACAGAACACTTCAGTTTGTTAAATCTGAAATATTGTTTTTTGGACATAACAGTCACTTTCTCTCCTGGTAATACCATTTTGAAGAAAGAGACATCTATAGCAGTAAGTAAAGGAAACACTTTTTTGTTAGATAAAACTTGCATATGTTTTTGTTCTGCCAGCATCAGGTATATTCCCAAAACAACTACACCAATCTGGGCCATGATCTCTGTAATGATTACGCCGGGTGTAACCGGGTTACCAGGAAAATGATCGGCATAAAAAAAAGAATCGGCCTGCAATGTGTAATCGCCTCTTACTTCCTCTTCACTTAAGAAAGAAATATGGTCAACAAATCGAAAGGATGATTTGTAGGGCAGCTGATCTAAAATATCGTTGTATTTGTTTTCCAAATAAGTATGTAAGCCGTTGGTTAACGACAATGTTCTCCACCATCCACATGAATTAAGGATCCGTTTATCCAGGCAGCTTCCTCTGTGCAGAGTAGGTAAATAACTTTGGCCACATCTTGCGGTTGCGTCATTCGTCCAAAAGGATTTCTCTTTTTGGCTATCTCAATCAGCTCACTACTTCCTGGTATTCGCTTTAAGGAAGGTGTTTCTGTTACGCCAGCCTGTATCAGGTTGGTCTTTAATCCATATTTACTAAACTCAACAGCCATATAGGTTGCAAGGCTTTCCAAAGATGATTTGGCTATCGACACCGCTGCATAACTATCCCAGTATTTATGGGCACCTTCACTGGTGAGGCCGATAACTCTTGCATCTTCATGAAATAATTCATCTTCCAGCAACATTCTCGTCCAGTCGAGTAAACTCGTTGCCATGGCATAGGCAGTTAGCTGGATATCTTCCAACGAAAGTGTTTCCTGTATCGCTTTAGGTTCAGCAGAGGTTTCTGCAGCCAGTGGTTTTAAATTACCTCTTGCAATTGAGTGTAGTAATAAACGAACACAATGTTTTTCTCCAACCACCGTATTGAATTGCTTAAGAAAGGAGTTTCTGCCGGATGCATCCAGTGCATTGATATTATAAGGAAGAATCGTTACTTCATTGGTTGCCGCTATTGATGCGAATGTTTCTTTCAGTGTTCTTTCCGCAGCAGCTTTTTCGCGATAGAGAACGGCAATATGCATACCCTGTTGCGCCAGTTTTTCAACGGTGGCAAATCCAAAACCACTTGAACCACCAAGAATGATGGCCCACAAATGTGAAAATTGTTGGTTACTTTTAGACACTTACCTGTTTTTATCGGTTTATATAATTCCCTCAGTATTTTTTGTTGCAAGCTTATTAAGAGAAAGGAACCACTTCCTTTTTTGTATGTAACAATGTAACCTTAGAAGTTTGTGAAGGTAGTTAATTCTGCAAACTTACTATCTGGCATATTTATTGACTTTATGATACTATGAGACACCGACTTGTTTTATTTATTTTGTTTTTCGTTACATCTTTCACAGATTTTGCGCAATCGAGCCTCCAAGTTTTTGACAGGGAAAATTTCTATGCGATCTTGTCAGCAGGAAAGATTCGGGACATTGACGAAGAATTGTTATTGATTGAAGAATCTGCTATTGCTGAAAAACAGGCGTATGCAGGCGCTTTATTGATGAGAAAGGCAGGGCTTGTTAAAAAAGCACCTGAGAAATTAAAATTATTTAAAGAAGGAAGAAGTAAGCTGGAAAAGGCTTTGCGTGAAGAAGAGGAAAATGGCGAGTATTCTTTTTTGCGACTGACCATACAGGAGCATGCGCCGCGTGTGGTAAAGTATTTTAAAGATATGGAGAACGACAAGCTGTTGATTCAAAATACATTCAGATACTTATCTCCGGTGGTACAAAATGCTATTCTGGATTATTGCAAGACTTCGCAAAAATTGAAGTTGGCTGATTTTCAAATTCCATCTCATGATGAATAAAAAAGTGTTAGCCATTTATTTTTCACAAACAGGACAATTAGAAAAAATAATTGATAACTTCACAGAACCACTAACTGCAGCAGGTATCCCTGTTGAGAAAGTAAGCATTAAACCTGCGACTGATTATCCGTTTCCGTGGACTGGCAAAAGTTTCTACGACGTAATGCCCGATTCGGTTTTAGGAGTGCCTGTACCATTGGCGCCCTTTACCTTACAGGAAACAGCATATGACTTGGTCATTTTAGGATATCAATCGTGGTTCTTATCACCTAGTATACCTGCTACTTCTTTATTACAACTTCCTTCTTTTCAAAAAATTTTGAGGGATACACCGGTGGTGACCATTACCGGCGCGCGCAACATGTGGCTCAATGCTTTTGTAGCAATTAAAAAACTACTGAAAGATAGCGGAGCGAAACATGTTGGCAATATTGCTATGGTAGACAGGCATTGGAATCCTGTTAGCTATTTTACCATTTTTCACTGGATGTTAGGTGGTAAAAAAACAAGGTTGCTGAATTTATTTCCATTACCGGGAGTGTCTGAAGAGGATATTGCCGGTGCCAAAAAATTTGGTGAAACAGTATTGCCACATCTGGTCAGTAACAATTGGAATGGAATGCAGGATACATTAGAGAAGCAGCATGCAGTAGCCTATCAGTATAGTTTGATGTTGCTGGAGGCGAAGGCAGGGCCACAATATATTGGTTGGGCAAAAAAGGTAAATAACAGTAAGAACAGGGAGGGGATATTAACGGTATTCAAATATTTTTTGCATGTGGCACTATTTATAGGAGCACCTGTTATATTGATTGTGGATGCCATTTTTATCAAACCTTTTTCGTCAAAAAAGATTAGAGAGTTAAAACAATATTATTTAAGCCTCATATAAATTGATCAGTATGCTTGTGAAGGATGTTTATATAACGGATACCTCCATTTTTATGCCCAATGAGCCGGTGAGTAGTGATGAAATGGAAAGCTACCTGGGATATATTAATGATAAGCCATCTAAATCACGAATGCTGGTTTTGCGTAATAATGGTATTCAAACCCGGTATTATGCCTTAACACGTGAAGGGAAGGCAACGCATACAAATGCACAGATGACAGCTTTGGCAGTAAAAGGATTGTTTGCCAATGACCCTGATAAAATAAAAGAGATGGAATTACTCTCTTGTGGTACCTCTTCGCCCGATCAGTTACTTCCTTCGCATGGTGCTATGGTTCATGGCTGGTTACCCGAATCAAGATCTATTGAAGTGGTTTCACCTTCGGGTGTTTGTTGTGCGGGTATGCATGCATTAAAGTATGCCTATCTCGCTATCAGAGCAGGCGAAGTAGAACAGGCTGTGGCAACAGGTTCTGAAAGATTTTCAGGATCACTGGTTGCCAATGTTTTTGAAGAAGAAGTACATAAGTTGGTTGAACTGAAAGTAAATCCCTACATCGCTTTTGATAAAGAGTTTTTGCGATGGATGCTATCTGACGGAGCTGCAGCTTTTAAATTATCCGATAAAAAAAATGAAGGTGCTTTAAGTCTAAGGGTAGACTGGATAGAAGGCGTTTCTTATGCCAACGAAATGGAAGCCTGTATGTATGCAGGGAGTGAAAAGCAGGCAGATGGCAGTTTGAAAGGGTATATGGATTTTACATCAGAAGAAATTAAAAACAAATCTATTTTAAGTATCAAGCAGGATATTAAATTATTAAGTGAAAATATCGTGACACTCGGCGGGAAAAAAATCAGCGAAATATTTAAAAGAAGGGGAATGGAATCAACGGAGATAGATTATTTCCTTCCCCATATCTCCAGTGAGTTTTTTAAAAGTAAAATTTTTGATTTGATGGATACTTACGGAAATAAAGTTCCCTATGAAAAATGGTTCCTCAACTTAAGTACCATGGGTAATGTTGGAGCGGCTTCTGCTTATTTTATGGTTCATGAATTATTCAAAAGCGGTAAGCTGAAAGAAGGCGAAAAGCTATTATTACTTGTTCCGGAAAGCGGCAGATTTTCTTATATGTATGCGATGTTGACGGTGTGTTGAATCGTGAATCGTGAGTCGTGAGTTGTCTGTAGTCTGTAGTCTGTGTGAATATTACTGATTGAAGGTACTTCATTGCCAATTCACCATTCACAATTGACAAAAAACATGCATAGTAAATAATATTCTTATGAAAAAAGAAGACGTGCCACAAGACCTGAGCGCACTTGGTAAAATTACCAAGGAAGTTTGTTATGCTACAGATGCATCCGGTAAATATGTACGGGAATTAAGTAAGGGTTGGGAAGTGAAAATTACTGCATTGGATGTTGCCTGGAGAGATGTGAATACACGTGTGAATATTGCAAGAGAAAAAATCAGGAACAGAACGGTGAGTCCGCTATTTTTTTTTATGGAACAGGCACTCATGGATGTTCCCATTCTTGCCGGCTATAGCGGCTTCTGGAAATTTCAGGTTGAAAGACATATGAAACCAGAAGTGTTTGATAAGTTATCAGATGCCGTATTACAGAAGTATGCAGATGTATTTAATGTTACGATTGATGATATCAAAAAGATGAATTCTCATGAAGCTTGATTTTGAACACATACAATCTGCACACTGTGAGAATGGTGTTACCACCAATTTGTTGAAAAGTATGGGGGTGTCACAAATGACAGAACCATTGGCTTTTGGGATTGGTGCCGGTTTGTTTTACGCCTACATTCCATTGTTGAAAATAAATAACGGGCCCGCTATTGCATTCCGTACACTGCCCGGTCTCATCTTTAAAAGAACCTGTAGTTACCTCGGTATTACGGTAATCAGGCAAAAATTCAGTTCCAAAGAAGAAGCCCAAATAGTATTGGATAGAACACTTAACGAAGGACACCCTGTTGGTTGTCAGGTAGGTGTTTACTACCTGCCTTATTTTCCTAAAGAATACCGGTTTCATTTTAATGCGCATAATCTCGTGGTATATGGAAAAGAGGGCGATCAATACCTGGTTAGCGATCCGGTGATGGAACATACAACTGAATTAACCAGTTATGAATTGGAAAGAGTACGATTTGCCAAAGGTGCGCTGGCTCCTAAAGGTCAGTTGTATTATCCTCAAATGACAAACCTGATCACAGATAAACAAATTGCTATTGGTATTGAAAAAGGAATCAAAAAAAACATCAGTAACATGATTGGTATCCCGGTTCCGATTGCAGGTGTAAATGGGATAAAATTTACCGGCAAAAGAATAAAGATGTGGCGCGATAGATTGGGATTACATAAAGCAGGATTGTATTTGGCACAACTGGTGCGCATGCAGGAGGAAATAGGAACAGGCGGTGGTGGTTTCCGGTATATTTATGCTGCATTCTTGCAGGAAGCGTATGCCTACCAGCCAAAAGAAATTTTACTGGAAACATCTCACACATTTACGATTGCGGGGGATCTGTGGCGAACGGCTGCCGTACAAGCGGCAGGTATTTACAAAGGAAGAATTGGTAGCCAGGAGGATTTCAATGTCATGGGTGATTATTTACTGGAACTGGCTGAGATTGAAAGAAAAGCATTTGTAGCCTTATCAAAAATAAAATGGCATTAATGACTCCGTTAGCCATTGATATAAAGAATCTTGATTTTATCTACCCAGGTCAATCGGCTGCTATTTTTTCAAACCTGTCTTTTTCCGTAGCTGCCGGTAGTCGCTTTGGCTTATTTGGACCCAATGGTGCCGGTAAAACCACATTGATGAACCTGATGACCGGATTGCTTTCTTTTGAAACCGGGAGCATACAAATTGCCGGAAGAGAAATTAATAAGAACGACAATGGCGTAAAAAAACTTTTTGGGTTTGTTCCTCAGGAACTTTCTTTTTATCCTGAGCTTACACCTGTTGAGAACCTGCAATTTTTTGGTGCATGGTCTGGCCTTAATAGTGATGAGATCAAGCAACGAACAGCTGAGTTATTACAAATGCTGGGTTTATTGGATGTACGGAATAAACCGGTTGAGAAGTTTTCGGGTGGTATGAAACGAAGGATTAACCTGGCGATTGGTGTAATACATCAACCGGAAATTCTTTTTCTGGATGAACCTACTGTTGGCGTAGATGTACAAACGAGGTATGCCATAATCGATTATTTAAAAGAGCTCAATAAAAAAGGTACCACACTTATTTATACATCTCATCAATTGAATGAAGCAGAAGATTTATGCGATACCATTGCCTTGATTGATAAGGGTAATATCATGGTACATGATAAGCTGCACCATTTACTACATATGCACGGTCAAAGAGGCCTGGAAGAATTGTTTCTGGACGTAACCGGTAAAAACTATCGCAACAAACATGCATAAGCTCATCGCCACCATATTAAAAGATTTCCGCATTTTAGTGAGGGATAAAATTGGGTTGGTACTTATGTTCGGTATGCCTGTTTTATTGGTATTGGTAATTACAAAAATTCAGAACAGCACTTTTGAGTTGGTTAATAAAAATAAAATTGAACTTTTAGTGGCTAACAGGGATTCCGGTAAGACCAGTATGGACATGATCTCAGCTATTAAAAAAATCGGTATGTTCAAACTGATCCATGTGCCTAACGAAGAGAGCGATCAGCAACTGACAGATAGAATGCATACGAAAGACGCCTTACTTGCGCTGATCATACCCGAAGATTTTTCTGTACAGATGGCAGCGAGAACCAAAAAAGTAACTGCCGGAGCTTTGAATAGTTTTGGATTGGAAGGAGGCGATACCCTGAATAGCATTGCAAAAAATGCTGATCCCGTAACCTTGTATTATCATCCCATTCTGGAAGAATCTTTCCGGAAATCAGTACAGGGGGCACTGCATAGCGCATTGCAAATGGTGGAAAGCAAACAGGTATTACAACAACTTTATTTTTCTATCACCGAAAAGCCTTTATCTGCTTCCATGGAAAATGAATTGCTGAATAATCAATCACCCATCCTTGAAATTCCGATTTCGAGAGATGGTAAACGATCGATACCAAATACCTCTCAGCACAATGTACCGGCATGGACAATTTTTGCCATGTTTTTTGTAGTACTCTCTTTAGGTAGTGGTATTGTAAGGGAAAAATTGAGTGGAAGTTTTACAAGATTGCGAACCCTGCCAACACCTTACTGGCTGGCATTGGTATCCAAACAGCTAACCTATCTCATTGTTACGATGCTACAGGCTGTGTTGATTTTTTCAATAGGCGCGTGGTTGTTTCCTTATATGAATCTGCCTGCACTTGACCTGCCTGCCGACCTGCCTGGATTATGTATTGTTTCTTTTTTTTGCGGATGGTGTGCCGTAAGTTATGCAGTATGTGTAGGTGTTTTTGCAGAAACACAGGAACAGGCCAATGGTTTTGGTGCAGTATCTATTGTGATACTGGCTGCTTTGGGTGGATTAATGGTGCCGTCTTTTGCCATGCCCGATTCCTTTCAAACAATCATCAAACTCTCACCGCTTCACTGGTGTCTTGAAGCGTATTATGGTTTGTTTTTAGAGAGGGGAACTTTACAACATGTTGTAACAAGTATCATACCCATCATTGGAATAACACTGCTATTCCAAGTGTTGATATATACCGGACTGAAAAGAAAAAATTTACTATAAAAAAACTGATATGGAAACTGCCGAATTAAAACAACAGGTAAAAACACAGATCATATCCTTCCTGAATCTAACGGATAAGCAACCGGATGATATCAAAGATGAAGAACCTTTATTTGGCGATAATGGATTGGGGTTGGATTCGATTGATTCGCTGGAAATGATTGTTCTGTTACACAGAGAGTATGGAATTGCTATTAAGGATCCAAAAGATGGTCGAAAAATTCTGGTTAATATCAATACCCTTGTGTCGTATATAGAACAAAACCGAACAAAATAAAAGTAAGGATGCACTCTATTTATTTCTGTCTTCTCATCGAGAAAATTTTTATCACCTGATGCAATGCTGAACGTAGAAAATATCGCACCCCTCATTCCACAAAAGCCGCCTTTTGTAATGATAGATACATTGCTGTATGCAGAAGTGGCCATTGCCAGAAGTTCTTTCAAAGTGACAGCAGAAAATATTTTTACCTGTAACGGCCAATTTTCGGAGGCGGGGCTTATGGAAAACATTGCCCAGACCGTTGCAGCACACGCAGGGTATTTTTCACATGAAAAGAATACACCCATTGCTATTGGCTATATAATATTGGTTAAAAATTTTGAAATAGTATCACTTCCTAAGTTAAACGATGAATTGATAACGGAAATAATAATTGAAGAACAGGTGATGAACCTATGTATCATATCAGGACAAGTATGGCATAAAGAAATTTTGCTTGCTACATGTCAAATGAATTTGTTTATTGAAAAAGATAGCGTTAGTGAATAGTAGTCAGTTGATAGTAATTGTAAAACATACACATGCCAGACATTTTTATTGTTTCAGATAATATTCTATCTCCGCTAGGTGTTACTACTGCTGATAATTTCAGGCAGCTTGTCCAGGATAATTCCGGCATACAATTACACACGGATACTACTTTGTCTGATCAACCTTTTTACGCATCTCTGTTTAATCAATCCAATGTATTTGTACCGATAACTTCTGATACCGGATATTCTAAATTTGAGAATTTATTAATTGCTTCCATCAGCAATGCTTTGGAAAATAGTGGGATAAAGCCAACGGATACAAAAACACTTCTCATTATTTCAACAACAAAAGGAAATGTTCAATTGATTGAAAACCATAAGATCGATTCCTTACTACAAAAACGGATTGCCTTGTATACTTCAGCCCAATTGGTGGCTGACTATTTTGGCTTTGTGCATCAGCCGGTAGTTGTATCCAATGCTTGTATTTCGGGTATTCTTGGAATACTTACTGCTAAGCGGTTCATACAATCCGGTCTGTATGAAAATGTAATAGTTGCGGGTGCAGATTGTGTATCAAAATTTGTGTTGTCCGGTTTTCAGGCTTTCCAGGCGGTGAGTCCTGAACCTTGTAAACCTTTTGACAGTAACCGAAGAGGGATCACATTAGGAGAGGGGGCTGCCACCGTTATTCTTTCTTCGAGATCCGACTATCGTGGTGGCATTAAAGTAATGGGTGGTGCAGTTAGTAACGATGCCAGTCATATTTCAACTCCCTCGCAAACAGGGGATGAACTTGCTTATGTTATTGATACTGCTCTTACGCAATCTTCATTTGTAAGGGAAGATATCAGCCTCATATCCACACATGGCACGGCTACTGTGTACAATGATGAAATGGAAGCAAAAGCCATCACATCATCAGGACTTGGGTCTGTTCCTGCCAATAGCTTAAAAGGATATTATGGGCATACGCTGGGTGCGGCAGGTTTAATAGAATCGATTATTTCTGTTCAGTCGCTCAAAGAGAACCTAGTGTTGCCAACAAAGGGATTTGAACAAACAGATATGGTCACACCGATTCATATCAATAAAAGCCTGCTGCATACTCCACTGCAAAACTGTTTGAAAACAGCTTCCGGTTTTGGGGGATGTAATGCAGCCATTGTATTTGGTAAATCATAAAATCTAACCGTTTGAATAGCGTTAATTATATCACTGCCAGTTGTTCCATACACGAGCATCGGGTGTATAAAAACAGGGAACTGGTATTTACCAATAAGTATACTGATCTGACTGGCTTCCTGCTTTCCATATATCAATGGCTTGATCAGAAGTATGCAAGGTTTTATAAAATGGATAACCTGAGTAAACTGGGCTGGTTGGCTTCAGAAGTATTATTGAAAAATAGTTTTGATACAAAAGATACTTTACCAGAAGAAACCGGATTGGTAATAACCAATGCAAGTTCCAGTCTTGATTCAGACCTTGCTTATACTGCCACATTGGATGGTATGCCAAGTCCTGCATTATTTGTTTATACATTACCTAATATCATGATAGGAGAGGTCTGCATCCGAAACGGGTTTAAGGGGGAGACCGCATTTTTTGTATTTGAGCGGTTTGATGCGGGCTTTATGGAAGCGTATGTGAATAGTCTGCTGAATAATGGAAACCTGAAATCATGTATTTGCGGATGGGTGGAATTACTAAAAAATGAGTACAAAGCCGTTTTGTTTTTAGTTGAAAAAAAGCAAGATGAGCCGTATGAAATTTTTAACAGGCAAAATATGAATGATTTATTTCAATCAGAAAAATAGTAACATGAGTGAAAGTGTTTTTATCGCAGGAGTAGGGGCCATAACAGCTATCGGTAATAATGTTGCTGAATGTCTTTCTTCATTTGAGAAGGAACAACCGGGTATGGGACAAATCACTCATCTCGAAACTGTTTATAAGGGCGTGATTCCAGTTGCCGAAGTAAAATTGAGTAACCCTGAATTGTCGGTACTTTCCGGTCTCCCAGTACATACAAGCCGCACCGCTATGCTCAGCAGTATAGCTGCCAAAGAAGCATTGGATGATGCCGGTATTGAAAACATAGCCTCCCTTCGTACGGGTTTTATTTCTGCAAACACAGTTGGCGGTATGGACAAAACGGAACAATTCTTTGCTGGATTTCTTTCCGATTCTTCTAATGGGAAATTGAGAGATATTGTTAACCATGAATGTGGTTACACTACAGAAATAGTAGCCGATCAGTTGGGTATTAACCATTATGTAAGCACCATCAGTACTGCCTGTTCTTCTTCGGCCAATGCGATTTTTTTTGGGGCAAGATTGATCAGGCATGGAATACTGGATGTGGTGATCGCCGGTGGTACAGATGCCATTACAAAATTTACTCTGAACGGTTTTAATTCTTTGATGATATTAGATCGTGAATACTGTAAACCTTTCGATGATAACAGAATGGGATTAAACCTGGGCGAAGGTGCCGGCTATGTGGTATTGGTTTCTGATAAGGTTGCAGGATCTTTGAACAAAGCATTGTATGCCCGACTAAGTGGGTACCATAATGCAAACGATGCATTTCATCAAACAGCCTCTTCGCCAGATGGTACCGGCTCTTTTTTGGCAATGACGGGTGCATTGGCGCGAAGCGGGCTGCAACCTAGTGATATTGACTATATCAATCTGCATGGAACAGGTACACAAAACAATGACCTTGCAGAAGGTACCGCCATCAGTCGTTTGTTTGCAGCACCTTTTCCCATGATGAGTTCTACCAAATCATTTACGGGTCATACTTTAGGAGCCAGTGGTGGTATTGAAGCCGTATTATCTGTTTTAGCTATCAAATATGGTATGGTGTATCCCAATCTTCGTTTTAAAAAGGTCATGACTGAATTGGGGTTTGTACCACAAACTTCTTTTATCAAAGGCCATTCTGTGCAACATGTATTGTCTAATTCCTTCGGCTTCGGTGGTAATTGTTCTTCACTGATCTTTTCAAAATTGTAAACATGAACATGTATATACAGGCAACTGCCGCTATGTCGCCCCAGAAAACATTTGGACAGGTTCCTTTTCTACCTGATCAGATTATATATCCGGGTAGCCGTTTACAAGTGGTGGAGCCTGAATACAAGGATTGGATAGAGACGAAATTATTACGACGGATGAGCCGCATTATTAGAATGGGTGTAACTACTGCTAAAGCCTGTTTACAGGAAGGACGCGAAACAAATCCCGGTGCTATTATAACGGCAACAGCTTACGGTTGTTTGGAAGATACCGGTATTTTTTTAACCGAAACTCTTGAGCGTAAGGAAGAAATGCCGCCTCCTACTGCGTTTATTCAATCTACACATAATACGGTGGGATCTCAGATTGCTTTGATGCTGAAGTGTCATAATTATAATAACACATTTGTGCATAATGGATTTTCTTTTGAAAGTGCGCTGCTGGATGCAATGCTTTTATTAAAAGAAAAAGAAGCTCATAATGTATTAACAGGAAGCATGGATGAATTGACTGATAATAGTTTTGCCATTTTAAACAGACTTGGATTGTATAAACGTACCCCCGATGCGCATAGGCATTTGTTTGCATCAATTTCAAAAGGTACGGTTGGAGGAGAGGGTGCTGCTTTCTTTCTGTTATCTGATCAACAGTTGGCCGGTAGCTATGCAAGCATTGATGGTGTCACAACTTTGTACCAGCCGAAAGATGTGTTGGCGGTAAAAGACTGGATACTTTCTTTTCTAACTACGCAGGCGATTCAATTAGCTGATGTTGACCTTGTGATGATGGGTAAAAATGGTGATACTAAAGAAACAGAAATATATCAACAGCTTCAGGAATCTGTATTCAGCAGCATACCCGTTATTCCCTATAAACATCTATGTGGCGAATATCCAACTTCCATTTCCTTCGCGGTATGGCTGGCTGCCAATATCCTGAAAACAGGAGAGGTTCCATTGACTGATGGATATCGCGATCCTTTGCAAAAGGAAATTAAAAACATACTTATTTATAACCATTACCAACGCAGGTATCATTCTATGATTCTGCTTTCGCAATGTAAATAAGCTTTAAAAATTCTTTGTATGCTATTGGGTAGTTTATTTTCAATTGTTTCCATGCAAACAGAAAACAACTCAGTTATACTTGAGCTTACATTATATGACCGGCATCCGGTTTTTGATGGACATTTTCCTGGTCGGCCTGTAGTGCCCGGTGCCTGCCTGTTACAATTGGTAAAAGAGATCATGCAGGTAATTACCGGCGGTGAGCTTCAATTGATAAAAGCAAACCAACTCAAATTTATATCCCTGATTGAACCGGCCAGAAAGGGGATATTGAAGATGCAGTTGACGTATCAGACAGAAGGAACAACGGTTAGTGCCTCTGGAACACTCTTTAATGATGCTGTAGTTTGTTTTAGGTTCAATGGTTCCTTCCAAACCGTTTGATCAGGGCAGGGCGTATGTAAAAGTTGCAATATAATTTTATGAATACAAGCCGCCATTTATAGACAATACTTCACCTGTAATGTAGCCGGCATGAGCGGATGCTAAAAAGCCTGCGGCATAAGCCACTTCTTCCGGTAATCCAAACCTTCTCACAGGTATCATTTTCTTCATTTCATTCTCATCCATTCCTTCGGTCATATCTGTTTTGATGAGTCCGGGTGCAATGGCATTTACGGTAATACCATTCCTACCAACTTCCTGTGCCAATGCTTTGGTAGCACCGATCACACCGGCTTTTGCTGCAGAGTAATTGGTTTGTCCCGGTAATCCCTTCTGACCTGAAAGTGAAACGATATTAATGATGCGGCCGTATTTTTTTAGAACCATACCATGTAATACAAGTCTGGTAACATAAAAAAAACTATCCAGATTATTCCTGATCACATTTTCCCATTGTGCATCCTCCATATACAATAACAAACAATCATCTTTAATGCCTGCATTGTTCACCAGTACTTCAATGTGTTTTTCTGTATGTGTTTCTATCCAGTTGCCCAATCGTTGTTGTACCTGTTGTTTGTCAGATACATCAAACGGCAATAGCTCACCATTGCCGCCTTTTTCTTTTAATTGTGCCAGTGTTATACCAGCTTCGGCTGCATTGCTTTTATAATTGATCAACACATAGTATCCCATTTCTGCCATTGTGATACAAATGGCCCTGCCAATACCTCTTGAACCACCGGTAACTAATGCGCAATTCATGCTACCCTGGATTTAAATGTGATGGAGGCAGTGGATGTTTGTAAATAAGAACACAGGTTTTCAAGATCTTTATATTTGGGAAGGTCTTCAATAAAGGATGGAAATATTTTTCTTGCCTGATTGTAAGCTGATAGCGTATTGGGTGCCATTTTTTCCTGGCAACCTAGATAATCAATAGCCTGCAACAGTGTCATTAGTTGAATGGCCATTACTTCATATGTATTGCTGATCACTTTGCGTGTCATGATAGCCGCATTGCAACCCATGCTTACAATATCCTGGTTGTCGTTGTTGTTGGGTATGCTGTGTACATACATAGGGAAGGATAGGGTTTGGTTTTCTGCTACGGTAGAAGTAGCCGTGAACTGCATACCCTGCATCCCAAAATTTACACCCAATACTCCTAAGTTCATAAACGGCGGAAATTTCAGATTGAGTTTTTCATTCAGGAGATAATTGAGTTGTCTTTCTGAAACCATAGATAGTTTGGTGATGGAAATTTTTAGTTTATCCATCTCTAGCGAAACATAATCTCCATGAAAATTGCCGCCATGAAAAATATTTTGATTTACATGATCAATCACCGGATTGTCATTTACAGAGTTCAGCTCATCCACTACTATTTTTTCTGCATTGGCAATGGTATCGTATATCGGCCCCAATACCTGTGAAACACAGCGCAGCGAATAATACTCCTGTACTTTATCCGTTACAATAGTTTGATCAGGATTGTCGGCATGGTACAGGTGCTGTTCAGAACGGTTACGAATCATTTGACTGCCTTTCAGTGTTGCACGTAACATGGCTGCTATCCTGTTTTGTCCTGGATGGTGTTTAACAATATTCAACTCATACGAAAAATGATCATCAAATGCTTCCACTACTTCATTCGTCATGGCAGATAAAATAACCGACCATTCCAGCAGTTGCTGCGCCTGTATAATATTTACCATACCAATACCCGTCATTGCCGATGTGCCGTTTAAGATCGCAATCCCTTCGCGTATATGAATAGATAAGGGTTGTATGTTAAACCGTGCATAGATGTCTGCTGTTGGATAAATGGTGTCTTCGAAAATCACTTCTCCTTCACCAATCAATGCCAGTGAAAGATGTGCTAGTTGCACAAGATCGCCACTGGCACCTACTCCGCCATGTTCATAAATACAGGGGCAAATATTTTTATTGATCAGGTTGCTGAGTAGTTCAACCACATCCGTGTGTACTCCCGAGAATGCCTGCATCAAACTGTTCAAACGAGCAATCATCAATGCTTTCACCAATAGAGGGGATAACAGGGTTCCACTACCCGAACTATGGCTGCGGATAAGGTTGTATTGAAGCCGCAACAAGTCTTCGTTCTTTATCTTGTATTGGGCCATTGGGCCAAAACCGGTATTGATGCCGTAGATCAACTTATTATGCGAGAACTCCTGCAGAAAACAAAAATTGGTATTTACCTTTTGTAAGGCAGGTGCATCTAAGGCAATTTTTTTTTGTTTGAATAAGATATCAGAGAAATCTTCCAGTGTAAGCAGGTTGTGTCCCAAGGGTACCATAAATAAAAAACAATTTGTTACAGGAAAGCTCCTATAAGCAGATGACCAAGTTAGTGAAAATGCAACAGGGTAGGGGCTATTGCTGATCGCAAATGAACCTTACAGGCTTATGGAATACTGAAACCTGTAAAGTTTGTAACATTCTTTCATCGATATGTAAAATTGTGGGACTCACTCTTGGACTTACTGCAGATTTGTGCGTGTTCTGCAATAGATAGATTCCGTAAGTACCAAGGGTAAAATGTGAAGAACAGCCTCATCTAATCACATTTCATTTTGGTAAACTGCTACTCCAAAATCAAGAATATTATCCATTTTATGCAAAAGATCAAATAGTGTTTGCGGATATAACATGGTACCCTTGAATTTGATCATCTGGTTTTTACGAACGATAATGGGTGATGGGCATGGGCTACTTCGGCTTCAGGTGCAGGGACCAGTAAAATAAGTGTAGGGTGGGATTCAACTGTATTATTTTATCTAAACATTGATGTTTCGGTGTTTTAACCGGTTAAAATCCGTGTTTACATCAATAGAACAGTGATTTAATAATGATAACTTGCTAACATTAGATGATAGTGATGATAACTGCCTGATAACAATCAAAATAAAAAAGGTACGTGTTCATGTTTCATCATTTATCATCCAATTTCCTATGCTGAACAAGATGAGTCTTTTAGTTTTAGTTAGATCTCGGGTATGAAGGGGCGATTCGTCGCTCCTTCATTATATAGGGTATGGCATACTAAACAGGGGGATATCCCCGTTATATAAGGGTACTTATCCCGTTTTGGATAAGGCAAAAAGTAGTAACTTTGCAATAGATTTTAAACTAGGAAACTAAAAACTGAATTTTCCAAAAGAGAGAAAATGAGAATACTGATTGCAGACGATCATACGTTGATAAGAGAAGGGTTACGGAAAATCCTGGTGGAGTCATTTCCTTTTGCAGATATTCATGATGTATCAGATTCTGCTGATCTTTTGAAGAAAGCTATTCAGGAAAAATGGGATATCATTATTTCCGATATCAGTATGCCCGGCTACTCCGGCATCGAAATTTTAAAGCAGATCAAGGAAAACGCGCCCGATACACCGGTACTCATGTTAAGTATGCATGCACCGGAACAATATGCGGTTCGCTCACTTAAGGCAGGTGCCTCCGGTTACCTCACCAAAGAAAGTGCACCGTACGAGTTGGTTAAGGCAGTACAACAAATTTTAAGCGGTCGCAAATATATTACCAGTGAAGTGGCAGAAGTATTGGCTGGCTCCATAGAGCAAAATAATACACAAGCGCCTCATGAACAGCTTTCCGACCGCGAATTTGAAGTATTTAAAATGATAGTACAGGGTAAAAGTATTTCAGCCATTGGCGAAATATTATCACTGAATGTGAATACCATCAGTACCTACCGTTCAAGAATTATGGAAAAAATGCATTTACAGAACAATGCAGATCTGGTGAAGTACGCAATCATGAATAATATTATTTAAGTACATCTACGCATTTGTAGTGCTTAAACTACAAATAAAAGCTGATATACTATTGTACGTGCCGGTAAATCTGTGTTCTTTTGCACAGTTAACAAGATTTACTACAGTTAACGAATCATTCCCTTCTAATTCCTGTATCCAACGAATAGCCAAATAAATAACACACGGTTGCTTGCCAGTGTTTTTATTGATGATATTTTCTCCTAGAAAAACCATGGACAGAAAACTGAAAGCTTTGCAGCGAATGTTGCAAAGCTTTTTCATTTTATAGTATCAGCACTATTGAATGGCATTTTACGAATTACAACTTAATTGTTATGGTTTCAGAAACTGAGTAGTGACTGTACTACATAAGCTTTGTAGCATAAGCTACAAGGCTTATTATCAAGGCTATATAACTTTATAGGTATATTATTTCTTGCATGGAGAACCGAGGTTTAAAAGTTTTATTGATTGATGATACGGTAATGATTTTGCAGCGGCTGCAATCATTATTGGCCGAGGTAAAACAGGTGAGCAGCACTGAATCTGTTACCAGTGCAGAAGAGGCATTGGTAATGTTGGATGGCTACCAGCCTGATATCATGGTATTGGATATTAATATGCCTGGCATGAGTGGTATTGATATGCTGCGAAGCCTGCAGCTAAAAAATATGATCAAGCCTGTTGTCATTATGCTAACCAACAACACATTTGCCGGTTACCGTGATGAGTGTATGCGATTAGGGGCAGATTATTTTCTTGACAAATCCCGCGATTTTCTTCAGATTCCATCAATTGTAGAGAAGGTAAGAGAGCGTAATGTTCTCGAGTTTTAATTACCTCAAATTCCCAACACCTGTTTCAGTTTGGCATACCCCGATTTACTTACCGGTAATTTTATGCCGATACTTAACACCGCCAGGTGCGATTCTTTTTCATAGGGATCTATTCTTGTGATCAACTGTACATTGATGATGTAGGACCTGTGGATGCGGATAAAATTGTTTGCATCCAGTGTTTCTTCAAAATAACCCATGGTTTTATTTTTCAGAAAAACACCATCTGCTGTGTGGATCTTTACATAGTCATCGGCAGCTTCCAGGTACCGGATATTGGCTGTAGGAATGATCTTGATCTTTCCATTGTCTTTTACCACCACCCTGTTTTGTTGCGAAGGTGTAAGCCCCGGGGTTTGCAGTAGTTTTTGTGTTTCTACTGCTCTTTCCTGTATGTTTTGTTGCTGCCATTTTTGAATGGCTTTATCAAAGCGTTCTTTGCTGAATGGTTTCAATAGGTAATCAACGGCATGCAACTCAAAAGCTTTGATAGCATACTCTTCAAAAGCAGTTGTGAAAATAACGGCAGGTGGCTGTTCAATCAGTTCCAGCATTTCAAAACCATTGATCTTGGGCATTTGGATATCCAAAAAAATAAGATCGGGCTGGTACTGCTGTATGGCTTTAATGCCCTCGAATCCGTCATTACATTCCTGTACTATTTCTATATCCGGGTATGCCTGTAAATATTCGCTTACAATGCTTCTGGCCAGTACCTCGTCGTCAATGATGATTGCTTTCATAATGGTATTGTGGTATCAAAATGGTTGTGGTAAAAATAGTGTCTGATTTACTTGTTTTCAGCAGATCGTGCCGGGCAAACAGCAGAAATAATCGCCTTTGAATGGAAGCCAGCCCAAATCCGGTTCCTTGTGTGCTGATGGCCGTTTCTTCATCAAACGGATTGGAAATGGTTATCAGTAATTCATGATTCTTTACGCTGGCTTCAATACGGATCATCACTTCTCCCGTAGTATCGTACAATCCAAATTTGATGGCATTTTCTACAATCGGTTGTAATAATAAAGAAGGGAGTTGGCTGTTCAGTGCACCATCTTCTACCACACTATCTGTTTGCAGTCTGCGGCCAAAACGTACTTTTTCTATATCAAGATATAATTCAAGATGCCGTAATTCTTCTGCAAGGGTTACCGACAGGTTTTCATCCCGTTTTAGCGTACCCCGTAAAAAATCGGAGAGCTGGTGAATCATATGTCTTGCTTTCTCAGGTTCCCTTCCTGCCAGGGCACTGATGGAGTTGAGGCTGTTGAATAAAAAATGGGGTTGCAGTTGTTGCCGCAGTTTGGATAGTTCGGCATCTTTCGTCATTTGTTCGGCTTCTTCTTTTCTTTTGGTAGCCGCCTGTTGTTCCTGTAAGGTGTACCAAAGCAAACTTAATATCGCCATGCTGCCAATCATTAAAAAACCGATTACATAACGTATGTACATGGAGCGGTCCAGAAACAACAGGTACTCCGGTTCATTTCGAAATATAAATTTGAGAATCATTTTTACCACTACCAGCCAGATGGCACTCAATACCACACTCGTGATCAATACATACCAGTATCTTTCTTTTTGGGGTAGATAATACTTCATGTTATTGGTGATGAGCAAACAACTGGCTGCCAGTAACAGATTACAGAGAAGGCTGTCGCCCATACTTTGCGAAAGCGGCGTGCCATAACTGGTTAGCACCCATACCTGCACAAAGGTCCATACCAGCCACCAGCTGAGAAACGTGATGCGAAAACCGGAAGCAGTAGTTACGGGGCGGGTCATAAGGTTATAACGATAGCATGAATTGTTCGGTACATCGTTCAGACAAATATCTGGCTTTTACCTGTACCACATGCTGGTAGTGATCGCCATCATCATCTTCATAAATACGAGCGTACACTTCAGCACCATCGGTTAATGCTTCCAGTTTGTGTAACTCGGTAACATTGATGAATTTCCAATGCACGGGCTGCTCAGCCTGGTTTTGGAAACAATCCTGCTCTTTTTCACCTATCAGGTGCGCTTTGTTAAAGGCGTGCAGGTCATCCTCTGCGTGCACTAGTCTGATCTGTTCATCAAACTGTGCCGAATGGTTACCGTTTCCGCAGATGATCCGGTAAACAAGTTTTGCAAGATACCAGTGCATAGGAGAGGGTTTGGAGTTAGTGGTTAATAGTTAATAATGCGAATCTAGAGTTGAAATAGAGCCGTTGGCTCGGGTCATATTGTAACAACGGATTTTAATCCGTTGATGTTAATCGTGCTGCGACCAGAGTGCCGTAGGCACGATACATGTAGTACTATATATGCCGAACCTATGGTTCTTTTATAGCCTGTCCTTTTTCTTTCAACGGATTGAAATCCGTTGTTACAATATTTGTCGAGGCTACGCCTCTAAGGCATCCTTACAATATTGAACAACACCTTATTTATTAAATTCAACCCTTGATTCACATTAGTAGTAAAAATGGGATAACTATTGGCTATCCACTCAATCAAAAGCTTTTGATTTCAATACCGCCGAAAATGGTGGTTCCTTTTAAAATCAATACTTTGTTTGGATCGAAGGCACCGGGTTGTATGGCACGTTTATCTTCGATACCTGCAAAAATGGCTACAGCCTCCGTGCGAATTTCCCAATGCGGGGGTACTACCAGTTTGGTACCGCCAAATGCCTGCATGATTTCTATAGAGATTGGGCCGCTAATATCAGCCTGACTAAGGTTGTATTCTGCACCACCCATAAAACAGATGATCTCGCCACCTTTAAAATCTTTTGAGGTAATTACTTTTTTTACACCGCCAAAAATGGAGGTACTGTTAATCACATCTTCTGATGAATTGGTTTCGTTACCCGATCCAAAATTCATGTTATCAAAGCCGCGCCATTGCTCTCTTTCCCTGTACCATTTTTTGCGGGGACGTAAAACAAACATTAATCCAATACCCATGATGATAACTGGCCAGAAATAAGGTTTGAGATTTACATCGATCATTACCTCATCCCAAAGAAAAAAAGTACCAATACCCACCATGATCAACCAGGAAAGATTTTTGAATTTATGCTTGAATCCGGTTATTATTCCCGCCAGAATCAGAATCATTGGCCAGGTAAATACCCAGGAAGGTAGTCCGGCACCCATTTTTTGTAATAATAACACAGCACCTACTGCGATGAAGGCAAGGCCTGTCCAGAAACGATCATTTCTTTCATCAAGCAGCATTGGTTTTTTGTCTTTTTCGTTTTCCATTGTTTAATTATTTAGCACAAAACTATCCGTGCCCCTATAACAAAGCAAGCCTGTTTAGGCCGTTAACGGCAAAACCTCGGTAAGTGCCGGAAAAGCTTCGGTAAAAAATCAGGACTTAGTTGTCGCCGGCATATTTAGACTGCCAGCCAATAAGGATCACTCCGCAAATAACGAGTGCCGTGCCAATGATTTGCGCGGCAATAATATGCTCGCCTAAAAACCAATGCGCCTGTATGATGGTAGAACCCGGGCCAACGCTGGTGATGATGGATACATTGTTACTGCCAATCTGTTTCATCCCAATGCTCATCATAAAAGAAGGAAGTACCGTGGCCACAATGGCAATGGCAATGCTATACCCGATCAAGGTATTTGAAAAAGGAATTTCCTGCACGCGATGCGTTACGAGAAAATGGATAAAAATGCCCGCCGTTGCCGCCAGCATGGCATAGGCGGTATAACGCGTTACCCCCACTTTCTGTACCAGTCTGCCCGTACCCACCAAATAAAAAGAGTACGTAATGGCACATAGAAAAATCATGAACGAACCAAAGAAGAATTTGGGGTTAGAAGTATCCAGTTGTAACTCGCCAAAATAGGCAATACCAATACCCAGATATGTAAGTACCAATGCTATCAATTGTACGCGCCCGAGTTTGGTTTTAAAATAAAATGTGTTGATGAGTACCGCAAAAGTGGGGTAGAGGAAAAGGATCAGTCTTTCAAGCCCGGCAGATACATATTGCAAACCGATAAAATCAAATAAACTGCTGAGATAATAACCCAGTATGCCCATCGCAAGAATCAATAACCAGTCTTTTTTTGTTAAGACCGATTTGTTTTCTTTCCTGGATACCAGCCATACAGCGAATACATAAAACGGTAAAGAAAACAGCATTCGCAAACTCAGCAGGGTAACGGCATCCACATGGGTGGATTGAAAAGCGAGTTTTACAAAAATGGCTTTGGTAGAAAAGAAAATCGCCCCCAGCAGGGTTATGAGAAATCCGGTGAGGGTGATTTTTTTATCCATAGTAGCGTATGGTTCATGGCTCATAGTTCATCATAATTAGGCTATGAACCATTTGCTCTAAGCGCTTACATTAAAATCGCGCAGCGCATCATTCAAACTTGTTTTTAAATCGGTGCTGGCTTTGCGTTGGCCAATGATCAGTGCACAGCTAACACTGTATTCGCCTGCATTGAATTTTTTAGCGTAACTACCCGGTATTACCACACTTCTGGCAGGAACGCGGCCCTTGTATTCAATAGGTTCAGATCCGCTTACATCAATGATCTTGGTAGATTGGGTAAGTACCACATTGGCACCAAGTACCGCTTCTTTTTCTACAATCACCCCTTCTACCACAATACAACGGCTGCCTACAAAACAACCATCTTCAATAATTACCGGGCTGGCCTGCAGCGGTTCTAAAACGCCACCAATGCCAACGCCACCACTCAGGTGTACACCTTTACCAATTTGTGCACAGCTACCCACCGTAGCCCATGTATCAACCATAGAACCTTCATCAACAAAAGCACCGATATTTACATAGCTGGGCATTAATACCACCGATTTGGCGATGTAAGCACCATACCTTGCCACTGCAGGTGGCACAGCACGCACACCAAGGTCTTTGTAGTTACTCTTCAATAACATTTTATCGTAAAACTCAAATGGAGGAAGGTTCCAGGTTTGCATTTGCTGGATACCAAAGTACATGAGAATGGCTTGTTTTACCCACTCATTCACTACCCAGCCATTTTCGGTGGGTGCAGCAGTACGGAGGCGTCCTTTGTCTACTTCTTCAATTACGGCTCTTACTGCGTCTGCGTATTGGGTATCTTTTAATAGTTCCCGGTTGGCCCAGGCTTCCTGGATCTGTACTTGTAAGGACATGCGTATTTTTTTTGCAAACATACAGTATGAAAACTTTATGGGAACTTTAGGTTGTAATTGTTCTGTCACAATTTGTAATTTGCCAATCAAATCAACTGCTGTATCGCATGGTGCTACCATTTAATCATGATATTGAATCTTGTCTGGAGAAGCTTAGTGAAGGCGGCCTGATCTTATATCCCACCGATACGGTTTGGGGAATTGGTTGCGACGCCACGAATCCGGAAGCTGTTGAAAAAATCTATCAATTAAAAAAAAGGGCCGACACCAAGGCTATGATTGTGTTGGTGGCTGATGAAAAGGATATCCTGAAATATGTAAGCCAGCCACAACTTCAGATCTTTGATTATATCAAAGGGGTACAAAGGCCCACAACGGTTATTTATGAAGGAGCCATAGAACTGGCCGATAACCTGTTGGCCGCAGACGGGTCGGTTGCCATTCGGATTTGTGAAGAAGCATTCTGTAAAAACCTGATCAAACGTTTTCGTAAACCCATTGTCAGCACTTCTGCCAATATCAGCGGATACCCATCACCGCTTTGTTTTAAAGACATAGAACCTGCCATTAGTGATGGGGTAGATTATGTGGTGCAATACCGCCAGGAGGAAACAGAATACCGCAAGCCTTCTTCCATCATCAAGTGGGAAAAGGATGGCAGCCTGAGTATTATCCGCCCATAAACACGTGTAAAGCCTGTCATTTCAGTTATTTAGCCTGAAATAAATTACTTATTTTATTTTCTGTGAAATGCTAACGGAAAATAAACCGGCAATTACTTGCAATAGCCAAAACTATCCGGTAATTTAAAGGAACAAACCTCAATACATGGCAAGGGTTGTATTAGATATTCCTGCGGAAAAAATGTCGTCTTTTATAAAGGCTTTGCTGAGCCTTGGTATAGACACACAAATGATTGCCGTAAATCGTTTGAGTAAATCGTTTATGCGAAAACGCCGCATTGCCAACTCGCTCAAAAAAATATCTGCCAGTTTTATTTTGTTTGATTGGGAGTTCTTCAGCAATGAGCTGGAGTATGAGTAAGGAGTAACGTGCAGTGCAATTGAAACAGTTTTACGTCAACCGTGCCTTTGTGCCTTGGTGTGCCATTATTTTTTCACACCAAGGCACAAAGGCACGGTTGTGTTTCGGTATGATGCTTTTGATGATTGATTTTAATAGCGGGATACCTCACTAATTAATTTCCTTTTTTCATCTACGTTGTTCTTGGTTAGTTTTGCAGCTATGCAGCAAATACTGGTTATTCAAACTGCTTTTATCGGGGATGTGGTGCTGGCAACCGGGTTGCTGGAAAAATTGCATGCGCATTTGCCCGATGCTGCTATTGATGTACTGGTAAGAAAAGGCAATGAATCGTTGTTTACAGAACATCCTTTTTTGCGGGAAGTATTGGTATGGGATAAAAAGAAAAATAAGTATCAACATCTTTTCAAGCTCTTACAAAAAATAAGGGCCTCGCGTTATGATAAGGTTGTGAATGTACAACGCTTTGCTGCTACCGGTTTGCTCACAGCTTTATCAAAAGGCAAACAAACCATTGGGTTTGATAAGAACCCTTTCAGTTTTTTATTTTCAGATATTGTAAGGCATATCATCAGCGAAGGTGATCGAACATTGCATGAAATAGAAAGAAACCATCAGTTGATCAGTTCTTTTACAGATTCGAAAGCTGCTAAACCCAGGCTATATCCATCCACAAAAAATGTACAATCTGTAGCCGAATGGAAACAACAACCCTATGTTTGTATTGCACCCGCATCTGTATGGTTTACCAAACAATTTCCAGCCGCGCAATGGATACAACTCATTAATTCCTTACCTGCATCATATGCCGTATACCTGCTCGGGGCACCGGGTGATGCGTCTCTTTGTGAAAAAATAAAAACCAATTCAACACATCCCACGGTTACCAATCTTGCCGGTAAACTTAGCTTTCTTGAATCTGCCGCATTGCAAAAAGATGCCGTTATGAATTATGTAAATGATTCTGCACCGATGCATTTTGCATCTTCCATGAATGCGCCGGTTGCAGCGGTGTATTGCTCAACCATCCCTGCTTTTGGGTTTGGTCCTTTGTCTGATAAGAGCCACATCATTGAGGTGGAACAACCACTTAGTTGCAGGCCTTGTGGTTTGCATGGAAAGAAAGCCTGTCCGCAACAACATTTTAACTGTGCGCACCATATCACCAACGCGCAGTTACTGGCTGTTTTAGCCTGATATCGCTAACAAATCAATCCCCTTACCTTTGCCTCAATGGAGATCCGTTGTACCGATAGAGAATTAATGATTTTTGAAAAGATAGCTGCCGCTGCGGAGGCGTTACAGGTGCCCTGTTACCTGATAGGTGGTTTTGTGCGTGATAAAATCATTGACCGCCCCACCAAAGATGCGGATATTGTTTGTATGGGCGATGGGATAGAACTGGCACATAAAGTGGCTGCTCTATTTCATCCCAAACCAACGGTGGCCTATTTTAAAACTTTTGGAACGGCACAGATCAAACTGGGCGATTTTGAAGTGGAATTTGTGGGTGCCAGAAAAGAGAGTTACCATCAGCACAGCCGTAAACCAGATGTAGAACCGGGTAGCCTGGAAGACGACCAGAACCGCCGTGATTTTACCATCAATGCGTTGGCCATCAGTTTGAATAAAAACGATTTTGGAAAATTGGTAGATCCATTCAATGGGTTGCACGATATAGAACAAAAAATACTGCAAACCCCATTGGCACCCTTGCAAACGTTCAGTGATGATCCGTTGCGAATGATGCGTGCCATCCGTTTTGCGGCGCAACTGCATTTTACCATTGCGCCCGAAACCTTTCAGGCTATTACAGACAATGCCCATCGTATTAAAATTGTTTCGCAGGAAAGAATTACAGACGAGTTGAATAAGATCATGCTCTGCCAGCAACCTTCTATTGGTTGGGATCTTCTTTTCAGAAGCGGGTTACTAAAAATAGTATTCCCGCAAATGGTAGATCTGTATGGTGCGGAATATGTGGATGGTAAAGGGCACAAAGATAATTTTTACCACACCTTACAGGTGCTTGATAATATTGCTGCCAATACCCAAGACCTCTGGCTAAGATGGGCTGCTGTTTTGCATGATATTGCCAAACCTGCTACCAAGAAATTTGAGGAAGGTCATGGCTGGACTTTTCATGGTCATGAAGTAGTGGGAGCGAGGATGGTACCAAAAATTTTTACCAAACTGAAACTACCACAGAACGAAAAAATGAAGCTGGTACAAAAACTGGTACTGCTTCACCTGCGTCCAATCAGCCTCACCAAAGAAAATATTACCGATAGTGCCATCAGGCGTTTATTGTTTGATGCAGGGGAGGATATTGACAGTTTAATGATGCTTTGCGAGGCGGATATTACCAGTAAAAACCCCAATAAAGTAAAGCGGTACCTTAAAAACTTTGAACTGGTAAGGCAGCGATTGCTGGAAGTGGAGGAGAGTGATAAAATCCGCAACTGGCAGCCACCCATTTCCGGGGAAATGATCATGGAGAAATTTGGACTAACACCGGGCAAACCCGTAGGATTGATCAAAGATGCTATCCGCGAAGCCATTTTAGATGGCCTGATACCCAACGAATTTGAGGCTGCTTACGCCTTCATGCTCCAAAAAGCTGCCGAACTGAACTTGTCAGCGGTGGAATAAATTGTAATTTCGCTTTTGGTGAAGGGAATTTGTGATTCGTGAGTCGAAAATCGTGAATCTTGAATCGTGAGTTTGAAACATTAAAAACTAATAAACGAATAAACCAGTAAACTAATAAACCAATAAACCAATCCCTCCGAATGGCTATATTAAAATTCCGGATTTATTTAGAAGAAGATGATGCAGTGTATAGAGATATTGTAATCAGGCATACACAGAATTTTCAGGAACTGCATTTTGCAATTTTGAAATCGTATGAGTTTGATTCAAAACACAAAGCCACTTTTTTTCGCAGCAACGATAACTGGCAGCGGGGTAGAGAGATCAGTTTTGACCGTTACGATAAAACCTATGTGGTAGAACCACTGCTGATGGCTGATGTTGCTATTGGTTCTGAGATTCGAGATACCAACCAGAAATTTGTGTACGAATATGATTTTGAAAAACACTGGGTATTTCTGGTAGAACTGATTAATGTAAGTAAGGAGGAGAGTAGTAAAACTACTTATCCATCCGTATCGCGCACCGAAGGTATAGGCCCGCAGCAATATGGCACCAAGAGTTTACTGGGCGATAAGTTTGCAGATATAGAAGAAAAATACGACCTGGCCGAAGCCGCAGAGGGTTTTGGAACCGAAGGCGAAGATGGGGATACTGACACAGATTCAGATGAAGCGGGAGCTGAGGAAGAAGCAGGTCAGGAGGAAGAGTTTTAGGTGGTAAGTGTTACGCAATTAGATAGAAATTATACCATGCTTTACTTACATCCATTTTACCGCTAAGGCGCCATGGCGCAAGGGTGCGCAAGGATTTTTTATGAATTACTTAGCGAAACCTGGTGCCCTTGCGTCTTTGCGGTTAATACATACGCATAGCAGCTTTCAAAAAACGAACCCACCTCATTGCAGAAAAGCAAACATGTTTTCAAATAAACAATAAAGCGGGGGAAACAGAATTCAGGAATACCATTCATTATGCAACAACAACCCACCGTTATCATCATCGCAGGCCCTACAGCTGTAGGCAAAACATCCTTCGCTATTGATCTTGCCAAACATTATCAAACAGAAATCATCTCTGCCGATTCACGCCAGTGTTATAAAGAAATGAAGATAGGTGTGGCAAGGCCCACAGTTGAAGAACTGGCTGAAGTGCCACATCATTTCATCGCGTCACATTCCGTAACAGAGGATTTAAATGCAGGCAGTTTTGAAAAATATGCACTGGACGCTGCTGAAAAAATATTTCAACAGCATAAAGTAGTGGTGATGGTTGGTGGAACGGGTTTGTACATCAAGGCTTTTTGTGACGGAATTGATCCCATGCCGGTGGTGCCTGATGAAGTACGCAGGCAGGTAATAGAAGGTTACGAACAAAAAGGATTGATCTGGTTACAGAAAGAATTGCAAACCAAAGATCCTGATTTCTGGAAAGTAGCAGAACAGCAAAATCCACAGCGCTTAATGCGGGCATTGGAAGTATGGAATGCCACCGGGCAATCCATACTGGTATATCGCACTGCAAAAAAAGTAACACGTCCCTTTCATGTGGTTAAGATCGGGTTGCAATTACCTAAGGAAGAGTTGCATCAGCGAATACATATGCGGGTTGACCAAATGATGGAACAGGGATTGCTTGATGAAGTGAAAGCATTAGTGCCTTATCGCACATACAATGCCCTGCAAACAGTTGGCTATCGCGAATTATTTGAACACCTGGATGGTAACTGTTCATTGGAAGAAGCCGTGAATCAGATCAAAACCAATACACGCCAATATGCAAAACGGCAAATGACCTGGTTTGCCAAAGACAATGGTATACAATGGAAATCCCCCAACGAAAAAGCGGCTGCATTCATAGCAGCTTATCCGCATTTATAAAAGAAATGTTACCGGTTATGTAAAATTTGCGGGCCTTGCTTCACAAACGATCCGGTTTGCCATAAGTTTTCGCATATTGCAGATTAGAAACCTTACAAAAAATACCTTTATGAGAAAATGGTTCATGGCCGCGCCAGCGGTACTGTTGTTTTGTAGCAGTGTGCTGGCACAGGCTCCTAAAATTGCCTTTGAAAAATACACTTTGCCCAATGGGTTAACGGTAATTCTGCACCAGGATAAATCTGCACCGGTGGTGGCTGTATCTGCATTGTACCATGTAGGTTCCAAGAACGAGGATACTGCCCGCACCGGCTTTGCCCACTTTTTTGAACACCTGATGTTCGAAGGAAGTGATAATGTAAAGCGTGGCGATTTTGATAAGTATACTTCCAATGCTGGTGGGTATAATAATGCCAATACCAGTCAGGACAGAACCTATTATTTTGAACTATTCCCCAGTAACCAGTTTGCACTGGGCCTTTGGCTGGAAAGCGAAAGAATGCTGCATGCCAAAATTGAAGACATTGGTGTAAATACGCAGAAAGAAGTGGTTAAAGAAGAAAAGCGCCAGCGTATTGACAACCAGCCCTATGGCACTATCATTGGTGAAATATTCAAACGTGCTTTTAAAGTGCATCCCTACACATGGCAGCCTATTGGTAGTCTCGAACATTTGAGTCGCGCCAAGCTGCAGGATTTTAAAGATTTCTACAAAACTTTTTATGTGCCCAATAACTGCGTTTTAAGCTTGGCAGGTGATATTGATATTCCATTGGTGAAACAGCAGATAGCCGCTTATTTTGGTTCAATTCCTAAAGGAACCAAACCCATCCCACGTCCTACTGTAACGGAGCCGCCATTGGGTGGTGAAGTAAGGGATGTGATCGAAGATAATATTCAGTTACCTGCAGTGGTTCAGGCGTACCGCTCACCCAAGCAGGGAAGCGATGAGTATTATGCCTTCAATGTATTATCCTCTCTTTTATCCGGCGGAAATTCTTCACGCATGAACAAAGCCATTGTTGATGAAAAGCAACTTGCCGTACAGGCCGGTGCTTTTAACTATGCATTGGAAGATGCAGGTCTGTTTATCACTTTTGGTATTGCCAATATGAGTGTGAAACCGGAAGACCTGGAGAAAGAGATACAGGTAGTGATAGATGGTGTTAAGAATAAACTGGTAGAAGAAAGAGAATTTGAAAAAGTGCGGAATAAAATCACCACCGATTTTGTAAACAGGAACGCTTCTATGGCGGGTATTGCAGAATCACTGGCCAATTACCAGGTGTATTTTGGTGATGCCAATCTTATCAACACAGAAATTATCCGCTATAATAAAGTAACGCGTGAAGACCTGATGAATGTGGCAAAAAAATACCTGAACAAAGACAACCGGGTAACCTTGTATTATGTACCAAAAGGTGCAAAAAAATAATAATAGTTGTATCACCAAGGGTACAATGATCAAATAATGATAAACAGCATGACCATGAAAAAAATATTTCTTTCTCTTTTGATAATAGTTCCCGCTGCGTTACTGGCACAGGTAAAAGTAGATAGGACTAAAGCACCCAAACCCGGTCCTGCGCCGGTAATTAAAGTAGGAGAGCCTGCCTCGTTTACTTTGGCCAATGGCCTGAAAGTATTTGTGGTTCAGAATACCAAACTCCCTAGAGTTGCTGCCACATTAACCATTGATAGAGATGCCATTGTTGAAGGCGATAAAGCCGGTATGGTTTCTATGGCGGGAGAACTTTTTCGCAGAGGAACTACTAAAATGAATAAGGTTACGCTGGATGAAGAGATTGATTATCTCGGAGCCAGTATTGGTGCATCGGCCAGAAGTGTGAGTGGCAGTTCTTTAAAAAATAATTTTTCAAAAGTATTTGCGCTGATGGCGGATATTGCTTTGCGCCCTTCTTTTCCGGCAGATGAACTGGAAAAAATCCGCAGACAGGAACTATCCGGGCTGGCACAGAGTAAAGAAGATGCCAATGCCATTGCTAATAATGTGGTAAGCAAATTGGTGTATGGAAAAGAACATCCTTATGGCGAAGTGGAAACAGAAGAAACAGTAAAAAAAGTAACGGTAGCGGATATCAAAACCTATTACAACACTTACTGGAAGCCCAATATTGCTTACCTCATTTTTGTAGGAGATATTACCGTTGACGAAGCAAAGAAATTAACAGAAGCCAATTTTGGTGCGTGGGAAAAAGGAAATGTGCCTGAAGGAAAATATACAGTTCCGGCACCACCTGCTAAAACCTATATCGCTATTGTGGATAGGCCCAGTTCTGTGCAGAGTGTGATTAATCTGGTTACGCCGGTTGATTATAAACCCGGCGCACCCAATGCTATATCCGGAGCGGTTATGAATAACCTGTTGGGCAATGGTGCTTCTGGAAGATTGTATAAAAATCTGCGTGAGAAATATGGGTTTACTTATGGCGCATATTCTCAATTACAGCCTGATAAACTGGTTGGTAATTTTACGGCAAGTGCTTCGGTGCGTAATGAAAAAACAGATAGTGCCATCGGGCAGTTTTTTGTGGAGTTAAACCGTATTCGCAGAGAGGCTGTGAGCATAGAAGAGATCAATCAATCTAAAAACGAAATGAGCGGAAGTTTTGCCCGCTCGCTGGAAAGTCCCGGTACCATTGCTGGTTTTGCATTAGATGTGGCGAGATACAATTTGCCCAAAGATTATTACCAGAACTACCTGAAAAACCTGGCAGCGGTAGATGTAACGGCTGTAAAAACCGTTGCTGAAAAATTTGTACTGCCCGGCAATATGCATATTGTGATTGTAGGTAACGCAAAACAGATTGCTAAAGGATTGGAAAAATATGGTGAGGTAAAATACTTTGATGTATACGGAAATGAAAAAGCCGCACCTTCTGAAAAGAAAGTAGATGCCGGTGTAACTGCGGAAATCATTTTCAAAAAATCAATTGAGGCACAGGGTGGCGAACCGGCTATGGCTGCTATCAAAGATGTAAGTATGAAGGGAGCCGCCAGTGTAATGGGGCAGAACCTCGACTTTGCCATGCAGTATGTACTACCATCAGGCTATATGCAAAACCTCAGTATGGGTGGTAATTCGCTGGCAAAACAACTGACCAAAAATGGTACTTATGCCATTGTACAACAAGGCATGGAGCAGCCATTGAAAGATGAGGACAAAGAAGAACTGGATGAAACGGCTGCCTTATTTCTGGAAAGCTATATGCTGAAAAAAGGTGGCTATACATTTACCGTAAAAGGTATTGAACAGGTGGAAGGAAAAGATGCGTACAATGTAGAAATCAAATCGCCTAAAAAAAGAGAATTTAATTTCTTCTATGATGTGGCTTCCGGCCTGCGCGTAAAAGAAGCCAGAACGCAGGAGTCTCCGGAGGGTAAAGCAACTGTTGTGATCCTCACTTCCGAATACAAAATATTTAATGGCGTTAAACTTCCGGTAAAACAAATATTTGATGCCGGTCAGTTCAAAATCAATATCGATATTGCTGATGTAAAAGTAAATCAGGGATTAAAAATGGATGACCTGAAATAAGGCAATGATTATAGACTAACAGCACATAATAATTAAGAAAGGCGATTCATTTGAATCGCCTTTCTTAATGAAAATCATTAGAGAATATCCAACCTATTCACCATTCACGCCTCACGCTCACGTCTCACGATTCACCCCTCACTTAATCACTTCCTCAATCACTTTTCCCACCGACCCGCTGGGCATTTGAATATGCAGTAAAGAAGCAAGAGTAGGAGCAATATCTGTCATATACGTTTCACGACTGGCTTTTCCTTTTTTAATACCCCATCCATAAAACAACAAAGGAATATGTGCATCATACGGATACCATAAACCATGTGTGGTTCCGGTGGCACTGCCTTCAATATAGCCCGGTTTTAATATCAGCTGTACATCACCACTGCGGCGGGGATTGAAGCCATTGGCCAGCATTTCACGAAGGGTTTTGTTGATGGGGGTTGTCATAATATCTGACGTGGCAAATGCATTTACAATCGATTCATTTTTCTTTACGTATTGAATGATCCATTTTTTAATGGGTTCGTCATCCAGTTTGGCCGAATCAATTCTTGGATGGTTGAGGTAAACCTGGTAATTGTACATACTTACAATGGTATTCTCAATGCCAAATTTCTCTTTCAGTTTTGCGTTCATGTCTTTCATCATACCCGCATCATCCACAACGCCACCGGGTAATTTGTTTTCTTTCATAAAACCGGGTATATGCGCTACCGCATGATCGGCTGTTAAGAAAACGGTGTATTGATTTTTACCAACATAGCCATCCAGAAAAGAAAGTAGTTTTCCCAGCTCATCATCCAGTTTTACATAATCATCTACCTGCTCCCAGGAGTTGGGGCCGAATGAATGGCCAACATAATCCGGTGAAGAAAAACTTACTGCCAGAAAATCGGTGGCTTCGCCTCTGCCCAGTTTCTCTGCAAGCACGGCTGCTTTCGCCATTTCTGCGGTTAAGGTATTTCCGTGGGGTGTAGTGGATATTTTACTGAAATCCTTCCCTATGTATTTAGAAAGATCATAGGGGAATCCTGTTGCTTCTCTGCCAAATGGTTTGCTTTCATAAGGTTTTTCATCAGCGGTTGCATATTGTAAATAGGTTTCTTTTGGTAAGGAAGTATTCCATCCAAGTTTGTATAAAGAATCTACCAGTTTACGGTTGTTGAATTTGTTTACCCACTCCGGCAATTCATTCATGTAATAAGTGCTGGTAATAAAATTGCCGGATTTTCCTTCATACCAATAAGCCCCGTTGGCAGAATGACCTGCGGGTAATATAGAGCCACGGTCTTTTAATGCTACACCAATCACTTTACTTTTAAAATTCGTGGCCAGTCGCAGTTCATCACAAATACTTGTGGTAAGCATATTGCGTGGACTCATCTGCCCATCTTCCTCACTTTTTCCACCCACGCCTTTTACGGTTTTATCTTCACTGCAATACACAGAACGCATCAATTGATTATCCCACCAGGCATTTCCGGCAATACCATGAATTGAGGGAACACTTCCGGTATAAACGGTGGTATGTCCGCAGGCGGTTACGGTAGGGGTATAAGGGATCAATGTATTATCGCATGAGAATCCTTCCCCCATCATTCTTCTAAACCCGCCATTGGCTTTAAACAGCGGTTGAAACCGGTATAAATAATCCCAGCGCATCTGGTCAACCACAATCCCAACTACCAATTTGGGCCTTTGAACCGCTGCATCTGCAACAACAGGCGGATTTTTTTGGGCAGTAGCCTGCAAGGCCAGCAGACCGGCAAAAACCGGTATCATCAGTATTTTCATGTGTATAAATTATGATTTAGCGCCATATTTTACGCCAAAACCGTTAAATGATACGTGAAGGTAAGGGATGGTGTATAATTGAACTTGCCCTTTAGGGGGTAAAAGTTTACTTTTGCAACGATTTTTTCACCAAAGTAATGATTTGATAATATGGCAGACATCTTTGAAAAACTGTTAAAGAATTATGGACCTCTAGGTCAGCACCGTGAAAGGGCCCATGGATATTTCGCTTTTCCCAAGTTGGAAGGTGAGATCGGTAATCGCATGAACTTCCGCGGTAAGGAAATGATTGTGTGGAGCCTGAACAATTACCTTGGTCTGGCCAATCACCCCGAAATACGTAAAACCGATGCAGATGCAGCCGCCAAATTTGGCCTTGCCTTACCGATGGGTGCACGTATGATGAGTGGCAACAGTAATTACCACGAACAGTTGGAGAAAGAACTGGCAGCTTTTGAAAGCAAGGAAGACGCGATTCTGATGAACTTTGGTTACCAGGGTATCATGAGTGCGATTGATGCCATCTGTGGCCGTCATGATGTGATTGTGTACGACGCAGAAAGTCATGCCTGTATTATTGATGGCTTACGCTTACATCCGGGCCACCGTTATGTGTTTAAACATAATGATCTGGAAGATTTTAGCAAACAAATGGAACGTGCCACGGCTTTGATTGAAAAACAAAAAACCGGTGGTATTCTCGTAATAACAGAAGGTGTGTTTGGTATGGCGGGCGATCAGGGAAAACTGAAAGAGATTGTTGAACTAAAAAAGAAATTTGAATTCCGTTTACTGGTAGATGATGCACACGGATTTGGAACATTGGGTACCACCGGTGCGGGTGCAGGAGAGGAGCAGGATTGCCAGGATGGAATTGACCTGTATTTTTCAACCTTTGCCAAATCAATGGCTTCCATTGGGGCATTTATGGCGGGTGATAAAGCGATCATAGATTTTATCCGTTACAATATCCGTTCACAGATTTTTGCAAAGAGTTTACCGATGCCGATTGTAATTGGTAACCTGAAAAGACTGGAACTGTTGCAAACACAACCTGAATTAAAAGCCAGGTTATGGACCAACGCCCTGAAACTGCAGAAAGGATTGAAAGAAAGAGGATTTGATATTGGCAATACCAACACCATGGTAACCCCTGTTTATATGAAAGGTGGTGTGGAAGAAGCAACAGCCATGGTAATGGATCTGCGCGAGAATTACAAGATATTCTGTTCTATTGTAGTGTATCCGGTAATTCCGAAAGGGCATATCATTTATCGTTTGATACCGACTGCTTCGCACACGGATGCAGACATTGAAGAAACCCTGAAAGCTTTCAGCGAAACCAAGGCTAAGCTGGATGCAGGTGCTTACAAAGCGGAAATGATTCCGGATATGGCAGAGGCCTAACCTTACGCTTCCTATTATGGGAGTCAGGAATATATTTTTAGAAAGCCTTCTCTTTTGAGAAGGCTTTCTTGGGTTATGAATGATCTGTTGATAAGATCATGACCATATAATATAAAACCGTCATTTCGACGAGTGAGGAACGAACGAGGAGAAATCTCATGAAAGAAGCATATTACTTTCTACTAACATGAGATTTCTCAGTCGTTCCTTCTTCGAAATGACGTGTTATAATTTCTTTAATAAATCCCCCGCCTGTTTTACATAATCATCGTTTTTGGCAGTGGTTGCCAATGTGATGCATTTTTCGGCACTCGCTTTTGCTGAAGCTTTATCACCTAGGTCTCTCTGAATTTTAGCCTGTAACAAAAACAGCCAGAATGCAGCTGGGTTGGCCTGTGTGGCTTTGTTGATGTTTACAAGTGCTTTGTTCAGGTCTTTATCCCACTCATAATAAAAAGTAGCAGCAGATTGATACACACCTGCGTTTGGCGTTTCGGCAGACAAGGCTTTTTCTACCTGCACACGAATGCGATCTTTTACATTCACGCTCATAGGCACTTTTACTACTGTGTTGCCCCACATCATTTGTAATTCACAGCTTTCGGCCTGTACATTACCAAACTGCATGGTAAAGGTTTCTACTTCATTACCCAGTTTTTCGGCTTTTACTTTAAAGCGGTTGATGTCTTCGCTTTCTTTGTAGCCATCCGTACCGGAATTTTTCAATCCTTTATTGATGATGATCTCCCAGTATTCTTTTCCGGGAATGGTGTACAATACATATGCACCTGTATCTAATAATTTTCCACCCATCATTACCTTATCGGTAAATACAATACGGGTTGCGGCATTGGCACCGGTGCGCCATAATTTACCCAAAGGTCCCAGGTCGCTGTTGTCTTTAAATAAACTGCGGCCTTTGATGCTGGGTCGGGAATACGTTAATTCGATAGAACCGATTCCAAATTCCTGGGTAATTTTCTGCGTAGGACTTGGGGCAGGCATTCTTACCTGCGAAAAGGCGGTTATACTGCACAGAGCAGCGGCAATCATCATGATCTTTTTCATACTTGTTTTCGGTTTAGAGGAGCAAACATAATTGATTTTTGGGAAGGCCGCTTTTCGGTAAGTAAGATCCTATACAAAAAGATCCGGTGGCTCTATTGGCCTGATACTTTAAACGCAGGATGAAAACGCTGCAGCGTATCCCGCAGATAATCCCTGTCCAGATGTGTGTAAATTTCCGTGGTAGTAATGCTTTCATGCCCCATCATTTCCTGCACGGCACGCAGGTCGGCACCACCTTCTACCAGGTGTGTGGCAAATGAATGGCGAAAAGTATGTGGCGAAATATGTTTGGTAATGCCTGCTTTTGCCGCCATGTTTTTAATGATGTAAAAAATCATCACACGGCTCAGGTATTTGCCACGATAATTCAGGAAAAGAAAATCTTCAAAACCTTCCTGTATGGGTTGATGTACACGGATATTTTCTTTGTACAAACGGATGTATTTTATCGCGTCCCGTCCAATAGGCACCAGCCTTTCTTTATCCCCCTTGCCAATTACCCTGATAAAACCAATATCCAGGTACAGGCATGAAATTTTAAGGTTCACCACTTCACTAACGCGCAACCCGCAGCTGTACATGGTTTCCAGAATGGCTTTGTTTCTGCCACCTTCGGGTGTGCTTTGATCAATTTGCGCAATCACCAATTCGATTTCATCAAAGGTTAATACATCGGGTAATTTTCTTCTTGTTTTAGGCGCATCCAGCAGGGTAGAAGGATCCGTTTGAGAAACCTGTTCCAGCAGGCAATACTTGTAAAAACTCCGGATTCCGGAAATGATCCTTGCCTGCGAAGTAGCGGTCATGCCCAATTCACCTATCCATTTTACAAACTGCTGCAGATCTTTCAACACAAGTTCTCCCGGTGATACCAGGCGCTTTGTGGTTTGTAAAAAATCGGTCAGTTTATTTATATCGCGCAGGTAAGCCTCTACTGAATTATCGCTGAGCGATTTCTCCAGGCGAAGCCATGCTTTGTATCCTTTTTTATATGCGTCCCACATGGGTGTTGGGTAAATGGGTAATTAGGTGATTGGGTAAATTGGTAAATAGGTAAATGGGTCAATAAAGTAATTTGTTGATGTTTGAATGGTATAGGTTTTGTGTTTGAATAAATATACAACAATCTCCTATTGCAGACTTTACCATACGCATGAGAGTTATTTGGCGGTAAGGTATTCCTGAACGATATTGCCATGTCAAAATTTTCCAATCACAAAATTTTCAAATGGTTGTCAATCTCCGTTCATTCAAGCAAAAAGTACGTTATCACCAGAAAGCTTTTAAACGTTATTTAGGGAAGATAGAAAAGAACCCTCCACGCGGCCTGGATAAAATAGCAGAACAGATTGATGCAGAAGTGTGGCAAGAAGTGGATTGTTTAAGCTGCGCCAATTGCTGTAAAAGCATGACACCTACTTTTACCATTAAAGACATCAAGAGAATTGCCGCACATTTTGAGATCAAACCACAGGAGTTCAAAGACAAATGGCTCGAGTTTGATAAAAAAGCGGGCGATTGGGTGAACGTAAAACAGCCCTGCCAGTTTCTGAATATGGATAACCATATGTGCAGTATTTATGAAGTGCGCCCCGAAGATTGTGCCGGTTTTCCTCACCTGAAGAAAAAGAAAATGGTAGAATACATTCACGTACACCAGCAGAATATTGAGTATTGCCCGGCAACGTATAAGATGGTGGAGAAGATGATGGAACGTATTTAATTAACAATTAGCAATTAACAATTAAAAATTGATTGTTGGATGAGGAGGTGCTCAATCATACTGATAGCTTTCTTTATGCTTATAAGTTGCCAATCATCAATGAAGCATACATTATGGGTAGAAAATCAAAGCTCCGCCATAATAGATAGTGTAGTTATCAAAACGCTTGATGTATCAGTTGCGTTTCCAGCGATTCCACAAGGAGCAGAGCTTAGTAAAGAATATGTTATAGGAAAGGAATACAATTCTGAAGGAGCATTTATAGCTAGAATTTACTTTCATGATACAACTTTGCTTTACCCGTCATTTGGCTATTATTCTAACACGAAGGATATCAAAAGCAATATTGGAATTGTGATAGATAAACAATTAAGTGTACGCGAAAAAAATTTCGAAAACTATCCTAATTAAAACACTTCTCCTCAATAATGCTATTAAAGAAAAATTGCAGGTTATCGTTCATTAACAACCTGTAATTTTTAATTTTTAATTGCTAATTTTTAATTAAAAGTAAACGTCTTCAATCATAAAGATTTCTTTCAGTTCTTCCTCAATGATTGTAATTGCGATTACATCAAACTGAATGTATTTCCATTCCGGGTGTTGGTATTGGTATTCTTCGGCGGCGTTTTTCAGGTTGGTCATTTTATCGCGGGTAATACTTTCTTCGGGCCGGCCATACCTGAGTGAGTGCCTTGTTTTGACTTCTATGAAATGAAGAAATTTTTCTTTAGAAGCAATGATATCCACTTCCCAATGGCGGAATCGCCAGTTTCTTTCCAGCAGGGTATAGCCTTTTTTTTCCAGCCACGCAGCTGCCATATCCTCCCCATGTCTGCCTTTTGTTTGATTAAGACTCATCGTTAAAAAGTTTTCTTAAAAGTAGGAGTGAATACAAGATATTCCGCATTTACACGTTATAGGAAAATACCTGTAATTTATACGTGATGGAAACGATAGAAGGCATTGGCAAACTGAGGGGTAAGTATATGCACTATGCATGGGGCGGTTATGATTTTCTGCCTGAGTTTCTGGGTATTCCTAATCCAGAGCATAAGCCCTTTGCCGAGTATTGGATGGGTGCACACCCATCTGCTCCTTCCGATTTACTAACCCGTAACGGGCCTGTTTCTTTGTACCGGCTTTGTACAGAACAACCTGATAGGTTGCTGTCTGCAAAGGTGTTCGACCGTTTTGGTGAACTGCCTTACCTTTTTAAAATTCTGGATGTAAAAGATATTCTCTCCATACAGGTACACCCCAATAAAGAAGAAGCGGAAAAGGGATTCGATAGGGAAGAAGCGGCTGGTATACCCATTCAAGCACCTTACCGCAATTATAAAGACCGTAACCATAAACCAGAAGTAATGGTGGCACTCAGTGAGTTCTGGTTGTTACATGGATTTAAACAGCAGGCCGATATTGAGAAAACACTGGAAGATGTTCCGGAATTGAATATTCTACTATCCCTTTACCGTAAAGAAGGGCTGAAGGAGTTGTACCGTTTTGTAATGGAGATGAAACAGCCGGAGATCAATTCCATGCTTACCAATCTGATCAAAAGGGAGATCCGAAAAAAAAATGAAGGGGAGTTAACACCCGCTATGCCCGGCTGGTGGGTAGACAAAATTTTTGCAGGTAAAACTGTTATAGGAGATATTGACAGGGCCGTATTCTCCCTGTATTTTTTCAATATCGTTTGTGTGCAGCCGGGAGAAGCAATTTTTCAGGGGCCGGGCGTGCCCCATGCCTATATGCAGGGCCAGTGTGTAGAACTGATGGCCAATAGCAATAATGTACTCAGAGCCGGCCTCACCCCAAAACATATTGATGTACCGGAATTAATGAAGCACACCATTTTTGAAAGCATCGTTCCGGATATTATGAAAGGAAATACAGTTTTACCGGGTGAAAAGGTGTATCCATGCCCTGTAGCTGATTTCGGTATTGCCCGTATTGATTTGTCTGCTTCTTTATCTTATACAAATACAACAGCGTCACTTGAAATACTAGTGGTAACGGAAGGTGGGGCCGTACTAAACAATACTATGGCCTTAAAGCGGGGAGAGGCGGTTGCTATTATGGCCGATCAAACCTATTCACTCAATGCATCGGGAAATGCCACCCTATACAAAGCATTTGTACCCGCTCTGTAAAGCTTATTCACAGTATGAGGAAAATTGACATGGGCTGATGGCAATTATCGCCTATTTTTGCACCGAAACAACTGACAGATGAAAATCAACCGATCGCTTATTATTTCTCTTTTTTTGATGGTACTGGTGAGTGCTTTGTACCGTATTTTGCCTAACCGTCCTATGGGTTTTGCACCACAGATTGCCATTGGCTTATTTAGTGGGGCACTATTTGTACAAAATAAAAAATGGGCTTTTGTATTGCCCCTGGTTTCCATGTTCCTGTCAGATTTACTGTACCAGGCTTTGTATACCTATGGGTTCACCAATATTATTGGTTTTTATGATGGACAATTGATCAATTATCTGCTGTTTGCGGGTATGACCTGTTTTGGTTTCCTGATTAAAACCAACAAGATCGGTAATGTAGTGATTGCTGCTTTGGCTGCACCCACTACTTATTTCCTGATCTCTAATTTCCTGGTTTGGGTTAGCGATCGTGGGTTTGGATTGAACCGCCCGAAAACATTTAACGGATTGCTGCTTTGTTATAATGATGCACTGCCTTTTTATAAAAATAGTGTGATGGCTACTGTTGTATTTTCTGCAGTTTTGTTTGGTACGTATTACCTGGCGAAGAATTATTTTTCGAAGAAAGCATTGGCGTAAAAGCCATACATGATATGTTGAAAGGGCCTCTTTGTGAGGCTCTTTTTTTTGCCACCGATGGCACTGATTTGCACTGAGAAGAACTGTGAAAATCAGTGTAATCAGTGGCAAGTTTTACGCTAATTGGAGTTCGGTAAACCAGTAATTATCGTGTAAAATCTTATTTCCTACGGTAACATGTACGGGCTCACTGAATAAAGAACAATTTAGCACCAGCGTATGAAACTCGCCATTTTCACCGCAGGCATCAATGCCTAAAGCTTCCAGTTCATCTACTAATGCTACGGTTAATTGTTTTCCCAAAAAACGGTCACCCATTATCGTGTTACAGCTTACAATAATGGTTTCTATCCCTGCTTCGAGCATCTGCATCACCAACGCTTTTCTATTTTGTTGCCAGAGTGGTAACAATGCGGTTAATCCGGCAGTAGCGCAAACTTTTTCTTCCCAATCGCGGTGTGCTTGCAGGTCTATGTCGCCAAACACCGCGTGTGATACATTATATGCATCCTTTAGTTGCGTTAATGCTCCCGTAAATTTTGCTTCATATTCCTGCCAGCTGCTACTAATCAGGTGAATGGGTAATGCAATGGCTGACGCCTGTGCTTCTAGTATAGCAGCAGGTATACCATGACTGCGCGAAATTTTTCCTGCCTCATTTAAAACATTCAATAATACTTTCGGTTGGTACCCCTGCTGTATGGATTGCAGTAAAGCAAAACAACTGTCTTTACCGCCGCTCCAGCTGCAGAGAGTATTGTAAGACATAATTAAAAATTAGAAATTAAAAATTAATAATTAGAAGCCAATACTCGTTTTCACTATGAACTATGAACTATGAACTATGAACTATGAACTATGAACTTCTATCACCTCATCCTTTATCCATTTCATACACTTCATCCACCAATAAATCCTTACCATCTGCTGCTGCGGTGGCCAGTTCATCGCATCGGTTGTTCATGGCATTATTGGCATGGCCCTTTACCCAATGAAAACGCACCATGAAATTTTTGGCAATGGCATGATAGGCCAGCCATAGGTCTTTGTTTTTTTTGCCGCCTTTGAAATCAGTTCGTATCCAGTTGTCCAACCATTTTTTTTCTACGCTGTTTACCACGTACTGGCTATCGGTATAGATAGCAACGGGTATATGCTTTTTGGTGAGTGATTTCAATGCTACAATCACTGCCATCAGTTCCATACGGTTATTGGTTGTAAGACGGTAACCGGCCGACAATTCTTTACGCTGATTGCCCCATAACAACACAATACCATACCCACCCGGACCCGGATTGCCACGCGCAGATCCGTCGGTGTAAATCATTAATTGGTGGGCGGTGGTTTCTTTGGTCATCTTCGTTGTGTCACTCACTTGAGCGGTTGGTCGTCATTTCGATCCCGCCCTGGCGGGATCGAAATCTGTAAATCGATAATGAGATTTCTCTTCGTTCGTTCCTCACTCATCGAAATGACGGGTTTATAAAAAATATTCCCCCTTCATATACAAAACAGCTTTGCCCGAAATGGTTACCCTATCTCCGCGGAAGCCGCACCATAAGTGACCTTTTCTTTTAGAAAGTTGTATAGAGGTCATATCTGTTTTGTTTAGTTGCTGAGCCCAATAAGGAATGAGGGTGGCATGTGCTGATCCTGTTACCGGGTCTTCACCAATAACTGAATTGGGAACCAGAAAACGACACACAAAATCAGAAGCATTTCCTTTAGCGGTAATAATGATGCCGAGCGTATCTACGGTGTTCAAATAAGTATAATCGGGTATTACCTGTTCTATTTCTTCCTGTGTATTGTATACTAAAAAATAATCGCGTGATTGTAATACCTGCGCAGGTGGTATGTTAAAACCTTTTAGTAATGCATCCGGTGGGGTACAGGCAACAGGCATACGGGCAGGAAAATTCATTTCCAATAGATCGCCTTTTTTAACTACGGTGAGCAAACCACTTTTTGTGTGAAATTCAATGGTATCAGAGGGATGCTCAAGATAGTTGAAGATCACAAAAGCGGTAGCAAGAGTAGGGTGGCCAGCCAGATCCATTTCTACTTCGGGTGTAAACCAGCGTAGATCGTAACTGCCATCTTCATTCTTCACAAAAAAAGCGGTTTCTGATAAATTGTTTTCATTGGCCAGTTGCTGCATGGTTTGGGTAGGTAAAAATTCCTGCAGCGGACAACAGGCTGCGGGATTACCACCAAATACTTTATCCGTAAAGGCATCAACGGTATAAATAGGGTATAACATAGAGGAACATTTTAAGTGGGCAAAGTAATGAAATTGTAAGGCTATACCAGAGGCTATTTTTTACAAACGGTAATCGGATGTGTGTAACACTTTACAAAAATTCTTCGATTGCTAGATGGTGTTGTCACCATTTATAACTATACCCTATACGTACAACCTGTGTTTCATAATAATCGGTACTGTTCAATATAAATCCATTTCCATTGGTTGTTTTTTTAATGCGCAGGGTATTAAAAATATCAGACGCGTTCACAAACAATTCTCCCTTTCCCGATTGAATTTGTTTTTTCAAACCGATATCAACAGAGAACCGTGTATCCACCCTGCCCTGGGGGATAATATCTGGTGCCAGATAAATGCCGCTGACCTGACAATCAACTTGTTTGGGAAAGTGAAGAATACCATTGATTTTCAGATTACCCGAAGTGAAATTTTCTTTGGTTGCTGTATAAACAGAAGTAACCGGATATTTATTCGTTACCGTAAAAGCTGCTATGGTATTTTGGTAAATACTGGCATTGGTAGTTAATGAAAATACTTTTGAAAAATCCTGTTGTAATACCATTTCAATACCTGTATTACTGCTGTTGCCCGCATTCTGAAACACCGTATATATTAACGTACTAGGAGGTACCTGCGTAGCAATGCGTATGATGGTACCATCTGTTTGGCGATGGTAGAGGGCTGCATAAAAATAGCCTTTTGCCAAACTGGTTTTGTATCCTAACTCATAGGCGTTTGTAAACTGAGGACGTAAACCCGGGTTGCCTACTTTTATGATTTCGGCATCATCATATTTAGGAAAAATACGGATATCCACTTCATTGGGTCTGTCAACCCTGCGATTGTAAAACAAGGACAGTTTATTCTGGTCATTTATTTTGTAAGCCAATCGAATACTAGGGAAAGGCTGTGTATAATTGTATCCATCACTTTTGTATGTGTTGTGGTTTGGATTTACATCATACTGCAGGTTCACATATTCTACGCGTAAACCTATTTCAGCTTCTATCTTGTTACTTTCAAAAACATAGTTTCCATATAAGGCAGGAATTACTTCCCGGTACGTAGCCGCACCTCCCGCATTGGTATCTAATGGAGAATTGATGCCGGGTTTAAACTGCATATTGGTTGGTATATCGCGATAGCGAAATTTCATACCGCCTTCTATACGACCTGATTTTAGGGGCTTCACATAATCAACGGTAAAGTCGGCTACATGCTCATCAGATAAAAGTTTGAATGAGTCGAGCCCTGTTGTAGTAGCCAGTATGTTTACGAAATTATATTTTTCATCTTCTCTATGAAAGGTGTAATTAAAACCAATATTCAGTAAATGCCCCGGTTGTTTAAATTTATGTTGATAGGCTGCATTTACTGCAATTGTTGTTTTTAATTCATCTTCCAGAAATTGCCATAGCCTTTCCCTCTTTGAAAGGTCACCATTAAAAAAAGGCTGATCACCGCGATCGATTATTTTTTCAATACCATACAAACCGGAAAGGGTGAATATATCGTTGGTGCTGATGTTCCAGTCAACCCCCATTTTGGTATTCACAAAATGTGTGTTCCGGTTTCTTTTGGTTTGTTGCTGTATGGTGGTTCCGGTGGTATAGGTTCGGGTTACGAATTCATTTTTATTAAGTGTTTCTGTATAGAGCCAGTCTGATTGCAAAAAAGCATTGATCTTATTCTTCCGGTAATTTAAAGAAAGGCTGGGATTAATTTTGGGTGTGGCCCTGTATTGCGGACGGATAGTTGGCAGGTTTGCTTTTTTCTCCCATAAAGCACCCAGCCCGGTAGCAAAACCTAGTTTGCCGTTGAAGCCTTCCTGCTTATTTTTTTTATAAATGATATTGATGATGCCCGCATTGCCATTGGCATCGTATTTGGCAGATGGATTATTAATGATCTCAATTCTTTCAATGGCAGATGCTGGAATATTATCCAATCCTGTTTGGCTGTCGAAACCGGTTAAGGCAGATTGTTTTCCATCAATCAGAATGGCTACTTTATTACTGCCCCGTAGTTCTACTTTACCATCCTGGCTGGTAGTAATGCCGGGTAAATTTTTTAATACCTGCAAAGCAGAGCCACCGCTCTGGCTGATCAGTGAGGCAACTGTGTAACTTTTTTTATCCATTCCATTACTCACATTATCTAATTTGGAAGAAACCACCACTTCCTGTAATTGTTTAGCATCTTCTTGTAGTTCTATTGAACCGATATTGAGAAAGGGGCTGAGGCTACCTACTAAAACAGATTGATTTCTTGAAAGGAAGCCGGTATATAGGTATTGCAAAAAATAATTCCCGGGTTTGATATCAACAAAATTAAAAAGCCCTTCTTCGTTGGTGATGGTACCTGCCACAAAACTACTATCAACAGCTTTTTTAAGAGCAATATTTACAAAAGCAAGGGGGGCTTTATTTTTGCTGTCTTTTACGGTTCCTGATAGGGTTACTTTACTGGTTTGTGCAGAAAGAATTGTGGTGTTGATGAAAAGAAATAAATAGAGAAGCCTGCATACCTTATTTGCCATTGCTAAAATTTATAAGCAAATTTACCAGTGTGTGGTTTATCTATCAATTTTCTTTTGAGAGTGTTTATGTTTATGGCACTCAAAAGAATAGCCGCAGATTCGCAGATTTTATTATCTAATCTGCGAATCTGCGGCTAACAGCGTACAAAAAATCTCACACCTGAAAAACCCCCATCTTAAAATCACTCAACTCCGGATTGTGGTTGGCAGCTGCAATGCCTTCTGCAATAACGGTGCGAGTTTCAATAGGATCAATAATATTATCTACCCATAAACGCGCCGCTGCATAATAGGGGGAGGTTTGTTTTTCGTAGCTGGCTTTAATCCGATCCAACAGTTCTTTTTCTACTTCTGCACTCACTTCTTTTCCTTTGGCTTTTAAATTGGCTACCTGTATTTGCAATAAAGTTTTGGCTGCCTGCTCACCACCCATTACCGCAATTTTTGCTGAAGGCCATGCATAAATAAAACGAGGGTCATAAGCTTTACCACACATGGCATAATTACCCGCACCATAACTATTGCCCACAATAATGGTAATTTTTGGAACGACTGAATTGGCCACGGCATTTACCAGTTTGGCACCATCTTTAATAATACCACTGTGCTCACTGCGGCTGCCCACCATAAAGCCGGTTACATCCTGTAAAAAAACAAGGGGTATTTTTTTCTGGTTACAGTTCATGATAAAACGTGCGGCTTTATCGGCACTATCGTTATAGATCACCCCACCAATCTGCATTTCTCCTTTTTTATTTTTGCTTACCAGTCGCTGGTTGGCAACAATACCTACAGCCCAGCCTTCTATCCTGGCATAACCGCAGAGAATGCTTTTGCCATAGTCCTGTTTAAACTGATCGAACTCACTGTTATCAACCATCCGTTCAATAATTTCCAGCATATCATAAGGCTTCACATTACCCTCATGCATGATGCCATAGATTTCTTTGGGATCTTTTTTGGGCAGAACTGCTTTCGTTCGGTTAAACCCTGCATTACCTGCATCGCCCAGTTTGTTCATGATCTTTTTAATATGGTCGAGGCAGGCTTCTTCTGTAGCAAATTTATAATCGGCAATACCACTGATCTCAGTATGCGTAGTGGCACCTCCCAGTGTTTCGTTATCTATGTCTTCACCAATGGCCGCTTTTACCAAATACGAACCCGCCAGAAAAATACTGCCTGCGCCCTCCACCATCAGTGTCTCATCACTCATAATGGGTAAATAAGCACCACCGGCCACACAGGCACCCATTACTGCGGCAATCTGTGTAATACCCATCGCACTCATGCGTGCATTGTTGCGAAAGATGCGGCCAAAATGTTCTTTATCCGGAAAGATCTCATCCTGCATCGGTAGAAATACACCGGCACTATCTACCAAATAAATAATGGGTAATTTATTTTCCATCGAGATCTCCTGCATGCGTAAATTCTTTTTTCCCGTTATGGGAAACCATGCGCCCGCTTTCACCGTTTGGTCATTGGCTACAACAATACATTGCCGGCCACTTACATAACCAACACCTGCCACCGTACCGCCTGCGGCACAACCTCCTTGTTCTTCATACATCTCAAAACCGGCAAATGCGCCAATTTCAATAAAGGGTTTATCGGCATCGCACAAATACGCAATTCGTTCACGTGGGGTAAGTTTGTTGCGCTCTTTTTGTTTTTCGATTGCTTTTTTGCCGCCGCCCAGTTTAATTTTTTCAAGATGCTGCTGTGTTTGGCTTACAGCCATTTTCATCCAGTCTTCATTGCGGTTTTGAGTGAGATTCATACACGAACAATTGTTAGTATTACAAATATAACAGGTGTTTGGTAAGTTACAGGAATAATGCTGATTGAATTCCGTGATAGTAAGGGTAGGGGGAAGATTTCAAACAGATTCCTTCTTCCTCCTGCAAACTTTCTGCAGTTTTTTCTGCTATATTTAGAAAATGGCATACGATTACATCATCATTGGTGCAGGTTCAGCGGGTTGTGTTTTAGCTAACCGTTTAACAGAAGATCCTGCCTGCCAGGTATTGTTACTGGAAGCAGGTTCGGCAGATAAAAAACCGGAGATCCATATTCCGGGGGCGTATACCAAATTGAATAGAACAGCGGTGGACTGGGCATTCTGGACAGAACCGCAAAAGCATGTAGACAATCGAAAATTATATATTCCCCGTGGCAAAACCCTGGGCGGCAGCAGTTCTACCAATGCCATGGCCTACGTGCGGGGTAATAAGGAAGACTATAATGAGTGGGCGGCATTGGGGAATAAGGGATGGGGGTATGAGGATGTATTGCCCTATTTTTTGAAATCAGAAAACCATGAACAGTTTGGGGCACCTTATCATGGAGAAGGTGGGCCTTTGAATGTTACCTTATCGCGTCAGCCAAGCGTATTGGGGCCTGTGTTTGTAGAAGCCTGTGTAGAAGCGGGTATTCCTGCAAATACTGATTATAACGGTGCAGAGCAGGAAGGGGCCAGTATGCTTCAGTTTACCATCAAAAAAAATAAACGGCATAGCACCGCCTCCGCATTTTTAAAACCAGCTATGCGCCGCGCTAACCTAACGGTGCGAACCAACACACAGGTTCGTTGCGTGTTAATAGAACATGGAAGAGCGGTGGGGGTAGAAGTGATTACCGCACACTCCAATTCTGAACGCATCAATTGCAGCAAAGAGGTGTTGCTTGCCGCCGGTGCCATTCAATCGCCGCAAATATTAATGTTATCAGGCATTGGCGATCCTTCTGAATTGAGTAAACAGGGAATTGATATCAAATTCCCCCTGCCTGGTGTAGGCAAAAATTTGCAGGATCATGTCTGGAGTGGTGTGAGTGGTATATCTAATGTGCCCACAGGTAATTCCGTGCTGAAACCATTTAATATGGCCAAATCGGTATTACAACATTTATTCTTGAGTAGCGGACCATTAGCGAATAGCCCTTTAGAAGCCAATGCTTTTGTAAAAACCGATTCCTCACTTAACCGGCCGGATGTGCAATTTCATTTTGTTCCATTGGGTATTAACGATGATTATTCAACCGACATCCATAATATTAAAACATTTTCTACGATAGATGGCTTCAGTATCATGGCCATACTGATCAGGCCTGCGAGCAGGGGATATATTGGGTTAAAAAGTTCCAAACCACAGGATGCGCCACTCATACAACCCAACCTGCTTTCAGCACCCAAAGACAGGGAGACCTTACTGGCAGCTATGCGAAAAGCCATAGAAGTCATGCAAACCGATACCCTGAAAGGTTATCTGGCTGATGGGATTCATTTTCCAAAAGATTTGTCTGATCAAGCCTTGCAGGTTCACATTAATAAAAGCCTCGAAACATTGTATCATCCGGTGGGTACCTGTAAAATGGGCAACGATGCCATGGCGGTTGTGGATGATTCGTTACGCGTACATGGCGTAAAATGTTTGCGGGTTATTGATGCTTCTGTTATGCCCACGATTGTATCTGGCAATACCAATGCTGCCTGTATTATGATTGGAGAGAAAGGTGCCGACCTGGTAAAAGCGGGTGTATAGTAACTTACTGATTACTACTGCCTTCGGCGAAAAAAATGTAACGACTTTTTGGTAATTGTGTTTGATTTACACATTAGTTTTATTACTTTAGCCATCTTAAAATCATGCAACTTGGCCACTGAGAAAAAAAAGAATGCACCAGCTATGGTGCATAATGCATCAACTACGTCCGCCACACCTTCCAAAACTATTTCAAAGAAGGCGCTATCAAAAGATGTAAGAACATCGGAGAAAAAAAAATCAAAAACAATACATACCAAAAACGGGAAAACCGTTTCCGCTAGTAAAGCAGGTAAAACAACAAAAAGCATTGAACAACCAATCGTTGTTACAAAAGTCATAACCAAAAAAGCAACAGCAAAGCCGGCAGCTAAAAAAGCTGCTCTCAAAAAAGCAGATACAAAGAAAGTCTTACAGAAGATTATTTTTCAGATCCGTTTTCATACAATATTTGGCCAGGAATTATTTATCTCAGGCAATCATCCTTTATTAGGAAATGGTGATACAGAGAAAGCGGTACCGCTTCAATATTTTAATGAGGAATACTGGTACCTGGTGCTTGAATTTGATAAGTCAGATACGATTGACCAGGCGATTACCTATCAATATATTCTTAAAAATGCAGACGGTCTTTTGAATTATGATTGGGGCACTGATAAAACCATTTATCCTGCTGCCTGCACCACTGCTGAATTACTCGTGGTGGATTCCTGGAATTTTGCGGGTTATTTTGAAAATAGTTTTTATACAGAGCCTTTTACAGAAGTATTACTAAAAGCTAATTATACAGCTGTTGCTGCGGCAAAGCCTAAAAAAATTACCCACCAGCTGAAAGTAAAAACCCCATTGCTGGCTAAAGGACAAACACTTTGCGTAACAGGTAGTGCTGATGCACTGGGTAATTGGGATATACAAAACCCAAAGTTGATGAGCAGGGCAGAGGGAGATAATTTTTACAGTCTCTCCCTTGATCTTTCCAAAGCCTCTTTTCCTATTGCGTATAAGTATGGTGTGTATGATGTGGTGGCCAAACAATTTATACAGTTTGAAGAGGGTAATAACCGTGTATTGCATGATTACGGCAACGCAAATCGTCAAACAATTTTGAATGATGGTTTTGCCGTATTGCCCAACAATACCTGGAAGGGTGCAGGGTTGGCCATTCCTGTTTTTAGTTTGCGAACGGAGAAAAGTTTTGGTGTGGGTGAATTTACAGATCTGCCATTGCTGGTAGACTGGGCCAAAAGAACCGGATTAAAAATGATCCAGCTCTTGCCCATTAATGATACAACAGCCACGCATAGCTGGGTTGATTCGTATCCGTATGCGGCCATATCTGCATTTGCCTTGCATCCTATGTATCTGAACCTGGATAAAATTTCTTCGGTTAAAACCCGCAAACGATTGCAGAAGCTTGAAGCAGAACGAATTCGTCTGAATACTTTGCCTGCAGTGGATTACGAAGAAGTAAACAAATTGAAATGGTCTTTCATAACAGAGGTATATAAAGAGTCGGGCGAAACAGTATTGCAGAGCAAAGCATACACTACTTACTTTGAAAAAAACAAACACTGGCTGGTGCCGTATGCTGCATTCTGTTATTTGCGCGATCAATATGGAACGGTGGATTTTAGTAAATGGCCTGCTTACAAACAATACAAAGCAGCTGAAATTGCGGTATTGACCGGCAATAAATCGCAAGCGTTTACCGATATCGGTTTGCATTATTTTATACAATACCAGTTACATAAACAGCTGCAGGAAGCTACTGCTTATGCACACGCTCATGGCGTAATTGTAAAAGGAGATATTGCCATTGGTGTATATCGCCATGGTGCAGATGCCTGGCAAAATCCGGAATTGTACCACCTCGATTACCAGGCGGGAGCACCACCGGATGATTTTGCAGTTACGGGACAGAACTGGGGTTTTCCTACTTACAACTGGCAACGTATGCGCGAAGATGGGTTTGCCTGGTGGAAGCAACGGTTTGAGCAGATGAGTGATTATTTTGATGCATTCCGCATTGATCATATTCTTGGCTTCTTCCGGATATGGAGTATCCCCATGCATGCAGTGGAAGGTATTATGGGACATTTTGTGCCCGCCATACCAGTGCATATCACCGAATTCAATAGTAAGGGTATCTGGTTTGATCATGCACGGTATACGCAGCCCTTTATCAATGAAAAAGTGTTGTGGGAAATATTCGGGTATGATAATGAACTGGTGAAAAGTCTTTTTCTAAAGTATGAAGGATCGGGTATGTATACACTAAAGCCCGACTATACCACCCAACGTTTGGTAGAAGAACATTTTGCAACACTTGACCAGGACGAACACCATGCTAAAATAAAACAGGGTCTCTACCATCTGATCAGTAATGTTTTATTGTTTGAAGAACCCGGAACAAACGGGCAATCATATCATTTCCGTTTTTGTATGGAGAATACCACTTCCTTTAAAAATCTGGAGTCGGATACTCAGCAGCAATTGCAGGAATTATACATCAACTATTTCTTTCGCCGTCAGGATGATTTCTGGATGAAAGAAGCCTTACAAAAACTACCTGCTTTAAAACGTGTTACCAATATGCTGGTATGCGGTGAAGACCTTGGGTTGGTGCCCGCTTGTGTGCCTGATGTAATGCGTCAGTTGGGTTTGTTAAGTCTGGAGATACAACGTATGCCCAAAGACCCCACCAAAGATTTTTTTCATCCTAATGATGCACCTTACCTGAGTGTGGTAACACCTTCTACACATGATATGAGTACCATACGTGGATGGTGGGAGGAAGACAGAGAGCGTATTCAACATTTTTACAATCATGAATTAGGCCAGTGGGGCGATGCACCTGCATATTGCGAGGCGTGGATCAATAAAGCCATTGTGGTGCAACACCTGTATTCACCTGCTATGTGGAGTGTATTTCAGTTACAGGATTTGTTGGGCATTGACGAAAAAATGCGAAGAGAAAATCCGCACGAAGAACGAATCAATATTCCCGCCAACCCCAAACACTATTGGCAATACAGAATGCATATTGGTTTGGAGCAATTATTGGAAGCGGATGCATATAATGATGAGCTGAAAGAGTATGTGACAAATAGTGGCAGAGGGGAATGAATATCGAATATTGAATGATGAATGTCGAATTACGAAGTATGGACCACTTCGACATTCGATATTCGATATTCGATATTGATCATTCGATATTTCCTCTGGGCTGTTCAATTTTTTTCTTTCTTTCTTTCTTTCTTTCACTGTTTCTTCATTCTATTATTTTTACACACTTCCTTTCTCTACTTAAACCTTTGTGCGGCATATGAAACTTAGTTATCGTCAGCAAAATCTTCCTTTCGAATATCCATTCACCATTTCTAATGGGCGCACCAAAACGCACCAGCCATCCCTGGTAGTGGCGTTGGAACTGGGACCGTTTACCGGATATGGAGAAGCGCCTGCCATTGTTTATTACGATGTTACGGTTGAGAAAATGATAGAGACGCTGGAATCCAAGAGAACACTGGTAGAAAAATTTGCACTCACTGATCCTGCACGGTACTGGCATTATCTCCATCATTTATTTCCCAACTACCCTTTTCTGGTTTGTGCATTAGACATGGCAGCATGGGATCTGTTTGGCAAAATGAAGAACAAACCTTTGTACGAACTCTGGAACACAAAATGGGAGAACACGCCCATAACTGATTATACGATTGGTATTGACACGATTGAAAAAATGGTGGCTAAAATGAAAGCCAAACCTTGGCCAGTATATAAGATCAAATTAGGCACGGATGAAGACATTCAAATTGTAGAAGCCCTGCGTAAACATACAAATGCTGTTTTGCGTATTGATGCAAATGCAGGATGGACAACGGAAGAAGCACTTGCAAAGATTCCTCAATTGGCTGCATTGGGTGTAGAATTTATTGAACAGCCGTTAACAAAAGATAATTGGGAAGGGATGAAAATTTTATTTGAAAAGTCAACACTTCCTTTGTTCGCTGATGAGAGTTGTGTATTTGAACAGGACGTTAAAAAATGCCATGGTCATTTTCATGGCATCAACATTAAACTTACTAAATGCAGCGGTATTACTCCTGCCATAAGAATGATACAGGAAGCAAGGGCATTGAATATGCAGGTGATGATGGGTAGCATGAATGAATCTACTATTGGCTCTGCAGCTATTGCTCATTTTCTTCCGCAATTAGATCATGTGGATGTGGATGGTCCGTTATTGCTTGCGGAAGATGCAGCAGAAGGTATTCAATTTGATTTTGGTAAAGTGCTTGTATCCGGTAAACCCGGCTTGGGTATTCGCCTTATATAAAGCAAGCATTTCATTAACGAAATGCTAACAATCTTTCTCATTTCTGGCATTGGGTTTGGCTTATACAGTGTATAAAATGATACACCATGAAAAAGTTATTACTCTCAACCCTCATTGCCGGTATTGTTCTTTTTAACAACGAAACCAATGCACAGGTTCGTTTAAACCTTAACCTTAGTATTGGCGCAAGGCCGGGTTGGGGATTACCAGGCAACTATGCCGGTAACTATTATTATTTACCGGAGATTGATTCTTATTACGATATACCCAATCGCCAGTTCATTTATCTGGATAGAGGCAACTGGACTTTTGGCGCACAGCTTCCGGTAATGTACCGTGATTATGATTTGTATAATGGATACAAAGTGGTGATCAATGAGCCAAGACCTTACCTAAATGGAAATGTATACCGTAGTCGTTATAGCCGTTACTATAATACTTACCGCAGACCTGTATTTATTGCACAAGGCCCGGTATACCGCATAGGCGACGATAGAAATTACCGTGGCCGTGATGATGACCGTTATAACAGACGATTTGATAATGACCGAAATAACCGATATGATCGTGATGACAGGAACGACAGAGGTAGAGGCGATGATCGCGACAATGATCGTGGCCGGGGTCGCCGTGGCAGAGGTTAGTCTGATAAGTTTGTTTCAATAGCATGAAGCGTGTGCTTCATGCTATTTTATTTTCTTTCTACTTTTTTCTCTGCGAAAACTCCCCGTTCCCTGAAGCTCTGCGGTTGGATTGGGCTTGCACCAACCGCAGAGCCTCACAGTTGTCAGCGTTTTCGCAGAGAGATAAATATGTAACTAAAACAACTCTCGGTGTAAAAACAATAAAAGCCGGGTAGCCGCAAATTCAATTTGTTTTCCTCGTCCTTGTTATCGAATTTCGTTTTACATCGATGTATTATGACACCTGAGCGAAGAGACAGATTATTGCACGTACTGGCCAAACGCCAAACCAATTTGGCGGTAGTGATGGATAATGTAAATGATCCGCACAATATTTCTGCCGTAATGAGAACCTGTGATGCAGTGGGTATACAGGATATTTATGTGCTTTCCACGAACATGAAGCAACACAAAAGATTCGGCATCAAAAGCAGCAGCAGTGCCACCAAATGGCTTAGCATACACGCATATACAGATGTGCAGGAATGTTTTGCTGATTTACGGAAAAAATATGACCAGATATTAACAACCCATTTGGGTGCAGATTCCGTAGGTTTATACGAGATTGATTTTACCAAAAGTACTGCACTGGTGTTTGGTAATGAACATGACGGGGTGCAGGAAACGTTGCGGAATTTGGCCGATGGCAATTTTATTATTCCACAGATGGGAATGATACAGAGCCTAAATATTTCGGTTGCGTGTGCGGTAAGTATTTATGAAGCGTACAGACAAAAAACAGCTGCAGGTCATTATACGCAAGCCAGTTTGCCTGTAGAAAGAAAGAAAGGCTTGTTGAAAGAGTGGGGATGTTACGAAACAGATCTTGAATAAAGCATTATGAAAAAAATACTCTTGCTGGTTGCTTTGGTAACCATCTGCGAATTGGGTTCGGCACAAGCCATCAAAAAACTAAAGATGGATGCCTTACTGAAAATGATCGATACTACCAGTACACCGTTGGTGGTAAACTTCTGGGCTACCTGGTGTGGTCCCTGTATTCGTGAAATTCCCTGGTTTGAAAAAAATGTAGCCGGGTTTGCTGATAAAAAAGTAAAGCTGCTATTGGTAAGCCTTGATTACCCGGGCGATTATCCCAAAGCCATTGCGGCTTTTGCCAAAAAAAATGGCTATCGTTCAGAAATTATCTGGCTGGATGAAACCAATCCTGAAGAATTCTGCCCCAAAGTAAACAAGAGTTGGGAGGGTACCATACCGGTTAGTCTCATGGTAAATAACAAAACCCATTACCGTGAGTTTTATAACCAGCAGTTACCTGAAGCCAAATTGTTACAAGAGCTACAGAAACTCGTACAATAATTATTGTTCTTCCTCTTCTTCTTTCAATTTAGCCAGTTTGCGGGATAGTTGTATGGCAATATAGAGCGCTACCATACTCGCCAATGCCAATACAATACCCAGCGTACTTCCATACCGTATGCCATCTGCAAAGGCATAGGTAATCATAAAAATGACGGCGATAATAACAACCGAGCGTAAGATGGGATTCTTTTTCATGTACAGCAGTTAGGTTATGTTATGTGATGCAGTGATGATAAAAATCCACACAGAAAAAACAATTATTTTTTACAGGCGCTTTACCTTTCTTGATACTTATCATACTTTATTTACTTTCTCCTTGTCAAGAGCTTCCTGCAATTTCCGTTCTTCTACTTCTTTGGTGAGGTAGGTAATACTCACATTCAATTCAAAACCAATCAGCAGAATCAGCGAATTGATATAGATCAGGATCATGATAATCAATACCGTTCCGATGGAGCCATAGATTTTATTATAACTGGCAAAATTATTTACCCAGTAAGAAAACAGGATGGTGGTAGAGAGGGTAAGTATCGTAGCCAGTAAGGAGCCGGGAGAAAGTAAAGCCCATCTTTTTTTTACGGAAGGGGCAAACTTATAAATAAAAGCTATTCCATAAAATAGTAAAGATACAATGATGGTCCAGCGAACTCCGTTCCACCAGGTGATCCGTGTATCTCTTTTCATATTGAATACATTCTTCAACAGGTATATCAATTGCTGTTTACCAAGAAAAAGGGCTACTGCAGAAATTAATATTAAAACAATCAGTATAAAGGTAAGTCGTATGGCCCGCCATCTTTTATGCAGAAAAATGCCTTTGTGTTCCTGTATCGATTTATCAAAAGTGCGGATAATACCAATCATGGCATTGGAGGAATAAAAGATCAACAATAAAAAACCAAATGAAAAAATACCCACGTGCTGGTTATCCAGCAGATCATTTAATATACCGGCGATGAAATTGTAAGTGCTTGAATTGGGGGTGATATCTTTAAACAGATTCAGAATCTCTTTGCGAAAACTATCCGGTTTAGGAAACAAAGGAATTAATGAAAACAAAAACAGGATAGCCGCCGGCAATGCCATGATCAGGTTAAATGAAATGGCTGCTGCCCGCTCATTCAAACCTACTTTGTTGATCTGCTTTAAAAAGAAATTCGCTACATCATATACAGGCAAACCCCTGAAGCCGGGTATCACCCATAACTTACTTTGCTTAAGCAGGTAAGCAATCGGGCCCCAGCGTAATATCACACGTTCCAGTCTGGTCAAGGCTTTTGTGCTTTTTCCTGTTTGCGTGCCATGTAGGCATCCAATGCTTTCTGGTATTCTTTGGCGTATTGGTTATGCTCATCATAATTACTGCTGAAATGATGGTATCCGCTAAAATCGCTTTTGGCAACAAAATAGAGGTAATCTGTTTTGGGTGCATCCAGAATAATATCAATCGTTTTGGGAGATGGTGTGCAAATAGGTCCGGGTGGTAATCCTTTAACACGGTAGGTATTATACGGCGAAGGATTGAAAAGATATTTTTCATAGATCCTTGTTAAGGTAAAATCCCGCATGGCATATTTAATGGTAGGGCAGGCTTGCAAAGGCATTTGTTTGGTTAGCCGGTTTCTGTATACACTGGCAATGGTAAACTTGTCGCTGTCATAATTCGTTTCTTCATCTACAATAGACGCGAGTATATACACCTGATTTTGGGTAAGGCCTGTTTGTTCAACCTTTGTTAAACGGTTATTCTTTTGCCAGAAATTATTTTTGGCATCCGACAGTCTTCTAAAAATTTTGGTAAGTGAAGTATTCCAGTAAAAAGTATAGGTATCGGGTATAATGAGTGTGAACACGGTACTGGTATCCACCTCAAACTTTTTCAGCGAATCATTCGAATTCAGGTATCGTATAACGGAAACAGAATCAGGTGCAAAACTTTTGCTGATCAGTTTGGCCAGATCCTCCTTGGTACGAACGCGGTTAATGACCAGTTTAATTTCGGCCAGTCTTCCATTCCGCAGCATGCGGGCAATATTCCAGATGCTTTGCCCTTTTTTAACTTCGTATTTGCCGGGCCGTATCCTTTTCCAAACATCCATTTGCGAAGCCACCAGATTAAAGGCGAAGCGGTTGGTTACAATCTGGTTTTGCTGCATGGCCTCCCATACGCTCTTCTTATCCGTATTGCCTTCTGCAATGATGAAAGTTTGCGTTTTTTCATTGAAGCCGGTACCGGAACCAAAAATCATCCAGGCAAAAACACTTCCCCCTAACAAAGCAATAAGCAGGAGAGTGGATACAAATTTCGACATGTATTCAAATTAAATAAAAAACCCTGTCTGCAATCACAGACAGGGCATTAAAATATCGTTACCGGATTATTTCTTTCCTGTGTCGGCAGCGTTTACGGTGTTGGCCGGAGCAGGTGCCGGTGCAGGCGCCGGTGCTGTCTGGTTGGTGTTTACTTTCTGTAACAGAGAGTTATCAACCTCACCGCCTGAACCACCTTTTAAAAATAAGGTAGAGAAAATAGCCAATGCTGCAATAATGCCTGAAAACAACCAGGTACCTTTTTCCAGTACATCAGTAGTTTGCTTTACACCCATCAACTGGTTGCTAAAGCCACCCACATTGGCAGATAAACCACCGCCTTTGGGGTTCTGCACCAAAACAATAAAACCCAGCGCCGCAGCGGCAATCACAATCAGTATCAAAAACAAAATGATCATATTATATTCCTTTTAGTTGTTCTATTTTGGCAGCAAAATAACTGGATTTTTCAGGATTTAAGAAACTTAATTTAATGTAGAGCTGAATGGCCTTCTCTGTTTGACCTTGTTGCACCAGTACTTCTGCCATGGTTTCGGTCATAATTTCCCTGGTTTCATTGGAGTTTTTGGCATTTTCGGCTACGGCTTTTTCCATTTCGAGGTTGGTGCCAAGGTCGCTGGTGCTGCCATTTACCTGTTTCATCTGCTTCAGCCAGTCGGTGAATTTGCGCAAATGGGTGGTTAGTTTATCCTGTGGGATAGAGGAAAGATCAATTTTAATACCCTGCGATGCGAAATAGTCTATCGTGTGCAACCGCTCTTTTTCCGCATCAAAATCCAAAGTAGCGTCTGCTTCTACCGGTTTTTTGAAATCTGCCAGTTGGCCGGATAAGATTCCCGCAATTTTGCTCTCGGTTTCTCCGGGTTGGGTAAGGGATTTGCTTTCTTCTTCATATCCGTCAGGTAAAAGCTCATCTTCATCTTCGGATAGGCTGTCTTCCTGTGCCGGATCTATTTTCCGCATCAGTTCCTTTACGGCTTCTACGGTTGGCACTGCAAAATCTACTGCCTTGGCTGTTTGCTGTTGTGGTGTTTGTACTTCAAAGGTTTTTGGGTTGTGAGATAACACCTCAATAGCATCCAGCTGGTATTGAAACCAATATGGATTGGTGAAATAAAGATTTGCCTTTTTTGCCTCGTTAATAAACACATTATCCGAGGAGTGTTGTTTGGTACGGGCAGCCAGAAAAAAACGGGCAGGAGCAAAATACGGAGCTTCTTTGGCCAATTGCACCAGCGAATCTCCTGATACCTGCGATAATTGCAATTTACCGGTGAGTTGGAATAAGGCTTTTTCCTGCGTTAGATTCATGCTGCTAAAAGTAAGCTGGTTTTACCAGTTGGAAAAAATTCGGTTAAAGATATCATCTGTGAGGGTACGAACCACTTCCTCCAACAGAGAAGCCTCGGCTTGTTGCAGGGATAAGTTAGCGGAATAATCAAAACTTCTGCTTACATCAAACTCTTCTGTTTCGCTAACCAGTGTTTTGCGCCAAACCATATGCAGGGTAACGGTTAAACGGTTGGTACTTGCCTGTTGTGAACTTACCCCAACTGTTTGACTGGCATTATAGGTAGTAATGGTGCCATTGATTACATAATCGGCATTATCGTTATTGGTTCTGGATAAACGTGTTCCGCCAATAATTTTCTGTTGAATTTTATCCGTAAACTTTTGTGCCACCTGTGGGTTTACATAAGTGGCTTTGTTCTCGATAAAACCAATCTTTACCGTCTTTACATCAGCAGGTAAGCCCCCGGTATCTTTAAACCGGTAAATGCTGCAACTATTCAAAACAATGCAAGCGAGTAACATAGGTAATAACCGCATGATTGTTTTACGAAGGATTAGTTGTTGATTATATCTTTTCATGATTGGCATTGCTTTAGTAATACTCATTCATCAATATCGTATTCTTTCAATTTTCGATACAGTGTTCTTTCGCTGATACCCAGGTCTAGTGAAGCATCCCTTCGTTTTCCCTTGTGTTTTTTCAATGCTTTGATGATGAGTTCTTTTTCCTTATCCATGATATTCAAAGACTCTTCCACTTCTTCATGCTGGTGAATATCCGCATCATGCAACAATACCGGTTGTGATCCACCCGGTAAAAAAGAGGGCTGACCATTGTTGGCCGGTTGCGAAACAGAGGTTGGTGCCATCATTGTCTGGCCATCTCCGTTACCATGAAAATCAGTCATCAATGAATCTCTGGTAAAATTGGCTGCCGTGCCCGCTAATGAAGGGTTCTGTAATATTTCAAGAAACATTTTCTTCAGTTCAGTCACATCTTTTTTCATATCAAAAAAGAGCTTGTACAGAATCTCCCGTTCATTAGCAAATTCGCCGGTGTTGTTGGCTTGCCCCGCTAACATGGGTAATCGGTTGCCCACTTTATCCGGTAAAAAGCGGCGCATTTCATTGCCACTAACTACATTATTGGTACTTAAAACAGAAATCTGTTCTGCAATATTCTTCAACTCACGCACATTGCCCTGCCAGCCATGGTTAATTAACAGGTTTTTGGCTTCATCGTCCAGTTGAACCGGAGTGGTTTTATAACGCTCTGAAAAATCAACGACAAATTTTCTGAACAGCAGCAGTATATCTTCTTTTCTATCCCTGAGTGATGGAACACGAATAGGAACGGTACTTAAACGATAATACAGGTCTTCCCTGAAACGCCCTTTCTGTGTAAACTCCAATAGTTCTCTGTTGGTGGCGGCAATTACGCGTACATCTGTTTTCTGCACTTTGGAAGAACCTACCCGAATAAACTCTCCGGTTTCCAATACACGCAATAAACGTGCCTGCGTACCCAATGGCATTTCACCAATTTCATCCATGAAAATGGTACCGCCGCTAACGGTTTCAAAATACCCTTTCCGACTGTCTACGGCACCTGTAAAAGCTCCTTTTTCATGACCAAACAATTCAGAATCGATGGTTCCCTCCGGTATAGCGCCGCAGTTAACGGCAATAAAAGGGTTATGCTTGCGCGATGACAAAGCATGAATGATCTGTGAGAACACTTCCTTACCCACACCGCTTTCACCAACAATCAATACCGTAAGATCCGTAGCAGCCACCTGCACCGCCGTATTCAACGCATGGTTCAATGCCGGCGAATTGCCAATAATGCCGAAACGATTTTTTATACTCTGTAAATCCACAGGGGTTATTTAAAAATTAGCAATTAAAAATTAGCAATTAAAAATTTAGTATTCGTAATTGCTGTTATTCCCTTCTCAGTAGCCGAAGGCTACTAAGAAAAAATTTCCCCTCGCTTGCGCAGCAAGGAGGGGTGCCCCAGCGGCTTAGCGTTGGGCGGGGTGGTTAACCTCGCCCAACAACGTACCCGCCGTACAACTATTTATTTTCACCATTACATAATCTCCTTTCTGTAAACCATATTGCTCTTTCGGAAAAATAACCACTTTGTTATGGTCAGTTCTTCCATGCCAGTGTGCATCACTCTTTTTAGAATTGGCTTCTATCAAAACTTTAAAACTTTTGTGTACATCGCGTTGCATACTTTCCAAAGAGTGTATTCTGTGCAGGGCAATGATTTCCTGTAAACGCCTTTTTTTTACCTCTTCCGGTATATCATCTTCATACCTTCTTTCTGCTAGGGTGCCCGGTCTTTCGCTGTAGAAATACATGTAAGCCAGATCGTATTTACAATATTCCATCAACGTGTACGAGTCGCGGTGGTCTTCTTCCGTTTCTGTGCAAAAGCCGGTGATCATATCGGTACTTAGGCCACAATCGGGCAGTATTTCGCGTATGCGGTTTACTTTGGCTATGTACCATTCGCGGGTATAGGTTCTGTTCATCAGCTGCAATATGCGGCTGCTGCCACTTTGCACGGGCAAGTGTATGTAATTACAAATATTCTCGTATTTGGCAATGGTATACAATACCTCATCTGTAATGTCTTTCGGATGCGAAGTACTGAAACGAACCCGCAATAGGGGTGATACGAGTGCTACTTTTTCTAATAATTTGGCGAATGTGATGGTCTCATCTTTTTGTTCATCTATCCAGTAATAACTGTCTACGTTCTGGCCAAGTAAAGTAACTTCCCGATAACCGGTAGCAAATAACTGTTCCACTTCTTTCAGAATAGAATGCGCGTCCCGGCTGCGTTCTCTTCCGCGGGTAAAAGGTACCACACAAAAACTGCACATATTATTGCAGCCACGCATAATAGATACAAATGCACAAACCCCATTGCTGTCTAAACGGATTGGGGCAATATCGCCATAGGTTTCATCGCGGCTTAATAATACGTTTACGGCTTTCTGACCTGTTTCTGCTTCTTCAATTAGCGAGGGTAGACTTCTGTACGCATCGGGGCCTACTACCAGGTCCACCAATTTTTCTTCTTCCAGTAATTGCGACTTCAATCTTTCAGCCATACAACCCAGCATACCTATGAGCATACCCGGTTTTTTCTTTTTCAGCGATCTGAATTCGGTTAACCGCTTACGAACCGTTAACTCGGCTTTTTCGCGGATGGAACAGGTATTGAGTAATACCAGATCGGCTTCATCGGGATTACGGGTGGCACCAAAGCCCTCACTATTTAAAATAGAAGCTACCACTTCACTATCTGCAAAATTCATAGCACAGCCATAACTTTCTATATAAAAGCGCTTTCGGTACAGGTCAGGTTCCGTAACAAGGGGATTAAAGGCTTCGCCCTGGCGGGATTCGTCGTGGGCCTTGCCTGCTAATTCCAACATTTCCATTCGTTACACGATTTAGTCTGCAAAAATACGAAAAATGCCTGTGTAATGCCAGATTGTCAGCATCTCTTCCTCAAAAATTCCTGATAACCATTAGATTTGCCTGCAAATTTCATCCCCTCATGAAGAAAATTCTTGTGCTTTTCTGCAGTTTGTTATTTGTTCTTGCAGGAATATCCCAGGAAATGGTATTGAATAAGTTTCGAAGTGAAACCTCCCGAACCATTAAAAAAGAAGCCGATACCAGCAAATGGAACTGGAAACGCGGCGGACTGATGAGTTTTAACCTTGCACAGGGATCGCTGAGTAATTGGGCGGCGGGGGGTGATAATTTTTCACTTACGGTGAATGGGTATTTCAATTATTTTTTCTTTTACAAAAAAGACAGGCATAACTGGGATAATAATATTGATGTTAACCTTGGCTACGTGCAATCCACCAGTTTGGGCAGCCGCAAAAATGATGATCGTTTTGATTACCTGAGTAAGTATGGTTATAAAATGGATACAGTAGGTAAATGGTATTTATCTAGCCTGTTCAATTTTCGTTCGCAGTTTTTTGACGGTTATACTTATTCCAATAATGTGGGCGATTTTTCATCTTCTTTTTTATCGCCTGCGTACCTCATCATATCTATTGGATTTGATTACAAACCTGCAGCTAATTTATCCATATTCCTATCGCCGCTAACATCGCGTTCTACTTTTATTAGTAATGATAAACTGTCGCAGAAAGGCGTTTATGGTGTGCCGATAGGTAAAAAATCACTGAATCAAATTGGTGCTTTTGCTACGGTAAACTATAACAATACCATTGCCAAGAACGTAACCTATAAGGGTAGGATAGACCTGTTCTCCAATTACCAGAGCCATGCACAGAATGTGGATATTTTCCTCACCAATCTTTTTTCATTCAAGATCAATAAATATTTCTCTGCTACGTATAGTCTGGATATGATTTATGATGATGATATCCGTTTATTCGGCCCCACCAATACTTCCCCCGCATTACAAACCAAAAGCCTGATCGGTATAGGTTTTTTAAAGCCTTTGAATGTGAAGAAGATCAAGTATGGTTAAGTACTAAGTGTTAAGTGATAAGTTGTAAGTAATATTTGAAGTAAACATATGCTATACTAGCGCACTGTTATTTCTCTGTTTACATTCAGTAAAACGTCATTTCGAAAGAGGAACGACTGAGAAATCTGTTGATTGATGGAAAGATTTCTCACTACGCTACGCTTCGTTCGAAATGACGGGTCATCGATATTTTTTAAAAATTGTAGATTCCATCCGTTACTTACTACCTATCACTTACTAACCACTTTCAGTAAATGCTTAATCTTATTGGCCTTGTAAGTGAGGTCCTGGTAATCTTTATGCAGTATGGTTACATGCCCCATTTTTCTGCCTGGCTTGGTTTGGGTTTTTCCATAAAGGTGTACGAACACATTATCCATGGCCAATACTTCGGCCAGGCCCTCATATACAGCGGTACCTGAATGGCCATCTGCACCAAGAATATTTACAATTGCCGAAGGAAGAATAGGATCGGTATTACCCAATGGGTAGTTTAGTATAATGCGCCATAACATATCGTACTGACTGGCATAATTGGCTTCTATGGTATGATGGCCACTGTTGTGCACACGAGGTGCGGTCTCGTTTACCAGCACTTCCTCATTCATATCTATAAATAATTCTACTGCAAACAATCCCGGGCTTTTTAATTCCCGCACCACTTTTGTAGCGATGGCTTCTGCTTTCCAGAGAATTTTTTCCGGTAACTGGGCAGGGCTTAGTTGGTAATCCAGCAGGTTCCAAACGGGATCGAAGATCATTTCTGCGGGGGGATACACAGCAGTTTCGCCTGCCGCATTCATCGCAACAATCAATGCAATTTCTTTCTTGATCTTCACTTTTTTTTCGAGCACCGATGGTGCATCAAAACCTTTGGAAAGATCTTTTTCCGTATCCAAAACGGTAACCCCCTTGCCATCATATCCGCCCTGGCCAATTTTGTGTACAGCAGGCAAAAAAGAAACATGCTGCTGCAATTGGGCAAGGTTTTCTGTAATGATGAAATCTGATGTAGGGATTTCGTGTGTTCTATAAAATTCTTTCTGAACCACTTTGTTCTTAATGATTCGGATAGCGGATGGTTTGGGATAGATCTGTACCCCCTCCGATTCCAGTTTCTCCAGCGCATCTACATTTACCGATTCTATTTCAATGGTAATCGCGTCCAATCCTTTACCAAACTGGTACACCGCATCAAAATCAGTAATATCTCCCTTGGTAAAATGATGACACAGGTGTGCGGCCGGACAGGACGCATCGTTTTCCAGCACAAACGTTTCTACCACATAATTGGCAGATGCCTGTAATAACATTCTACCCAACTGTCCGCCTCCGAGGATACCTACTTTCATAGCTTATAAATATTAACGAAGATAGGTAAGGAGTCTGGAGTCTGGAGTTAGGAGTCCGGGGTATTTTTCAACTACTAACTTCAGATTGCTAACGCCAGACTCCAGACTTTTCAATAGCTTTGCCCCAATGATTCCCGACTATCCCCATAAAATTTTCAGCGATAAACGATTTTGTTATTGCCTGCTGATGGAGGCTCTCGCCATGGATGCTGGTGTAACGCATAATGCATAACGCTTAACGCTTAACGCTAAAGGCTTATAGCTAACAGCTTGAAGCTCTCCCTCTACAAGAGGTCTCTATTATCTTCTTACGCTAAAATTATTTTATGGAAACAGTTGTTTCAAACAGTGCCGTACAAAACAGTGTGCAGGATTTTCTTCCTTTGCAGGGAACGGATTATGTGGAATTTTATGTAGGCAATGCCAAGCAGGCAGCCCATTTTTATAAAACCGCTTTTGGATTTCAGAGCCTGGCGTATGCCGGTCCTGAGACAGGTGTTAAAGACAGGGCCAGCTATGCGGTTCGTCAGAATAAACTCACTTTTGTTTTTACCACGCCGCTACGAAGCCAGAACGCCATTGCCGATCACATATATAAACATGGAGATGGTGTAAAATTTCTGGCATTAAAAGTAAACGATGCATCTGATGCCTGGCAACAAACCACCACACGTGGCGCCATAAGTTATATGGAGCCGGTTACCTTAACGGATGAGAACGGAGCGTTGGTAATGAGTGGCATTCATACCTATGGAGATACGGTGCACCTGTTTATAGAGAGAGAAAATTACCATGGCGTATTCATGCCGGGGTTTCGTAAATGGGAATCGGTTTACAATCCGGCTGAAACGGGTTTATTGTATGTAGACCATTGCGTAGGTAATGTGGGCTGGAACCAGATGAACCCATGGGTAAAATTTTATGAAGAAGTGATGGGCTTTCGAAACATTCTTACGTTTGACGATACTGATATTTCCACCGAATATTCTGCGTTAATGAGTAAGGTGATGAGTAATGGAAACGGGTTTGTGAAATTTCCCATTAACGAACCTGCAGAAGGCAAGAAAAAATCGCAGGTAGAAGAGTACCTGGATTATTATGATGGTGAAGGATGCCAGCACGTAGCATTGGCTACCAGCGATATTGTAAAAACAGTTACTGATCTGCAGAACCGTGGGGTTGAATTTCTGAAAGTGCCTTCTTCATATTACGATGATCTATTAGATAGAGTTGGACATATTGATGAAGATCTTACGCCATTAAAAGAACTGGGCATACTGGTTGATCGTGATGAGGAAGGCTACCTGTTACAGATCTTTACCAAACCCGTAGAAGACAGGCCAACCTTGTTTTTCGAGATCATTCAACGCAAAGGAGCCAAAAGCTTTGGAAAAGGAAACTTTAAAGCCCTGTTTGAAGCCATTGAGCGCGAACAGGAATTGAGGGGGAATTTGTAGGAGGGAATGTCAATAGTCCATAGACCATGGTCCATTGACTATGGTCTATGGACAATTTTCTCCCCCCGCAGAACGTTAAATTAACAGTAAGTTCTTTACTGTATTTGCTCAAACCTTATTTTTGGCAATATGAAACGTTTTGCGGGCATTGTATTTTTTTGTGTTGTGGCTGTTTCTGTACAGGGGCAAGCCTCATTTATTTCTGCGCAACGCCAGTATCCCAAAGTGGTAACGGCCATTAAGCAAAAAGAAGATTCCCTGAAAAAACAGCTGGCGGCCATGCAAATTGGCTGGCCCGTGAAACAAATTTACCTGAGAAGTTTTAAATACGATAGTCAACTGGAAGTATGGGTGCGCAACACAAAAAATGAGCCATACAAATTATTCAAAACGTATAAAGTGTGTGCGCTATCGGGCGCCATGGGTCCCAAACGTATAGAAGGCGATTACCAGGTACCGGAAGGTTTTTATTATATCAACGAGTTCAATCCCAAGAGCAGTTATCATATGGCACTGGGTATTAATTATCCCAATGCCTCTGACATGTTATTAAGCGATTCTGCGAAGCCGGGTAATGATATTTATATCCATGGCAGTTGCGTAACGGTAGGGTGCATTCCCATTCAAAACAGCCAGATAGAAGAGTTGTATGTGCTTGCATCTTATGCGCATGATCAGGGGCAGGATTTTATTCCCGTTCATATTTTTCCTATACGGTATAATGTAGAAAAAAGCCGCGACTACCTCACACGCACAACCAAGGATGATGCGGCTTACAAAAGTTTCTCATCCCGCTTAAAAGAGGTGTTTGATTATTTTGAGCACAACAAAAAGCTCCCGCTCATTTCTGTGAATAAGAAAGGAGAGTATGTTCCTCTCTGATTACCCTGTGTACAATACCTGAATGGTTTCTTTGGTACGTTGTGTTAACACGATGTTTTTTCCTGCGGTTAATTTTTCAAATACAGCTGTATTGTAATGCCGTATGGTAAGCAGGTTCAGGTCTTTCTCAACTTGTACATCAAACAGATCTGCTGCTGCCGAGGCAAACTGTTCAATTTTATCGGCACGATAATCCAGACAGATCTGTACGTTGATGGCGCCGGTTTGAATTAAATTGGGTCGGATCTTGATTTTAGTAAACAATTGATACAATCGGCTCATCGGTTCTTCTCCCACAAAAGAAAAATCCTGGCTATTCAAATGTAACATAGCCTGATTTTGTTTTACCACAATAATGGGAGGCAGGCCTTTGATATTTTTTTTATGAATGACCGTTCCGGGAAGTGAGGGATCGAGAAAGCATTTTACGTGCAGGGGAATGCCCTTGTTCTGCAAAGGCTTAATGGTTTTAGGGTGAATTACCTGCGCACCATAATAAGCCATTTCAATCACCTCCGTAAAATTCAGCTCGGGTATCAACTGCGCTTCAGGAAATAATTTGGGATCGGCATTCATCACACCTTCCACATCTTTCCAGATGCTCACACTTTCTGCTTCGAGGATATTAGCAAATACGGCAGCAGTATAATCACTTCCTTCACGGCCCAATGTGGTACTTTCATTATCATCGGTACAACCAATAAACCCTTGCGTGATATAGATCTTAGAGGGTAATTGTGCACTATCGGTATCTTTCCCAAACAGCCCACTGCTACTGCCAACTGCCAACTTAATCCTCTCGCCTGTCACATCCCACTGAATCCCCGCATCCCTGAAATTATTATCGGTACGAACCAGATCACGAACATCCAGCCACTCATTGGGAATCTTTATCTCATTGAGGTAATGGCTTACAATACAAGTGCTCAGTAATTCACCCACACAAACCACCTGATCATAATAATAATCAAATTCTCTAACCGGTTTATCGTGCAGCAACCATTCTACCTCGGTAAAAAAATCAGTCAATTGCGAAAGGCATTCGTTGAAACGGGTAACCAATAAATATTTAGATACATTGATATGATGTTGTTTTACTGCATCAAATAATTGCAAAGCTTCTTCCTGTTTTCCTGCAAAAAAAGATTCCACTACTTTTTCCAGTCCATTGGTAGTTTTACCCATTGCCGAAATGATGATCACCAATGGTTGGTTCTCATATAATTTTACAATACCTGCCAGATTCTTGATTCGTTCTATGCTGTTCACACTGGCCCCGCCGAATTTAAATACTTTCATGCCTTTCTGTTGAGGTTGATTTGCTTGCGCAAAACTAGGGGTAAATACGGAAATGGATATAGCCGTACAAGTGAAAATCGGGTTTGCCTGTTTACATGTTACGCTGATCAGGCTGATTGGTACGGTTGTTGCCTATCAAACCAAAACACATAGTATGACAAATCCGGTATTCCTAAAAAATGCTTTTTTCCTCATTGTTTCCATGTTATTGCTTTCCTGCGCTCCCAAACAGGCTCCATCCGTTTCTGAACCTTATGCCACTGAAGAAGTTGCTGCTGATGGCATGGAGGCTTCTATCTTACAGTATGTAAACGACCACAGGCGGGCAAAAGGATTACCTTCTCTGCAAAGCAATGCTGTAACCAACCAACAGTCTTACCAGCACAGCAAAAATATGGCCACAGGCAAAACTGCATTTGGCCACGATGGTTTTGAAAAAAGAATTGAAACGATTAAAAAGAGTTTTGGTTGGATTTCTGCTTCTTCCGAAAATGTAGCCTATGGAAAATTATCGGCTAAGGAAGTGGTAAAAGGCTGGCTGAACAGTCCGGGCCATAAAAAGAATATTGAAGGCAATTATCGCTATACAGGCATAGGTTTTTACAAAGACCGGAAAGGGGTGATTTATTTTACGCAGATCTTCTTCCGCAGTTAGAAAAGGGTTGTGTATTTCCTACATCGTTCATTCATAAAATTTATCGTTTCGATTACAAGCGGCTCCCTAACTTTATCGAAATGATAACCGCATGATGGTGAACAGGAATATTCTTACACTGGATGAATTTACCTTAACCCAATTACGCCAGTTTCCTTCTGCCACCGGCGAATTAAGCCGTCTGCTGCGCGATTTGGCCTTAGCTGCCAAAAGAGTGAATGTGGAAGTAAACAAAGCCGGTTTGGTAGATATACTGGGCGATGCAGGAAGCATTAATGTGCAGGGAGAAGATGTAAAGAAGCTCGACATATTTGCCAACAACCAGTTTATGGGTGTATTAAAACACGGCATCAGTTGCGCAGGTATTGGCAGTGAAGAGATGGATGATTTTGTGGTGTTTGATGATGAAGTAAGTAACAACAGCAAATACGTTGTTTTATTCGATCCGCTGGATGGTAGTGGTAATATTGATGTGAATGTTTCTATCGGAACCATTTTCAGCGTATACAGGCGCGTAAGTGAGTTAGGCAAACCCTGCCGCAAAGAAGATTTTTTACAGGCCGGTAACAAGCAGGTGGCTGCCGGTTATGTAGTATATGGTTCCAGTACCATGCTGGTGTATGCTACCAGAAGAGGAGTAAATGGTTTTACACTCGATCCATCTATTGGTGAATTTTCGCTCAGCCATCCCAATATCAAATGCCCGGAGTCTGGCAAGTTTTATTCTGTCAATCACGGAAATTTTTTCCAGTACGATGAATCTGTACGTAAATACATTGATGGGTGCCAGCGCAAAACCAAAGAGAATGGCGGTCCTTACACACAACGTTATATAGGCAGTATGGTGGCCGATGTGCATCGTAACCTGATTAAGGGTGGTATTTTTATGTATCCTGCCACCTTGGATAAACCAAAGGGCAAACTCCGCTTATTATACGAAGCCAATCCGTTTGCTTTCATTGTAGAAGTAGCAGGCGGTTCTGCCACCAATGGCAAACAGCGCATATTGGATATTCAACCTACAGAACTACACCAGCGTACCGCATTATTTATCGGGAGCAAGCACATGATGCAGGAACTGGAAACATTTACAGGAACTATCAAATAAAATACATGAAAAAAATCGGTTATCTCTTATTGGTATTGGTAAGTATGGGTTTTTCGGCAGCGGCACAACAAAAATTAAATGGGAGAGCCATGTCGTATGTGATTATGACCAAGCCTAATGTTATTATCTATAACGACACATTGTATAGTGGCAGCAAACAATTCAGTCAGTTATTTTACCGTACCGGAAATACTGAATTATTACACCTGTATCAAAAACACCAATCCAATAAAATCGTAGGGCAGATACTGGGTGTATCTGGTTTGCTTTGCAGTGTTATAGGTATCAGCTATTTATCAGAGCCGGATAAAAAAGGACTGGGATGGGCTTTATTAGGTGGGGGCTTTGCTACAACATTAGCGGGCGGATACCTTACCGTGATGGGGCAGCGAAATTTACAAATGGCGGTATCTTTATTCAATGAAAAATACAGTAGGGCATCTTTGGGTATTGGTGTATCCAAGTCATCAGCCGGACTGGTGTATCAATTTTAGCAAATGGCCAGAACAATTATAGAGGTAAAAAACCTGCACAAAAAGTACGGAGACTTTGAAGCTGTAAAAGGTATCAGTTTTGATGTACAGGAAGGAGAAATATTTGGGTTACTTGGCCCCAATGGTGCGGGTAAATCTACCACACTGGAGATCATTGAAACACTTCGACAAAAAACCAGTGGAGAGATATGGGTGGATGGAATTAATCTGGATCAATCACCCAACGAAATCAAAAAGATCATTGGGGTGCAGTTGCAAACATCCGGTTATTATCCAAGTTTGCAACTGGTGGAATTGATCAATCTATTTGCAGGCTTGTATAATGAAGAAGTAGATCCGCTTGTATTACTCGACAAAGTAAATCTGCGCGATAAGGCCAAAGCCAAATTCAAAGAACTGAGTGGCGGACAAAAACAACGTTTCTCTATTGCCACCACATTGATTAATCAACCGAAAATTATTTTTCTGGATGAGCCAACCACGGGTCTCGATCCGCAGGCAAGAAGAAATTTGTGGGATTTGATCCGTGAGATCCGCAACCAGGGAACTACCGTGATCATTACCACACATTATATGGATGAGGCCGAAGTGTTGTGCGATAGAGTTGCCATCATTGATAGCGGAAAAATTATTGCACTTAACTCTCCTGATAAATTAATTGATGAACTGGTAGACACCGGTTTTGAACGACCCAAAGAAGTAAAGCAAGCCAACCTGGAAGATGTATTTATTCATTTAACGGGGAAGGTGTTGCGGGAAGATTGATTTCAATAGGATGGATGTTTGGATAGACTAATAGCCTGTTCCGAAAAGTAAGATTTTGGTTGTAAGCTGTTAGCTATTAGCTGTGAGCTGCGAGCTAGACAGGTGCTTATCGAGATAAGTAGTATACCTATCATGAAATTTCAATAGAACTATGGTAGTTGAAAACTTTAATGGCAAACAGGCCTAAGATTTTTTTAAAAGATTGATATATGACACAAGATCCCCGTTACCCAATTGGTAAATATGAACCACAACCTTTTTCAAAAGAACAAAAAGAAAAATGGCTGCTCGATCTGCATTTTCTTCCGGAAGAACTGGAAAGAGCGATACTGAATTTAGATGCAGCACAATTACAAACGCCTTATCGCGATGGCGGATGGACGGTACAGCAACTGGTGCACCATGTAGCCGATAGCCATATGAATGCGTATATACGCTTTAAGCTGGGTTTGACAGAAAACAATCCAACCATTAAACCTTACGAAGAAAAGGAATGGGCTTTATTTCCGGACAACGAATTGCCTATTAACCTTTCACTCACACTGCTACATGCTTTGCATAAGCGATGGGAGGCAGCCATTAAAAATCTTACAGATGCTGATTGGGAAAGAACGGTGGTACATCCCGAGCATGGCCAGCAAATGAGCTTATGGTTTTTACTGGGTTTGTATGCATGGCATGGCAAGCACCATACAGCTCACATTACTTCATTACGTGAAAGCAAGGGATGGTAATGAATAAGGATACCAACAAAGAACGTGACCTGCGCTGGAAAATGCTTTCCTCTGAATATATTTTTCAAGACAGGTGGTTTCAGGCACGGGCAGATAGATGTGAATTTCCGGATGGAAGAATCATTGAACCTTATTATGTGGTAGAGTTGCCTGATTGGTGCAATACCATTGTGGTTACGAAAGAAGAGAGAATTATTTTGGTTCGGCAATATCGTTACCCGGTTGACCAGATTACTTTTGAATTACCCGGTGGTGTGATAGAAAAAAACGAAGATCCGCTGGCAGCAGCTAAACGTGAGATGGAAGAGGAGACAGGGCATACCTCTACCGATATTGAATTTTTGTTGAAGCTGGCACCCAATCCTGCTATTAATAACAATACCGCTTATTTTTATCTGGCCCGCAATGCAACACCAACTGTAACAGTAAATCCGGATGCACTGGAAGATATAGATGTAGTTTCTTTTTCAAAAAAAGAGATCATACAATTACTCCACGAAAATAAAATGCAGCACGGTGTTCAGATTGGTCCTTTGTATGAAGCATTGGTGAAATTGGGGTGGTTGCAGTTTGTTTAGTTCTTTGCCACTGATTGCACTGATTAACACTGAAAAAATCAGTGAAAATCAGTGCAATCAGTGGCAAGAAATTAGATATTCACTTCTCCCACTAAAAACACACTTCCACAAACCAGAATCAAATCATTTGTATGCGCATGACTCAGCGCATTTTGCAAAGCAGTATTTACATCCCTAAACGAATTCCCCTGCAAAGAAAAACGTTTGGCGTTTTGCGTTAAGCTTTCTGCATCCAAAGCTCTGGGTATTTGTGCCTGTGTAAAATAATACACAGCTTGTTTGGGTAGTAAAGCAAGCACCGCATCAATCTCTTTATCCTTCACCATACCGATGATGATGTGCAGGTGATGGTAATCGGTTACTTCCAATTGTTTTACAATTTGTGTGATGCCATCCACATTATGTCCTACATCCAATATAACGGATGGGTTTTGATGAATTATTTCCCATCTGCCATGTAAACCGGTTAGCTGTTTAACATGGGGCAATGCTTTTTGTATCGTAGTAATATCTGTTTTCCAGCCCTGTATTTGTAATTGATGCGCCGCTTCGAGCACCGTTAATAAATTTTTAGTTTGATACATACCCGGAAGATCGAGTTGATAGGTATGATGCGTATCATTTTTTTTATCTGCTACTTCTACAGATAGCTGGTGGTGTTTGTATTCCCATCCGGCTATATATCTTTTTTCTTCTGCATAAATAATCTGCGAATCTGTAGCATATGCCTCAAACGAAGGCTTTGATTCTTTAATCACTTCTCCAATTACTACCGGGATACCCTGCTTAATAATACCCGCTTTTTCTGCAGCAATTTTTTCCAGTGTATCACCCAGCATATTCATATGGTCCCAGCCAATATTGGTGATGATGCTGAGTTCGGGTGTTATTACATTGGTACTGTCTAAACGCCCGCCCAGTCCTACTTCTATCACGGCTATGTCCACTTCCTCTTTTGCAAAATAATCGAAAGCCATGGCAACCGTGATCTCAAAAAAAGAGGGTTCTATTTCGTTGATCAAGGGTTGGATCCGCTGCGTAAAATCAACTACAAACTGTTCTTCAATCCATTCGCCGTTAATACGGATCCTTTCCCTGAAATCTTTTAAATGTGGAGAAGTGTACAAGCCCGTTTTGTATCCGGCTGTTTGTAAAATGGCTGCCAGCATGTGGCTGGTAGAGCCCTTACCATTGGTGCCGGCAATATGAATGCTTTTGAATTTGTGTTGTGGGTTATCCAGCGCTTCGCAAAGGCGAAGGGTATTGGTAAGGTCTTTCTTAAAAGCCGCTGCGCCAATGCGGCTGAACATGGGCAGTTTTTGAAAAAGATAGGTTATGGTTTCTTCGTATGTCATTGCTGCTGCAAATATGCAACAATAATTAACCGCGCAGTTTGAAATTGAATACCAATGTGCCGGTTTGTTCTTCTGCACTGCCACTGTTCAGTTTCAGACCGCGTGCTTTGCGCAGGGCAATGGCACGTATGGATTGATTGGTGGTGGTAGTGCCACGCTGGTTTACAACAGCCATGATTACATTGCCTGCTTTATCAACTGTAATATCCACCGCTACTTTTGCATTCTCATTAAATTCATCTTCGAACGAAGGCAGCCTGGTTATACGCCTGCCATCCAACCCGCTTCTGATGCTAACACCACCCGTGCCACCGCTTCCGCTATTGCCACTGGCAGCATTGCCTTTATAGCTGTCTGAGTTGGGATTGCCATTTGGGTTGCCCTGATCGCCTTTGCCGCCCGCAATGCCCTGGTTGTTTACGCCATTATAACTATCAGCCCTGTTTCCGCTGGTGCTAGTGCTGGTACCACCTTTAAAAATAGCTTTCGGTTTGGGTGGTGCAGGTGTTGGGTTGGTAACTGTTGTGGGATTTGTTTTTTTAGTGTCAACCGGTGGGGTATTCAAGGGCTTGGCTACCGTTTTATTAGGCTTGGAAACCGCAGGTGCATCGCCATCTGCATACTCATCCGTATTGATTTTTGGCTGGTTACTGGCTTGCGCAATGCTTTTAGGCGGCGCAGATACGGCATCTTCTGTAAGAGAAGGATCACCGGGTTTCATGGGGGCCTCATCACCCAAACCGGTTTCACTATTGCCCAGGTTTACTTCAATTCCTTCGCCAAAATCGGGAGGTGGAATTTGAGGTAAGGTCCACTGCATAAAAAAGAATACCACAAACACCAATACACAGATCATCACTGTGTAAGCAGATGCTTTCAGGTTCTTTTCCTTTTCAAAACTGGCCGACATGGACGTATAATTGGTCATATCAAATGTACAGGTATCGGGGTTGGTAATGATTGATGTTGAAAATTACCTAATTCCCTTCAGGGTAATCCACGTTGGGGTATAAGGAAAGGTTAAGATTGTGGGGTGTTGGTTTACTGGTTTATTGGTTTATTAGTACAAAAACCAGTAAACCAGTAAACCAATAAACCAGTAAACAAACTACCCCCTAAAGAACACATCATACCCAAACCGCAAGAGAGTTGCGGTGATGACGAGTAAAAAAAATACCCTTATGAAACGGTTGCCTTTGGCGATGGCCAGTCGGGCACCGAGCATTCCCCCGAGGCCATTGCATACGGCCATGGGCAGCGCCACACTCCAGAGAATGGTTCCTTTTAATAGGAATAAAATGATGGAACCAAAATTGGTGGATAAATTGATGAGTTTGGCATTGGCACTGGCATGCAAAAAATCAAATCCTAATAAAGAAATAAAAGCCAATACCAGAAAACTACCAGCACCGGGACCAATAAAACCATCATAAAAGCCAATTACAACACTGATCAGTAAACCATATATGATCTCTTTTTTAAGTGTAAGTGCAGTATGTGTATGCTGACCAAAATTCTTTTTTGTATAGGTATAGATGGCAACGATGATGAGTACACAAAATATCACGGGCTTCATATAGCGGTTACTAACCATAGTTAAAACCTCTGAACCAATAAATGCGGAAATGAAAGCAGTTACACACATGATACCCGCAATGCGCCAACGAATGGTTACTTTTTTTAGATATTGAATAGTAGCGAAAGCCGTTCCGGTAAAAGCAGGAATTTTTAAGGAACCGATCACGGTTGCTACCGGCAGGTTAGGTAATAATACCAATGAAGCAGGTGTTTGAATCAATCCGCCACCACCTACAATGGCATCGACAAAACCTGCGGCAAATGCAAACAAACAAAGTAAGATGAGGGTGGTGGTATCCATTGGGTAATAGCTGTATTGAGTTTAGGCTGTTTTTTTGGTTGAAGTAATATTAGCGAGTACCAACCCTCCGATAACCGTTACACCACTGATGATATGGATGGCGTAGATCTCTTCCCCCAATAACCAAACCGCTTCCAATACCGAGAAAACAGGAATTAGATTGCCGAACAATACCGTTCTTCCCGCCCCTAGTTTATGAATAGACATATTCCAGCATAGGAAGGCAATGACAGAAGTACCTGCACCTAAATAGAGAATCACTGCCAACAAAGAATAGCTCCATTGTACCGGAGCACCCCATGCGGTTTCTGCAATAAAAAAGGGAAACAGCATACATACGCCCCCTGTAAAAATCACAAACAAAAAATTGAGTGATGAAATGGCAGCTGGTTTTTTGCGTACCAAATTGCTGTACATGGCAAATGCCAATGCACCCGCCAATACCCAAAGATCACCTGTAGAAAAATGAAAGCCCGCCAGTGTTTGCCAGCTTCCTTTTGAAATCAATAACAGGATGCCCACAATACAGATCAGCATTCCGGTAATGCGAAATACACCGGGCCTTTCTTTTAAAAAAACAATAGCCAGTACTGTAGCAAAAACAGGAGAGGAGGTAGTGCCAATCAATGCCATATTAATGGCTGTGGTAAAATGGCCTGCTACATATACGCAGGTATTGAATATGGCAATACCGGTTAAAGAAACCCAGAACAAATATTTCCAGTTGGCCTTGATGATTTCTTTTTCTGCTACAAATTTTTTCCAGGCAAATGGCGCAATAATCACCGCACCCGCAAGCCATCTGTAAAAAGCAAGACTAACCGGTCCGATCTGTGTACTCACGCCCCTCGATACAATAAAGTTGCCCGACCAGATAATGGTGGCAAAAACTGCGAGCACGATGCCTGTGGTGTTTTGAGAGGGAGTGTGGGATTGGGCCATGCAATAAATATCAACAATATAAAAAATCCCTCTGCGAAACCTCCCGTAACTCATGTTCTCCGCGGTTAGAAGCGTTACCAACCGCGGAGAACATGAGTTGCAGAGCTAACCGCAGAGTTTATTGGTAAAGTTCTCCACCCGCAAAATCATGCTCATAATCTCCCTTAATCCTTTCCATGGAAGGATTGAAATATCCATACTTGAGATTGGGAAATTCATCGCGCAGCAGTTCCATCAATTGTTTTACGCCGAGCATCTCACCGGTTTCATTCACGCCTATTTTGCCCATGTACCAATCCGGGTCAATATTAAAATTGCGCCATTGTATCATACACAGATCCGTATCGATAATAAGTTTGCGCAGGGCTTCATATTCTTCCACACTATCCGTCATACCGGGAAATACAAAGTAGTTGATGCTTGTCCAGCCACCATACCCGCGAACCACTTTCAAACTCTCAATAATATCTTCAAACTGGTAATTATTCGGGCGGTAATAAGGTTCGTAAATATGTTTTCTTGCAGAGTTGGTACTAACACGGATACTGTTCAAACCCGCTTCACACAAGGCTTTCACCGCATCGGGCTTGGAGCCGTTGGTATTGATGTTGATGCTTCCGTTGGGCGTGTGTTTGCGTATTTCTATGATGGCTTCGCGAATGGTTTCCCACATGAGTAATGGTTCACCTTCGCATCCTTGTCCAAAACTTACAATCGGAAAAGGGGCATTCATCAAATGCGGAACGGTAAACTCCACAATCTCCTCTGCCATCGGTTTAAACGTAAGCCGGTCTTGTGTTGAAACGATCGTTTCTTCTTCCGGTTGAAAAGAAATACAACCAATACAGTTGGCATTACAGGCAGGTGAAGTAGGCACGGGGCATTCCCACCTGCCTAACGAAAAATTACGTGCGGCAGGACAATTATACGTCATGCAACAATTCTCCATCAAATGTTTTACCAATCGGTTTTCCGGATAAGCTGCAAGTAAGTTGTGGGCACCGGTATTAATTTTGGTATCATCATACCCTGCATATTCCTGTCGGATATCTTTTTCGATGCGAACGGCAGGTACATAATTTTTATTATTCAGCCAACCTACTGCCGTGTAGCAAAACAGCGGCAGGGTAGGTGCTTCCGGTAAAGTTTCAAAGGCAGCAATGTATAAGCCGGTATGAGCCGGTGGAATGAATGCAGCAACGGCCCAGCCTTTTTCGCATAAGCGCATATCGCCGGTATTTACATCAATACCAATGCCACGGCGACCGGGTAGTTCGTAGAGGTTACCACCATCTGGCAGTTCTATCCATTCTTCTGTTGGTATGGGAAATGCATCCCAACCTGCACGGCCTACTGCATACAGACTGTCATCCTCAAAAATATTTCCCTTGCCATCTGAATACAGCAGGTAAGGAGATTGTGTAATAACCATGTGATGTTTGTAAAATAAAAAAGTATTATTGAAAGCTGTTAGCTTCAAGCCTCAAGCCTTTAGCATTATGCGTTATGCGTTATGCATTCAGCTTCCCTCTGCAAAACTCGTTAAATTCCTGCTCTTCTGCGGCAGAACTATCCGATTCGATGGATTTCTGTATCAGTTTATTGTTTTTGAAATCGATGGTTAATATCCCGTCTTTCAAAACCACATTCTGTATCTCGTCCCAGTTGTAATATTTTTTGGGAAATGAGTTGATCACAACGCCCGTTTCATCAAATGCCACTTCCTGCGGAAATTTTACCTGTTTTTCTGCGATCACTGTAAAAAAATACAACATCGTGATCCAGTGAAACCGGAGTAATATACCAAAACCAATAGTGGCAAACAACAAACCCAAACGGTACAAAGGTATCTCGCCTTTTTTCTGTTGCTGGTAGCATCGTATCCACCAGTAAGCAATACCCATGATCAAACCAATCAGTAACAGACTGAACCAGGTAAAAGGAATCCAGAAAACAGTGTAGCCTAAAAAAGCGAGGGCTATCATCAACAGTAAACGGCTAACCAGATCCACCAGCAAATAATCAGGTCTTTTTAATACAATAATGTAATCGTACACTTTCATAATGCCGGATTAAGATTGATTATGGATCATCAGATTACATAAGCGCCATAAAATGCGTGCGCCTACATTGCTGTCCCAATCGGTTTGTCCTACGCCAATTTCCACCAGGTCAAATCCAATCAGTTTGCGTCCGCTTTCACTGATTTTTTTGATGAGGTATAATACTTCTTCCGATTCAAATCCACCATTCACTGGTGTTCCGGTATTGGGACAATATTTTCTATCCAAACCATCAATATCAAAACTGATATATACTTTCTCCGGAAGATGGTTTACTATCTCTTCTACAATATGTTTCCAGGTTTCGCCTTCGTATTGGCGTTCTTTAATTTCTTTATCCTGGTAAGCAATGATTTTATAATCGCTTTTGCTGATGAGTTCCCATTCTTCCTCACAAAAATCCCTGATACCCACCTGTACCAGTTTCTGTATGGCCGGAACCTCCTGTAATGCATTGTACATAATAGATGCATGCGAATACGTAAAGAATTCATATGATTTACGAAGATCGCAATGCGCATCAATTTGTAAAATACCAAACGAGCCATGCTTTTCTCCCAATGCCATCATAAAGCCTAATGGGGTGCTGTGATCGCCGCCCAGTAAGCCAACCAGTTTGTCTTTTTGCAAGAGGTCTTTGGTTTGCTCGTATACCCACTGGTTCATCATGGCACTGCCTTCATTAATTTCCTTCAGGCTTTTGCACATGAACTTGTTCTTATCTACCAATTCTCCCTTGGAGATATAATCAATATATAATTCGGCTTCTTTGCGCAGGTAATCACTTTTCATCAGGATCTTTCTGTCCAGACCGCGCATGAATATTCCCTGTTTCCATCCATAGTTTCCATCCACATCCAGAATATCCACTTGCTTACTGGCTTTGTACACATGCTCCGCTGCGCGGGAGGTGCCTGCACCATAACTTACGGTTACTTCCCAGGGTACCGGCAAGATCACCAAACGGGCATCATCTTCGGTAAAGGGAAGTCCAAAAAGATTGTTGTTGGGATTACCCACTGCGTTGGGGTCAAACTGCGATAGATCGGCCATGGTGATTACTTAAATTGCAAACAGGCCGCAAATTTAGCAGCAAATTTCTGAATTTAGTAAAGATTGTAACGATAAGCTTTTCGCTGCCTATATCTACCCGTAACGGCAGTTAGCCATTCCCGTAAAAGGGGTTTTGTGGAAAGAAAATGGTTTTTAACAGGTTCCACTGATAATCGTCAGCTTTTGCCATTTCATTTTGGGCTACTTTTGCAGGGTAAAATGAGATTATGAAGAAGACCCATATTGCTATCCTGGTTTGTATTGCTGCCGCCATTGTGGTTTTGATCAGCTATACCGGCGATTTAACCACCTACGAAACCATCGCCTCCGCCAAAGAGAAGGAGGGCAAATTTGTAAACCTGATTGTAAAACTGGATAAACAGCAGCCCCTGGAGTACGATGCGGTAAAAAACCCCAATTACCTTACGTTCACGGCCGTTGATACCCTGGGTAACAATATCAAAGTAATCTACCATAATAACAAACCCACCGATATGGAAAAAAGTGAGCGTTTGGTATTGAAAGGGCGTGTGCAGGGCGATCATTTTGAGTGCAAGGATATTCTGTTGAAATGCCCCTCTAAATACAAAGACGACCCGAAGGCCAACAAAACCATTCAGACCACTTCCTAGAATCGTTTTTATCATTGCTATACCCGTATTATCCTACCAGAATTAACGCTACATGAATTATATCGGAGAACATTTACTACCAGGTCAGATCGGACATTTTTTTGCTATTCTTTCTTTAATCGCTTCACTGGTGGCAACCGTGGCTTATGCATGGGCTTTCAGAACGCCCTCACTTACCGAAAAACAAGGCTGGATAAAATTGGCAAGGGTAGCTTTTCTGTTAGAAACCATTAGTGTTATTGCACTCTTTATTACCTTATACTTTATCATATCCAACCATTATTTCGAGTACAAATACGCCTATACCCATAGCGATAAGGGTTTACAGATGGAATACCTGCTGGCCTGTTTCTGGGAAGGGCAGGAAGGTAGTTTTATGCTCTGGAGCTTCTGGCATTGTGTGCTTGGATGGGTTTTGATCTGGCGTTCAAGAGAATGGGAATCGGGTGTGATGATGGTGGTTAGCTTTGCGCAATTCTGTCTGGCCACCATGGTGGTTGGTTTATATTTTTTCGATACCAAAATAGGAAGCAGTCCTTTTATCTTATCTCGTAATGAAGGGTTCTTCGACGGAGCCCCGCGCTTTCAGGATATTTCCTCCGGTGGATTACGGGCCGATTACCTGACCATGTTAGGAGATGGGACCGGCTTAAATACCTTACTGCAGAACTACTGGATGGTGATACATCCGCCCATTTTATTTCTGGGTTTTGCCTCTACTATTGTGCCGTTTGCTTTTGCCATTGCAGGGTTGCTGCGTAAAAAGCACGATTGGATAACACCTGCTTTACCATGGGCTTCTTTTTCTGCGGCCATTCTGGGTTTAGGGGTGATGATGGGTGCCGCATGGGCTTATGAAAGTTTATCTTTTGGGGGGTATTGGGCATGGGATCCGGTTGAGAATGCCTCACTGGTACCATGGCTAACACTGGTGGCAGGCTTGCATACCAACCTGATTTATAAAAACAGCGGCTACTCACTACGGCCTACCTATTTCTTCTATATCATTAGCTTCTCGCTGATTTTATATTCCACATTCTTAACAAGGAGTGGCATATTGGGCGATACTTCTGTACACGCTTTTACCGATCTGGGAATGAATGTGCAGCTGTTGTTGTTCCTGCTTATATTCTTTGTACCGGCCATGGTTCTCTATATCCGCACTTATAAAAGTATTCCCTCTATTGTTAAGGAAGAGAATACCTATAGCCGCGAATTCTGGATGTTTATTGGTTCTCTGGTTTTGTTTTTGTCGGGGGTAGTAATCTCTGCTAAAACCTCGGTGCCTGTATTCAATAAGGTATTTGGTACCAAAATCGCTCCTCCGGAAGATGTGGAATTTGCTTATAACCAGATTCAGGTTTTTGTGGCCATTGTAATCGGATTATTAACTGCCATTACCCAATACCTCAAATATAAAGACACCCCCAAAGCATTCTTTGGTAAGAAAATATGGATTCCCACTTTTATTGCTGTGCTGATCAGTCTTTCCATCAGCCTGTTTGGCCATATATCCTACGATAAAAAGGGTCCGGGCTTTTTATTCGCTATTCATATTGCCATATTCGCTGCGGTATATGCGGTGGTGGCTAATGCATCCTATATATGGTTGGGCATAAAAGGAAAAGTAAAAGCAGCCGGCGCTTCTGTAGCACACGTTGGTTTTGGATTGGTTCTTGTAGGCATTTTGATTTCGTCCAGTAAAAAAACGGTGTTAAGCTGGAACACAACCGGTATTACCCCCTTACGTGCCGATGCCAATGAGAAAGGCAATGCAGCGGGCGATCCTGCTGAAAATATTACCCTGTTTAAAAAACTGCCTACCGATATGGGCAGGTACATGGTTACCTATACAAAAGACACCCTTAACCCCAAAGACCGCAAACGATATTTTGAAATTGATTTTAAGGCCAAAGAAGGGGGAGAAGAGTTTCGTTTATATCCTGATGTGATCAAACAGAATAAAGGGGGAGAAGGATTCTCAGCCAACCCCAGTGCCAAACATTATTGGTACAAGGATATTTTTGTGTACATCACATCTTTCCAGGAGAATGACCATGAGGATACGGTTAGTTTCCGCAAACGTGAGATCAGTACCGGAGATACCATTTTTTACAGCAACGGGTTTATGATTCTGAATAAAGTGAGTAAGAACCCGGAGGCGATGAAGGGTAAGTTCAATGAAGGAGAAAGCGCCTTGTTTTTAGATATGACCGTTATCTCCAAAGATGGTAGAAGATATGCTGCCAATCCCGGTGTAGCCCTGAACGGAATGAACCTGCGCGAACTGCCCGATACCGTACTGGCACAAAGCCTTGTGGTAAAATTCAATAAAGTGGTAGACGAAAAAACAGGTAAACTGGAAATCGGTATCAAAGAAAGTGGTGCCATTACAGATCTGATTACCTTAAAAGTTTACGAATTTCCTATGATCAATATTTTATGGTTAGGGGTGGTGATCATGGTTATCGGGTTCTTTATGTCCATTTTCCAGCGCATCAAAACCGCCCGGAGAGGAAATTTACGCGTGTCTTAGCGCTTGTTTAAAAAGGAAAGATTCTCGATATAAGCTTCTAGCTATTAGCTATGAGCCGTGAGCTTGACAGGTACTTACCGAGACAAGTAGTGCACCAAGTATGAAATTTCAATAGATCTATGGTAGTTGAAAACTTCAATTTTAAACAGGCTCTTAACAATTTACCGGGTTACTTTTTATGCTCAAACAGCATAAATAAGCGCGGAAGTGTCTAATTTCAAATAGCGTGAAACGTTTCGTTAACCATATCATCTTTTCATTCTTACTGGTGCTGGCGGTATTGTCAGGCACAGAGGTACGTGCCCAGCATGGGGCATTGGATACGCTAAAAGTATATGCGTTTGTTACACCTGAAGGTGATACCATTCCCTCAAGCATGCTTCCCCCTGTAGAAGTGTATACGCGACTAACCGGCAAATGGAAAAACTATTGGGCCGATTGGACGCGCCTCCGTAATGCGGTATATGTAACCTATCCGTACGCCAAAAGAGCCAGTGTGATTATGAATGAGATCAATGCGCGATTGGCCAATGTTACTGATAAAAAGCAACGAAGAGCCATTATCAAGTCGAGGGAAAAAGAACTAAAGAAAGAATTTACCGATAAGCTTACCAACCTCTCCGTATACCAGGGTAAGGTATTGATGAAACTCATCTACCGCGAAACTGGTAATAATTGTTATGAGATCATTGATGAATACAAAGGCTTTATCAGCGCTGCTTTCTGGCAAACCATAGCAGTCGTATTTGGCAGCAACCTGAAACAGAAATACGAAGGCACCGGCAAAGATGCCGATATGGAAAAAATTGTACGCGATGTAGAAAAAATGTATGGCTATCACCGCAGTGGTCAGCCATAATGTTGGAGTGTCATCATAAAATCTTTTCTCGAAATCATTTCTGCACCCAAACTTTCTAGGTGCTCGGTATATACCTGGCAATCGATTAATTGCACCTGTTCCGTTTTCAATTGTTGTACGTAGCTGATAAAAGCAAATTTGCTGGCGTTGCTTACTTTACTGAACATGCTTTCGCCAAAAAATAATTTACCCATGCGAATACCGTACAAGCCACCCACCAATTCATCGCCCAACCATGTTTCGGCGCTGTAAGCAAAACGGAGTTGGTGTAATTCATTTACCGCTGTTTCCAGTTCATCGGTGATCCAGGTGCCGTCTTGTCCCTTGCGTTGTAATTCTTTACAGGATTTAATTACCTGCGGAAAAGCTTCGTTCACAGAAAAGCGAAAAGTATTTTTCCGGATCAGCGCTTCCATACTCTTACTCACTTTTAATTTTTCCGGAAACAATACAAACCGCGGATCAGGGCTCCACCAAAGCGGTGTGTCCCCATCGTACCAGGGGAAAATGCCATGTTTATACGCAAGCAATAACCGCTCTACACTGATATCTCCACCCATAGCCAATAACCCATCTTCCATTGCTTCCTCAACAGGAGGAAACCAGAGTGTGTTGTTGAGAGCGAATACAGACAAGGGGAGAAATTAAAAATTAAAAATTAGAAATTAGAAATTAAAAATGCATGGCAAGTAATCTCTGTGTACCACTTAATCTCTGTTATTCTATGTTAAAGAAATGATTCATTGAAATCTTTAATCCAATTCATCTCCGACCAATGTTCACTTCGTAATTCTAAGCATATAACACACAAGCCTCCAATTATTAATTTCTAATTGTTAATTGTTAATTTCTATAGTTGCTCCAATGCCTCTCTCCGTAATAGCATCGCACATAGGCTTAAGTGTTTCGTAGTCGCCTTTTTTTACGGCGTATTTGCCCTGGGTGTGTATGAGCATGGCGCATTGTTCGGCCTGTTCGGTTTCGTGGCCGCAAACTTTGATCAGGGTTTCTATTACCCATTCAAAAGTATTCACCTCATCGTTCCATACAATCAGGCTATGGTTGGAAGTTACTTCTGTGAGTACATCCTGTTCTTCTTGCTGCCAGGGTTGGGGGGCTGCCTCGTTACTAAACCGCATCATGTGGCAAAGTTAGTAGCTGAAGCGATATCAGAAAAGAGTGGAAGTAATGTGGGATGATTTATTTGATTTTTTACCGCAAAGGCGGAAGGGAACGAGGGTGCGCGAGGGTTTTACAATCCTCGCGAATCTTTGCGGCCTTGCGGCTTCGCGGTTTATCTATACTCTATAAATTGGTCAATAAACTAAATCCGACACGGAACCTGTCTTTGATTTTGGAAAAAAATATGTAATCAATTCACAGGTAAAAAAATAACCCTCAGAAAAAATCTGAGGGTTATTGTGTGGGAGCACACGGGTTCGAACCGCGGATCCCTCCGACTGTATGTCGGAGTGCTCTAACCAGCTGAGCTAATGAGTTTTTCAATCATTTTTCTACTCTTCCATGCTTTGATTTCTTTTTCTCTTTGCATGGCAGATAGTTTTGTGTCAAAAACTTCAGTGTAAACAAGAACCCAATCTCCTGTTTTACCTGTAAACCCGGAATGATTGGAATTATGTCTTCTAATTCTTTCAGATACATCATCTGAAGTGAACCCGACATAGAACCTGTTTTTGATTTTGGAATAGAGTATATATAGGTGATACATAGTCAAAAAATAACCCCCAAGAAAAAATTCGTGGGGGTTATTGTGTGGGAGCACACGGGTTCGAACCGCGGACCCTCTGCTTGTAAGGCAGATGCTCTAAAGCATATTAATAAGTTTAAATTCAATTAGTTATGCTTCATTTCTAATATATAAAGAACTCTTTCTGACCCAAAACCTGACCCAAATATTGTTTGCTATTTTAGCTATCAATCAAAATCACTAAAATCAAATCCTCCTGAGTAATCAAAATTTCTATCTCCTCTACAAGCCTTTAATAGTATAATGGTTTTCCTTAAAAAGGATTTTATTGCAGGATCTGAAAAACCGAACTTCTCAACTTCCAGTATATTACCTTCCTGTAAGTATTTACGTGCTTCTAATATTTGATTTTTTTCGGGAGCAATATGAGATAACCATTTTCCAACTATTTTGAAATAAACTAACCTCATTGGTGTTGGTAAAGGTAATTTTTGCAACTCCAATAGATTAGTATAAAAAGCATCATTTTCTTGAATGCACCATTCAATATAATCTGGAGTAAAATGATAGATTTCAGATACCTTATACCCTTCATATTTACCAAAATCCAGCACATCCTCACTTTCATAGCTTTTTAGTGGTTTGATCATTTTTACCATTTTGTTATCCTAATATACAAACTAGACTACATATTATGGATTGAAAATATTGAACTTATTTATGGATTGATATAATGTTACAAATTTCCCTTGCTTTTTTATCAGCAGCCCTAAAAAATAGCTATTACTCTGCCAATAATATAAAAGCCCGGAGTCAATTTCTATGATCTTACTATTTTTAAAAAGTGCTTTATCCAAAGCCTCTTTGACTTTGATGATATTATCAGCCTTCTCACTTAACTGAATATACACAGTGATTAGACTTCCTTCAAAGAAATAAAGGTTGGTATCTACAACTTGAAAGTCTATTATAGGCTTAATAAGCCCCTTTCTGGCTTTGTACAAATCAACCCCATTGTCTGAGCTAATGTATTTTATATTGTCCTTAAAATCGCTAATATCAGCATTCAGCCTGTATGGCATAAAGTCGAAATCCATAGATTATTTTTGTTTGAAGTCATAAAAAAAGCTGCCCAGTTTGGACAGCTTGGATGAAGTATTAGTCTTTTACTATTTCTTTAATTGCCTTTTATAGAACCAGACCTTATACACGAAAAATAGGATTGTTATTATGTGCGTTATAACCCAATAATCAGACTCATAAAACAATGGCAAAATTGGATTATATATTATAACAAGAAGCAGATATATAAAACTGAACTTTTCTTTTGTATAATTCTCATCCATTACCATTGGCTCAATCAACAAGCCTTTATTGCTTATAACAAGCATTTTCTCTTTGTCATTGAAATAGCTAATTATTGCCGTAAGGCAAACTGCTAATTTTATAAGTGCTGCATAAAGTCTATCAGGGGTTCTTGTATCTGGGATGGTTAGATAAAAAATCTCACAAATAAGTGTTACGCAAATAATAATCTTGAAATAGTATGAGATGTAGGATGGGAAAGTCATCATTGATTTGATTCTTTTGAATACAAATGATAAAAATTATTACTTACCATCCTATTGAAGTTTGCATGATTCTTTAAGAATGGTTTCTCCTATCGTGCCAGGAACAACCTTTTTAAAATCTGGATACATATTACCTGAGGATAATAATATATCCCCTGTGGAAGAATAAATTATTTCCTGCTTTACACGCATTTCTTTTTTTGAACAATTTATTTCGTGAAGTGTAAGGGTTATTGTGTTGGCGTATGTAATCACCTTGTCATTCTTTTTTAATTGTAATGAGGGTTGAACACATTTAACCCACATTTCTTTTTCACCAAAATTATCTACGGTTTTAACTGAGCCTTCCAGTTCTATATAATATTTTTCTTTCCCTTTAGTTGCTCCAACATATATCCAGCCTTCATCTGAATTTGGAGATTGCGAGTACCCTATAGTACAACTTAGAACCGATATAAGCAATAGAATATATAACCTCATAAAAGGCAGTTTTAATGGTTTAATAAAAGGTGTCACGCGTGATAACCTAAAAGTAGTACCAAAATCTCAATTTGGTGTTGTCTACTACATCAAATAAATGACTGAAAAACAGCTATTAAAGAAGATTGGATTGAGAATCAAACAATTGAGGACTGAAAAAGGTCTAACTCAGTTGGAATTTGGTTACAGAATTGAGGTTGACAAATCCAATGTTTCAAGGCTGGAATCTGGTCGATTTAATACTAAAATATATACCCTATTTCAAGTTGCTCAAGCCTTAGAAATAGATTTGTCAGACCTTTTGAAGCTCGATAAGTAAGCCCTCCTTTCAAGAAAAGTCCATAATGAGTATATATTTTTTTTGAAGTGCCACTGAATAATTGGGCAACTATCTGGATAATCATCCTTCACTGTAAATGCAATAGTTAATGAGGAATATTACCACGCCCTTCAAATAAAAAGATATATACTTCCTGATTATTTTCTGAAGGAATTACACTTCAACTTGAAATCTTTTCATATTCTCCTGAAACTTATAACCCCTCAAAAAAGAAAGAGGATACTACCTGCTGTCAGAGATTTATTGCTAACCTTATATAGTACCGACAATAAAAGTATGACATCTCAATCCAAAAGGAGATAATAGGAAGTGTCCCCATACCCAATGGTACAAGGACACCCTAATTAAACCCACTCCCTAAGCCATTTGGCTAAACTCTCTGGCATAATCCTGCTGAACAGTTTGCTCTTCAGCATAAGCATACTTGTGGCTCAAAAGCAGAACTTCTCCTGTTTCCTCTACAGTGAACTCATAAGGATCACATTGCTCCCTCTGAATTGTTCCTGGCATTTCTGTACCCACTAAGGATTTAGCTATAGCTTCATCAAAAGTGGTAGCAAGACTGCACTTTTTAGCTGTGGCATAGGAGTTGCCATTTGCTGATTTTACAATTTCAATCCCTCCTGCAAGGATTAAGGCAATAAATGGCTTTCCTTCACCACTCATTCGGATTCTGTAATCAGTGATTTTAACTGGCATAATATTTTGTTTTAGGTTATTAATCAAGCATTTCTGCTTTATCAAGGATTAGAGGGGGTTGACAGGGAATAGTTGAATCAGAAGTCGAGAGGGGCATGAGAGAAGAGCCAAAAATCAAATGCTAAAGTGGTGTTACAACATATATCTTTTAGTTTGAAGTCCTTGTCCTTTTTACTTTGAAGTACATAATAATCATGTATATATTATCTCAGCAAAAAAAGGGAATGAATAAAAAATTGGCGGAGGGAGTACTTCTTTACAAATTTTGGCGTGGGGGTATTATCAGGTGGAATGAGTGTACAGATTTTTTACAAAAAAAAATAGCACTTTCACACTATTATTGTTTCATCTAAATAACCTTTTATTTAAGGAAATAATAAAATTAGATTTTGAACCCGTATTTAGAAATGAAATGGAAATTCATAAGACAATATTTCTTATTTTGACTTGATAGTTCTTCTTTGTCATTAATAATATCAAACATCATTCTAAAATGATGAGGTTTTAGACGCTTTTTGCTTTTATCCCAAGCAACCATTTTCTTTATTAATTCCAGAGTAATTTCAGGATCTTTTCTATTATTTTTTGCAGGATCACCCAACTCATCAATTTCAAATAAGAGTTCTGGTGCTTTGTCAATTACCTTCTCAATAATGCTTATCCCATTTGATATTTCATTTACCAGGATAGGTGTATTATTTCTAACTTTTAATGATAAGTTCCAAGCAATGCTTTGTTGATTATTTGATAAATTGTCAGTTTCTCTACCCCATTCTTCTATCTTTTTCCAAATATCGGTTGATATGGTTTTTATTTTTTCTAAGTCTTCTTGTCGTTTTTGTAATTCGGCTTCATCATCTGAAATAATTACCCTTTTCGGTGGATTCTTCTTGTCTATCAAATCTTGTTTTATAGCAGCTAAATCAAACCCGAAATTGTTAGCCTTCACTTGTAGCCAACAGTCTTCATTTTTTGCCCATTCAGGCGGTTGTTTAGATATCGCAAAAGCTGTTTTTTCAATATAATTTTCAATTGATTTCATCATTTCATGTAATAAATCTTTCAAAGAATTTGACACCTCTTGATTGCGCCAAATTTTATATAAATCTAATTGCGCGTTTGTAAGTAAGGTAAGTAGAGAAATGGTATAAGGTACCGTAACATAACGCAATTTGTTAAATTCATTTCTGTTTGCACCATACACTTTCTCCGCAGCTTTAAAAATGATAGCTTTTGCTATAGTATCCTCAAAATAAATATTGCTTAATTTTTTTTCTAAATTGTAATTCATAAACTGACTATAATTCTTTTGGTCACCTCTCGAAACTAAATGTGGACCAATCAATATTTTTTTACCATCAGTTATTTCTTGGTAAGCGTTAATATATTTAGCCAATTCTTCTTTGGTAAATAGTTGATTTTTGGGATTCTTTAAATCAAATATTTTCTTTCTGGCTGGTGTAAATCCATCTGTAATACCAGCATTTTTATACTGACCTCTTGCCCTTTCGTAAAACCATTTGGTTTGTATTCTCCTGCTATCTGTAATGGGGGTAAATATATTTCGTGATAGCTTCTCCAACTCTATATGATAGGGCCTGTTACTACTTAAATCGGATGCTGAAACTTTATTTTGTTTGTTAGCGAAATTTGCAATATTAGAAACTATATCACTAAATTTTTCCTTGTTTTTAATTACTGATATTTTCATTTGTACAAAAACTTTCGAAATATCAACCTTGTCTTTTTTTAAAGTATGATAGATAGAAGCAGTTGTTTGCCCTCCATTTACAATTTGAAAATCTTTGACAGATATTATATTTAAAGATGTGCCATTTATTTCAAATATAATATCTCCGGCAGTAGCTGTTAATCCATTATTATATGCCAAAAACATTTCAGGACTTCCTATGATTGTTTCTCTTATGCCATAATTAGTTGAATCCTTTTTCCGTCCAACCTGTAAAAATGAACGAATATTTTGCTCTAAAAGCCTTGCGCCAAATCTTTCATAAATAGTGGCTAATGCAACACCGGAAATAATCGCTAAAAAGGATTGATAATCTTCTGTAATAGCAGGAGATTGAATACAAGGGACTATAAAACCATAAGATTTAAAATCAATATCGTTGGGCACATGGGATTTCTCACTTATGTTATATAGACTTTCAAGATCAAACACTTTATAATAAAAATTGTACCCTGAAACGATTGTACTTGAAGGGAAATCGCCTTTATATAAACCATTTGTAAGTATAAAAGCATTTACGCGGACTAGATTATCTTTTATATCCTTTGATTTTGCTAATGTATAAGCAAATGGAAATATTTCTGATGTTTCTTCTATCTCATCGGCATATTCACCTTTAAAGTATTTTGTTTTTTCATCTGCTAGTGAATATATAGCCTTTCTGAAAAAATTAAGAATACGCTTAGATGCAGTTTCTATATCTGAGAGTGAAATTTTAGTGATTTCGTCAGTACCATTAAAAATTGTAATAAAAATATCTACAGTTTCATAATTTTCAGAGATGGCATACGCATTTATTTTATGTTGTTTAGGTGTTCCTAAACCTTTCTCATCATATTTAACAACAACGTTTTCTGATTCGCCTGATGTAGCTAATAAATCCACTGCATATTGAGTAAATATTTGTTCGGATATCGCGCCTTCTTCATCTGTAGATTGAGTGGCTGCAACATCTTGCATTACTGAACTGTAAAACTTATTTAATTCTATATTTTCAATTGATATACTCATTGTACTGTCAAGGTTTCAAAAACGGATTGTTCTGTTTGTTTAAAGGCTTCGCATTGAGATAGAATGATAGAGTATTTCACATCTCCAACTCCACTACGAATTTCATTTTCCTGGATTCGTGGAAATTCATTCTCAACAATATAAAAGGTATCATGCCTTATAAAATATCCAACTGCATCATACAAAGCAAAATGCTGGTCAAAATATCCGGCTTCATATAATTTAGATTTGAAGCGGTTTAAGGCAATTGCATCAACTTCCAGTAGGGTGTTAATTGAAGCAATAATTTGGTTTAGTGTTTCTCCGCTTTCCTGAACTTTCTCCAATGATAAATGATATAGGAAAAGTTTATCAAGATGTGTAATATCCAATTGCCTTTCGCTAATAATCTGAACTTTTTGATGGTTATTCCCATGTGTAGTTTTAACTTCCAACGCCCAATTATTCATTTGAAAATCTCTTACTTCTCCTGCTGTACCAATCCAGGTGTTCAACACAAACTGGTAGTTATTATTGATTTGTAAGAATTTTCGTAAAAAATATAATTCACCAAACAAACCTCTCTGTTCTTCAGGAAGTAACCCTTCTGAAATAATTTTAGTGAATAGCGATTTCCATTTCTCAAATCTGTTCAGGATAGTTTTTACCAATTGCTTTTCATTAGTTTCTAATGTAATGCTAGCAATTAGATCCTCGCATAAAACAGAAAAAATATCTTTGTGCTGATTGTTGGTCAGTTTAAAAAGCAAAGTGTTTCTCCCATTCTGATTTGAGTCTGGAAATAAATCAATTTGTATTTCCTGTAAGTTATCAAACTGTGCAGTATTAACTTCTATGGTATCGCTTATAGAACTTGCAATACACAATAATTTTTCCGGCTGTTGCAAGGCAACAAATACATCTGGCAATACAGAGCCGGAATATCTGCGTAAAAGCAACCCCTTCGTAAATGACATATCATTTGCAAGTTCTTCCCATATTTGATTAATCTTCGTCATTGTTATCATTTTCTATTTCATCATCAATATTAAATAATGCTAAGAGTTGTTTATGTATAGCATAACGGACAGAAGAATTGAAGCGGCTTCTTGGAAAACTTATTGCGAAGGCAACTAATGGGTCGCTTCCTTTACGAAGACTAGCACCTTCCGGGTCAAGGAAGTAAATTAACAGCAAAGGGTTTTTCGGGTCTCTAAATTCGTTTCGTACAATGTCTCCTTTGGGATAGTCGTTTTTATATTCTTTATTGCTATGCTGATGAAATTCGATAGTCCTTTGTAATGCGGCCTTGTATTGTTCCGCATCCAGATCAATAAATTCATCTTTAGGACTTATTATGTGATTTTTTCTAATGAAAAATGTCGTTGCGTCTGTTCTTTCATCAGCATTGCTACGCAACCAATAGCCAATATCAACAATGTTCCCGTTTCTTTCAAGCTGAAATCTTTCTTTTGTGTCAGCCTTTGACATTACACCTACACTCCAATTTGTAAGTTCACCATTTGCTATTTGAACATCTATAAACTGTAACAAGTTGTTTGGGTCAACTCTTACTAAGGTGTCTGGAACTTTAAACTTTCGGAATAATGGCCTTATTAATTCAGGAGATACATTTTGCCACAAGTAATTATTTCTATTAGTTTTATAAGTATCGTCAAGTGAACTTATAAAATCAACGGCTGCCTTTAAATTTGATTTAATAACACCTAAGTCTTTTTGTAACTGATATGATTCAACTAATCTACCTGCCCAGGATACATCAACATTAACCGCTCTGCGAATTTTATTTGATGCTGAAATTTGTAACACGCCCGGATGTGTTCTCACTTTCAAAGCATACTGCTCTGGAGTGCTACCGGCAACATCTGCCATATAATCAAATTCACTTCTTAATTCTTCTGAGGCCAAGGTAATATGGCAAAACCATTCATTTAGTTCTCTACTTGTAAATAAGCGGCACAAATCAACATAACCTGGTCTGTAACCAAACCATCTGCCCATTTGCATTAAAGTATCATACATCCGCGAAGCCCTTAGATAATAGCTAACCGAAAGCCCTTCCAGTGTTAGCCCTCTTGATAACTTGTCCCCGCCAATAGCTATAACTGACAATCCGTTTTTATGCTCATAATAATTTAAGACATCAGCGGAACCGCCATTTATTTTTTTGACTTGTATTCTAACTGCTGCCTCATGTAATTGTTTTGCTACATCATCCCACTCATGTATTTGGGTTGCACTATCAATTTCCCTTAATTCTGTGCCTAAAATTTGTTGTGAAACTGTTTTGTAGGATTTATAGGTTTCTGTATCCACTTCAAATACCTCTCTCATTTCTCCGAGAATAGATGGTATTTTCATTTCAATGCCTCTTCGATAAAAATCAAAAACATTTTCTACAAGTTCTTTAATATGTTCCTGCCAGTTAGTAAATCGGCTTACGTGGATTAACATTGAATTATGTGCCTTCTCTTGCCCCCTTAGTCTTTTAATTGCACAGGTAAGTATGAAACTTTTTATTGCAAGGCGTAATGAATCCGGGATATTATCTGGCAATTCAGAATCTCTTTTATGTCCATTGGGTACGAAGTCCTGATAATCATCAATTTTATTTACAATAGGTAAGACAGCATCAGAAATTTCATCGTCTTCTAAAACCCTTATTCCAAAAACTTTTTCTGGTCCAATATAATTTGACGGGGCTTGTATATTTATAATGAAGTCTCTTGGGAAAAGCTGGTCTTCTTCAATTGGAATAAAAATATTAGCAAATGGAGTAGCTGTATAACCAACATAACCACTTTTATCAAACAGTCTTAAAATATTTCGGATGTGTTCATTTATTTTAGTTGACTTGTCTTCATCCTTATTGGTATTAATTGAAGCATTATCTGCTTCATCATCAATTAACAATAACGATTTATTATTTATTCTTCTCTCACCATTTGCATTTGTACTTGCCTGTGAACTGAGCCATTGAAATAGTTTTTCAAGAACTTTTGTGTTCTTTTTGACAACTGCTACTATAGGTTCATTTGTATTAAATGTTTGAGTTGTCCTTGCACTAAAATCTCCATTGTCTGAACTTGAAGTAACAGAATGAACAGGTAAAGCACTTTTTCCAATCCCTACACCTATTGTATGTTGACCAGTATCAAATGCCCGTTGAAATTGAGTATCGAAGCCCAAAAATCCTTCATCCAAACGAAGTTGTGTTTGGCTTCTTAAATTATTATGGATACCCGCCAAAATTATTATCAGTTTAAATCCGGCATCAGCACCTTTACAAATCAAACCTGTATAATTAGATGTTTTACCTGATTGCACTTGCCCTACAACTAACCCATATTTACTAATTAAAACATTTTGATTGGGATTAAATAATCCATCCAGTGTTCTATCGGTGAGTTTATCTAATTGATTTAATACTGTTTCGGGATAATTCTTTTCATCTTGCAAGTAATCTCTGTATCTGTTCCAAAAATTCCATTCTATGGATGTCTTTTTATCATTTATCCAAGGTAAACGGCTTTCTTCTTTTTCAATTATTCTAAACTCGTCCATTCTGATATTGTAAATAGCCTGCACTTCTCGTATCAATGTAGCTTTGTCAATAGCTGCAAATGATGGCACAAATAATATTTGAGTGACAGCATCTTCAATTTGTTGTGGTGTAACAGAAGAAGTTGCCGGTAATAATATCCTTATAGCTCTTATGGCCTGCTGTATCATAATATCAATTAATAAATTCTAAGAAGTGGGTGAAATAATTGAATGGGTCTATATTTACAATCATTGCTTTTGCCTCATCCGCAGTTTTCCCTTTGCTTATTAAACTATCAAACATTGTTTGCATTGTTTTTCTTATCGGCTCTTGGTCAATGCCTTCAAATGGTTTGCCTTGTTGTTCGGGTTCTTCTGCTTCTTTAATGTAAATGGATTTCGAGGGGATGTTTTCTTCGATAAAACGAATAAGCATCTCTATTGCCTTCTCTGGCTCTGTTTGAGCCTCCAACCTTGCAATATCCAACAAAGGATGCTCCCTGTTTATCTTGTAAAACCATTTGTCACCTCTTTTATGGTCTGTCCAAAGCGGAACAAATCTTTGACCATTGGTTTGCTTTATTGTTTTACCTCTATGGCGATAAACTTCTACCCCCTGTGACCTTACTTTTGTAGCGTAGTTTTTAATTTGGTCTTTGTAAATAAGTGGTGGCCGTGCTACTGACTTTTTAATATCAATTTGCCAGTCTGCATCTAAAGAGTTAGGTAAATCAATCTGGATTCTGATAAGTTTATAATGCTCTTCTTTTCTGAACAAACCTAACCAGTCACCAGCCAATAAAAGCCTTTCGTTTCTATAAATATAAAAGCCCTGATGCTCATTCCATCCTTTTGTCCCTTCTGCATATTTATAAGTTGCTTCATCAATTTTAGATTTGTGTGGCAATACAAAACCCTTTATAAATACTTTGCCATTATGTAATTGTTCTTCTGAAAAAGATTGGGTAGCTTGCTCACCCGGCAGGAAGGGGTTCCATGGATTTATTTCAATGTCCTGAAAGAATATTTTAATCTTTTTATTTTCAATAAATCTATGAAAAACCATTGCCAAATGTTTTTTCACCTGCTCCATAATAAATAAAAATTTATCAAGTGCTGTATTATCGCTTTGCTTAAAATGCTTTACTACCCTGTCTATATCATTCCAGATTACTAACGTACCCGAATTAATATTTGCAAAAACATTTTCATCAAAATTATCCGGCAAATATTTAAGTAAATCCCAATTGCCTGTTTGATTTACATAGTCCAAATCCCAAGTCCAGTAAACGACTGGATTATCTTGTTTCTTTGATAAAACTGTTAACTGCCTTGCCTGTGAGAAAGATGCAGTTTTCAACCCCAAACCGAACCTTCCTAAGTCTTTTGAATTCCTGTCTGCTAATGGGTTTTTACTTCCTGGTCTCATGGCCTGAATAAGTTCTTCGTTATTCATTCCACTACCATCATCCTTTATAGATAGCCAAGTGGCTGCACCCTTCCAATCAAAGTTTATCCAAATATTTTTTGCGTTAGCAGAAACAGAATTGTCAATAATATCGGCAATAGCAGTTTCAATGTTATAGCCAATAGCTCTAAAGGTCTCTATCATAGAAGATGCTTCCGGTATTGCTGAGGCTGTTTGGTATTTAGAGTAATCTAGCATTAACTTAACTAATTGTAAAAGACTTATCACCAGAGACATAATAATTCTCATCTACACTACTTACTGAATCGAGTATCAAAGATTTAGATTTTATTTTTTCTAAAAATTCTTCCATACCGTTTATTATGTTTGTAGAATTGATCATAAATCCAATTTTACTAAAATATTCAATAACAGAATAATTAGGATGGTCATAAGATTTATGCTCACCTACAGAGATTATCGCTTCACAATTTTTCACCTTACTAATTTTCTCCCAGAAAATTGGTTCATGATTAGTAATAGACCCATGATGAGGTATTTGAGATAAAACGTTTTCTTTGTCAGTTAACAAGCCTAAGTTTTTATCTCTAATTCTTTCGAAAGTTATTTTTTCCACGTCAGATGTAAATAATATATATTTATCATCAACTCGCAGTTTAAAGAGTGTTGAAATTAAGTTTGCTGCGCCACTTCTTTTCATTCTGTTTTTTTCCGGCTCAAATTTCAATACATTTAAATATTCCTTTACCTCCAAATATGAAGGAGATAAACATTTGAGGTAAGATGTTGGAGTCAAGTCGATTTTATAATCAAACCCTATTGGTATGTACTCAAGGAGTCCTTTTTCATACATAGCATTTGCTAATTCAAACACTTCAAGCAGATTAGCTGAGTTGGTGATATTGGGTTCAAAATAAGGGTAAAACTCAATGTCAATGTCGCGAAAAGTATAACAAAACCGATGAACTTTGATTTCTTCTTTTAATGTGTGTTTTAGCAATTCACTAAACCCTGAATAATGGTCCGTATGAGGATGCGATAATACAAGGAAATCGATTTCTTTGATATTATTTTCTTTTAGATGAGATAATACAGGATTACTTTCACCTTTCTTTTTACAATCAATTACACCTATTTTTGGCTCACCCTTTTCATTCTTCCATTCAATAATAATAGAATCCCCTTGTCCTACATCTTTGAAAGTTACTTTTATCATAGTTTTCCATTATTTAAGAATGGGGTGTTTTTTAACTTCAGAAAGATGTTCTTTTGCTCAAATAGTTTAGAATTATCTTCAAACAATTCAATAAACTCAAAGGACCTCTGTCCCAAACTTGTAGTTGATTTAACAATTAAAGTCCTACCAGATTCAAGTTTATAAAAGTGTAGTAGTGGAGTCTTTTCGAATTTTCTGATTTGATAATACCCTTTCTCTTTATCCAAAAGACAATTTAAAATCACATAATCTTCAGAAATGTCAATAATTTCTGCTATAAATTCATCAACAAAAATCTTACTGATTTTATTAATATCAAATTCTATTTCTTGTAAAAGAATTTGGGTGCCATTTTCAATTTGATAATCACTTTTTTGCTTTGTTATTAAAGCTCTTGGTGCTTTATTTATTTCAAGTAACACATTTCTGAGGTCTTCACTTTTATGACTGTCTTTTGACCATATAACTAATTCATACAACTTATTTTCTGCAACAATAGAATTAACCCAATCAGCACATAAGTATGGGTCGAATTCTGGCAAATAATATAAATCTAAGAAAATCAGCTCGATAGTTTCAATTGGCTTCGCAGGCTTATTATTTTGTGTAATGTCTGCATCGAATAATTTATAACCAATATTTTGTAAAGCAAAAAACTCTCTAATTTCTTTAACTTCTTCTAAGTTATCTTCTACGATAGCTATTTGGGGGCCAAATTCAATCATAACTATTGATTTTTGCTAAATTTTAAAATAACAGCGGCACCTTTATATTTAGTTGGTATTGATAGTTCCTTTAGAACTTTAGCATCAGACAATATGTCTACTTTACCATATTTCATCATAATAGTATCGACTAAATATAAACCAATACCTATTCCATCAGCTTTTCTGGAAAAAAATGGTCTTACAACATCACTAATATCATCTTTAAACCCTGGGCCATTATCAACAATCAGTATGGAAGTGTCTTCACCATCGTTAAATGATTTAATAAAAACACCTTTGTCTTCAGAAATAACAGTATCTAACCAATAGATACTGTTGTCAATTAAATTCATAAGAATTGTTATAAAATAACGCTTATCACATTTTATGATATCAATAGAATCGTCTAATGCCAGTTCATAGTTAACTTTACGAACTGCCATTTTTAACTTATAGTTTGAAAGCGCAATATCAACACATTCCTTTATACTAATAGGCTTCTCGCCACCTTTTCGCAGTACTGAAATAATCCCATTTGTATATTCATTTAACTCTTCAACTTGGTCTGCAATAATTTTAGCTCTTAATGGCTTGGAATTTACTGTTTCTTGCATTCTTGGCACAAGTTTTTCAATTTCGTGAAGGGCAACAGAGGCTGTCATTCCAACTCCTGCTGGAATAAGAAGTATTTTTTTGTCCTCTTCATATTTTTCTTCAAGCTTTTCGGCTTCGATAAGCAATTTTTGTCTTTTTTCTGTGTTATCTAAATCAGTATTTTCTATTAAAGTCTTAAAATCACTAACCTTATTTTCAAATATATTATTAGAAATCTTTTGATTATACTTTAACCAATTTGTTCGGTCCTTAAATCTAGTGGCAGCAAAATCTGTTAGAATTGATTTAAGTGCCAAATAAAAAAACATAAATGCCTCGTTTTCCACAAATCCTTCTCTATTCGTTTTTTCAACTAGAGAATTTGATGTTTCAGCATCAAGATAAACATAACCAATACTATTGTTATTGGAAAACCAAATTTTGTTTTGAATTCTTTCTAAATCTAATCCCAGCCAGTCATTACCTGGGCTTCCATAATCGTAAATTCTTAAATCATTTTTAAAAACTTTAATTCCCGAATGTTCTTTTAAAACTTTTTTAACTATGTCAGAATCCTTAGTATAATCTCTCATAGAAATTGAATCCAAATCAAAAGTATAGAGCTCAACTATAAGATTTCCAAATGGTAGTTCCGTAGAGTCGAATTTTAGTAGGATTTCTTCAATTTTTTTCTTTTCATATTCTTTATTTTCTAAAATTTTACGATACAGACTTTTTACATTGCCTCTAATATTTATATTATATTTTGGGTCATCCTCAATTATTCGCTTGCCAATTTTTGCATTATACTTTAATGAAAATTTATACTCAAAATCTAAGTTGTAATTAGAATCTATTAGAGCAGTTATTTTAAATGGTGCATCCTTCAATATTTTATCTACCGTTGGGAAATCGCTTAGCCATTTATTTTCAAATTTTAAATTAATCTTAAAACTATCTTTTTTAATCTTTGGGGAAAGCATAGATAAGGTTTGTCCTTTTAAGTCTCTAGCCATCCCTTTCGTCCATGTTTCCTTTAAACCACTTAATCGAATATAAGTACCGCTAGAATCCTTAAACCTAAATTCTGCTACATTCTTTTTTATTTTCCATTTAATTGGCACATCAGACAAATGTTTAGATTGGCTGAATTCTTTCCAGTCTATATAAAGCTGTATCTCGTAGTCTGCAAGTTTTTTACTTTTAATTTCTCTTGTTTCCTTTTTATATTCAATGAGCAAGGGTCTTGTAATTAATAGAATTTGACTACCTAGTTTATGAACAGCAAATCTACCAACGCCCTTTTCCCCCATAGGTATTCTATTATATATAGGGGATTTAATTAGTTCTCTTAGTCCAGTCTCCTTATTAATTGGTTTCTTGAAATCAGAACCAGGTTCAAGCCAAACATCTTCGATAATGTTAGATGTCATACCAATACCATCATCCTCAATTACTATTGAAGCAGTCTCGACATCTTCAATGCCATTAAAATATACATCCACTTTATCAGCATCGGCATCATAACTATTTTTCACCAATTCATAAATAGCCATTACCGGACTTTTTATAAGCTCATCACCTAACAAGGTTAGAATATGAGCCTTGGGATTAAAATGTTTTTCTTTTAACTCTGTTTCCATAATAAACCTTTGAGCTTTTTTGCAATCGCAAGTGCCATTAACGGAGGAACTGCATTTCCAATTTGCCTAAAAGCAGCTGTTCTACCTCCCTCAAAATAATAATCATCAGGAAAAGATTGTATCCTTGCAGCTTCTCTTACAGAGATTGAACGCACTTGTTTTAAATCAGGATATATGTAGTAGTGGCCATCTTTGGAGATATGGGCAACAACAGTGTGAGAGTGCCCATTAGGGTCAACAACTTTATATCTATCAAGAAATGCCTCTATATTTTTATGAGTTTGCAATCTTTTAGGCAAGTCGTTATATTTCAATCTTTTATTTTCATTAATCCATTTATCGATAGCAATTGAATAAATTTCCAAATCTCTCTTGTTGTGATTTCTTGTTATATGCTGGGTTGTAAAATCAATGCCATTTCTGCTTTCTGTGGCTTGCTGGTATTCATTAATTTTTTTGGTATACTTCGCAATATTCATTTCCTGTCCAGGAATTAGATGTGGCAAATCGGCAAATAAATCTTTCTTTATTTGCCAGTTGTTTTTGATGGTTGAAATCTCTGGAAATTCAAACTTTAATTTTCCTTTGCGGCCAATAATTACTACACGTCTTCTTCTTTGCAACACACCAAACTCTTCCGCATTTAAAACTTTATAATCTGCTGAATACCCAATTTCTTCAAATAATGAAAGCATCTCATTTAAATACTTTTGCGTGCCAGCAGTAAGAAGCCCTAGCACATTTTCAAAAACAAAGTATTTAGGTTTATATTTCACGAGAAATTCTGCATAGTACCGGAACAGATAATTTCTCTTATCACCAGCCATTCTATTCGGGTCACGGCTTCTGCCAACTAATGAATATGCCTGACAAGGTGGACCTCCAATTATTACATCAACTTTTTTAGGCCCAAGTTGTTCGTCTATATTTTCAAAAATACCCTCAATTGTTTTCTTCGTAATTTCACTATTAATGACTGACAAAATAATTTCCTGTGGCACACTATTCCACAATTCATTTCTTGTAATCTCATTTTTCAAATAAGAGTAGTATTGATTGATTTTGTTATTATCGTTCAGATAATGAAATGCCAGCCGTGTTTTTAAAGTATCAGCAGCTTCCTTATTCATTTCAACATGGGCTATAGGGTGGAAGCCTTCCCGAATAAATCCCTCGGAAAGTCCACCTGCTCCAGAAAAAAGGTCTATATAATTCATCTTAGTTATTCTCAGGATAAGGTTGTGATGGTAAAGGAATAAGCTTATCCATTCCGGTTTCAATTAATGACACTTCAATCATTACATCATAAATATCAACACCCTCCTTTTCACAAACCTCAAAACATCTACTCATTAAGTCATTTCTTAAATCCGCTTCCTTTTTTGTATAAGTTGGTTTATTCTCTTTTAAATTTACATAATCATTAAAATCATCATCCGGGTTAAAACTAACGTTCTCGGCAATTAACTGTTTTGCAAATGCTTTTACATCTTCAGTTGTTTCTATTTTAGCAATCATTTTGATAGTATTTTATTAAGTTTTTAATGAGAGTATTTAAAGTGGAATCAATATTGCCTTTCTTTAACTTGCACTCAAAGAGGGTAATTACATTCCACTTATCTGACCTCAATTTTTTAATATGTTCCTTTTCCAGTTGTTTGTTTCTGGCAATTTTATTTAGCCACCATTCTGTTTTGGTTTTAGGTACAACAAAATATTTACACCCATCATGCCCATGCCAAAAACAACCATGAACAAATATGACGGTTCTATACTTTGGCAGCACTATATCGGGCTTACCAGGTAAATCTTTGCTATGCAGCCTGTATCTAAATCCCTTTGCAAATAAATATTTACGAACTACTAACTCCGGCTTTGTGTTCTTTGAGCGGATTTGACTCATATTATAGCTTCTGGCCTCCTTTGTATGAACATCTGCCATACTACTTGCCTTTTTTTTCCAGCACCGAAATATTAAAGTCCAAGTACCAGGCAAACTTTACCAGATAATCTATAGTGATAGCAAATTTTCCAGTTTCAACTTTTGAAATAGTAGAGCGATTCACTTCCATTATTTCAGATAGTTCATCCTGACTAAATCCCTTTTTTTCCCGGAATACCCGGATTTGCTTGCCAATCTCCTCACGGTTTTTCTGAATATATTGCTCGGTTGGCCTAGACTGTTTATTCATAAATAATTAAATACCTTTAAAATAATGCTTACTATTCTGATGGCAAAACAATAAGATATTTTGTTGGAACTGGTAAGTCCCAGCCATCGGGATAAGAGACTGTAGTTAAGTTACCACCTAATTCTTTAACCACACCTACTTGGTCAATTCCTGCTAAAACTAATTGTTGGTATTGCCTCACCGCTTTATCATCGCTGCTAGTTTCGGCTTTGAAAATTTCGACTTTGTCGTTATCAAAAGTTACTTTGTCTCCGACATTGATAACTGTCTGTAGTTGAGTTGTCATGATTTATATGCAGTTTATATAGCGTTGCCCCCGCTTTATAAAATTAAACTAACGCCTTTAGCAAAGCTACCTACAATATAGTAAATAAGTGAGAAGGCAGGTTTCTTTTAGTTTTTTAAATTATTTAATTTATTAATATGTAATACTTTATTGGCGATACGAAAAAATTAGTGACACAAAGAAGTATTAAGCTTTATGTAGCTTATTATGGCTATTTAAAAAAGGGCAACAGCCAAAGCTGTCACCCAAACCTAAACAAACTCATCATCTTTACTTGATGTAACAGTTAAAAATCAGTTCAAATACCAGCTATTTGCATTCCCCTCAAGAGTAAATCTGAGCCATTCAACAAACTGATATGCATTAGCACTTTTATCCAAAAAGTTATCAATGTAACTGGACTTATTAGCTCCTGTAAGTAGGTTATACATACGCCAAAGGTTTATATTACCATCCAAGTCTTTACAAAAGGAATCATCATTGAAATAATCCTTAACCACAGCAGAGACCTGGGTATCCCCGAATAATAATGGTGTCATACCTCCCTGAATATCCTTTGGCAAATGGTGGTACATACGCATTTTACCAATGATGTGAGCAAACTGCCCCTCTGTTAGGCTAAACTCACTTAATTTTCTCATTGAGTGTAGATGAAGCCCTACATTGTAATTCTCAATCATCGTCCTTATACAGCCTTTTAGTTGCCCAATGCTTGATACTTTTAAGTCTTTTAGTAAGCCATCACTGTATATGCACAGGTTAGTACATACACTATTCTTGAACCCAATGAATACCTTGAAATGCTGGTCTGAGCCTGATTTATTGGTAAGAGTATCGAGGTTATAAGCCTTTACACCTCCAATTGTTAATGACAGAGTATTTCCATCAATGTCATCATAGACAGTGGGAACTTCAATAATAAAAGCCATCCTCTCATAATACAATGTCTTCTCATGTTCCAGAAGTTCATTGGCAGCTTTATTCTTGGCTACGGGTATTCTGCCCTTGATTGGATGAGAAACCCTAATAGATGGGCTTAAAATCGTTTCTTGGGAGTATATCTCCGAAGCCACACTCATTACTGTTTCTATGAAGTCAGTATGTGAAATAAGAGGCTCATTATCCTTGATGAATACCGGTATAATATGGTCTCTTTTAACTTCATCAAAAGTTACTTCGATAGTATTAGCTTGAATAAATGGCTTAACTGTTGATAGAGGTATTTGAATTGATGTTACTTCATCAAAAGAAATATCTTCTATGTGATCATTGTTGATGGTTAATAGTTCCATTGGTTGAAATTTTGAGGTGATTTGAAATGTGTGTTTGTTGATTAGGTTGCATCCCTTCTAACTGTATTCTTTTGGAGGAAAATGAAGCTGAGAAATGTTGTTGAATTTGAGGACTTTGTGTTTTATAAAAAGTCAATAACTCTTCAACTGTTCTACAGCCTGAAATTCTTCCTTGTATAACGGTGGATTGCAACCTGTCTATTTCTTTTGAAGGCATAGGCTCACTTTTACTCTCATTACACCATTTGAGGATTTGTTTACCTGTCTCAACAGTTATCACAAATTCAGGTTTGTCTGTAAAGAGTTGAGTTCTGTCTTTAGAAGCTTTAGCCAAATGTTTATCATTGATGATCTCAAGGGCAATGGTCATTTCATATTCATAACCATCCCTGATTTCATCATCAAGACCTGCCTTTTCAACTTTTGTTTTATTTCCCTCAGTTATCATATTATATCCTTGCTTTTTTCTGTTGGTAGTTATGATATGAGATTTACTTTGAAGGATAGCTGTAAGCCATTTCTGATATAGAGGGGTAGCTTTAGCCCAATCTTGATATCTACCTCCTAATGAGTTTTGATATTCCAAGAGACCTCCTTGGCCTTTCCATACATGGGTAATAGAATCAATGATGATAACGTCCATTTCTGCTGCTTCACAGATTTTGATAGCTTCAATGTACCGATCTGGGGTATAGGGAGGTTCCAGTTTCAATGTCTTGTAATCTCCTAGGTGGGAATACAAAGAGGCAGAGTCATTTTCTGTATCAATTACAGCTATTTTCTGCCAGTTTCCGGTTATGCCGTAGGCAATCAGTAATGCTCCATATGTTTTGCCAAATCCTGATGGCGAGGCTATATTGAGCCTGAGTTTAACTTTTTTTCGTTCTGCTGTTTGTAGTTGCATAATTAATTGATTTTGAAGTTTATGGAAATAAAAAAGGCTACCGTTTGAGGTAGCCAATAGCTTTGTCAAAGTTTTATTGTCCTAACCTATATAGTTCGGACAATAAAACTTTGACAGTACATCGTAAGTATCAAATATCCAAGTCTGGATGATTAGGTGAATATGTAATATCAATCACAGTTCCATCAATACCATGATTATCTTCAAGCCAGTAAAATTCCGGCGTAAATAGTAGATTAATTAATTGTTCTTTAGGCGGTGAAAATTCAGCATCAATTACATCTCGCCTATTTTCTGAAGTATTTATTACTACACGTCTTATTACAGTAGTGAAAAAAGTATTCTTGTAAAACCTAACTATTGAGTTTAAGATAGACGTATTGGATGTTATTGCAGTTATAGACTGAAGAAAGCTAACAATTTTTAGCTTTATTACTTCATCATTTTGCTGAATAATTAAGATAGCTTGTTTTAATTTACTAAACTCCTCATCAGATATAATGTCTTGCTCGTAGGTGGATTCAAAATATTTTACTCCATTAGCATCTTGAAGTACAAATCTTTCCTTAAAGCTTTTAAAAAACTGATATAACACCCCATAGGACTTGAGAAGCTCAGTTTCTTCAGGGGTAATATCAGAAGAAAAATCAGTCCTTTCCGAGTTGATAAAACAAGCGAATAAATAATCTTTGGCTTCGTAATCAGTATCAACAAGCTCTCCCAAAGAAGAGCCATATTTTTCATAAGCTGAATAATATTTTTTCTTATAATACTCATTGTCTTTTTTTATCAGTTGAACTATGGCTATTACGTTACGAAGAAAAGAAGGATTTCTTCTTATGAAGATCTGATTTTTTATATTATTCTTAATGACATATATTGAATTATTAAAAAGAATATTTTTAAATGTTTGATAACATTCTTTGTCTGATTTCAATTGAAAATACTCGCTGATATAATGTTTTTGAAGTGACTTATCTTCTATAGTTTGAACAGATGTGTAGTCAAATAATTTTTCATACGCAAACTGCCTCAATCCTCTCATAATTTCACCATCCTTAAAAACAAGTTCATTCAGTACAACATACCCTTTCAACCTGCAATTAATGAATTGGTCATTAAAAGCTGCCCAAAAAGTATAAATCGAAAAATCTTTTCCGCAAATGTCATAAGTTTTGTAAAGCACTTTTTCACCATCATTGAGGATATAATCATCTAAAGATGGAAACTGTTGTGATAAATGACTATTTGTTCCTTCGATTAAACTTTCTCCAATCGCTATCCCTTCGCCTGCATTTTCTCGAAGCTTAAGGTAAAATTCATTAATAAGTTCCCTTTGATTATTAATGTCATAGTACTTGTCTTTTGATTCGAGACCAAAGAAAAAGTCAGTATTCAACAATTTAGTTACATAATTATCGCCATCTTGAGTAGGATAATTTATTAAATAATCAGGAGAAGGAGTGATTATATAAATCTCACTTTTATCTCTAATCCTTGCCAACGATTGTATCAAAGTGTTAATGCCCCTTGAAAACACTCCTAGTCGTTTTTGTTCATAGGCTAATTTTGAAGGCAAAATGACTACAAATGCGCTATCATTTCCCCGAATATTTATTCCGGTAGTGAAAGTTGTTCCAATATTACATTTTCGAGGGTCAAAAATGACATCTGAATTGCCAACACAAAGATTAATCTCGCCAAATTTTTCATTAAGTAATTTACCTATCTCACCTTCAGGTTTTGCAATCTCTTCTGCAAGCGTTTTACTATAGGAAAGAACATTTATTTTCTTATCGAGTGAAATTAAATGCTTGAATATTGAGACTAAGTCATCATCATCTGCTTTATAGTGATACTTGTTATATAACAGAATGAATAATTCGCTTTGCTTGAACTCAAATTTATCTCTCGAAGATTCAATAATCTGTATTTTTTTATCTGTTGTTAAAGCAAGATATTTTATTGCAGTTTTTGAAGCCTCATTATAGGTTGCGCTGATGCAATATATTTTGTTTAACAAATTGCCCCATTTGTATAGATGAAAGATGAATCTTTCTTTAAATAAATGAAAACTGTCGTGTATCTCATCGAAGATTAAAACAACCTTTTTATTTTCGACTTTGCATCTTTCAATCAGAAAATCGAGGTAATGAAGCTTGGCCTCTGATTGCATGATAAAATCTTCGCCAGGATTGCCTAATAAACAATTCACAGTAATAAGGTGAATTGGTCTAAGTGAAGCATTTAAGGGGATAATTGGGTCTGCGATATTTGCTTCATTTGGGTTTTCTGATATTTTCCTGTAATCCACAATTTCATCAGGAAGGATATTTCTTTCTTCGCCAGTTAAATCACCGAAATATTGGTCAATAAGTGATTTATAAGGAACAGCGAAAATTACTATATAACCTGTATCATAATACCATTTCGCGATATCCAAAATAGTGTGTGTTTTACCTTGCCCAACTCCTGCATTAAGAACAACAGTATTTTTTTCTGTATAATCAAGTTGTGCCTTTACTTGCTCAGAAATATACCCTTCCTCTGTAGGAATTATCTTGCTAATCCTTGCTTGATAACCAAACGCCTCAAAATCCTCAACATTTATTTTTTTGAAGATCACAGGTGATTTCACGATTTCAACGTCTTGAAACTTTATTGCAGTAGGCATGATTTAAATATTTTAGAGGCTTGATTTAGCCCCTAAAATATTCCTTTTGAAAATCAAACTGATACTTTCTAATAGAAAAGATGCTTGTTCTCAAATTTTGGGTAATTCTGTCGGGATATTTATCTGATGGGTATAATTCCTTAAAGCTGTTTCAGGATTATTACCCATTAAGAAAGCAGTCATTACAGGTGTTACTCCTGAATCTATACATCTACTCCCAAATGTATGGCGGCATGCGTACAAATCCCTTGCCTCAATACCCAATTTGATCAATACATTTCTCAATATTTTCCGTTGAAATTGCCTATCATCAATACATTGACCTGTAAAAGAAAGAAAAACCAAATCATCTGCTTTTTTCTCTTTGCATAAGGGTGACAAAACTCCTTCTAAATCCTCTGTAAGAGGTAATAGCCTCGCTTTACCATTCTTTGTTTCTTTTCTTATTCGCTGTGCAGGGTTTGTTCCACCTTTGGCATTTCTTGCCATCACCTCATTAATGGTAATAGTCTTTTTTGAAAAATCAATTTTACCTACTCTCAATCCAACTGCTTCTTGATTTCTCACACCTGTTTTGAATATGAAGTAAATAAAAGGGTAATAATGAGAATGAGGAAAATGAGCGCTTTTTACGCTGTAAGTGTCATTCTTAAATGCATTTAGTATTTTCCTGATTTCTTCTTCCGTATAAGGTTTTCGCTTAGGGTCAGTTACTTTTTTCACTTTCTTTCTATCTACATCCTCAAACGGGTTAATCCTCCATATTTCCCTTTTTACCAACCACTTTGCAAACTGCCTTAACATAGATAGCCGTTTGTTGTATGTTACAGGACTATAGGCACTCTGATTAAGTTTTTGAAGAATGGTATGTTCTGTGAAAGCCTCCCATTTTTTCATGGCATTTCTGGCAGAATAATAATCAACATGAGTTTCACAGTCCATTTGCTTATAAGTAGAAGCCCATTCCTCAAAGTATTGGACTATTGTTTTTTCCGGCTTAAAAGCTTCCTTCCTTGGTATGGCTTCTTTCCCTTTATACTTGTTTAAGGAGTAATCAAAAGTGTCTGAAGCTATATCCTTTTCAATGGTGGCGGCAGTTAATTTGGCTTTTGTTAGGTTAGGCTTGTTGTAATTTTCAAGGTTTAGAGAATATCGCTTGGATTTATACCTCCACCTTAACCTAATCCTGCCATCAGTATTATTAATACTAACACTTCCCTTCAGGGATTTCTGACCCAATTTCTGACCCATTCTGACCCAATTTTTAAGATGAGGGGTCTGATTGAGGATTTTTAGAGTTCTTTAAAATGAGTAGGAAATAAGAGATTAACTGAAGTACTTTCTTTTAAAACCCTTTACGGTATTGCATTACAGTACATAAAAGAAAAAACCCATAAGAAAATTCCTATGGGTTATTGTGTGGGAGCACACGGGTTCGAACCGCGGACCCTCTGCTTGTAAGGCAGATGCTCTAAACCAGCTGAGCTATGCTCCCAATATTTTTTGTTTCATCTCCAAGAACCACTCCCGACTGTTAGTCGGGATGCTCTAAACCAGCTGAGCTATACTCCCAATATTTTTTGTTTCATCTCCAAGGACCACTCCCGACTGTTAGTCGGGATGCTCTAAACCAGCTGAGCTATGCTCCCGTATTTATTGGGAGTGCAAAAATAGGGGCTCAGGCGTATCCTCCAAAAAAAAGTTTCTGTTTTTCTGAAATTAATTCAACTGCAAGGCCGGCAGTCGGTAGTGCTGGCTATCATACACAAACAATTCTTCTATCTGGTAGGTCCAGTATTTGTATAAAGGCGATTTGGCAAGATAACCATCGGCTTCTGCTTTGGTTTCTGTATTTAGTGTAATCCAGCAAGTCTGGCTTTCCATGCTTACCGCATAGCTGTCTATCATGCCTTTATTGATGAGGTAATTGATATAGGTACGGTGCGGGGGTACAAATGACATAAACTGGTCATCCATCGTAAACCTGATAATCGCCTGGAACTTTTTCATACTGCTACATTTTACAGGGTTACCACTGCAAGATTCATGCGGCGGTGTAATCAGATGGCAAACTGGCAACCGATGGTCCGCTGTCTGCACATATAGCAGTATGTTAGCGGTACTACTAATTTACTGTTATATGTTGAAAACAATCGGATTGCTCTTACTTTCCAACATTTTTATGACGTTTGCCTGGTATGGCCACCTGAAAGAGAAAGGATTATCGCTCTGGAAAGCCATTTTGATCAGTTGGGGCATCGCTTTCTTCGAATACTGTTTAATGGTACCTGCCAACAGGGCTGGTTTTGCCAACGGACTAAACGGCTTTCAATGAAAGATTATCCAGGAGGTAATTACGTTGTTTGTGTTTTCTGTTTTTGCCGTGTGGTACCTCAAAGAGCCTTTTGAAACCAAGTACCTGATCAGTTCCTGTTTATTGTGGGGGCAGTGTATTTTACCTTTAAGAAATAAAAACAAAGGGCATCCCGTTCCGGTTTGCCCATGTTTGCCTGCTGCATACTAACGTCATACTAACCTTTATCTGCCAGCTTATTATTTCGTAACCTTTTTCTCAAACGTGCTTTTTGTTCGGGGTTAAGACTGTCGGCCCTGTTTTTGAGTCTTTCTTTTAGTTCTTCTTTTTTCTCGGGCGGAAGACTATCATATCGTGCCCTTGCTTTAGTGCGCATTTCTTTTTTCTGTTCAGGACTCAGGCTATCGAGCATGGATTTCCGGTTAAACTTTGGGATACCTCTTTGTGCTGATACCTGAGTAAAAGAAAAACCTGCCAGTAAACTGAGGAGAAGTAATTTTTTCATGGTGTCTGTTTTTGGTATGACAGGCAGTGGTGGGGAAGGTTTAATGAATAGGAGTTTTTTAACAAGGGAACTTTTTTTCACCGCGGAGGCGGGGAGGGCGGGGAGTAAGCGCAGAGAGGACTTCTCAGCGAAATCTCTGCGGGCTCTGCGACTCTGCGGTGAAAAAAACTACCACACCAATTTCGCAATCCTACCATTACCACCTGCTAAAAAAACAGCTTTCCCTTTTTTTGCTTTCTGACAAACATGAAAACTTTCTTTGGATATGAGTTCCCAGTTATTGCCGGCATCTTTTGAAATATCGATGCCAGATGTACCGCAGGTAAGTAGTTTTCTTTTGGTTAAGTAGATTACACAGGAGCGATAACCATGAGGAGGCGTTTTAGGAATCCGATATTTAATTGGTTTTTCAAGAGGTATATCAAAAAGTACACAATTATTATAGCCAATGGTGTCTTTTGTAAAATCACCACCAACAACCACACCTCTGTAATCTCGTACTGCAATAGAATTGGCACCAGTAGTTTCTTTTCCTTTCATTATAGGTAATGGAATTGTGTCGACGGTTCTAAAAAAAAGTCTTGAGTTTTTACCTCCGGAAACATAGATAGGATGATTACCCATCATTTTAATATTGGTTCCGCTTGATGCAAAAAATGCTTCGCCCTCAGTAGGTAAGAAAGGGTTACTAACTGAAACAATTGTTGTAGGTATTCGTCTCCATGTTTCTCCGCCATCATTTGTTCTTGCCATATAAAATTCGCCGTTAATTGGATCGCCAATCACTGTTCCTTTATCAGAATCGGAGAAATCCATAGCATCCCAAAATGCCCCTTTCGTTGTATCCTCAAAAACCTTTCTCCAATTCTTTCCACCATCCGTTGTTTTCAGTAATACCGCGGGTGTTGTAATCCCCATAATGATGGCTGTGTTTTCATCAAACGCTTCAATATCTCTGAAATCGCTTTTTTCATATCCGGGGACTTTCATCCAGGTAAATGTTTGTCCGCCATCGAGCGAACGCGCCACAGATCCCCCACTGCCACTGGCCCAAATGATATTATCTGTTACCACGCTCAATCCGCGGATGCTGATCTTCTTCCCGGATTCAAGTATTTGAATGGTGGGCTGTTGTGCATGCACGATAGAGAGACATAAAAAAGAGCACAACAAGGAAATTATTTTTAAATACCGCATAGGAACTACATTTTTGCAAACTAAAATAAACTATTTCGAGACTGGTTGAGAGAATTGTTTCGTTTCTCTACGAAACCTCTGGCAACGCTGCGTCTCTGCGGTGAAAATCAGTTTAGGTTCACCGCAGAGGCGCTGAGGACGGGGAGTTTTCGCAGAGAGTCAATTATAGTCTAACAGCTTTTTTAAATTACTAATTTCATAAATCGAACACACCATGATTCCATACTGGATGAGCCGCACTCAATTATTATTGGGTGATGAAAAGATTGAGACACTGATCTCTAAAAATGTATTGGTGGTAGGATTGGGTGGTGTGGGGGGCATATGCGCTGAGATGATAGCCCGCGCAGGTATTGGAAAAATGACCATTGTGGATGCGGATACGGTTGACCTTAGTAATACCAACCGGCAAATCCCTGCCTTACATTCTACTGCCGGAAAAGGTAAGGCAGATGTGATGGCCGAACGGTTGAAAGATATCAATCCCGAACTGGATCTTACCGTTTTGTCAGTGTACATAAAAGAAGATTTGACAAAACAAATTTTAGACCAAGGTAATTTTGATTATGCGGTGGATTGTATTGATACGCTTTCACCAAAAGTGCATTTTATCAAAGCCTGTAAAGACAGAAATATCCCCATCGTAAGTTCTCTGGGAGCAGGTGGAAAAATTGATCCCTCACAAATTGTGATCACGGATATTTCAAAAACGTTTCAATGTAATCTTGCCAAATATGTTCGTAAAAAACTGAATGAGCTTGGTATTCGCAAAGGGCTAACCGTGGTATTCAGTGCAGAGCCGGTAGAGCAGGAACGGATCATTGTATCTGAAAAAGCCTTCCCAAAAAAATCCATCATCGGCACCATCAGTTATATGCCCGCTATATTCGGCTGCATGGTGGCAAGTGTGGTAATTAGAGACCTGATGAAAGAGTAATCTCGGATTGTGCGGATTTGAATATGATGGATTAAGATGCAAAAAAACATTTCCCCTCCTTGCTACGCAAGGAGGGGTGCCGCCGCGGCTGAGCGTGGGGCGGGGTGGTAAAAACTCATGCGTACAACAGATATTTCCCCACCTCCTCTTTCCATCCCCTGCATTGTGTAATTTTTGTAACTGCAGCAATAAATTTCGGTAGCGGTAAATCAAACAAATCCTCACTATCCGCTATCCCCAACAATTTATCCATATGCTTTTCTCCCGAAGAATTTACCAGTGTAGGGTAAAGTTTCCAGGCAAACTGTTGCGGGTACATTTGTTTAATCAATCGTATCAATAACAAACCAAAAGATACCGATTGAAAATAAGCAGGTTCGCGTACTTCCAGTTGTACACCACTGCATACTTCATTCGCATATTTAGCATTTGTGTCGGTAGGCGTAAAACGGATGGGCGTTACTTCCATATCATCCAGTCCCATTTGGTGTAAAATGCCGGCAATGGCTTCTCCTTTCAGCCAAGGTGCTCCTGCCGCACAAAATGCATAATCCGTTCCGCGTGCCTCGCTGATGTTTGTTGCTTCCAGCAAACACAATCCCGGGTACAATAACATGCTTTCAAAACTTTGTATGGCCGGTGAAGTAGGCACAAAGCGAATACCCCAGTCTGTTTGAAAATGGTGGCGTTCCCATCCTTCGCACCTGATCACTTCCAGATCACATTGTATGTTTCTTGTATCATTAAAATATAATGCCAATTCGCCCAAAGTGCAGCTATGCCTTATGGGTATGGGCCATCGCCCGATAAAAGATGCCTGGGCTTCTTCCAGTATTGGGCCTTCTGCCAGTTCCATATTACCGGAGATGGGGTTAGGCCTGTCTAACACAACCAATTTTTTTTGATGGATAGCACAAGCTTCCATTACATGTGTTAATGTCCAGAGATAGGTATAAAAACGACTACCCACATCCGGTATATCAAACAACACAATATCAATTCTTTCAAGATCGTCTTTTGAAGGAGCCAGTTTGGTATTATATAAACTTATAACTGGTAAGCCTGTCAATGTATCTATACCATCTTTCATCGCATGGCCATCTGTACCCTGCACATTCAATCCATGTTCCGGAGAGAAAAGTAGTTGTAAGTTGAATTCATTTTTTAACAACGCTTCGCGGGAGGGGACCAACAGGTTAGTGGTGGCCGCTTGATTGGTGACAAGGCCAATGCGTTTTTTTTTCCAGGAAGGATGGGTTGTAAGAAGTGTATCTATGCCGAAAGAGATCATGTGTAAAGGTACAGGAAGAAATTGTGAGGCAGAAAAATGGAGGAGTGCCCACCCCGGCTCTTCGCTAAGCCGCTCGAGCCACCCCTCCCTGCTGCGCAGGGTGGGGAAATGTATTTGATAGCTGTTTTGTTGCACAGCTTCATTACACAGTATCCCTCTCAAACCCCATCTCTTCTTTCAACTGCTCTACCACATTGAATATAATGGGGCAACGCTCATAGTGCATGAAAGTAGTAAATAAGCGATCTTTAAAATTGGGCAGGTGCAATGCGGGAAATTCTTTACAGCCTTCAAAACGGTGCTCATATACCGTACACTTATTATCCTGTAAAAAATGACAGGGCATCCGGTTCATGATCATCAATCCGCCACTGCCTTTTTCAAGGTATTGCGTATCAAAATCTTCGCGCGATTGGCCAAGGTGTTGCGAAAGATTGTCCGCTTCAACATCATTAATAAGCACCATCAGGCTTTTGCAGCAATTTCCACAATCCACACAACTGATCTGCGGTGCAATGGTTTCATTCAAACGGAATACGAGCTGGTCTATCTGCTCGCGGTTTCTTTCTTTCAGAAAAACACGAAATCGGTCGTTCTCGGCTGTTTTACCTGCAGAAAAACTAGCAATGACTTCCAGGTCGGTTTCTATATATGGTTTTTCGGGTTCGATGGCGCAAAATTAAGTTTTACCCTCTTTAGAACTCCGCTGTTTCCCGTTTTTCGACAGTTTATCCACATTTCAAAGGCATTTGTAGAAAAGTATAATTGGGCTGCTCTGTGAGGTGGTTAGATTTGCGGGTTGGGAAAAATAGTTTGGAGTTGGAAGTCTGGAGACTGAAGTATCCGAATTCCAGACTTCTAACGCCAAACTCCAGACTTTCCTCAAAACGATTGAACCATGGCTGAAGAAAAGCAATTATTTGAGTACAACGAAGAATCTATCCGGTCGCTCGACTGGAAGGAGCACATACGCCTACGCCCAGGTATGTACATCGGTAAACTGGGCGATGGCTCTGCACCTGATGATGGTATTTATGTATTGATTAAGGAAGTGATTGATAACTGTATTGACGAATACACCATGGGTCATGGTAAACAGGTAGAGCTGACCATTGAAGGTAAAACAGTTACGGTACGCGATTATGGCCGTGGTATTCCATTGGGGAAAGTAGTTGATGTAGTGAGTAAGATCAATACCGGAGCTAAGTATGATAGTAAGGCATTTCAGAAAAGTGTTGGATTGAACGGAGTAGGTACCAAAGCGGTAAATGCATTGAGTCAGTATTTTAAAGTAACCGCTTTTCGCGAAGGGAAAGAAAAAACGGCAGAGTTTGAAAAGGGTGAACTGATCAAAGAACATAAGGAAGCAAAATCCGATCAGCCCAACGGTACACTAGTTGAGTTTGTGCCGGATGATACCGTGTTCCGAAATTTTCATTACATACATGAATACCTGGATAACCAATTATGGAATTACTGTTACCTGAATGCTGGATTGGCCATGCATTTTAACGGTAAGAAATATGTAAGTAAAAACGGACTGCTCGATCTCTTGCAACGCAAAACCAATCCGGATGAATTGCGGTATCCCATCATTCATTTAAAGGGAGAAGATATTGAAGTGGCTCTCTCGCATAATAATGATTATGGTGAGGATATTTTTTCTTTTGTAAACGGACAATACACTACACAGGGTGGAACGCACCAGCAGGCTTTTCGCGAAGCGTATGTGAAAGTAATTCGTGATTATTTCAAGAAAGATTATGAAGCCTCTGATATCCGCACCAGTATTGTAGCAGCCGTTTCTGTTCGGGTGCAGGAGCCTGTATTTGAGAGCCAGACCAAAACCAAACTTGGTTCGCAGAATGTATATGATGGTGGCCCCAGCATGAAAAATTTTATACTGGATTTTCTGGCAAAAGAACTGGATAATTTTCTGCACAGAAACCCAACCGTTGCAGATGCTTTAAAAAAGCGCATTGAGCAGAATGAGCGGGAAAGAAAAGAATTGGCCGGGATTAAAAAACTGGCTAATGAACGCGCCAAGAAAGCCAACCTGCACAATAAAAAATTACGCGATTGCCGGATCCACCTCAATGATGATCCTCCTGCAAAAAATAAAGAAGAGTTTATTGCATTGCAAAACAACGCAACCATTTTTATTACGGAAGGAGATAGTGCCAGCGGTAGCATTACCAAATCGCGCAATGTAGATTCACAAGCCGTATTCAGTTTGCGTGGTAAGCCGTTGAACTGTTTTGGGCTGACCAAAAAAGTTGTGTACGAGAATGAAGAGTTCAACTTGTTGCAGCATGCATTGAATATTGAAGATGGTTTGGAAGGACTTCGTTACAACAATATTGTAATTGCCACAGATGCCGATGTGGATGGTATGCACATTCGTTTGTTGATGATGACTTTCTTCCTGCAATTTTTCCCTGACCTGGTTAAACGCGGGCATGTATATATTCTGGAAACACCGTTGTTCCGTGTGCGTAACAAACAGGAAACCATTTATTGTTATGATGAAACGGAAAAGCAGGTAGCGGTAAAAAAACTGGGTAGTAAACCTGAGATCACGCGATTCAAAGGACTGGGCGAAATTTCTCCGGAAGAGTTCGGACGTTTCATTGGAAGAGATATCCGCCTCCAACCCGTAATACTCGAACAGGGCGATCATATTCAAAATCTCCTCGAATATTACATGGGCAAAAACACCATGGAACGACAGGAGTTTATCATCAATAACCTGAAATTTGAACTAGACCTGGCGGAGAGCAATTAAAAATTAATAATTAACAATTAGTAATTGTTGATGATTAGTTTAGGTCGAAAGAATGGGTTCAATTTTTAATTTTTAATTATTAATTTTTAATTATCCATGTTGCATATAGTATTTGAACAAGCCAACGTAGAAGCATTACAGAAAGCCATTGAGCTGGATGACAGTTTGCAGGGGGAGATTATTGAGATCAAGGATGATTTTGCCGTTGGCCCCTTGGGTGATATTTATGGAACGGAAGGTTACCAGGAACGGAGAGATTGGTGGAAATCGTTATTGGAATATTCTCCGTATACCGATTCATTGAATATTGTAGATGATAAACTAACGGTTCATAACTTATTAAAAAAACTGGATGAAGAACCGGAAGAACAGGTTTGGATCTGGATGGGGCAGAACGCACATGATGTGTGTAGCTATTATTGGCTAATGAGTCAGTTAAAAGAATACCAGGGGCAGATCCAGGTATTGTACCTGAATAATCTTCCTTTTATCAATGAAAAGGGAAATATTTTTTATCCCACACACCTGCACGAAATTCAGCCGAAAGAATTTTTGAAAGCGAAGAAACTGGCAAGGCCGATAACGTTGAGTGAATTTGAAGTGGATCCGGATGAGTGGAAGAAAACCTGTAACGAACCATCCATGGTTCGTTTTCTGGAAGGCGGAAAAAAACTGGTTGGTAAGGAAGTGGATTTCTACGATAAGGACATTCTGATGAATATAACCAAAGAAACATTCAAGTTGCAGAAAGTGCTTACGAACACATTGAATAAAATGAAAGTAAAAACAGGTGATGTTTTTCTGGTTTGGCGCATACGTGAAATGGCAACAGCAGGTAAATTACAAGTCAATGGCGATTGGAGTAAAGGATGGAAAGAGATCACTGTTTCTTTACTGGGTGGTACTGGAGCAGTAGCAGAACCACCTGAATCGGCAGAATAATGTTAGCCATTACATCCATACACCATGTAGCCATTCTTACCAGTACTGATTTGTATGAAGAGAGTAAACGGTTTTATACAGAAGTGTTGGGGTTTACTGTAATTGAAGAAGTATTCAGAGAGGAAAGAAATTCTTACAAACTGGATTTGGCACTAAATGGATTGTACCAGATTGAATTATTCTCTTTTCCTGCGTACCGTGAACGGGGATCTTTTCCGGAAGCAAAAGGATTACGGCACCTTGCTTTCGCTGTGAAGGATGTGAAGGAAGGTCATAGTTGGTTACAAGCGAAAAGTGTTCGGGTAGAAGAGGTTAGAACAGATGAGTTTACCGGGAAGCAATTTGTATTTTTTTATGATCCCAATGGACAACCATTGGAATTATACCAGTTATAAAAAGTAAGTATGATACGTGTAGAGCCATTACCCAAAATTGCAGAAGACGAGCGCGGGCCAACCCATTATTTTAATACCGAAAGAAGTACGCAGTTTGTTTGTGGTTTCAGAAAAGCAGGATCGGTAAGTGCGCGCCATTATCACAAGGGGTTGTCTGTAGGGAAAAATCCGGAAGTGTTGGTGTTGTTCCAGGGAGAGATCACCATTAATTGGTATGATGTGCGCAATAAGGAAATCAATGGTACGGAAAAAGTAACTGCGCCTGCTCTGGTAACCGTATTGCCTTACGCATGGCACGAAGTAATTGCTGAAACAGATATGATTTTTCTGGAACAGAATACATTGGAGGATGGGAATGTGGATACGTTTTGGATTGATAAGTAAAAATTAAAAAGTCAAAATTCAAAAGTAAAAAGTATATATTTTTTGACTTTTTACTTTTGAATTTTGACTTACATACGATAATAGTACAATCGGATATTAAAAAAATGGCGAAAGAAAAAAGCGAGAACCGGGTATTTGAAAACGAAACAGGTGTTCAGGGACAATATAAGAATTGGTTTCTGGATTATGCTTCGTATGTAATATTGGAACGTGCGGTTCCGGCGATAGAAGATGGATTAAAACCTGTACAGCGTCGTATTCTGCATGCCATGAAAGAAATGGATGATGGGCGCTTTAACAAAGTGGCCAACATCATCGGGCAAAGTATGCAGTACCATCCGCACGGCGATGCCAGTATTGGCGATGCATTGGTGAATCTTGGACAAAAAGACCTGCTGATAGAAACACAGGGTAACTGGGGCGATGTAAGAACCGGCGATGAAGCAGCAGCTTCCCGTTACATTGAAGCACGCTTGTCTAAGTTTGCATTGGAAGTGGCTTTCAATCATAAAACCACTGAATGGCAACTTAGCTATGATGGCAGAAAAAACGAGCCGGTAACATTACCTATGAAGTTTCCATTGTTATTGGCACAGGGAGCAGATGGAATTGCGGTGGGCTTATCTACCAAAATATTACCACATAATTTTTGCGAACTGATAGAAGCTTCCATCAAATGTTTGCGCGGGAAAAAATTTGAACTCTATCCCGACTTCCAAACAGCCGGCATGATAGATGTAGCCAATTACAACGATGGCAAACGCGGCGGTAAAGTGCGAGTGCGGGCACATGTAGAAGAGCTGGATAAAAAAACACTGGTAATACGGGATGTACCTTATGGCGTAACCACTACCCAGTTAATGGAAAGTATTACCAAAGCTAATGACCAGGGAAAGATCAAGATTAAAAAAGTAATTGATGTAACCGCAGCCGATGTAGAAATACAGATAGATCTTGCCCCGGGTATCTCTCCTGATATTACCATTGATGCCTTGTATGCCTTTACAGATTGTGAAGTCAGCATTTCACCTAATGCCTGTGTGATTGTGGCCAACAAGCCGCACTTTCTTACAGCCCATGATCTGCTTACGGTATCTACAGAAAATACCAAAGCCCTGTTACAAAAAGAATTACAGATCAAGCTAGGAGAGCTGGAAGATAAATGGCATTATACTTCTCTTGAAAAAATATTCTTCGAAGAAAAAATATACAAAGAACTCGAACAGAAGCATGCTACATGGGATGCGGTGATTGAAGCGATTGATAAAGCTTTCACACCGTTCAAGAAAAAATTAAACAGAGCCATTGAAAGGGAGGATATTCTGAAACTGACCGAAAAGCCGGTAAGAAGAATTTATCGTCTCGATATCAATGAACTGAACGAGCAGATCAAAGCCATTGAAGCCGACATGAAACAGGTGAAATTTGATCTGGAGAATCTGACCGATTTTGCAGTGTCTTATTTCGAGATGCTATTGAAAAAATATGGCAAAGGCAGGGAACGTAAAACTGAGATCAAAGAATTTGATACGATTCAGGTAAAGCATGTAGCCATTGCCAATACCAAATTATACATGAACCGTTCTGAAGGGTTTATTGGTACAGGCTTGAAGAAAGATGAGTTCCTCTGCGAATGTTCTGATTACGATGATATCATTGCCTTTACCAAATCCGGTACCATGAAAGTGGTAAAAGTATCCGATAAAGTCTTCATCGGTAAGGATATTATTCATGCGGCTGTTTTTCAGAAAAACGATGAGCGTACTACGTACAACATGATCTACCTTGATGGAAAATCGGGTGTTAGTTATGCCAAACGTTTTAATGTTACCGGTGTTACCCGTGAGAAAGAGTATGATCTTACCAAGGGCTCAGATAAAACCAAGGTGCATTATTTCAGTGCCAATCTGAATGGGGAAGCCGAAGTGTTGAAAATTATTTTAAGCCCTAACTGCACGGCACGTATTAAAGAATTTGATTTCTTCTTTGAGGAACTGGAGATCAAAGGCAGAAGCAGTATGGGTAACCAGGCTACCAAGTATCCTATTAAAACGGTTAAATTCAAAGAAGCAGGCAGAAGTACTTTAGCAGGAAGAAAATTATGGTTTGATGATAAGTTTGGACGTTTGAATACAGAAGAAAAAGGACAATACCTTGGCAGTTTTGAGGAGGAGAAAATAATTCTCTTCTATCACGATGGCTCTTATGAATTGACCGATACAGAAATTACCCAGAGATTTGAGCCGGATAAAATTGCATTGGTAGAAAAATTTGACCCGGAAAAAATTATCAGTGCCGTTTATCTGGATACGGATAAGAACCAATATAATATCAAACGGTTTAAAATTGAAACCACTACCCTAAAAACGCAATTTACTTTTATAAAAGAAGGGAATGGCAATCGTTTGGAAGCCGTAACCACAGATCCGGAACCATTGCTGGTGGTACAAACCGGTCGCGGACAACAGGTGCGTAAGGCAAAGTTCAAAGTGGCCAAAATGGTTGAGGTAATGGGCTGGAAAGCAGTGGGAGCAAAGCTTACAGACTATAGCAAAACCATTGAAATGGGATGGGAACAAAAACCCAAAGACGAAAATGCACAACCAGAGTTATTTGAATAAATACATCGTCATTTCGATAGAGGAGGAACGACGATGGAGAAATCTGCTAATCGATTGGCAGATTTCTCACTTCGCTACGCTTCGTTCGAAATGACGGGTTATATTTTTTTCTTCAGCTTTATAGCGGCACTCTTACTCAAATCACTCGACAGTAAAGTTTCATAACGGGTTTTGCCATCATATACAATCAATGCCGCCGTATTTGGTGGTTTGGTGCCAAGGTTTTCTGCAAACATACTCAACTCATTAAATTCCAGCGTAGGATCCAGTTCTATGGTGAGTCTTACCGCCCTATGTGTAAGCATGGTTTTTGGAAGAATCATTTTACCATTCAGGAAAAGTGAAACGATGTCTCCATCAATTTCGCCATTATCATACAGTTCCAATCGCAGGGAATTGCCAACCAGTTCCAGTTCTTTGGTAAATACTTTGTTACGGCTCTTGAACACAGCTGCTATTTCATCATCAGCTACCGGTGCAACCTCTGTAGCAATAGCAGCCACAGTTTCTTTTTTTATTTCAGGCTCATCCTTCATCACAAGATCGGTTGTATCATCAGATCTTGTAAAACGGTAATTGATATTCGGAACTGTGTATTTATGATCGTCATCGCTCTGCAAACTACCGGATAACACAGATTCTGTTTTAGATACCAATAAGGTAAAACTGCCTGATAAGGTTGCATCAATACTATTTCTGGCACTGGGCGATAGATAATAAATCATGGGAAATGGCTTGATGTTCAGTTTCCTGGTTTGTACATCATACAATCCACGGATGGTTACCTTCACAAGGCTGTCTTTGAAATAATAATCCAACTCACCCCAAACCTGTTTTCCCTTTTGCCGTAATATCATTTCTGATAAATACGAATTGTATTGTTGGGTATTCTGCAACATACCAATGCCATACCAATGGCCGTTTACCTGCTGCGAATAGCTATTGCTAAATGGTATCAGTAACGCCAAAAGAATGGCCGTTTGTATTACTCTTTTCATACTGCCTGCAAAATATCAAAACCCAACTTCCCATTGCCGGTAAAGTTGCTAACATATAAACATCATACAATTTACTGTGTAGGCAACATACCCATGCTGCTGCCTGTTTGCAACGCAGAGCGGGCATGGGAGCTAAAAAAACGTACCTTCGCAATTACGGAATAACCATACAACCATGAGCCCCATACAAGTTGGTCAATACAATACACTTAAAGTCAGCCGCAAAGTAGAGTTTGGATTTTATCTCGATGATGGTGAAGAAGGCATTCTCTTACCCAAACGTTTTGCGCCCCGAACCCTGCGGATAGGCGATGAGCTGGCAGTTTTTGTATACCACGATTCGGACAACCGCTTAATTGCCACCACACAGAAAGCCAAAGCCGTAGTGGGTGAAATTGTAAAAATGAAATGCATTTCCGTTACCGGTCAGGGTGCTTTTTTAGATTGGGGTTTGATGAAAGATCTCTTCGTTCCTAAATCCAAACAGATCAGTGGCATGCATGAAGGTGCCGAATACCTTGTGAAATTGTACATTGATGAACAGACCGGCCGTGTGGCAGCTACAGAAAAAATTGACGCAGTATTAAGTAATGAGGAAATAACCGTTAAAGAAAAAGATATTGTTGATCTGCTGGTATACCGCCAGTCAGAATTGGGCTATGTGATGGTGATCAATAACCAGCATACCGGATTGCTGCATAGTAATGAAGTATATACTACGTTACATATTGGCGATAGAATGCAGGGCTTTATTAAAACCATCCGCCCCGATAATAAAATTGATGTGGTACTCGGTAAGCCCGGCTACCAAAGGGTAGAGGATGAAGCCGGTAAAATTCTTCGATTATTAGCAGAAAATAATGGCTATTTGCCCTATCACGACAAATCTGATCCGCAAGAGATCTATGATTTTTTTGGCATGAGTAAAAAAACCTTTAAAATGACCACGGGTAATTTATACAAGCAACAAAAAATTGCTTTTACCAAAACCGGTTTGCAATTAGTTAGCGATGGCGAATAGTTTTACAGCAAAGAAGTAAGAATGTATTTTCGGCCATAACTACCCCAATCACTCAATGCTTTTTGCAGTGTAATATTCAAACCCTTGTAATCTGTCTTTTTCATTTTACCTGTTGGTATTGCTATTTTTTCCGGTTTGGGTTCAGTTAGCTCTACTTTGGTGGCAAAGATGGTCATGTTGGTTCTGGGAATGGCCACCCCTAATATCATACCCGGTAGATCGCAATAAGAGAGCGGGCCACCACTAACCGTTATCTGGTCGGTATAAAAAGCGATGATGTAAACAGAATCAAGAATGGTACCTACCGCTTTATGGCATTCAAAACCTGCAATATCCCTCAGTTCATTGGTCATTTGCCATTTAATATGGCGAATGGAATCACTAATTAAAAACGTTTCATCAAATACTGCCTGTTTCTTTGCAAAAACACCCTGTGTAAGATCAGTATAAATAATATCATCCACACTTTTATCCTCATCAAAAAAATTATTCTTCTCAATTACTTCTGTTCCTTTCTCGTAAAGTGTTTTGCCATTGGCAAAATAAAGATTGTGAAAAGAGATTCTGAACTTGTCCATTTTGTTTCTAACACCATCCAGCCAGTGATCATTCTCTGTTTCTTTCTGGATATTGATTTTCTTTTCAAACTCTATTTTACCCGAAGTGATAAACTGTGCCTGCCCATTAGCAGAGGAAACAGCAAGAAATAATGCGATAAAAGTTATCAGTTTAGTCTTCATATTCAGAAGGTTTTCGGTTTTTATTAAATTTCCATCTCAACGAAAGCATAGCATAACGTTGAACGGTAGTATAGGTGTTTTCTGAAACATAGTTACTGGTAATATCTCTGTTAAAACCAATGCGCTGGTTAAGGATATCATTAATTGTAAGTATAGCCGTAATATCCTGTTTCTTGAATATTTTTTTTTCTATGTTAGCATTCCATACAGTAGTTACATTGTTTTTATCGGCGGCACTCAATTTTTGCCGGTAATTGTAACTGATATTAGTGTTAAAATTCCAACCCTTTTTGAATTTGTAATCAAAATAAAAATCTACGCTTTGTGTCCAGTATTCTGTTATAACACCAGTATTAATGGAAGATGAGGAGTGGTTAAAGCCGGCATTGTATGAAACATCTATACTCATTTTCTTTTCAATATGCTTCCGTAACCCAATACCTACTGATGGACGAATACTGTTGGTAATATTCTCAAGCCCGTTTACAAAACTGCTATTACGGCTACCACTGATTCTGGGATCAATGGATAGATCCAGTTTGATAAATTTCAATTGTCTGCTGAAACTGAATCCTGTATAATAACTATAATTACCTTGTACATTTACGGATTGTGTAGTTCTTTTTCCCTGGTTATCTACCACACTTTTATTGCTGAAGGCATTTTGGATAATATTGATATTACCATAGCCCCAGATACTGCGGTTGGTTAATATTTTGAAGTCAGACATATTGAAATAGATGTTGTGGTTGAATGCCGGTTTCAGATCGGGATTTCCAACTACAATATTTAGAGGGTCGTTATTATTCTGTATTGGTTGTAATTGCAACAACGAGGGCTGCTGCGTATTACCGCTATAGCTAAGATTAATGTTGCCGGAAGATGAGAACTTCCAGCGGATATTAGCCGTAGGAAAGAAGTTGGTGAAATTTCTGGCAAAGCTGGAATCTTTGTACATATTTGTTTGCTTCAAAGCCAGATCCTGTACGGCCAATCCAGCTTTTGCCGTAATTTTTTTGGTTATATAGTTTACAGCAAAACCTCCGCGATGGGATGTATTGATGAAGCGGAAATGGTTACTGAACAACAGATTTAATGAATCGTATTTGCCGTTCTGTTTTTCAAAAGACCGTGTATCCTGCTCTGTATTATTGCTGTTAAATGTATAATTCAGGTTCAACGATATTTTTTTACCTAGAGGTTCTATATAACTGGCCAACGCTTGTACGGATTTGGTTTCGGTGGTATTTATTTTGCGCTGATCAATCAGCTGCTGGCTCGATGCAATACCATTGGTATAGAAATCGGTTTTGTTCAGGAGAAATCCATCACTACTGCTATTGCTGTTGGTAATGCCTGTATTCAGCGTTAAGGAACGGGTTCCGTCTTTATTCAGTTTGCGCCGTAGAAAAATATCCGCTTTGGTACTGCTGTTATCTCCATTGGATGAATTAATCCGGTTACTGGTATTTACCGGAACCCTATTATCTGTAAGGTATTCACCGGTTTGTAAGCTGTACGTATTTGCTTTGCCTTTACTGGCTTTTGCATTAATGGTAATTGTGGTTACCGAATCAATATTGAATTCGTTTTTACTGCTGATATTTTCTTTCCATTTACTGCTTTTATTGGAACGAGATTGATTATTAAAATAGACCGTATCCGGTAAAATGTATTTGGTAGCCGTATAACCGTCACCTGCGAGGTTTAGTTTATTATAACCGAAATTATTGGCAGTACTGTTTTTTAGTTTTCCGAATTTTTTGTTCACCATACCAGCCACTTGTACATTTTCAGGAATGCCCTGCTGTCCATCACTGTCAAAATCATCATCCCCTTCCCACATAAACATTACATTACCGTTTTCTATGGTGCTCGATATACTTCCAAAATCCTGCATCTCTTCCCAGTTCATTCCATTTCGTCCCGTTCGGTCTGCTGTTACCAATAACCCCGCTTTTAGTGAACTCGTAAACCGGCTGGCGGTTAATTTAGATTGATAATATTTACTAAAATCGGTACCGGCAGTGGCAGATCCAAAGTATCCTTTTTTAGCATCCTCCTTCAATATCAGGTTTACCGTTTTCTGTTTACTACCATCATCAATTCCTGTCAATGTTGCCTGGTCACTTTTTTTATCAAACACCTGCACTTTGGCAACATCTTTTGCATTTAAATTTTGTGTTGCCATTGTTGGGTCGTCTCCAAAAAATTCATCTCCATCTACCAATACCTTCTGTACTTTTTGCCCTTGTGTAGTAATCTCCCCTTTACTGTTTACCGAAATGCCGGGCATTACTTTAAGCAGGTCTTCTACGGTAGCTCCGGGTTTTACCCGAAAACTATCTGCCAGGTATTCGGTAGTATCTCCCTTAATACGTATGGGTGCAATGGTTTGCTTAACAATTACTTCCTGCAAAATATGTGCCTTGGTATTTAGATAAACCGGTATGATTAGTGTTTCAGCTCCTTTTACGTCTATCGTATCTATCCAGTCTGCATAATTGGGATACGTTACCACCATTACATATTTTGTATGTGGCATGTTGCCAAATTCAAAATTTCCTTTGTTATCTGCACGGGTGTATTTTACCAATGAAGAATCTTTTGGGTTCTTCAGGTACACCACCGCATTCAGTAACGCGGTTTTACTTATTGTATCAATAACCGATCCTTTAACAGGTGTTGATTGTGCAGCAGCAGAGATAAAAGCGAAGCAAAAACAGAGGGCCATCAGGCCATACCATTTCCGGGTTAGTTTTGGTTTCAGAATCATTTACAATGATTGGTTGATAAAATAAATACCTGTTCCGGTGCAATGATGCTGATTTATATGAATTCCATATAATGATGAAATGTTTTTCGGTATCCGGCTTTACTAATCAATAGGATGAACTGGTGTGCAGTTGGGGGATAGGCTGCGTTTTGAAAAAGTTTATCTTAATTGGCATAACAAAATACATTGCAAAATCCTTACATCTTGTTAAAAGACTATGATTGCCTGTGTTTATTTCAGGAAGAGCAATTCTTACCTCATAAAAGAAATATACTTTCCATTGCGGTTAAAGAGAGTGCGAAGGAATACTAGCACCAGAGCGGAAAACTTTAAAGCAGGTGATCACGATTTAGTAAGACTCTTCATTGGTAAGCTTCTTATCCGGGAAGCGCCATCCGGTAAATAATCTGCGGTATTTAATATCTGGTTGCGTTATGGCAAAAGCAGCAATGCAAAAAAGGGAAACAAGGCCACTCATTTTTTGTGAATAAGTATTGGTTGCCACTAACGTGGCAGAAACCAATCCTGCTATGCCAAACAGATAATGGAAAGCAGTCAGCAACCAGAAGGCAATTGCACCAAACGAATGTTTTTTGTCAGACTTGCGGGCTACTTTATTATTTTTCATAATTCAGGGGGCTCTAATTTATTTACGTTTACAAACGTTTAACAGGTTCAAAACTAACGATACCTGTAAGTGGTTCCTACGGGTAATATCCCGTTTTTTTAAGGGTATTAATCACATGCTAACAATCGTTAGTATGTGGTATTGTCTTATCTTAGCTCCCTCAAATAAAAAATATGACTAACAGAACCGTTTATATCGTTTCGGCAGTAAGAACACCTATTGGCAGCTTTGGTGGTAGTTTAAAAGAGTTTTCAGCACCACAGTTAGGGGCTTTTGCCATTAAAGCAGCGGTAGAAAGGGCCGGTATTCAACCGGAAGATGTGCAGGAGGTTTTGATGGGATGTGTGATACAAGCCAATACCGGTCAGGCCCCCGCCCGGCAGGCTGCTAAGTTTGCAGGATTACCGGATAGTGTGATTTGCACTACCGTAAATAAAGTTTGTGCCAGTGGTATGAAAGCCATTGCACAGGCCGCCCAAAGCATTTTATTGGGCGATGCTGATATTGTAGTGGCAGGTGGTATGGAAAGCATGAGCAATGTTCCTTTTTATAGTGCCAGTATGCGATGGGGTAATAAATATGGTAATGTGAGTATGATTGATGGGCTTGCGAAAGACGGGTTAATCGATGTGTATCATAATTATCCCATGGGCAATGCTGCAGAGCTCTGTGCTAAAGACTGTAACATCACACGGGAAGAACAGGATGCATTTGCTGTTGAAAGTTACCAGCGTAGCCAATCTGCCTGGGATAAAGGTTGGTTTGCTAATGAAGTAGTACCGGTTGCTATTCCGCAACGCAAAGGCGACCCCATTCTGTTCAGCAAAGATGAGGAAGCATGGAATGTAAAATTTGATAAGATCCCTGAACTGAAACCCGCTTTTACCAAGGACGGAACCGTTACTGCCGCCAATGCCTCTACCATGAACGATGGTGCTGCTGCATTGGTATTGATGAGTAAAGAAAAAGCAGATGCCATGGGCATTAAACCACTCGCTATTATCCGCAGTTATGCCGATGCTGAGCAAGCGCCGGAATGGTTTACTACCACACCTTCATTAGCCGTTCCAAAAGCAGTGGCCAAAGCAGGCTTACAAATGAGTGATATTGACTTTACAGAATTGAACGAAGCTTTTTCGGTGGTAGGTATTGCCAACATTCAAAAAATGAAACTGGATCCCGCTAAAGTAAATGTACATGGTGGTGCGGTATCATTGGGTCATCCATTGGGTTGCAGTGGCGCAAGAATTATTGTTACCCTGATCCATGTGTTACAACAACACGATGGAAAAATTGGTGCAGCCGGTATTTGTAATGGTGGCGGAGGAGCAAGTGCGATGGTGGTGGAGAGGGTTTAATTAAAAATTAAAAATTAAAAATTAAAAATTCGACAACGTCATTTCGAAGGAGGTACGACTGAGAAATCTGTTGATTAAAGAAAATATTTTTTACTTCAATCACTTCATTCGTATTCATGAACTATATAATAAAGTATACAACGTAAGGATGAAGATGATGTTTGGCAAAGGTTTTTTTATTTGATCAATTGTAAACCTAGTTTTTTAGTATGGTTAATATTCGCCGAGCGACTATGGAGGATGCAGCATTGATAGCTGATATGAGTCGCGAAACTTTTTATGATTCATTTGCTAAGCAGAATACAAAGGCGGATATGGATATATTTCTTGCGGAGCAATTCAGCAGGGACATGTTACTAAAACAGGTAGCGGAACCATCAAATATTTTCTTCATTGCTTATGAAAACGAACAGCCTGCCGGCTATCTTTTTGTAAAAGAGGGTAGCCATAGTCAGGCAGACTTTACAAATCCTCTTGAGATCTCCCGTTTGTATGCATGCAAACAATTTATCGGAAAAGGTATTGGTAAAAAATTAATGCAAACTGCAATAGATTACGCAACTGCATCCGGTAATGATGCCGTCTGGCTGGGTGTTTGGGAACACAACCTGCGTGCCATTCAATTTTATACTTCTTTCGGTTTTGAAAAATTTGGTGAGCATGATTTTTTATTGGGAAATGATTTACAAAGAGATTGGTTGATGCGGATTGTGCTTATTTAGCGCTTGTTTAAAAATGAAAGATTTTCGTTGTAAGCTTCAAGCTATTAGCTGTTAGCCGCGAGCTTGATAGGTGCTTATCGAGATAAAAAGCGCATCTATTATGAAATTTCAATATTAATACCATGGGCCATACTTATGCCGCTCTTCGGGTAAGGTATCTGCGTAAGGACCAAACGGATGATCGAATGGTTTCTTAGTAATATCTGGCCAGTCTTTACTAATGTCTTTTGAAGGACGCGGTTGCGAATTGATAAATGCAGCAACATCCCATGCCTGCTCATTCGTTAATAACGGTGTATGATAGTTTGCAGGGTTGGGCATATTGTTTTTTACATAACCCGCCAATCTCGACAAGCGATATAAACCTGCCCCGGTATTATAACTACGAGTGCCCCACAAAGGCGGATATTGATACGTGATGTTATCCTTATTCATTTGTCCCTGTCCATTTTTCCCATGACATTTTTCGCAGGTAGTCATGTAGACTGTCTTACCTTTTTCAGCATCAGCTGCCCTTGTTATAAAAGGTAATTGCATAATGCCCGAACCTTTTGGTTTGGTTCCTTTTGGAATTTCTTTTCCAAGCCATTTGATGTATGATACAATGGCCCTCATCTCTCTGCTGTTACTGTCGAGTGATTGTCCGTTCAGGCTTCTTTCCAAACAATCGTTCACACGTTTTTCAATACTTTCTATCTGTCCGGAACGGTCTCTGTATTTGGGATAGGTAGAAGCAACCGCCCCATAATTGTTTCCCCATGGTTTGGTGCCCGCTTCCAGGTGGCAGTTCTGGCAATTCATGCCATTGCTGATGTGTGCTACGGTTCCTTTCGGGCCAAGATAATAGGCGGTGTTGGCAATCAGGTCTCTACCATATCTGATCTCCATGCCATCGCCATCAACCGGTATCTGGTTACTACCTGCACCCGTCCAGCAATCGGAAGAAGATGACATGATAGTCACTACAGGTTTTTCAGTTTTTCTATTAAACAGTTGATAAGTGAAAAACAGCAATAACAAGAAGCCCGATAGTAACCAAAGAAGATTTTTTTTCATTTACCTATGATTGCTAATACATGCATGCGTTCTGCAATGAGTTAATAAACCCCTCTGCGCCTGCTCCCTGTCCTCATGTTCTCTGCGGTTGGTAGCGCTTCTAACCGCAGAGGGATTACTGATTATTTCAGAGTATCTATTTAATGTGGCAAACGATCTCTCAATAATCCATACACCCAGGTACCTGCAATGGCACTTAATAAAGTTACGATGACTACTGATGCACCGGTACCAATCTGCGCATAAAGTGGGCCGGGACAAGCACCCGTCATGGCCCAGCCAAAACCAAACAGCAAGCCACCAATTATCTGTCCTTTATTGAAAGGCTTATCCTGCAGATCAATCTCTTCTCCGTATATGGTTTTGATTTTATATTTTTTGATAATGAAAACAGAGATGGCTCCCACCACCACAGCAGATCCAATTACCCCAAACATGTGAAAGCTTTGCAGGCGAAACATTTCCTGAATACGGAACCAGGAGATCACTTCTGCTTTCGTTAATACTATGCCGAAAAGTATTCCCATCAACAGGTACTTAAAATTATACCACCAGGTATGTTGTAATTCACTTGTATTGATACAACTGGTATCTAATGAACGTATTTCAAAATCGGTATTGGTTTCCTGTGTTGCCATGCAGTTAGTTTTGTAAGATGAGGGGGAGGATAAGATTGGCCATGATAAATCCACCGGCCATAAAGCAGCAGGTGGCTACCAATGAGGGCCATTGCAGGTTGCTCAGTCCCATAATGGAATGTCCGGAAGTACAGCCACCGGCATAACGGGTGCCAAAGCCCACCAAAAAACCTCCGGCAACCATTAGTATGAACCCCCTGAGCGTTGAAAGGGCCGGCCAGTTGAACAGATCCACAGGTAGTAATCCATCATGGTTGGTGATACCGTATTGCTGTAATTCAACCAGTAAATGTTCATTAACGGCAACAGGTGCAGATGAAGTGAATAGCGAAGCTGTGAGGCATCCACCGATGAATACACCCGCAACAAAAAATAAATTCCAGGCTTCTTTTTTCCAATCGTATTGAAAGAAAGGAATCTTAGCAGGCAAACAGGCTGCACAGATATGCCTGAGTGAGGAAGAGATCCCCAATCGTTTATTACCAATTAACAATAATACCGGAACCATTAATCCGATGATCGGGCCGGCCACATACCAGGGCCAGGGATTTTGCAACCATGCTAACATTGTGTAAGATTAAGTTTTACAAACTGATTCGTAAATTAAGTAAACCGTTGGGCAACTGAACGGCTATTATTTTATAAAGATCTCATGTATGATTATATAGATACCCATTACCATCACAAACCAGCCAAACCATTTTTTCAATTTTTCCCCGGGAAGATCCTGACCCAGTCTGCGGCCAATAAACGTTCCGGCAACAGCAATTGCAGTGAGGGGAAGCAGCAATGCCCAATCAAACTGCTGGTGAAACAGATCTCCTGCAAAGCCAAATAATGAATTCATGGCAATGATCAACAGAGAAGTGCCTATGGCATCTTTCATGGTAAGGTGAAAAGAAAAGATCAAAACAGGTATAATCAGAAACCCACCGCCTGCACCCAGTAAACCGGTTAATATCCCCACTTCAATTCCACGAATCATGGCTTTGGTAAAGCGGATAGGTGTGTGAATTCTGTCTGAGGAAGGGGTTGCTGGCTTTTGTATCATATTCAGCGAAGCCACAATCATCACTGAAGCAAACAGCAGCATGGTAGCCAGTGATTGGTTGACCACAAAATTTCCAATGCTGAACAGGTGCTCTGGCAAGATGGGTATTAGAAATTTCCGGATCAATACAACGGTAACAATGGAAGCCAGCCCAAAATAAAAAGCAGCTTTGAAATGGATATTGCCTCTTCTGTAATATTTGTAAGCACCTGCCAGACTGCTGCAGCCAACAATACATAATGAGTAACCCGTTGCCAGTGTTGGTGGAATCTGAAAAAGATAAACGAGTACCGGAATGGTCAAAATAGAACCGCCCCCGCCAATGAGGCCAAGGGACACGCCAATTAATAAAGCAGCAAAATAGCCTGCTATTTCCATGTACTTGTTGTTTGCGCGCAAAGATGCTGAATAATCAACGAGATATAGGTTGAATAGAGAAAAATATTCCTTAGATACTATCGGGAGAAGCTAACGGGAGTAGGTTACAATGAATAAGAAAACAGATCAATTTTTAGAAGCAAATTCAACCAGTTCATCCATGGTGATACCCATCTGGCTCTCATCATATATACATTCTCCATTACGGATCACTAATACCTGAGGAGATTCGTGGGTAACATGAAAATCTTCTGCAATTTTATTGGAAACAGATCGATAAGCGAGTAAATCAAGATAATAAAAGTCAACAGTTGCGGGCGCTTCCTCGCGTTCCAGCCTGTTTAATACCATACTGCTGATGCTGCAACGGGTGCTGTGTTTAAATATCACCTGTGGAACAAGGGATGATTTTTCTAGAATGGTGGTCAGTTGATCTTCTGAAGTAAGCGGGATCCAGTTCATTCGGTTAATTCCTTTCAAAAACAGTTGTGCCGTTCTTAATGTTACAAAATACTATTGTCTGAAATATTTGGGATTGGTAGTGGGGCATCCTTTTCTGGATGGGGCACACGACGAAAAAAGGGCCGAAGCCACCAGACAGACACATACGAATAAGGCAATCTTTTTCATGCTTCTTGTTTAAATAAGAGATTAGGCAGTATTTTGCGACACATCAAAGATAAACTTTCAGGAGCAAACGTTGCCCTGTAAGGATACACATTTTGTTAATTTGTTGATGTTGTGCTAAATAAGAACGTATGCGAGTCCATTTTATTTCAATTGGGGGCAGTGTTATGCATCAATTGGCCATTGCCCTTCATCGGAAAGGGTACCAGGTTACCGGTACCGATGATGAGATTTTTGAACCTGCTTTATCCAATCTGGCCGCAGAAGGACTGTTGCCGCAACAAATAGGCTGGCAGCTCACGTTGATTACCAATGATATAGACGCCATTATACTCGGCATGCATGCCAAGGCAGATAATCCTGAATTACAACGTGCCCAGGAACTAGGCTTGAAAATCTACTCCTTCCCCGAATATATTTACCAGGAAAGCCGGCAAAAGAAAAGGGTAGTGGTAGGCGGAAGCCATGGTAAAACCACCACCACCAGCATGATCATGCATGCGCTGCGCCAAATGGCGATGGATTTTGATTATTTGGTGGGTGCCCGTCTGGAGGGTTTTAATCAATCGGTAAACATTACGCATGCCCCGGTAATTGTATGTGAAGGTGACGAGTATCCTGCCAGTACCATTGAGCGCAAACCCAAGTTTCATTTTCTCTTTCCCCATGTGGCCATACTTACAGGCATTGCCTGGGATCATATTAATGTATTTCCTACGTTTCCATTTTACCTGGAACAGTTTGTGATCTTCATAAATAAAATAGAGACAGGCGGCATACTCATTTACAATGAATCTGATCCGGTATTGCAAAAACTGGTAGCAGAAAATAAAAGAACAGATATCCGCTATCAACCGTATGCCATACCCGAACATACCATCGTAAACGGCAAAACAACCGTAACCATGGAAGGTGTAACGGGTACCTTAAAAGTATTTGGTAACCATAACCTGATGAACCTGTTTGCGGCGTTTTATGCCTGTAAAGAACTGGGTATCTCGGCTGCACAGTTTGTTCCGGCAATGGCTGCGTTTACAGGAGCATCAAAAAGATTGGAACTTTTGGCCGCCAATAATATCACCCATGTGTACCGCGATTTTGCGCATGCCCCCAGTAAGGTAAAAGCTACCATTGAAGCGGTAAAGCAACAATACCCGGAAAGAAAATTGATTGGGATATTGGAACTGCACACTTTTAGTAGTTTGAACGAAGATTTTATGAATGAATACCGGGGTGCCCTTGATAAAGCAGATGCGGCGGTAGTATTTTATTCGAAACACGCACTGGAATTGAAAAGGATGCCGGATTTACCCACAGAAAAAGTATTGGCAGGTTTTGCAAAGGAAGGTTTGATAGTGTTGAATGATAAAGAAGCCCTTCACCAATGGATGCAGCAACAAGCTTACCAAAATGCTAACCTTGTTTTAATGAGTAGTGGCAACTATGATGGCTTAGATATGCTTACTTTCGCAAAACAGATTACAACCTAAGAATTACGAAATATCCATGACGAAACTTCAACTAACCCGCCCGATTGCCTTTATCGACCTGGAAACCACCGGTATCAATATCAGTATCGACCGTATTGTGGAAATCGGGATTGTTAAGATTTCACCTGATGGAACAAGAGTGGTTAAACGCAAATTGATCAATCCACTGATTCCTATTCCACAAGGTTCCAGCGATATACATGGTATTACTGATGAGATGGTAAAAGACGCACCCAGTTTTAAACAGGCTGCCAACGAACTGAAACAATTTATTGAAAATTGCGATCTGGGAGGATATAATAGTAACCGCTTTGATATTCCCATGTTGATTGAAGAATTCCTTCGCATTGGTATGGAGTTCAGTATAGAGGGGCGTAAACTGGTAGATGTACAAAAAGTATTTCACATGATGGAGCAGCGCACACTGAGCGCTGCGTATAAATTTTATTGCCAGAAAACTTTAGAAGGTGCGCACAGTGCCGAAGCCGATGCACTGGCTACCTGGGAGGTGTTGGAAGCACAGGTAGAACGTTACCCGCAAATAGGTAATACGGTAGAAAGTATTGTGAAATTTACCGGCGAAGATGATATTGTAGATTTTGCCCGACGCTTTATCAAGGAAAAAGGAATAGAGATCTTCAATTTTGGTAAACATAAGGGCAAACCGGTTGTTCAGGTATTAAAGGAAGAGCCACAGTATTATGATTGGATGATGAAGGGTGATTTTGCTATGAACACCAAGCAGAAACTTACCGAAATATTAAACCGGACACTGGTTAAAAAACCGTAATCCTTAGCAGCGTATTATCTTATAGTGAAATATCATATCTGATAGCCGGCAAAGTTGTATCTTGAAATTCTAACCATACTTTCTTTTTTTCTTGGAAAAAATAGTCATCATACCCACTTATAATGAGCGAGAGAACATTGCAGCTATCATTACTGCCGTGTTTGCTCAACAGCAAGGTTACCATGTATTGGTGATAGATGACGGTTCTCCGGATGGTACGGCTGAGATTGTACGTGGGTTAATGAGTGCTTACCCGGATCAACTTTTTCTTGAAGAAAGAAGTGGCAAACTGGGTTTGGGTACCGCATACATTTATGGATTTAAATGGAGCATGGAAAGGAAGTACGAGTACGTGTTTGAAATGGATGCCGACTTTTCACACAATCCAGCCGATCTGGAAAGATTATACAATGCCTGCAAAAATGAAGGAGCCGATTTATCTATCGGTAGCCGTTATGTGCCGGGCGGAAAAACAGAGAACTGGCCGTTAGACAGGCAACTGTATTCCAAAGGCGGTGCCTTCTATACCAAACTCATTACCTGGATGCCCGTGAATGATCCAACGGCAGGTTTTGTTTGTTATAAAAGAAAAGTACTGGAATCAATTAATTTTGATATGATTCAATTTGTGGGCTACGCCTTTCAGATAGAAATGAAATTTGCTGCCTGGAAACTGGGCTTTGTTATTAAAGAAGTGCCGATCACGTTTGTAGACCGTAAAATAGGGCTAAGCAAAATGAGCAAAGGCATTATTAAAGAAGGCGTGTTGGGTGTACTAAACATTCAATGGAAAAGCCTGTTCAGCAACTACCGCAATAAGGTAAAAAATAACTGATGTAACCAATTACTCTTTTTGGTTACCTATTAATGTGTTGTATTATTAGAGAATCCTTTTATTGATTGTAAATCAAATAAACTTTCACTTATAGAGTGTTTGATAATCATTTCTTATCAGTCCCTGTGGACGGGCCTCTTTGGGTTCGATGTCCAGCGAAGCGTAGACAGATCAGGTCATGCGAAGCAGACCTGATCAGAGGCCAAAGCAGCCCGGTAACAGGGACGAGGCCCAGCGGCCTTGAGCGAAAAGAAACGTTGAAAAGCAGAGGCTTTGATTTTTAATAAAACAACACATTGCCTGCTATCCTTCGTGTTCCCTTACCGTTAATTTCTCCCAGCTTTTATTGTTAAGTGCATCCATCATCAGCCAGGTAGCTATGCCTGCCAATACACAGAGGATACACACAACGATTATATAATCGTATACAAAGAAATGCATGATGGCCAGCAGAAAAGGAATGATCATAGAGAACATCCCTCTTATAAAACTGCCCCCTTTTACCGAATTACTTTCCTGCATAGAAAATGGCAGTACCCTTAATGTGAGGTAAGCAATAAAGGTGATGATCAAAACCTGGTTAAAAATACCGAGTAACAGATTGGGTATAATAGCAGGGCCAATGATGATGATAGCCAGTATGCTAATGACTGTCATAATGGGAAAACAGAATTTTACCATGGCAGCTTTTAACGATCCGGAAAGTAAACTGCCCGGTACCCGTATAGGTGTTACATAATAGATCCACGCCGCTTTGTATTTGTCTGAATAGATCAAACGGCCAATGGCAACCATTAAAATAAAACTGCTGAAATAAAGCAATGAAATCACAATAATTTTTCCACCAATACTATTCTGATCTTGAATCTCCTGAAGATTCAATCCTTTTTTATTCAGAAACATCAGCACAACATAAACCAGCATGTAGCCAATAGAAGGGTACACTTTCATTTTAAAATCCCGGCTACGGCCTGTTATTTTCCAGGTATGTAAAAACGACATTCGTTCTGCCCCTTTAGTGGTAATCCATCCTGCGATTGTAGTAATATAAACAGATGTGGTGGATAGTGTTTTTTTACCACCTGTTTTCACTGGTGCTGCTCCTTCTTCACTACCACTGATCATAGAAAGTTTTTGATTAAATGCCGGTGCAAAATATTTGATCACCACCCATATACTTGCCACAGGTAATAGCAGGCTCACGATAAAATACACAACCATGGGTGAAATAAAATTGCCTGTATGCAAGTATTCCCATGCACCCGCAAACCAATAGGGGGGCAGCGCCCAGGACCACGATAGATCAGAAACACTAAAGTTGCTCAATACACTTTTATCTACTAGTCTGGGTACAATTTGGTAAGAAGCATAAATAAAAATGCCAAAAAATATCTGGAAATAACTGATGATGCTTTTGAATTTTTCGGGCGTGGTTACTTTTAAAATAAAAATATACAGCGCATTAATCAGGAAAATAGTAAACAGACTTGCTGCCAGTATTAAAAATAAAAAAGGGAACACGCCTCCTATACCATACATAATACCTACCGTAATTAAACCCGGTAGTGTCATAGGTAAGATGAGTTTGATAACATGTATCACAATATGTAATAAACGTGCCAGTACAAAAGTTTTATCATTGATAGGTTTTGGCAGGATGATGAGGTTATCACGCACATCTATCAATACCGATGTGAAATCGGAGATCAATAACGATGTTAAAATAAAAATATAGAAAGAAAAAAAGATGGTGAATTTGGTAACGGCATCATGTCCAAATGCAAAAGCTACCAGAAAAAAACAACCTAGAAATGTGGTATACAACATCATGCCTAACGTTGCAAACCGTATAGGTTTCTGTTGTTTCTTTTTTTGCGTTTGATGAATGCTGTTGGGCCGCCTGTCGTCCATGATCAGTTTGGTGGTAAGAATGGCTTTCAGGTGCGGTATACTTACGCCCATTTTCTGGTACATGCCAGATGGCAGTAATAAAAGATGTAAAAAGAAACGATTGATGATGTTCATAAAAGATGGGTTACTTATTTTCCAAAAGCATTCATAAGTTGATCGGCTGCATCGGAGAGTGAATCTTTTGCAGTCATGTGTGCAAAAATTTTCTCCAGGCTCTGGTCACCCTGCTCCTCTTTCAGTTCTTCAAAACTGCCATCCGCAATTACCGTTCCTTCATTGATGAGTATAATGCGGTCGCTCACTTTCTCCACCACATCCATCATATGGCTGCAATAGAAAATGGTTTTACCATCTTTAGCCAGTTTGCTGATCAGGTCTTTTACAATAATTACACTATTGGCATCCAGTCCGCTCAAAGGTTCGTCCAGAATAATGATATCGGGATTATGCAATAACCCGGATGTGATCAATACTTTCTGCCGCATCCCTTTACTGAAGGTGTCCATCCGTTGGTGCATATTGGCTTCTAATCCAAATGCAGATAGCATTTTTGTAATACGGTCGTTGGCCAGATCCTTGGGAAGATTGTATAATTCACCCATAAAACCCAAAAACTCAGCGGGTGTTAACACATCATACAATTCTGCAAGTTCCGGCACATACCCAATTTTACTTTTAACGGTAATAGGATCTTCTTTCAGGTTAATGCCATCAATCATCACTTCTCCTTCATAATCGGATATTAGTCCGCATAATATTTTCACCGTGGTACTTTTTCCTGCACCATTGGGGCCGATATACCCAATTACCTGGCCGGGGTAGATATCCAGGTTGATGCCTTTTAATACCGGTTTAAAGCCATAGTTCTTGTACACATTCTTCAGGCTGATGATGGGATTCATGCGGAATAGTTTAGCGTTTGTGGCTGGTTTGGAAAGATATTACAATTTGCCATTATTTATTTTTATCGACAAGCGTATTTATACGCATTCTCATCAGATAATATTCTACGCGTTGTGCTATTTAAAAACGAAGATCTTGGTTATTCGAAATTCAATATCGCTCACGGCCGCTGGGCCCCGTCCCTGTTACCGGGCTGCTTTTGCTTCTAACAAAATGTGCTACGCATCATTTTGTTTGCCGTGGCCATTCGCCCGGCATCAAACCAAAAGAGGCCCGTCCACGGGGACTGATTAGGAATTATTCACTAACCATCCTATAATTATGAATTTTATTTGTGACGCAAAGTATTATTTGAGTTTTCTAATAGCATAACACGTTAATATTCTGTTTCTTTGAGCATATGAAACAGGCTTTGATCAAACTGCATATTTCCGTTTTTCTGGCAGGGTTCACCGGTGTGCTCGGTAAACTTATCTGGCTGAATGAGGGCTTATTGGTCTGGTACCGCATCATGCTTACCGTTGTAACCTTGTTGGCCATACTCACCTGGAGAAAAAAATTGCAGACCATATCACCCGCCCATGTGTGGAAACTATTGGGTATAGGCACCCTGATTGCGCTGCACTGGGTTTGTTTTTATGGCAGTATTAAAATAGCCAATGTATCTATCGGCTTAATTTGTTTTGCGGCAGTCGGATTGTTCACCGCTATTCTGGAACCGATGCTAACCACCAAAAAATTCAGTTGGGCCGAAACAGGGTTGGGGCTATTAAGTTTACTGGGTATTTACCTGATCTTTCATTTTGATACCCAATACAGAACGGGTATTATTCTGGGCATACTATCTGCCATACTTGCGGCACTGTTTTCTGTATTAAACAAAAAATATGTTTCAGTAGCCCCGCCGCAAACCATGATGCTGTATGAACTAAGTGGTGGGTTACTGATACTAACACTTTGTATGCCGGTATACCTGTATTATTTTCCTGTTGAGTCTATTTTTCCATCCTTATCTGACTGGGGATGGCTGCTGGTACTTAGCTGGCTTTGTACGGTGTTAGCCATGGATCTGATGCTGCAATCACTCCGGAAAATATCTGCTTTCACACAAAACCTCACGTTAAACCTTGAGCCAGTATACGGTATCGGTCTTGCCTTTGTCCTCTTCAATGAAAACGAACACCTGGATGCAGCTTTCTATACCGGCTTTGCCCTTATTGCACTTTCAGTGGTGTTGCAGATGTTGCGGGTGGGAATCGTGAGTCGTGAGACGTCAGTCGTGAGTTAAATGATTATTAGATTACTCACCATTGACCACTCACGATTCACGCTACTTCAGTTCATACGCTACCACCTTATTTCCATAAAAAGTAGGAACATATACAATCCGATTTTTGGCATCGTACCCAATGTCTGCCGTATTGCTTTTCTTTTCGCGGGTATCGAGCAGGGTTTGTTTGTTGCCGTTGGCGTAGATATAATAAATTACTCCGGCCCAACTGCTTACTAAGTATTCATTGGGTTTTACCATTTCAATACCATCGGTGCTGGGGTCCATGCCTTCTGCAATAACACCCAGGTTTCCGGTAGCCACCATTTTTAGTAAGCTGCCTTTATCAAGGATCAATAATTCATCACCTACCGACAGCAAACCATTTGGTCCCTGCATTTTTTCAAACAGTGTGGTCACAAAACTTTTAAAGATCCGGTGCACTTTAAAAGTTCTCGAATCGCTTACATATACTGCCCCATTCTTATCAATGGTAATATCATTCAAAAAAATAGCCCCCGGAACAGGAATGCGTTCCATAATGGCTGCTTTATCAATATCAATCACCACTACTTCGGTAAGGTCTGCCACGTAGAGTTTGTTTTTATAAATACCCATTCCTTTGGGCGATTGTAAGCCACTTACCCAATCTGTGGCAATAATTTTTCCATCGAGACCTATTTTTCCGATAGATCCTTTTCCGTCCTTTTCAGCAGGTCCGCCATCAATATTGGATACATAGAGTATTTTTTCTTTGGCATCAAATAACACAGATTCCGGTGTTTTTAATAGCGTATCTGTTTCCCATAATTTTACAAGGGTATGATTCTGCGCCTTGGCTGTTTGACCCAGCCAGCTGAAGCTAAAGACTGCAATGATGAACAGAAATTTCATTTCTTTTTTATTAAAATTAAATGTTTTGTGCTATCAAATTCAATTACCCTAGTATCCGGGATCACATATCGCTCATGGCCGCTGGGCCTCGTCCCTGTTACCGGGCTGCTTTTGCCTTTAATCCCGCTAAACAGCGGGATGCTACGCATCCATTTTGTTTGCCGTGGCCATTCGCCCGGCATCAAACCAAAAGAGGCCCGTCCACAGTGACTGATTAGAAATGATTCATCAATCACGCTATTATTCCAAATTCTATTTCTTGTACAAAGTATTATTTTAATTATCTAATAGCACAATACGTTAAAAATTAAAATAAAACTGGTAATAAAGCATTGTAGCTTATTGTGGGGCTACAAGTGGTTTTTCTATTTTAAAAATAGGGCTCATAATACATCTTGCTTTGGTAGTTCTGTCTATGCATTGATTTGTTTTTTGAATGGTTCCTTCCCTTGCCGTTTTAAACAATGCATCCCATGTAAGTTCTGTATTACCGGGGTTATAGGCGGGGGTAAGGTATTTAGATAATTGCTGCACATAATTATACGTAAAATAACCTCCATCCGTAGGGTTGCTTCGCGATTGTTCTCCTTTGGTTGTGGCATTGGCCAGCAGGGAAACAGATTGGTCGATAAAAAGCACTTTACAATAATCAGGATACAGCGTAAACAATCCCCTTGATTTTTTAATGGGTTCTGATACGATATTTTTTAAGGAGATAATGGTATTGCAACAATCGCTGATCACTAAATTCAATCGCGCCCCTTTACTAACAATGGTTGAATAAATATCCTGTATGCTTAAGGTATAGCCGGGCAACTGTGCTTTTTTCCACGACTTCTTAGCCGTATCGGGTACTAAAAAAAGATTGGGGTAGGTATCTTCTGGATCATCCCTGTTAAAACCATGCCCGCTGTAATGAAACACCACCATATCGTTTTTTCCGGGATGCAGGTCTGCCAAAGATTTCTCAATTTTTTCCCTGTTAAAATCTTTACCCATCAGGGTTAGGGTATCCAGGCGAATACGTAGTTTTTGGGAAATTAACGTGTATAGCTTAATCAGTTTTCTCTGGTCTTCCCTGCAATCCCTGCCAATTTCTGCGTCATTGATATCGGCTACAATCCGGATGAATAAGGTTGGAATTTTAGTGCCCCATGACATACCTCCTCGTGAGGCAGGTTTGCTATAGGCTGTATAAAAAGGTTCCCCTTCTGTAAAATATTTTGTCAGGAATGCTGTGTTTGCCGTTAGTTGTTTTTCCTGCATCAGTGTTGGCGGCGTTGCAAAATCAAATAGCTGCAGATTACCCGAAGCAGGGTAGGTAGCCATTTTCCAGGGATCAAAATAACCGGAAGCTTTGTCTTTGCGAAACAGAAATGCTATAGTGGTCATTATCGGCCCTGTTCCTGATATCGATTTTTGTAACCCCGTTGTTTTTAATACCAGCAGGTTCTCGTCAATCATTCCTTTAGGGTTCCTGTAAGGCTCTTCTGCCAATGCAATTTCTGTAATGGAAGAAGTGTTATCAGCATTGTTGTTCTGGTGAATGCGCACATAATTACCCTCATCGCCAAGCCTCACCAGAAAAGCTGTAATAGTTATTGAAGGGGGTTGTTTGGGTAGTCGGATGGACAGCTCATACATGGTTTGTGCGGAACTCATATCCCAGAAAACAATCATTCCTGTGATCAGGAGGAAAATTTTGTGCTTCATGGTTATCTGTTTATATTTCGTTTAAATAGGGAATGTTGCTCAATAAGCAAACTATCCCACAACAATGTAATTGTTTTTTGGAGCCGTTGTATGCCCATTGACGGGAAAAGCGGTTTGTTTTGTAAAGCCCCTATGTTCATGAGAAAATGCTGTTTTGTTATTGGCCTCTTATTAGTTGTGTTGGTTCTTGATGCACAAAATATCCGGATAGATACCTTACGGGCAGCGCTCCAAAAGCAGATGCCTGATACGGAAAGGATCAAGAAAATGAACGACCTGGCCTATGAGTTTACATTATCAGATCCGGTTCAGACTTTTTTAATTGCAAGGAATGCCTATGAACTTTCCAAAAAAAATCACTACGAAGATGGGGAGTTGAAAGCATTGGGATACCTGGCCAAAGCCTATAACAGTACCGGTAATTATAATCGTGCTATTGAAATTTTTCTGCAGCAGCTGGAGATTGCCGAGAAAAAAAACCTGCCCCGAAAACTGGCAACCGCTTTAATGAACATAGGTATTTTGTATTCACAACAACAGGATTTTCAAAAAGCTTTGCGGTATTACATGCGTTCCGATTCTATCATCAAGGCGAACCGGTTTACGGATATCGCTTACAATAGTTTTCAGAACCTTGGCGACTTATATGATAGAATCAATAAGCTCGATTCGGCTATTTTTTACTATAATAAAGCATTGGTGAAAGCACAGGAAGACAGTAATTTTTATTTCCTTGGTGCAACCTATATTGGCATCGGTAACTGTAATGTAAAATTAAACCAGCTGGCTATTGGGAAGCAGAATTATTTTAAAGCCATGCAGTACCTGAAACTGGCCAATGAAGAAGATTTGTATTGCGAAGCCGCTAATAACCTGGCTAAACTGTATAATGCAGAAAATAAAAAAGACTCGGCCCTCTATTTTGCACGGGTTATGTTTGGCCTTGCTAAAAAAGATGGCTTTCTGTCGAGGATGATGGATGCTTCTCAATTACTTTCCCTTTTGTACAAACAATCAGGCAATAAGGACAGTGCATATGAATATTTATTGTTGACCTCGGTATTGAAAGACTCGCTTAGCAGCAGTGAAAAGATAAAGGATTTTGAAGCCCGAACTATTAAAGAGCAGATACGGCAGGCCGAATTGGCAGAACAGAAACTGAAAGATGAAAAAGAAAGATTTCAGCAATTGCAATTGTTATTGCTGGGTATTTTTATTCCGATATTTTTTCTGTTAACACTTTTGTTAAGCAAGCGAAAAATTCATATCAAGGTTATTAAAGTATTGGGTATTATTTCCCTGTTGTTATTATTTGAATACCTGACCTTGCTGCTGCATCCGTTCGTGGTTGAGCTAACAAATCATACACCGATTTATGAATTAATGATCTTTGTTTCCATTGCGGCCTTACTGATACCGGCCCATCATCGTATAGAAATATGGCTGATCAATAAACTTACGCACCGTAATCATCCCGATGGTGAGATCCATATTAAAGCGGCGAGGTTAAAAATAAAAAAACCTTCCTAGCAATCATTCGTAACGAATACATGCCAGAAAGGTTTTTGGTAGTTAACTTGTATGATTTATTCTTTTGGAGGCACAACTGGCTCTGCAGGCACTCTTCCGTTAGCCGTATCCATTTTAGTGGTATCTACCGCAGGCATAGCCGTAGTGTCTGTTTTCACAGCAGAAGTATCAGTGGCAGCGGCAGAATCTGTACCGCTACTGCAAGCTGTCAGTAGTACTGCAGCAAATAATGAGGCAAAAAACAGTGAAGTTAATTTTTTCATGTGCGTTGAGTTTTGGTTATTCATAATATTAGCCTTTTTTAACTGAAATCGCAAGTTTCTGAAATAAAACAGATAAATTTAAGAACAACCCCTGCACATGAGAACCTGCCTGCTATTTTTTTGCTTGCTCTTGTTGTATCATAACCTGTCTGCACAAAGCCCTAAATTAATGTTACCCATAGGCCATACCGGCGATGTAAACTATGCAGAGTTTAGTAAGGATGGCAAAAAAATTGTTACGGCTTCGCTGGATAAAACGGCTAAAATATGGGACGCACAAACCGGTTTATTATTGGCCAATCTGCGAGGGCACAAAGGAAATGTTGAAAAAGCTGTTTTTGATCCATCGGGCTTACGCATTTTAACCGTATCGGATGATGGGACAGCCAAAGTATGGAATGCGCTCACTGGTATCAGTTTTGCAACGCTTAGCATTGCTTCCGCTTATATTGAAATGGCAGATTTTAGTAAGGATGGATCCAAAATTCTTACGCTTGGTTCGGATAGTTCTGTAAGAATTTGGTCGGGTAGCAATTATGCACTTACCAATACCATCAAATCCAATGAATCCATTGGTTTTGCTGAAATGAATACTGCCGGTAATCTTGTCATAACCAAAGAGGCAGACAGGTTGGTAAGGATATGGGACATCACTGTTCCCGGAGGAAATCCTTTATACAAAACCACTCGGGAAGGACATGATGTTAGCGCCGCCACTTTTAGTCCCGATGGCAGATCTGCACTTATTTTTAATGATGACAGTACCGTACGAATCTGGAATTATGCTGCGAACAGAACCCGCTTCATATCCGGTAAAATAATGTACGCTTTGTATACGCCAGATAACAACCGGATGGTGGTGCTTGATATGGATAATACCATACGGTTATTAAATGTCTTTCGCTTGCCCAACCGTTCAGACAGTGTTGTATTCGTAAAAAAAATGGATGGTCGCGATGGGGAAGTGAATGCGATTGATATCAGCCCGGATGGTAAACGGCTGGTTACCATGCATGACAGGTATGCTTTTTTCTGGGATATCACCAATATGCAAACTGCACCTATTGGAAGAATTGATCTGCAGTATGGTTTAAATGGTGTAAAATTCAATGCAGACGGGAAAAAAGTAGTGGTGGCCATGGCAGATAAAATAGCACTGGTATACGATGCAGAATCGAATGGCAAAGAATTGCTGCTTTCCTTAACGGGGCACACAGCAAGCATTACTGCTGAACGATATTCAAAAGATGGAACAAGAATATTAACCGCATGTGAAGACGGGATTGCCCGCATTTGGGACGCCCAAAACGGACAGCTGCTGAAGATATTAAAAGGCCATAGACTTGGATTGAATTCAGCTGAATTTAGCAATGATGATAAATGGATCATTACGGCTTCCAATGATTCTACCAGCAAAATATGGGATGCTGCCACTGGCCGTTTAATAGCAACCATGCCGGGGCATAAGGATATTGTTACTTATGCGCTGTTTAATCCAAACACAACAAGGTTTGTAACAGGATCGGCAGATAAAACTGCTAACCTCTGGCAGATTGATCCGGCTACAGGTAAAATTACTTATGTAAAAAGATTAGGCCCACTTGCCGGGGAAGTGAAAATGTTGCTGTTCAGTCCCGATGGGCAACGATTAGCTACGGTAACAGAGCGGGTATCTGAAATACAGTTATGGGATGCCAATACCGGAGAATGGAAAGGAAAAATAAAACAGGGTGTTGCTGCAGAGGATGTAATGGGAAATAGTGATATCAATGGGGTGCTTTTTACCCGCGATAGCAAACGTCTGTTTACGGTGGCACAGGGAAATATGTGGGGTGAACGAGGCCCACAGATATGGGATGGTTCTGATGGGCACTGGATTACCACTGTACGGGCTTCGCAGCAAAATGCCGATTGGATTATCATGCGTTTGAGTAAAGACGAACAAAAAATCATTATCGTAAACCGTGATGCCATTGCAAAAATCCTGGATGCCAATACATTCTATCCCAAAGCCGAATGTGCAGGTATGCCGGAAGCTCCTATTGATGTGGAGTTTAGCCCGAACGGACAAATGGTTGCCATGACGTTTGCGGATAATACAGCCGTAATATGGGATACCAATACAGGCCGCAAATTAAGAACATTCATAGGGCATGCGGATGATGTGAACAAAGCCATGTTTAGCCCGGATAATAAATACCTGCTTACCAGTTCTGAAGATAACACGATCAAAAAATGGGCAATTCAAACTGGTGAGCTCTTGTATACTTTCTTAGCAGTTGATGTTGCAGACTACTTGTTGATAGACAGGTTTGAGCGCTACGACGGCACTGCGGCTGCCAGAAAATTATTGTATTTCACCTGCGGAACGGAAGTGATTGAGCTGGAGCAGTTCAAAGATCTTAGTTGGGAGCCCGGCCTGGTGCCCAAGATCATGGGATTAAGTCCTGATCAGATCACCGCCAAAAAAATTACAGAAATACAGATCTGTAACGTAACCCCAGAAGTAACGCAACTGCCAGGTGCCAATGGGAATTTTGATTTTCAGATTAAGGCAAGAAACGGTGGCGTAGGCAATGTGTATTTGTATGTGAATGGAAAACAGATAGGTGAGTATGCGGCAGATAAATTACCTAAGACAGATCCTGTTACTTATCGTTTGATCTTTAAAAGAGAAAGCCTGGAACCTTATTTTGCATCGGGCATGGCCAATAAAGTAGTGGTAAAAGCCAGTATTACCAATGGTTCCATGACTTCACGCGGCGGAGATGTGGAAACAGGGGTGATCAATAAAAAGCCGGGCAATACCAATATGTATATCCTGGCGGTGGGCATTAACGATTACAAGGGGCCTGCCCTTCACCTCAAATATGCCACAACCGATGCAACCAGTTTTGCCTCTGCCGTAAGCGCTTCTGCCAGAAAATTATTGAATGTGGATGGGAAAGAACATGTAACCACTGCTGTATTCACTACGGATGAAGCCAATCCCAATAAACCCAATAAACCGGCTATTGCACAAAAAATACAGGAGTTTGCGCAGCTGGCTACGGCAGATGATATACTGGTGATTTTTTTTGCAGGGCATGGTGTAATGATTAGCGGGCAGAAAAATTTATACCTGCTTACCCGGGAAGCTTCTGCATTGGAGTTAAAAGGGGTAGAGCAAACGGTATCCATCAGCACGGATGAGTTGAATCAATGGATGCGCAACATCAAAGCCAATAAACAGATCCTGATACTGGATGCCTGTAATAGTGGAGCCGCAATTGGAAATACACAAAGCGAAAGCACGAGAAGAGATATGCCCGCAGACCAGATCAGGGCATTGGAAAATTTAAAAGATAAAACCGGCACATTTATTCTTACCGCTTCTGCTTCGGGACAATCCGCTTTTGAAGCCAGTCAGTATGGCCAGGGCTTGCTTACCTACAGTTTGTTATCAACCATTAAAAACCAATCTGCTTTAAAAGAAAATAAATTCATTGATGTAACCACCTGGTTTAATTCTGCTTCGGATAATGTACGTGAACTGGCCAAAGAAATTGGTGGTCGTCAGGATCCGCAGATCATTGGTGCCGCTAGTTTTCCGGTAGGATTGGTAGATAGAGAAGTAATGGATGGTATTAAACTGGCTGCCGGCAAGAAAAAAGTGTTTAGCCGTTCTTCACTATACGATGCAGGCGATGCCATTGCCCAGATAGATGGGCAGGATGTAGCTGTTGAGATAGACAGGGAGTTAAATAATCAATCTGCATTGGGTATTAATAGCCCCATAAGTTTTATTGAAAACAATACCTCACCTGAAGCCTATAGTGTTAGAGGTGTGTATGAAGTAAAAAATAATATCATTACGGCAAGGTTCTCTTTGATTAGAGAGAAAAAAAGAATTGGAACTGAAATGGTCATGACGGGAGCCACCAATCAAAAAACAGTATTGGCTAAAAAAATAGTTGCCGAAATATTGAAACTGCTGGCACAGCAATAATAATTTTAGATGGTATGATATCTCCCAAACTTACTGGTAAAGGCATTTTTTTAATGGTTTTATTGTGTGTGGCTGTTAATAGCCATTCGCAAACAGGCAACCGCTCCAAACATGCTTTGTTGTTTGCCATTGGAAATTATCCGGAAGTGGGTGGATGGGATAAATTGTCTTCTCTGAATGATCTAACCCATCTTTCCAAAGCACTGGCTGTTCAGGGTTTTGCTTCGGCAAACGTAACCAAAGTGGTTAATGAACAGGCCACAAGGGATGGTATTACAAAAGCATTTGCGGCATTGGTTAACAGGGTAAAGCGAGGTGATATTGTAGTGGTGCATTTCTCCTGTCATGGTACACAATTGGAAGCAGACAATACCAATAAAATTGATCGTCTGGATGAATGTGTGGTACCCATTGATGCCAAATCGCCCGAAAAAATTGATATCAATAATGAAGTGGTGCTACAAAAAGAAATGGGTCGTTACCTGCGTGGCCATGTATTGGGCGATCTTTTAAAACAGGTTCGTGCCAAATTGGGAAGTGATGGAGACCTTGCTGTATTTCTTGATTTCTGTTCTTCCGGCGGTGCTACCCGGGGTGCGAATAAAGTACGCGGAGGCAAGCGGCCGTTGGTATCTAAAAATTTCGATGCATCCCGGCATACAAAATCTGATTCGTCGTTATTGTTCCGGCAGGCGGTAACCCTTGTTGATGAATCTGCTTTATCGCCCTATGTGGTTATTTCTGCCACCAGGCCCGAAGAGCTGGATACGGAAACCGAAGATGAAAAAGGAAATAGCATCGGCCCGTTAAGCTACGCGGTGTATAAAACATTTCTCAACCTGGATTCTAAAACTACTTACCGATCTTTTTTTGCAAAGATCCAGTCGTTCATGCAACAAAAAGTAAAAGAGCAACATCCCCTGCTGGAAGGCAATGGCATTAATCGTGAATTACTGGGTGGCGCCTTTGTGCAGCAAACCGCTTTTTGGGAAGTGGAACAGTTACTGTCACCCAAACAATTGCGGATAAAGGGCGGTTTATTGGCAGGCTTGGGTATTGGGGCAAAACTATCCATCTATCCTGCCGGAACCATCGATCCTTCCAAATCGGAAGCCATGGCCACGGGTGTGGTAACCAGGGCCGATCAGTTTTCAGCTGAGTTGTTAACAGACAACCAGATCAAAGTAACAACACCGGCAGAGATCTGGGCTTTTGTAAAAGAGCAAGTATTTGCCATGCAGCCTGTATCCGTAAAAATGATCACAGCAAAAACGGCATCCATCGAAACTGTATTCACAGAAAATGAAGTGGGAGCAATAAAAACCGCTTTACAAAAAAATACATCCGTTACGTTTACAGATACACCGGATGTATGGATAGTCAAAGGAGATAAAATAGATTCCATCAAACTGGCTTCCAACGGATACCTGTTTGATACATTGAGTCATGCTGTTTTTTATCCTGACATACTTGCTCAGAAAATGTTGCGATTGGCACAGTATCGTTTTCTGCAGGCAATGAATACGCGGGAGGCTGGCGTTAGTGTGGAAATAAAACTGGTACCGGTGGTTGATGGAAAAGCTGATACTGGGTTGATCCAGTCGAAAATGGTGAATGGCGTGTATGAATTTACAGATGGGGATGTGGTAACACTCTCTATTAAAAATACTGGCACCAAAAATATATTTGTAAATATCCTGGATCTACAGCCCGATGGAATCATTGGAGCAATACTACCTAAAACAAGGGTACCCCAGGGGCAGAAAGTGGTTGAGCCACACGATCTTTTTTTTCAGGCCGGAACAGACGCATTTATTTTTAAGCCGGAAGATTACCGTATCCGTTTGCGCGGCCCTTATGGAACCGAATTGTTTAAGGTATTTGCTTCAACCAATGAGATCAATCTTGAGAACATTGCTTCTACCAAAGGAGAAACCACCCGTGGTAATTTATCGACACTGGAAACCCTTGTGAAAAAATCCTATCAGGGCGTAACAAAAAGGGGGGGAGAGGTAGAAACCGGCGCCGTAGGTAATGCGGATGGCACCACCCTTGATCTTTATTTCCGGATCAAACCAAAACAATAAGCACAGATTTCACCTGCTCACCGGTTAAAATACTGTTTTCCACTATTTATACATTTCGCTATGGTTTCTAAAAACCATGCGCTTTGTTTCTCTATCTTCGAAACCTATAAAACTAACTGTAATGAAGAAACTTCTTTTTGTTCTCTGCTGTGCGTTATCCTTTAGCGTATCGGCTCAAAAAAAACCGCTGGATCACAGTGTATATGATGGCTGGCAAAGTATAGCCGATCGTAACCTGAGTAATGATGGCAAATACCTTACTTACTCCGTAAACCCACAGGAAGGCGATGGGGTACTGTATATCCAATCTGCCACAGGCGATTATAAAAAAGAAATTCCACGTGGTTACGGGGCTGTGATTACAGATGATAGCCGTTATGTAATTTTCCGCATCAAACCTGCTTTTAAAGATACCCGGGATGCCAGGATCAAAAAGAAAAGACCAGATGATATGCCCAAAGACAGCCTGGTGATTATTGAACTGGGTAAAAATGGTATGAGCATCATACCTAGAATTAAAAGTTTTAAAGTGCCGGATAATTCAGGTAACTGGCTCGCATATCTGCTGGAAAAACCTTTGGCCGAAGCCAACAGAAGACCTGAACCCGATTCTGCTACCCGCATTAATAATCTATTGTCTATGGCGGATAGTCTGGCACGTGTGGCAGATAGTTTACGCAATAAAGCCAATGAAGTAAAAGCAAACGGACTTTCTGTTTTGCGTACACCAAGGCCAGCAGCACCTGCCGGGCCAAGACAGCCGGAAGAGCCTTTTGAAGAAGGAACAGAACTGGTGGTTCGCAACATGCAAACCGGTGAACAAAAAACATATAAACTGGTAAGCGAGTATTATTTTAATATCAAAGGAACGGCGCTGGTTATAGAAACCACTAAGAAAACAGGCGACCCGCAAACCAAAGCCAGCGTAGTAAAAATTGATTTGGCCACTAATAAAAGTACCACGGTTTTTAAAGGTTTCAATGATGCCAAAGGATACCGGATGGATGAAGAAGGAACCCAGTTTGCTTTTGTGGCCGAGCGCGACAGCAGCAGTAAATCATTACAGAAGTTTTACAAATTGTATTACCATAAAAATGGGATGGATAGTGCCGTATTATTGGCAGATAGAAATACCAAAGGCCTGCCGGCTAAATGGATGGTGAGTGAAAATGCAAACATTACTTTCAGCAAAAGCGGACAGCGTTTGTTTGTGGGAACGGTAGGCATACTTCCTGTAAAAGATACTACGTTACCAGATTTTGATCGGGTAAGTGTAGATGTATGGCATTACAATGATGATTACATCCAACCTGTACAATTAAAGAACCTGGATAATGAACTACGCAGAAGTTATCCTGCAAAAGTGGATATTAGTGGCAAGCAACTGGTACAGTTAAGCAATGAAAAATTCAGGAACCTGATGCAAACCAAAGATGGTGATGGGGATGTATTTTATGCAGCATCTGATTATGGTAAACGCGTAGCATCGCAATGGCAGGGATTTACATTGAATGATATTTATCGTGTAAACCCCGAAACTGGTGCATCGGAAGTGATTGCAAAAAATGTTAAAGGAAACCTTATGCAGGCCTCGTACTCAGGCAAGTACCTGTTGTATTTTGATGAGCCTAAAAAAACGTATTACACCTACAACTCACTCACCAAAAAAACAACAGCCGTAGCAAAAGATATCAAAACATCATTGGTAGATGAAGAAAATGATGTGCCGGATGATGCCAATGCTCATGGTGTACTGAAATGGTTAGAGGATGATAAATATATTCTGCTATATGATCATTATGATATCTGGCAGGTAGATCCGGAAGGTGTGCAGAAATCCATCTGCCTAACCAATGGTAGAAAAGATAAAACCGAGTATCGTTATATCAATACCGACCGCGATGAAAAATTCATCAAAGCCAATCAGAAATTATTATTGCGTTTGTTCGATGAAAAAGATAAATCGTCTGGTCTTGCATTTTTAGATTTGGGTAAGAATAATACGGTCTCTGTTCTTTTTAAAGAGCCGGTTAATATGGGTGTTGCTATTCAGAAAGCAAAAGAGGGTGATGTATTGGTGTATACCAAAGAAACTTTTTCCAAATCAACCAATATTTATGTGCATCCGTTGAGTGGAACAGCTACACAATTATCTAATACCAATCCGCAACAGGCCAATTATAACTGGGGTACCTCTGAATTATTCAAATGGAAAGCCTATACCGGAAAAGAAACAGAGGGCGTTTTGTATAAGCCGGAAGATTTTGATCCGTCAAAAAAATATCCGATGATTGTGTATTTCTATGAAAGAAATAGCAATACACTGTTCAATTACCAGGCACCGGCACCAACACCTTCACGATTAAATATTCCTTTCTTTGTTAGTCGCGGATACATTGTATTTGTACCGGATATCTGGTACAAAACCGGCTACCCTGGTCAGGGGGCATATGACTATATTTTGAGTGGCACAAGAGCTGTAGTAAAACAGGGGTATGTAGATAGTACCAAGATTGGTTTACAAGGACAAAGCTGGGGTGGTTTCCAGATTGTATACCTGATTACCAAAACCAATTTGTATGCCGCAGCATGGGCTGGCGCACCGGTGGCCAATATGACCAGTGCTTATGGCGGTATCCGTTGGGGTAGTGGATTGGTAAGACAGTTTCAATATGAGAAAACACAAAGCCGGATAGGTGCTACTTTATGGGAGAAACCAAATTTATACATTGAAAATTCAGCCTTGTTTTCTTTGCCCAAAGTAAAAACGCCCCTGGTGATTATGGCCAATGATGCAGATGATGCAGTGCCTTGGTACCAGGGCATTGAAATGTTTGCCGGTATGCGCAGGCTGAATAAAAAAGTATGGATGCTTACGTATAATGGCGAAGCCCATAATCTTGTGGAACGAAAAAACCGTAAAGACATACAGATTCGTGAGCAACAGTTTTTTGATTATCTGTTAAAAGGAGAGAAGCCCGCAAAATGGATCACTGATGGAGTACCTGCGGTGATGAAGGGAAGAGATTTGGGACTAGGGATTAATTAAAAATTAATAATTAGAAATTAATAATTATGTGTGTGAAGTTCAGCTGGCAGGTGCCGGCTGAACTTTTTTATGGGGTGATTGACTGGCTTAGATTGATGTCTAATGAGTTTTGTTGATGTTAGCGTCAAAAATTAAGTTTCTGTTACCGTTTCATTGCTTTTTCGGTTGGAATCATATATTAGAAAATCTTGTTTGTTTTCTTAGAGATGGATAGGAGGCAATACAGGTAAGGATTTGCAGCAGGATTGCTTGTTTTGGATAATGGTTTGTGGAAGGTTTGTGGCTATTCCCTTCACGGTATCAAACTGTGTATAACTATTACGGGCCCGGCAGCGGGAGGAATTACAATACCTTTACCTTCGAAAGTATTCTAATAACCATTGCACCAGACACAATCCCTAATGTCTTTTCTGTTTAATCGTATGCCGCAAAACAAACACTGTTCTGTTTCCCGTATTAGCGGCAGGGGGCATTGTATAAAGGGAACCTTATCTTTTTCTTCTAACACATTTTTTTACTACTCATTTATTTATTAAACGTTTTGTATGAGAAACACCTTTACACGGATTTCTTTTTGTTTTATTGCGTGCCTGTTAGTACTGATCAACAGTACTTATGCGCAGGTTACCATTTCTTCGGGTAATACCATTACGCAGAATTTTGATGGTATCGGAACGGCCGCTGTGTCTACACTACCTGCCGGTTGGAAGGTAGATAAACAGACCAGTGCCAGAATACTCGGTAATTATGCAACAGCAGTAGCTGCTACCGAAAGACAAGGTGGGGCCAATGTATCCACCACAGCGGCAAATGGGATCTATAATTTTGGATCAGGTACTACCACAGCTGGCGGTACAGACAGAGCTATTGGCGGGATCTCTTCCGGAACGGCTTCAGGAACAGTGAATGTGTATGTTGATTTATTGAATAACGGATCGCTCACCATTCCCGGGTTAACACTCTCATACGATGTAGAAAAATACAGGGGAGGAACTAATGCAGCGGGATTTCGTATGCAATTATTTTATTCAACAGATGGTATTGCATGGACAAATGCCGGGGCAGATTTTCTTACGGCTTTTGCAGCGGATGGCAGTAACGCAGGTTACGCTACAGCACCTGGCGTTAGTGTATCCATTACTTCTAAATTATTACCGGTTACCGTAGCTCCAAATGCACATCTATACCTTGCATGGAGTTATGCAGTAAGTTCCGGATCAACTACTTCAAACGCACAAGGATTAAGTGTAGATAATATATCTGTGATTGCTGCTACCGGGGTGGCACCTGCACCTGCAATTACACTGGCATCAGCTTTGCCAGCTTTTGGCAGTGTCAAGGTAGGTTCCGGCGGATCAGTAAAGAGCTTTGCGATATCAGGTTCTGATTTGGATGGATCTGCTATTTCTGTTACTGCTTTACCGGGATTTAGTTATTCAGAAACAGGCGTATCAGGTACGTTTACTTCCACACTAAGTGTTACAGCAGGAACTTCTTTCACCAATAAAATTATTTACGTAAAATTTGATCCCATAGCGGCGCAATCATATAACGGAAGTATTGTTGTGAGTGGGGGCAATGCGGCTAATTTATTTGTTCCTGTTACAGGATCGGGTAATAATATTACGCCTGTGGTTATCAGTGCACAACCCTTGCTGCGTTACACAGAAAATTTTAACGATATCAATAACTGGTCAAATAATTTCAACTCCGGTATTGGCGCTACTCGTTTTTCAGGAGTAGAGGTAAGCGGAACCAGTTCTGCAAGTAATCCTACCAACGATAATCCTACTTTAATCACTACCTCATCTACAACATTTACTTCCGGCACTTCTGGTGGTGTTCAAAAAGGAACCGGTGCTATTCAGTTGTTATCTGTCGGATCTACGGATAACCGATCTTCAGTAGCCATTGATTTTTATATGGATTTTACCGGCGTTAATGCCGGCACGCTCAGTTTCGATTGGGCGGTCGTGAACAATAGTTTTACACCAGGCGATGGCCGAACAGGATCATTGTTGGTATATGCAAGTACCGATGGAATTAACTTCACCAAGCTAAATGCAGCCAGCGTGCTGAATTTTGTAAACGGTGTTCCTGCAACGGGTACGGTTAGCAGCATACAGTTGCCATCTTTCTTCAATGGCTCGGCAACAGCACGTCTTCGTTTCTTTTATTATAATGGAACGGGTGGCGCATCGGGCTCCAGACCAAAAATCAATATAGATAATCTCACCGTTAGTGGAGTTGCTAACACGCCATGTGCTACACCAACTGCAACACCTACTTCTTTAACCTTCGGCACCATTACTGAAACTACCATACAGGGTAATTTTATAGCAGCTCCTTCGGTGAATGAATACCTCGTTATTATGAGTTCTAACAGTAGCCTTACTTCTAATCCAATTGATGGGGTAACGTATACGGTGGGAGATAATATTGGTGATGGGGATGTAGTCAGCAAGGGACTTGACCTCAACTTTACAGCAACTGGTTTAACGGGTGCTACTACCTATTATTTCTTTGTATTCCCGGTTAACAGTGTGTGCACCGGCGGACCAAAATATTTAACCACCAATGTATTAACGGATGATGCAACAACAGTAGCAGGATTACCGCCTTGCTCAGCACCTATAGCTCAGCCATCTGCGTTGGTAACCACTGCCTCTATTAACTCTATTCAGGGATCGTTTACAGCCACAGCTGCAGATGAATACCTGGTGCTGCAAAGTACCAGTGCGTCTTTATTTAATACACCTATTAATGGAATAGCTTATAGTGCTGGTGCGATTTTAGGTAATGCTACTGTGATTCAGAAGAGTGTGGCTACTTCATTCACAGTGTCCTCTTTACATCCTGCTACACAGTATTACTATTTTATTTTTAGTGTCAATTCGCAGAACTGTGTGAACGGACCAGCGTATAATACACTGTTACCTCTATCAGGTTCAGAAACAACACTGCCTTTACCGGCTTGTACTACGCCTGTTTCTCAACCGGGTAGTCTTTCATTCAATACTTCTAACAATAGCATCACAGGTACTTTTAATGCTACGGGTAGTGGTTACAATTATCTTGTAGTTATCAGCAATTCACCAACTTTGTCTGCAACACCGTCAGATAATACTGATTATGCAGCGGGTGCAGGTTTGGGTGGTGGTATGGTTATATCAAATAACACTACCACCAGTTTTATTGCCAATAATTTAAGCAATTCAACAACGTACTACTTCTTTGTTTTTGCTGCCAATAAAAATTGTACAGGTGGTACAAAATACCTGGTTGCTTCACCACTTACAGGAACTGCCACAACCACCAATGCACCGGTATACAATTATTATTATGGTACCCTGCATTCACACTCTGATTATTCAGATGGTAATAAAGACAATCCCGGCTTTACACCGGCCAACAATTACGCCTATGCCGATCAATCGAATGGAATGGATTTCCTCGGTATCTCAGAACACAATCACTTCTCTTCTTTAGATAATCCGGGTAATGAACTGGCCAATTACAAATTGGGAGTAGCTCAGGCTGCTGCTTACAATGCAGCACATCCCGGTTTTCTTGCATTATACGGAATGGAGTGGGGTGTGATTTCAGGCGGTGGACACGTAATTGTATTTGGTGATGGAATGAATGATCTGTTTGGATGGGAATCAAACGTAAACGGAAAAGTTGGACCTAACTATGATGTATATGTACCCAAAAGTACTTACCTGGGTGCGGAAGGTTTGTTTAAAACCATTACGAATTATGCAGTGAATAATGCGTTTGCAACACTGGCTCACCCAAGCAATTCAGACTATAACAACCTATCAAATATTGCTTACGATCCGATTGCAGATGAAGCCATTTCCGGTACAGCAGTAGAAAGCGGACCGGCTACGTCTACCAATACAACCTACTCAAATCCGGGTTCATCGATGTTCTATCTGTGGTACTACCAGAAGTTATTATCAAAGGGATACCATCTCGGACCAACCATTGATCACGATAACCACAATACTACTTTCGGAAGAACCACCGGCGCACGAACTGCGGTGCTGGCTCCGTCGTTATCTCAGTCAGACATTATCAAGTCTATCAAAGACATGCATTTTTATGCTACAGAAGATGTGGATGCCAAAGTTGATTTCACCATCAACACCAGAATCATGGGATCCATTTTTGAAGATAGAAATGCACCTTCTATTTCTGTACATCTTACAGATCCTACCAACAGTACTTCCAATGCACTGATCCGTGTATTGTACGGTAAGCCGGGTAGCGGTATTTTACCGGTAGTGGTAGATTCTGTTTTTGCAAGTTCTCTTACTTATGTTGATAATAATCTTGCCAATAACGAAACTGGATATTACTATGCAGATATTACCAATGGCACATCACGCATTGTTACATCACCTATCTGGTATACCCGTAAATGTGCTTCTACCAGTGAATTGAATGTGAGTGCCTGCGATAGTTATACCTGGTTTGGTACGGTGTATACAACTTCCACTACAGTAAGTAAAGTGCTTACCACAACCAGTGGTTGCGATTCTACTGTTACACTTCATCTTACCATCAATACCAGTCCTGCTGCTGCAACCATTTCATTGGTTGGATCAGACTCCGGTTGTCCGGGTACAGGCGTTGCATTAACCGCAACAGCTACTGCCGGCACAGGCACTCCTGATACTTACCAATGGTTGCTTAATGGTTTACCGGTAGCAACCACCCATGCAGGAAGTTTCACCGCCTTAACAAGTGGCAGTTATGCGGTTACAGTAACTGATATCAATAGTTGTTCTGTAAGCTCAACAGGTAATGTTTCTATCACAGTTGCGGATAATATTGCACCTGTGGCGGATGTAAGTTTACTTCCTGTGATTACTGCACAGTGTTCGGCTACTATTACTACAGTACCTACTGCTACAGACAATTGTGCCGGAACTATTATTGGAACAACAACAGATGCTTTGGTGTATAATGCACAGGGAACCTATACCATTCACTGGTCATTTAGTGATGGTAATGGGAATACCAGCACACAGGATCAAACTGTTATTGTAAAAGATATTGAGGCACCAGTACCTTCTATAGCAAGCCTGCCTGTTATTACAGCGGAATGTGCTGCAACGGTTACAGCACCAACGGCTACCGATAATTGTGCTGGAACGATTACCGCCACTACTATTGATGAGGTTAGTTATGCCACACAGGGAACCTATACAATACACTGGACCTATACTGATGGAAGTGGAAATACCAGCACACAGGATCAAACGGTGATCATTTTGGATGTTACTGCACCGGTTGTCACAACTTCAGGAAATATTTCGGTAAACAATGATGCAGGTAAATGCGGCGCTGCTGTTTCTGTTCCGGCTGCTACTGCAACAGACAACTGTTCTGTAGCTTCTACCATAGGAACCAGAAGTGATGCCCAGCCTTTACACGCTGATTACCCTGTAGGTACTACTACCATAACATGGACCTCCATTGATATACATGGTAACCAATCGGCTACAGCCACTCAAACCATAACGGTAACAGATACGGAAAAGCCGGTGGTGCTTACCCAACCGGTTACTGTTTACTTAGGGGCATCGGGTACAGCTGTTGTAACCGCAGCACAGGTAAATAATGGCAGCAGTGATAATTGCGCTATTGGCAGTATGCAAATTTCACCTGCAGTATTCAGTTGTGCTAATATTGGTACCAATACGGTAACCTTAGCGGTAACAGATATTCATGGCAATACCCAAACAGGTACGGCTATCGTAACGGTTGTTGGTTCCATACCAATGGTTGTGGTTACAGCAGTTCCATCAAATACCACGTACACAGGAGGCGTTGCCACCAATCTGTATCTGGGATATGGGCCGCAATCGGTAACCTTACATCCTTCTGTAACTGGTGGTGCAGGGTTTACTTATAGCTGGTCGGGAAATGGTACACTCAGTAGTAATACCATTGCTACGCCTGTATTTACGCCAACCGTTTCTGGTTACTACACGTTCTCTGTGAATGTTACCAATGCAAACGGATGTACCTCCAGTGCCAGCATTTCGATTTGTGTAACTGATATACGGGTACCGGGTACCGATGGCAAGAAAGTATATGTGTCACATGGCGCACAAACACTATCCATCAGCGTTAATGCAGTAGCGGCACACCTGGCTCATAGTGGAGATAAGTTGGGAAGTATAGGCCAGGCAGCATGTTCATCAGGTATTATTGTTTCATCAAACACCTCATCCAATACCCAAACCCTCACGAAAGAAACCAAGACGGGTAGTGGCTCAGAAGAAATGGTGATAACCGTATCTCCCAATCCAAGTACCACCTATTTTACCTTGCGTGTAAGTAGCCGGAGCAACCTGCCTGTTGAAATGCGTGTAACGGATAGCCGCGGAAGAATACTTGAAACAAGATCTGGTATCGTTTCCAACAGTTTAGTAAAAGTGGGACAGACCTATCTGAGCGGAACCTATTATGCAGAAATGATACAAGGTGGGGTTCGGAAGACGGTGCAGTTGATTAAGCTGAGATAGGGAATGAATAATGAATATCGAACAAAGAATGTCGAATGTTGAAGTGAAATGAAAGAATAAATCTATCACTTCGAAATTCGATATTCCTTGTTCAACATTCGACATTCTAAAGAGGTACTCATTGTGAGTGCCTCTTTTTTTGCAGCATAGGTAAGTTGAATAACAAAAAATAAATTGTAGTTGCTTCACTTTTCATTGTAGTTATAGCACTATGTCTTTACAACGATAATCGAATATTATTTATATGTCATTTTGTTAATATTACAACACAGATATTTCATTTCACTTGTGCTTATTTGCATGAACCATGCTTATTACCACAATGCAAAATCAAAAATCAGTTTGTTTTATTTCAAAACCTGCTTATGAAAAAAAATGTACACGTATCGTCTTCGGTAAGATTTGCTTTGTTAACTGTATCCTTTCTACTTGTTTCATTATTTGGTACTGCGCAGACGCATCTATATGTTTCTGCCACAGGTAACAATGCGAACAATGGCTTATCAGCGGCAACGCCCAAACAAACCATACCGGCTGCAGTTACTGCATCAGCCAATGGAGATGTGATTCATATTGCCAATGGGGTGTATACATTAACCGCTACATTAAACCTGAACAAAGAACTGACCATTATTGGTGAAAGTGAAGCGGGTGTAATCATTAATTGTACTGCCACTCCCTCTGGGGCATGGGCCATCAATCCAAATAAATCCAATACCTCGTTAAGTAATTTTACTATCATACCAAATGGTACTACAGGTGGATTTCCAATTCATGCGGCCTCCAACACAATACCTGTTCCGGTTATTTCCAATATCAGTCTCAGCCATATCACCATCAATGGTGCCAAAAAAACTGCGTTTGATTTTAATGGAGTAACCAATCTTTCACTAAGTTTTTTAACTGCTACAAACAGCAGTGCCGGCAATGGCGTTCAGGTAAGTGGTTGCTGGAATGTAACGGCAAATAACATCACTACCAGTGGTAATGCCTGGGGCGGTTTTGCAGTATATGCTTCAAGGCTTAGTCCGGATGGCGTTGGCCGTGGTTCTAATAATATAACCATTGATGTAAGTTCTTCTTCGCTGTCAGAAACCACTCCAGTATATGTGCAGGACCAATTTGGTTTTGTGAGTACGAATGTAACAGTGAATGGACTTGACTATCAGGTAAAGAATACCAATTCGGTTGGATATACTTTTTATTATGGTAATAAAACAGTTGCACTGAACATTGCAAAATTACTTCCGAGTGTTGCTTTGGCCAGACCGGATCTGTCTACCGTGCAGCAGATCTCAACCGGACAATTAATCATCGGCGCAGGTATGAAAATACAGACTGCTGTTAATGCAGCTTCTGTTAATGGAATTGTTTTGGTAGAACCCGGCGTATATCAGGAAGATGTAACGATCAATAAAACATTGACGGTTCAAGGTTCCGGTATCGATGTAACAACCGTTAGCGGCGTATCGGGTGGGGGTAGTGCCGCTTTTCAGATTAGCGCGAATGGTGTGATCATTGATGGGTTTACCATTACCCGCGATGGCAATACGGTAGCCACATGGAATGATCCTTTAAATTCCGCAGGGGTTGCCATACAAACCGTGGGCAATGCAGAGATCATAAATTGTAAATTCATTGGTAACAGAACAGCGATAGATGTTAACAACAGTAACGGAAATAATATCCATAACAATATCATTAGTGATAACCGGACAGGTATTCTTTTCCGTAATCAAACCGATCAAACCACGGTTACAGAAAATACCATTACCAATAACTGGACGATGGGTATCTTGTTTATTTCCGGAGGAGGTGGAACGCAGTCTGCAGCAAACAGTAATTTCAGTAACAACAATATCAGTGGTAACTGGTACGGCCAGATTATTGATCGTCAATCAGGCGGTACCATTCCTGCCCCCGGCAGCAACCTTAAAAATTTTACCTGTAACTGGTTTGGTTCAGTAACACCGGTTGTATCAACTAATGATTCAGGCGAGCCGAGTTATGCAGCACAGGTTCCGGTGGCGTATGGAGGAACGGCTGTTGCACCGGTTGGTAAACCGGATATTGCCGGTATTGCTTCCGCCAATTTTGTTTACACACCCTACCTGGTTAGTGGTACAGATAGTGATCCCGTTAAAAACGGATTCCAGCCATTGGCAAATAGTTGTCAGACTCCATTATCAAATGTGCTGATCACGAATACAACCAAAGTGCTTTGTTTTGGAACGAATACAGGATCGGTTACCATTTCTTATACCAATGGTATCGGGTTGGTTTCTTATAGTCTTGATGGTGCTCCGGCACAACCTGCCGGCGCATCGCCCTTTACATTGAACGAAATAGCAAAGGGACAACATACCATACTCATCTCTGATAATGCAGGTGCTGCTGTTAGTCTTGAATTTACCATCGACGGCCCATCGGCCGCATTGAATGCAAACTTTACTTTCACACCCATTACCTGTAATGGTGGAATGAGTACACAAAACATCACGATAACAGGAGGAACCGCACCTTATAATGTAACCAACCAGGGTGGGGGTGCTTTTGTTTTAGGCGCGCAGGAAGGTGTTACTTATGGAGGAACAGAGCCCAATACTTTTGCTGCTAATTACACCTACACCGTAACAGATGCCATTGGTTGTGAATATACATTTACGGCTAACATTACACAACCCAATCCTATAACTGTTCAATACAATGCTTCAGCCATTTTATGTAATGGAGGATTGAGTACAGAAAGTATCACCATCAATGGTGGTACCGCACCCTACACAGTAACCAATCAGGGAGGCGGAGCGCTGGTAGTTGATGCCGCAGCCGGTATTACTTATTATGGAAATACCTATGCAGCATCATACACGTATACTGTTACAGATGCCCTAGGTTGTACCTATGTGTTTACGGCCAACATTACACAACCGGATGCCTTAACTATTGCTGCTACGGCAACTGATATCAGTTGTAACGCCAATGCAACCGTAACCATTACTGCTGCGGGCGGTAAAGCACCTTATACAGGAACCGGTGTGTTTTCAGTAGCGGCAGGAACCTATACCTATACTGTTACAGATGCTAATGGTTGTTCTGCTATCACAACGGTTACACCTGTTGTCATTCCTGATACAGAACGACCAAATGTGATTGCACCAGGTGCGTACAGTGTGCCCAATACACCGGGACAATGCGGTGCTACACTAACAAGTATCGGAACGCCTTTTACCAGCGACAATTGTGGTATAGCAAGTATTACAAATGACCATCCGTCTGCTTATTATCCAGTAGGAACTACCATTGTAAGATGGATCGTAAAAGATATCAGTGGTAATGTAAATGATACAGCTACACAATCCATCACAGTGATTGATAATGATCTGCCGGTGATTACAGTCTCTGTGCCGGATCAAATATTCTGTACCAATACAACAGGTAATTATACGATTCCTGTTTTGGTGGCATCAGATAATTGTGGAGCAGTTACTGTATCCTATTCGATAACGGGTGCAACCGTACGTAGTAATGCACTTAGTAATAATGCAAGCGGATCATTTAATCCCGGCATTTCTTATATCAAGTGGACGGTGAAAGATGGCTCAGGATATACTATTAACGCTACAACTAAAGTTACCATTACCACCAACCCATCTGTAACCATAGCAGCCACCAATGCAGATGCATTTTGTAATACGGTTACGTTAACCGCTTCCTCAGCAGGCGTAGGTGCTACATATAGCTGGAATACTAGTAGCAGTAGCCAGAGCATCAGTTTGGGTCAAACCAATGGCGATGGATTGTACAGTGTAACAGTAACCAGTAATGGTTGCACCAGTGCGCCGGCCAGTTATACATTTACCAAACAAACTTTGGTAAGCAGCTATACCTTATTGGCATTTGATGAAATTAAATTAGGAGAAAATAATAAAGTAAACAGTGGCAGTGTTGGCGTTACTTCTTTAAAAGGAGAGGTATCGTTCCGCAGGAACAGTTCTGTAAGTTCACCGGGCTCATTTGTAAAAGCGAAGAACATTGATAAGAACGGATCTAATATTGTGATCAGTAATCCGATTTACAGTGCGGCTACCGGTATTGCGCTGCCGACTATGTTGTTGAACACGGCAAGTACACACAATCTTCCTAATAAAGACGTGGCACAGAATAGTGTTACTACGGTGAATGGTAATTACAAAAACCTAACGTTAAAGAAAGGATCCAGAACTACAGTAACGGGAACTGTTTTTGGAAGTGTTAAAGTAGAACAGGGCGCACAGGTAACGTTTACCGCTGCTATCATTAACATAGATAAACTGGAAATAGTAAAAGGCCCGCGCTATGGTTATAGCTATGTACGTTTTGGTGGCGATACCAAAATATTGGTAAGTGATAGAGTTAGTATTGGCAGCCAGGTTTACATCAATCCTGATAATTACAAAGTAACCTTCTACCTGGGCGATAGGAAATCGGACGGTGAGCAATTCAGCGTAAAAGGTGGGGATACCAAAGTGACTGCAAATATCTATGTACCCAATGGAAAACTAAAAGTTACCGGTGGCTACAGTTATGGTGATTATGGCAATGGCCGCGGCGATTGTGATAGGGATGATGATGATGACAGATACTATGGCCAGGGTAACAGTTATGTAAACATGACAGGCCTGTTTATTGCAGACGAAATTGAGGGCAATGGTAAGAACGTGATCTGGAACAGTTTTGTATGCGGATTGGCAGCGGTACCGGTGTTGAATGCAACACAGGTAATTACCCAAACACTAAGCGAAGAAAAAGGCACGATCAGTAGTGAAGCCGAACTGAAAGTAACGGTACTACCCAATCCAAGCACCACTTACTTTACCCTGAAACTTGAGAGCCGCTACAACACAGCCGTAAACATGCGTGTGATGGATAGTCGTGGCAGGGTAGTGGATGCAAAAACCGGTATTGGATCAAACAGTACGTTACAGGTAGGGCACAACTATGCAGCCGGAACCTATTATGCAGAACTGATACAAGGCGGGGTGAGGAAGACGGTGCAGTTGATTAAGCTGAGATAGGGAATGAATAATGAATATCGAACAGGGAATATCGAATGTTGAAGTGAAATAAAGTAAATAATGTATTACTTCGACATTCGATATTCCCTGTTCGATATTCGATATTCAAATAGGTGCTCCTTAACGAGCACCTATTTTTATTTCTTGACATGTTAGCAAACCAAAATACAATGGTAAAAAGGGTAAATAATAAAAAGCAGATACAGCGAAAATGGGGAGAAATGTATCCCTGTATTTAGAAAAGAGGTTCTTTTTTAATATATTATTGCTGTTTCATTTACCACCGCAGGTAAGCGTTACTAATTTTGGGCTTTTATGAGAATTGGCAAGTATGCGTTCGTTTTTGTAGTAATCACCTCACTGCTGCTGATAGCTGGTAGTACACATGCTCAGGTAGCCCGCCCCGCATCGCCCTATGTAGATTCTTCATTAGTTCCATACGATCTGCTTAAAGAAAACTGTAGTAGTGACTACATCATTAAAGAACTACGGAAAGATCCCGCTTTTGTAGAAAGAGAGCGGAAGATGAATGCGGATATTTTACGCGTTCTTACCAATAACATAAAAGTAAACGGTGGAAGCGGCACCACGGCAGATCCCTACCTGCTTCCTGTTGTATTTCACATCGTAAGTACCAATCCTGCGGCTATTACGGATCTACAGATTAACAATGCGGTAAAAGACCTGAACGATGCTTTCAGTAAAACTGGTGCTTATGCGGCCAGTGCCGGTGCAGATACCAAGATTCGCTTTGCACTGGCCAAAACAGATCCGGATGGAGGTATTACCAAAGGTATTACACGGGTAACCTCGCCCTTTTCAGATAATATGCAGATGAGTCTTGATGATTCGCGCCTGAAAAACCTGGTTCAGTGGGACCCCGTTAAATACATCAATATCTGGGTGGTCAGGAATATTGTTGGTGAGATCAGTGCTACTTTCAGCTGCGGCGTGTGGACGAGATTGAATGCCGGGGGCTATGCTACCATGCCCTTTGCCGTAAATGGAGTATCTCCCACAGACGGTATTGTGGTAACCGGTTTTGGCCCTTTGCTGGCACATGAAATGGGACATTACCTTGGGCTTTACCACACTTTTGAAGGCTATTGCACCAATAACGATTGCACCAAAGATGGTGACCGTGTTTGTGATACCCCGCCCGATGGAACCACTGCGGGATCAGGTAGTTGTAACAGTCCTTTTCCCATCAATTCCTGTATCACAGATACATTGTCTAATTATTCGAATGGATTTTTTCCTATCGATGTGTCTGACCAGATTACCAATTTTATGGATTACGGCAATTCTGCCTGCAGTAACCAGTTTACAGAAGGACAGGCAGCCAGAATGCGCGCAGCCATTGCCACGCAACGTTTGGGGTTGATCAATAACCTGATGAACCCTCCCTGCAACGATAATATTCTGGCATCTTTTACCAGAGACAATGCAGATCCCAAAGCAAACGATGTGGTTAATTTTGCCAATACCTCTGTAAATGCAGTAAGTTATGAATGGTTGATTGATGGAGTTTCTAAAGCAACTACTTTGAATTTCAGCAATACGTTTACTACGATTAAAAAATACAAGGTTACACTAAAAGCAACCAATGCAGCCGGATGTATCTCTACATTTTCTGATTATGTATTGGTAAACTGCGGTGTAACTGCTCGCTTCTCCAACAACAAACAACTGATCGCATCTAAAACAGGAGTATTGAACGATACCATTCTGTTTACCAATAATTCAACCGGTGCCAATACCTATCAATGGATCCTGGCGAACAACGCGAACACCGTTAGAAATACCATTGTAAGTAATGCAGCAGGTGGTGGTGCCAATGACCTGAATTATATTTTTCCGCAACCGGGTATTTTCCGGGTAAAACTGATTGCTTCAAACGCTACCTGTGTTGATAGTACGTTCGATTTATTTGTGAATGTAGTAGATCCTACTCCCAATGCCTATGTTTCCATGTTTGGAGCCAACTGTTTTCAACAAACCAAGGTTCGCCTGAATGTGTATGCCTGTAATTTTGGCTATGCACCCATTCCTGCAGGACTACCCATTAGTTTCTACGATGCCGACCCCCGAAAAGCCGGTGCTAATAAAATTGATACTACGTTTATTCTGCCTGATTCACTCAAAGGAATCTGTTGTGGTAAATCGTATCAGTTAACGCTTGATATAAAACGTGCAAAGCTTGATCAGATTTATGCAGTGGTAAATGATATTGGAACCGTTGTTCCTATTGCATTACCCAATAACCCGTTTCTGGTAGAAAGTAATTATACAGACAATGTAGGGTTTCTTTCCAATTTCCGTTTCAAAGCTACGGTAACGCCTACGGTGGCTACTTTAAAGCCAGGAGACTCAGTTCAGTTGTCGGTACAAACATCCCCCGACCCAACATTAACCTCCAAGTTTCTCTGGAATCCCCCCAAGCAATTAAGTTGCAGCACTTGTACCACCCCCATGTTTTATGCAGACTCAACACGTATTAAGCAGGTATTTGCCAGCAGCCTGCTGCAATGTTTTGATACAGCCACTGTAACCCTGAATGTGATTCAGCCGGATGATTACACCATCAAAATAAACAGTGCTACTTGTGCAGGAGCAGATAGCCTGAGTGTGAGTGTTACAGTGAACAGTACTGCTGTGGGCGGAGGCATTCCTAAAAAATTACCCATTGCGTTGTATGTAAATGATCCATCCGTAACAGGAGCACAATTATTGCCACCTTTGTTTCAGGTACCGGATAGTACGGCACTACAGCAACAGACCTATACGTTCAAAGTAAAGAGTACAACGGCTGGTAATCTGTTTGCAACTATAAACAGCAATGGTGCCGGGGTGCCGGTAAGTTTTACTTCGCCACCTTTTTTTGAAAAAGTAACCAACAATAATATTTCTGCATCCTTCGCCTACCAGCCCATTACCAAAGTGATTGATACGTCTGTCTGCAATGGTGACACGGTTTTATCACACACCGTAAGCGGAACCTATACCGATGCGTTTGTAACCGCAAGTGGTTGTGACAGTATCAGAATACTTAACCTGACCGTAAAAGCAGCTGCTATCATTAAAACAACGGTTAACATAGCTATTTGTGACGGACAAACCTATGCCGGATACAACAAAACAGGAACTTATGTAAATGTATTCACAGGAGTGAATAATTGCGACAGTATCCGAACACTAAACCTGGTGGTAAATCCGGTAGAGAAAAAAACAAACACCATTCAGATCTGTAAAGGCGATACCTATTTTGCCGGTGGCAAACAACAATCCATAGCGGGTACTTATGTGGATACGTTAAAAACCAAAGCGGGCTGTGATTCTATTGTAACCACCGTGCTTACGGTGAATTCGTTGCCGGCTAATTTTTTACCATTGGATACGATTGTTTGTATCGGTAAAACCTTGCCGCTCTCGCTTTCTTATCCTTCTGTTGTATGGAGCGATGGCTCTACTGCCACTTCCTTTACGATTAACCAACCCGGTACCTATGGTGCGCAGGTAGTTGATAAAAATGGATGCAAAGGGTCTGATGCGATACAGGTACAGTTCATTAAATGTATTCCCATTCAGATACCGGATGCCTTTACACCCAACAGGGATGGTAAGAACGATACATTCAAACCATTGATCGGTGCACTGGTCACCAATTATAAAATGCAGATCTGGAGCCGCTGGGGACAACTCGTTTTTGAAACACATAAGTTCAATGAAGGATGGAATGGTACTTACCTGGGAGAACTGCAACAAAACGGCACCTACATTTATTTCTTCAGCTTTACCGATCCTGATGGGGTGGATATTATGCGGAAGGGAACCTTACTATTAATCAGGTAGTTTTTTCATTGATGATATATGTAGATCTATTTCTAAATCAGGTATCTCTCTGCGAAACCTCACTGCCCTCTGCGGCGCTGCGGTTGGAAAAATATCTTCATGCGATTTTCCGCTGTGATAAAAATGTTTGCGCCGTCATTGCGAGGAACGAAGCAATCGGTTCTTCGAATTACAGACACTTCGAATATTGTAACACAGATTGCTTCGTTCCTCGCAATGACGTTCCGATGTGCACTTCGCTTTAAATAATATCAAACTGATATTTTATAGCTCATGCACTTTTAAAGTTTAATTGGTATTAGTTCGCCAAAATATCAAACTTAGTTTTAGGCCTGATCAGATCCAGCCATTTAAAGCCCCTGATTTTTATCTCTTCATGATTTACCTGTCGCATAGGGTAGGAAGTGCCGTCAAAGCCGCGGATAAAAGAAACCCGTCGCGGTTTACTATCATCAAACAACACATCAATCACATCAGAGGTTGATTTGCTTACACCAATAAAACGGTTTTTTTCATCCTGTCCATAATATACATTTTCTGCATTGCCCTTGGCCCGCATGAAATATATCTTCCCATCTTCAAATAATGCATTGATGGTGGTTCCCTTTACCTGGTTGTAAAAGTCGGTACTGTCTACCTTGTTAATGGCCATCGCATTTTCAAATACATACAGTCTTTCCGGTTTTTTATTTTTTGTGTAGAGGTAAACAGTATCGCCTGTGATCTGGTTAGTTTTAGCCCAAATCACCGGACTGCGAAACAGTCGGAAAACAGAATCTTCTAAAGAATAAAACAGACTATCACATACAGCCTGTAAAGAATCTGAAAAGATCTTTACATTAAAATACGCTTCAAAATATTTGTTGCTGCTGCTGTCTTTTTTATTGGTAGAATCGATGGGTTTCTTAAAATAAGCCGAGTCGCGGATCATGGGTACTTTTCTGGTCTTCAGCAGATCCGTTAATCTTGCGGTATACAGCGTATCTGCCGAAACATAAATAGAATCTCTTCCCTGCTTGATCAGCAGGATGGGTTTTTCAGTAGCCAGTAAAATATCTTTTTTACGATCGGTTTTAATATTATTTGCAATCATATCAAAACCCTGCGCCGTATCTTTTCCTCTGTACACTGCATTGCCCCTGAACTCAGACAGTTTGGTTGAATCATCAATGGCCATATCATCCGAAGTGAAGGTATAGGTGCTATCATCAATCACGGAACGCTTGTTTAATATGCCGCGTTTGTTTTTCATATCAAAATAGCCCTGCCTTGTTTTAATGGTTCTTCTGCCGCTATCACTATAAATAACCGTGGGCGATGTGAAGGTGGCTATTTCTGTTGAGCTGTTGTATTGCAATGTATCCGTTACTACTTTGTATTCCGGATCTATCAACAGCACTTTGCGTTTAAAGATCACATCTTTGGTATCGCCATAATAATATCCTTCTGTGCTGGTAAGTACGGTTTTTTTATTCACTAATTTTCCGCCTTTCAAATAGGTGCCGATTTTCAGGGTTACGTTATATTCCAGTTCTTCGGTAGTGAGATCGCCTTTGCCATCTGTAAGCCTCACCTTTTTTTTCAGGTATGCTTTTTTTTCTTTGCCTAAGTATTGCAGGTATTGTGAATAGGTGTGTACACTATCTGCATCGTTGATATGAATATTGCCAAACGCTTCCAATGTATTGTCTATTTCATTCAGTACTGCACTGTCTGCATAAAAATGTGTTTTCTCCTGCACCACATGTACTTGAGGCATTTTACCAACCAGTATCACAAACTTGTGTGTAGAATCTATCGTAAGAAAATTCAGCTTATCGGCATAAATAATTTCTATGCGCTTACCTTCCGGTTGTGTGGTATCTCCCGCAGGGCGCTGTGCCTTCAATAACTGCGCGGGTAGCAACAGTAGTAAAATATATAAAAGTCTTTTTGCAAACATCAGGGCTATGGTTGCTTCTGTGTTGAATCGGCTACCGGTGCCATTAACGGGCCGCTTTTATCCTTCTTGCCAAATACAGAAATGTTTACATAGCGTTTGGGATGTACCCTAAGATCATCCAATAATATATTGGCGCTGCGTACGGTATTGTTAAGGTTGTTGTAGAGTGCTTTATCATTCATCAGTTTACCAAGCGAACCATCCTGCGAATTCATTTTATTCAGGATGCCGTTCAGGTTGGTGATGGTGCTTTTCAATTGATCAACACTGCCTGCGATATCTGCTTTGGCCAGATTGTCTGTTGTTTTTTCTACATTACCCAGCATCCTGTTTACCTTCTCATTGTTGTCTGACAGGTTTTTGGTGAAACTGGCTACATTGTTTAATGATTGATTCAATGCCCCCGATTGCTGGTTCAGCATGGCCTGCAAACTGGCAGAGGATATAGCAAGACTGGCGGTGGTTTTATTGATATTGGCAATGGTTTGCTGCAGGTTGTTTTTGGTATTGGGATCAAAAATGGTGTTGATATTTCTTAACACACTATCCAGTGATTGCACCGTTGTTTTTAACTGATCGCCAACAGGCCCCAGTTTATTCATTACGCTGCCCAATAAACCGGTAGAGGCCGCAGTAAGCAGGGTATCGCCCACTTTCAGTAATTCTTTTGAATCGCCCAAAGCAATGGTAATACTCGATGGACCTAATGGGTTTTCTTTAATGCTGGCAACTGAGTTGGCCGCTATATTGTAATTGCTTTTCAGTTTAATAGTAACCACAATGGTGCTCAGGCTTTCATCCAGATTTTCAATATCAGAAACAGCGCCCACCTGGTATCCGTTAATGAAAACCGGATTAGATATCATGATACCTTTGGAATCGGCATATTTTGCGTGCAGGTAGTTTCCTGTTTTTAACAGTGTTTTTCCTTTCAGAAAGTTAAAACCCAGGATCAATAGCGTGATGGCGATGGCGGTGAGGGCACCTACCTTCGTTTCGTTCGATATCTTCATAGGCCACAAATCTAAGGTTTCTTATTGTGATGCATTCAGGTTACACCTGTTAAAATAGAATGGAAGAATGTGGAATTATCTTACCGGATTGGTCAATTGCTTTTCCAGTGAGTATTTATACCGTTGAATGGCTTTTACCAATACCCGGCAAATCTCGTCCTGCCCCTCTTCACTGTTCAGATATGCCTCTTCTTCCGGATTGGAAATAAAGCCGGTTTCTACCAATACAGCGGGCATGGCTACCGCCTGCAGCACCCAAATACCTTTTTGCCTTTGCTTGGCATCACGGCTAATACGGCCCACTTTTGCAAACTCTTCTTCAATAGTAAGCGCAAGGTTGGCACTACGCGAAAAATAGGTTTGGGTTCTCATGTTAATGATCATCATTTTAGCCGGGTCGGTGGGATTAAAATCTTTTAATTCCCTTGCCGAAACACTATCCATATACAGATCTTCATTGGCACTCAGTACGGCTTTGGCATCATTTGATTTATCAACCCCATAAATAAAGGTTTCCGTGCCTTTGGCAGGGTTGGGGGTGGTCCATGTTCTGTAGTCTTTTACTTTAACGGTATAGGCTTTTTTCTTTTTACCCTTTCCCTTGTAACGGGTTACTTCCTTATATCCGATGAATTCTTTATGCCTGATGGGGCCGCTACCTGCATTGGTGTGTATACAAACAAACAGATCTCCTTTTTCGCGGTTGGCAATCTGTGCTTTCCGGGTTACGGGGTCAAACACATCGGTAGTGCGGGTTAGGTAAGTTTCAATCTCAGGCATTTCTGCTCTTAACAGTTTATCCAGTTTCAATGAAATGGACAAGGCTATGTCTTTTTCTTTGGAGAAACTTCCTTTTCCCCCTTCATCGGTACCACCATGGCCGGGGTCGATGATGATCTTTCGCAATGCCTGCTTCTGCGGTGGCTTGCTTTTGTCTGTATCATTACTAAAAGAAAAAAGAAACAGTGAACCAAAGCTTAACAAAACCGATGCAGCATATTGTCTTATCATCATATCATTTCGTTAAAGGATTTTGCCCATAATACCATTTACACGGTTAAGACCCTATTTTTGCCTTCGTAACCATGAGCAAACACCGCAAAATTAATATAAAATCGGCCCTGGGAATTGCTATTGCTGCTTATTTGCTCGTATTAACATTTTATGCGCAGGCGGGTGGGTATGGTGGTGCGCAATTAACCAATATTGCCTTTGTAAAGGATACGGTGCCTGTAAAAATAGGTAAAGACAGTTTACCCAAAGCTGCACCACAAAGACTATTTTCCTCAGATACCCTTGCCAGCCGGCCTGATTCGGTTAGTAAAACAGACACCATCCAAATGTCGAAAGACTCTATTGATGCCATTATAAAATACCATGCAGAAGATTCGGGTGTGTTGAAAGTAGCCACCAAAGAGTTGATATTATATGGTAAGGCGCAAACCGATTATAAAGATCTGAAACTGGAAGCGGCCATTATTCAGTTTGATAATGAAACACAGATTGTAAAGGCATATGGTGCCAAAGATTCTACGGGAGACATTAATAGTAAGCCGCAGTTTACACAGGGCGATCTGAAAACCATCAGCGATTCGATCGTATACAGTTTAAAAAACAACAAAGCGTTTACCAAGAATACTTTTTTACAGGAGGGAGAGATTTTTGTAAATGCCCGCTACCTCAAAAAAATCAATGCCGAGGAAACCTTTGCCAAAGATGCCCGCTTTACCACCTGTAACCTGGATACACCGCATTTTGCATTCCGTGCCAGCAGAATGAAGATCATTAATAATAAACTGGGGGTAACCGGCAGGGTATATCCTGAAATTGAATCGGTTCCCATACCCATGATTTTTTTACCATTCGGTTTGTTTCCATTGAACCAGGTAAGGAGTTCGGGTGTGTTACTGCCTTCGTTTACGTCGAGCGAAGATTTTGGATTGGGGTTAGAAGGCTTGGGCTATTATAAAGTTTTCGGCGAGCATGTAGATGCTACCACACGCGCCAATATTTATTCGTATGGTGGCTGGAACCTGAATGTAAGTTCCAGATACCTTATGCGCTATAAATATTCGGGTAGTTTGAATGTTACGTTTCAAAATACCAAATCGTTAAGCAGGAACATATCTTCCAAAGAAGAATTTAACAACACCAAATCTTACATGATCAACTGGAGCCATAGCCGCGATAACCGTGCAAGGCCCGGAACCAATTTTTCTGCCAGTGTTAATTTTGGTAGCACGCGTTTTAACCAGACCTTATTAAACAATCCTTATCAGAACTTTCAGAATCAGTTAAGTTCTTCTATCAGTTATTCAAAAGACTGGAGAGGTAAATACAATCTTTCCCTGAACATCAACCACAACCAGAACAGCGTATCACGATTGGTGAATTTGAATTTGCCTACGGCTAATTTTAATGTGGTTACCCTATACCCGTTTCAACCCAAAGAGTCGGTAGGTGCCGGTAAATGGTACGAGAAAATTGGAATTGGTTACAGTGGTAATTTTCTGAATCAATTGTCTTTTTACGATACTGCATTCAAGCTTAACCGTTTGCTGGATACACTACAGTGGGGTGCACAACACAATGTGCCCATTACCTTGTCATTACCGCCATTGGGCCCTTTTACCATTGCGCCAAGTGTTTCGTATGAGGAACGATGGTATGGACAAAGCAGTCGTAAAACATGGGACAGTGTCAGGTCCAGAGTAGATACGAGCATACAAAAAGGATTTTATGCTGCCAGGCAAATGAGTTTTGGTTTGGGCATCAATACAAGGATTTTCGGTACGTATAAATTTGCCCCCACCAGTAATATCATTGCCATAAGGCATGAGATACGCCCGAATATTTCTGTGAGTTACCATCCTGATTTTGCAGCGAAAGATTTTTATACCACCAAAGTAGATTCTAGTGGAAGAACAGTTCGTTTTTCCCGCTACGATGGAAATATTGTAGGTGCTTTTTCTGAAGGAGCTTTTGGTGGCATTGGATTTGGAATAGACAACCTCCTTGAAATGAAAGTGAAGGATAAAAGCGATACCACCTCCAAATCAAAAGGGAAGAAAATAAAATTAATAGAAGGCTTTGGCTTCAACTCATCGTACAATTTATTGGCGGATAGTTTTGCGCTGGGTAATTTCTCTATTTATGCAAGAAGTACCCTGTTTGATAAAATCAACATTACTGCCTCTGCCAACCTCGATCCGTATGATGTGGATAGTGCCGGCTATCGCAAGAAAAATATTTTGTTCGATCCCAGACGTTTCAAGTTTGGAAGGGTTACCGGTGGTAATATAGCTATATCCACCTCTTTCTCCAGTAAGTCAACAGACGGTAAAGATGATAAAACAAGAGATGTACCGGTTGATCCTTTTATGACGCCTGATGAACAACAACGACAATTACAATTTGCCAGAGCCAACCCGGCAGAGTTTACAGATTTTAATATTCCCTGGACCATCAGTCTGTCTTATTCCTTAAGTTTTAACCGCATCTTAAAATCTGATTTCAGCGGCTACGCAACCCAAACCTATTCCAGTTTGAATTTCAATGGTGATTTTAGTTTAACCAGCAAATGGAAAGTAGGCGCCACTGGTTATTACGATGCTACTACCGGCTCTTTACAACAGTTGAGTACGTTTATTTCGCGCGAAATGCATTGCTGGCAGTTATCGGTTAATGTAACGCCGATTGGGTTGTATCGTTCGTTTAATATCACGTTCAGTCCCAAATCCGGCATCCTGCGCGATCTGCGTATTAACAGAAGCAGAACTTTTTCGAGTTATTGAGTATCATTGGCTGCATAATAATCCCACATCATCGCAAACACTTTTTCTTTCAATTCTTCTGTTGTTATATTTTCTGTGCTTACGGCAGGTAAAAAATGCATTTCCAGTTTGTGCGGATAGAGATAGAAAAATTTGTTAGCCGGTAATACTTTTTTGGTATGAAATAAAATGGCAGGGAGCATGGGTTTACCCGTATCCACCGCCAGTTTGAAAGCACCATCATAAAATTTCTTCAAGGGGTCTTTGGTGCGGTTGCGTGTTCCTTCGGGGTAAATCACCATATCCAGACCAATGGCCAGCATGCGTTTCATTTCTTCATAACTTTTTCTCCGGCTGGCATCGCTGTTGCGGTCAACCAATACACTGCCAAACGTATACACCCAGCCAAACAGGGGAACTTTGGTAAAACTTTTTTTCGCAATGGTTTTATTGGGCCGGGGCATAAAAGGCGTACTCACGGGCACATCCATTAGGCTGTTATGGTTACAAACCACTACGTAGTTGGTGCCTTTTTTAAATTGTTCTTTTCCCTTAATTCGCAAAGGGCAGCCAATTAAATTCAGGTATACAAACATCCACGCGCGCGATACATGCCTATGCCATTGTGCTTTTGCCGGATCTTCCAGAAAAAAACAGGCAGCATAAAAAACAATGGCGATAAATAAAGTAGCAATAAATAAAATGAGTGCCCATACAGCCCAGATGCGGGCAAACAGGTTGATGAATATATTATCCTGGGGGGTGGTGGTTTTATTTGGGTGCGTCATTCGTTAAAAGTAAAAAATCAAAATTCAAAAGTCAAAAGCCTTTCTATTATGGTGTTATAATAATGCTAAGCCAGTTCAGCCACAAAGGCGCTAAGGCACAAAGTAGCACGAAGATTTTCAATGTTATGTAAGTACAATCCTAATTTCATCCTACTTCATCATTCAAAATTCCTTGTTCGATATTCGATATTCAGCTGGCTGGATCCCAATCAATCACTTCCCATCCCTGTTTCATCAGCAACTCATTGGTTTTGCTAAAATGTTTGCAGCCAAAAAAACCTTTGTCTGCACTAAAAGGAGATGGGTGTGCTGCTTTTAAAACATGGTGTTTGGTTTCATCAATCAGTACCTGCTTTTCCTGCGCAAATTTTCCCCATAATAAAAAAACGATCCCTTCTTTTTCATCAGATAATTTGCGGATCACGGCATCGGTAAAATCCATCCAGCCAATTTTTGCATGACTGGCAGGCTCATTGGCACGAACCGTAAGCATGGCATTTAACAGAAACACACCCTGCTTTGCCCATTTGGTTAAATTGCCCGTTTTAGGTATGGGCATCCCGATATCTTTATGCAATTCTTTGTAAATATTTACCAGCGAAGGTGGTGGCGCAATCCCATCCGGCACAGAAAAACTTAACCCATGTGCCTGCCCCGCACCATGATAGGGATCCTGTCCCAGTATCACCACTTTTACTTCAGTAAAAGGCGTGGTGTTAAACGCATTAAAGATTAATTGTCCCGGCGGATACACTACCGCACCTGTTGCCCGCTCTGTTTTTAAATGGGTGGTAACCTGTAAAAAATAGGGCTTGGTAAATTCGTGCTTCAGCACTTCTTTCCAACTGGCTTCTATTTTTACGTCCATTTGTTTTGGTTGATTGTTTGCAGATTGCCACGAAAATAAGGATTCTGCAAAGAAGGTAGATGCTTTCTCTTACCGTATCAAGGTAATACTGCCTCCTACAAAAGGAAGATCGGTATTGGGCCTGATAGAAAAATAGTAAGTGCCCACAGGCTGATCAATGCCATTGAATTTGCCATCCCATGGTTTGTTATAGCCCACCGATCGGAAAATACTTTGGCCAAGCCGGTTGAATATCTCTACAGTGCAGTTAGGGTAATAGGATAGCACCGGAATCTCCCATACATCATGTATGCCATCGCCATTGGGCGAGAAAGCATTGGGCGGGGAAACAGGAGGTTCTACTACAGTTACAGATACTTTGCTGATGACAAAGCATCCTCCTTCATTGGTGCCTTTTATATAGTACGTGCCGGAAAACTTAATGGCTTCCGGATTACTAAGTGGTATGGTTGCTTTTTCATCCTTCCAATAAGTAAAAGTGATTCCGTTAGTATTACCTGCTATTAATGAATTCAGGTCAAACTCCTCTGGCCGCGTAACATTAGGTGGTATGTTGATGGTGAAAACGGGATAATCAGAAATGTTGACGGTTATTTTTCGCACCGAGGTACACCCGACAGCATTGGTTGCTTTTAAATAGTAAACGCCACTTTTGGTTAAAGACTTGGGGGCACCTACATAGGTTGATAAACCGGCATCTGTAAAATACTCAAAACTCAATCCCGGCGAACTACCCGCAATAAGTTGTGGCGATGTGAGGTCGAGCCCCGTACTAATACAGGATGCCTGGGGTGTTTGTGGAGTTTTGAGGTCTATGGTTTCGCTGGAATAATTGATGGTGGTATACACTGTATCCACGCAACCCTGATCAGGAAAAGGTGTTACCTCAACTGCCAAAACAGTTCCGGGTGTTGGCACGGGGTCAAACCCCAACGAAATACCTGTACCTAATACTTTGCTGAAATCGTTGTTAAACCAACGGTAGGTGGCAAAACCGTAAGGCGCCGTTAAGGTTTGTATGGTATCACTGGCGCATTGAATGTTTCCGGAAACGGGTGAGGAACAATTCTCATTCACATCTACGTAAGCATACCCAAAATGACCCCCACGGGTACAATCGTTGGTGGTAAATTCCAGGCGTATGGTTTTGCCGGCATAGCCGGATAATTTAATGGTTACGGGCGTCCATGATTTATAAAAAATACTGTCACTTGAACCTGATACCTGAAAGCCAGGCAGGTTGGAAGATGCAGCAAATGAAAAAGAACTGCAGCCGATATAATCCTGATTGGTTACATCAAATACATTGGCTGTAAACTTAGGTTGCTCCCAGCTGGCGTGCCCCGGATTTTGAAATACCACCGCATAATTATAAATGATGCTGTAATTATTCTGGTCTTGTGGAATGGTAAACGTATAACTCACACTTTCTGCCTGCCTTCCCGTACCTGAGTTTCCCAATTGAATTGAATACCCGCTGCCGTTAGGGCAGTTAACCGGGAAGCCGCCAAAATGATCAACACCTGCAGCGTTACTATTTTTAATCAGTGCATGCCTGTCTGATACCGGACCGGAATTCTGCAAGGTAATAGCGCCTGTAGATGAACTGATAGTACCGGTACTACATTCCCAATGATTAAAATCGCCTTGTTCAAAACCAATATTTGGGGGGCATTGCGCAAAGGATTGCAGGCATAGAAATAAAAACAAATGAATCATCAACGGTTTGATGTATAGCCTTAGTCTCTGTTTCATTCTTGGGTGATGTATAAATCAAACGGGATTACAATATACTTATTATTTAAAAACAAAATGTTAATGTAAAAGCCCGGATAGGTAAGCAGGGCATAAAAAAAGGTCAATCGGAAAGATTGACCTTTTGTATAAGTTAGTAGCTGTTTAGTAACGCGTGCCGTTGAAATGGGTAATTACATCTATCCACGCTTTTTCTGTGGTGAGGGAAAGTTTATTTTCCTCTATGTATTTGTTCAAAGCGGGCCATCTGGTAGCAAGGTCTGCGGTTGTTTTGGTAAAAACTGAATCGAAAGATTGTCTGGATAAAGAGATCTGTATCGGCTTACGGCCATTGAAGTAGGCATCATTTTTAGTCAATGTATAAATGGCAACAAACTCTTTTCCCTCACCCTGCTTAAATATTTTAGACAGAATAAGTGTGCCCTGTACAAGCGGACTTTCAAACGAAGAAGGCGTGGCAGTAGCAATGGTTCTGGGCGGTGCGGCCACTTTTGGAAAATTGGGTTGAGATTGCGCCCCAGCCATTAATCCGGAAACGATCAGTAAAGATGCAAGTACAGTCTTTTTCATAATTGACCACTTAATTGGGTATCTACCAGTCAAAACATATGCCGATATATATCCTATTTTGATAAAATTACTGAAATCAACGTAAAACCATCGTTAAAACTCTATTACAAAACCATCTGTGAACCCGGTAAATAGAGATTTTGTGGCTTTTGCAGCCATTAAGTAGTTCACATCCAGACTATGTTACAGGTACCATTCTTTACCGGAAAGCAACTCAACAGAAACGGTATCTCCAGTTTTAAAATCAGTCTGTACAGTGGTAGCTAAAACAGATGTGTTGTTAACCATGAGCACAATCTCATAATAGCTTCCCCGAAAATGAATTTGCTGTATGCTACCGGGAAGCAGGTATTGATTTTTTTTGCCAATCAGTATTCGCTCTGGTCTGATAAAGAGGCGTTTATCTTTTGAGGTAGATATGTTAGCGGGAGCTATGTTTTCAGGCAGGAGGTTGTAACTCCCAAATAAACCGCCAGCATATTCATTCACCGGCTGGTGATAAATGGTTTCAGGAGAGCCTTGCTGGATGATGGCTCCACCTTTCATCACCAGGATCTCATCCGCCCAGGATAAGGTATCTAATGGATCGTGGGAGGTGAGAAGACACGTGATTTGCAGTTTATTGCCAATATCAACCAATACATTTTTCAAAAGAGTTTTATGAATGGGATCCAGATTGGAAAACGGCTCATCCAACAGCAGCAATTTGGGTGCGCCCACCAATAACCTTGCAAGGGCAATCCGTTGTTTTTCACCGCCTGAAAGTTGGTCGGGTTTTCTTTTTACCAGGTGGTGAATACGGCAGATCTCAAACAGGGCATCTGCCTGTTGCTGTGGAAGTGTGTTGGCATACTCCAGCAATTCTTCTACACGGTAATTATTGCGTAGTTCGTATTGTTGCGACAGGTAAGCAATACCGGGGTGACCGGGAATTAACTGGTAATCGGGACCAACCACACGCTCACCCTCAAAAAAAACAGAACCTTTATCGGGCTGTTCAAGTCCTGCAATCATTTTTAACAAAGTGCTTTTTCCCGAACCCGTTTCGCCCGCAATGGCTATTTTCTGAAAACGGGCCTGCTCAAAACCTATAGCCGATACCACATCAATGCCCTGCAGTTTTTTGGAGATACCCGAAACAGTTAAAAAGCCCATGAATTGTTTTTGAAGTGGAGTGGGTGCTAAATCAAAAGGTGAAGTTATGAGAACTTCACCTTTGTGAACCGGATTGGATTCGAACCAATGACCCCAAACTTAGAAGGTTTGTGCTCTATCCAGCTGAGCTACCGGTCCTTTTTTAGTTTCCAGTTACAGGTTACATGTTGCTTGTTACCTGTAACTACCTGAAACCTGAAACTTGCAACCTGAATTACACTTCCATGCACCCTTTCAGGGCTGCAAAATAAAGGAAAAAATACCAGTCCCGCAAACACAAAGCTAATCCGAATCATTAAGTAACCCAAACCGTGCCTTTGTGCCTTGGTGAGAAATATAGGCACACCAGGGCACAAAGGCACGGTTAAGGCCATGAATACCTAAAATCACTTTACTTTGCGGCAAACGAATGCCAATGAGTTACAATTATCTTCCCCTTGACCGCAAATGGCTTCACTTTGACCAGGTTAAAAATCTGCTGGACTACAACCAACAGGTTTCCATCACATTCGATGCGCATGAACGCATTCTTGCCTGCCGTGCTTACCTCGATGCTAAAATGGAAGATAAAGACCGGTTATTCTATGGCATCAATACCGGTTTTGGCTTTTTACAAAATGTAAAGATTGATAACAGTCAGATAGAACAATTGCAGTATAATTTACTAGTATCGCATGCCTGCGGACTGGGAGAAGAAGTGCCGCACGATATTGTGAAACTGATGCTGATGCTTAAAATCAAATCGCTGAGTTATGGTAATAGCGGGGTGCAGATAGATACGGTAATACGGCTGATGAACATGTATAACAACGATGTACTGCCGGTAATATATACGCAGGGTTCGTTAGGTGCTTCTGGCGATCTGGCACCGTTAAGTCATTTAAGTATTCCCTTGATCGGGCTAGGTGAAGTATACCATGAAGGACGTAAAGTGCCCACTGCGGAAGTGATGCAGAAATTTGGCTGGCAGCCCATTCATCTGCAAAGTAAAGAAGGGCTGGCCCTGATTAACGGCACGCAGTTTATGAGTGCGTATGGCATGTATTGTTTAAAAAAAGCAGAGCACCTGTTACAGATGGCCGATCTGGTAAGTGCTTTATCGTTTGATGCATTTGATTGCATCAGCGAGCCGCTGCACCCGCATATTCATGCGGTGAGGGCGCATAAAGGGCAGGTAAGTACCGCAGCCGTTTTGCGAAACCATCTAGCTGGTAGTGCCATTGCCCAACAGCACAAAGAGCAGGTGCAGGATCCGTATTCATTTCGCTGTATTCCGCAAGTGCATGGAGCCAGTAAAGATGCTTTTGATCACATACTCAGTGTGTTTGTTCGCGAAATCAATTCCGTTACCGATAACCCAAATATTTTTCCGGAAGATGACCTGATCGTAAGCGGTGGAAATTTTCACGGACAACCCCTCGCACTGTCACTGGATTATTTAGCCATTGCCATGAGCGAAATAGCCAATATTTCGGAACGAAGAACTTACCAACTGATTAGCGGCCAGCGCGGCCTGCCGCTATTTCTTGTAAAAAATGCGGGATTGAATTCAGGCTTCATGATTCCGCAATACACTGCTGCCGGTATTGTAAGTGAGAACAAACAATTGTGTACACCTGCATCGGTAGATAGCATCTCTTCTTCCAATAACCAGGAAGACCATGTTAGCATGGGCGCCAATGCGGCCACCAAATGCTACCGGGTAATACAAAATGTAGAAAAAGTATTGGCCATCGAACTGCTGAGTGCCGCACAGGCGCTGGAGTTCAGAAGACCTAAACAATCCTCGCCCATACTGGAAAAACTAATGACCGCCTTCCGCGAAAAAGTAAGTTTTAACGAAACCGACAGGTTGTTGCATACGGATATGATGGAGGCGATTGGGTTTGTCTCGAATTTTCGGATTAGTGATTAAGTTAAAATTCAAAAGTAAAAATTCAAAAGTAAAAATGTAGAAGTCAAAACACGTGTTTACTTTTGAATTTTTACTTTTAAATTTTGAATTTTCTGCTTCGTTTGCTTGTATCAGCTCATCACCCCTGATTTCCTTACCTTTACCCTCCAAGAAAGTAAAGCAATGAGCGAAGAAAAAAGTTTGAATTTTATTGAAGAAATTGTTGAAGAGGACCTGAAGAGTGGAAAATATACCGCTATCACTACCCGTTTTCCGCCCGAGCCCAATGGTTACCTGCATATAGGGCATGCCAAAAGTATTTGTCTCAATTTTGGACTGGCCCAAAAATATGGCGGCACCACCAACCTGCGTTTTGACGATACCAACCCTACCACAGAAGAGACCGAATATGTAGAAAGTATTAAAGACGATGTTCGCTGGCTGGGTTTTACCTGGGCTAATGAATTGTATGCTTCCAATTATTTTGAGCAATTATACCAGTTTGCCGTAACACTGATTCAAAAGGGATTGGCATATGTGGATGATAGCACCAGCGAAGAAATTGCCCTTCAAAAAGGAACACCTGTTTTACCGGGCAGCAGAAATCAGTATGCAGACAGAACCGTAGAAGCGAACCTGCAATTGTTTACAGAAATGCGGGAAGGCAAGTATGCAGACGGTACAAAAGTGTTGCGCGCTAAAATTGATATGGCATCACCCAATATGTTGTTGCGTGATCCCATCATTTACAGAATCAAACACGCACATCACCACCGCACAGGGGATGCCTGGTGTATTTATCCGATGTATGATTTTGCACACGGACAAAGTGATTCCATTGAAAACATCACACACTCCATTTGTACGCTCGAATTTGTACCTCACCGCGATCTGTACGATTGGTGTATTGAGAAGCTGGGTATATTTCCCTCACACCAGTACGAGTTTGCCCGGTTGAATATGACCTATACGGTGATGAGCAAACGCAAGCTGTTACAACTGGTGAATGAAAAACATGTAACCGGTTGGGATGATCCGCGTATGTCTACCATCAGCGGTATGCGCCGGCGTGGTTACACCGCAGAAGCCATTCGGGATTTTTGCGATCGCATCGGCGTAGCCAAAAGAGAGAACCTGATTGATGTGGGTTTACTTGAGTTCTGTGTGAGAGAACACCTGAATAAAATTGCGCTGCGCAGAATGGTGGTGTTTGATCCATTGAAAGTAGTGATCACCAACTATCCGGATACAATAGAATTGTTATCCAGTGAAAACAATCCGGAAGATCCGGCATCGGGTCATCGCGATATTCCATTCAGCAGAGAATTGTATATAGAACGCGATGATTTTATGGAAGTACCGGCTAAAAAATATTTCAGACTCGCTCCCGGACAAATGGTTCGTTTAAAAAGTGCCTACATCATCAAATGCGAGGAAGTAGTAAAGGATGCGGATGGACAAATTACCGAAGTACATTGTACTTATATCCCAGAAAGTAAAAGCGGTTCTGATACATCCGGTATTAATGTAAAGGGCACCCTGCATTGGGTAAGTGTGGCGCATGCCGTACATGCAGAAGTTCGTTTGTACGACCGGCTATTTAAAGTAGAAGATGTAGCAGCGGCCGAAGGAGATTTTAAAGATCATATCAATGAAAATTCTTTATCTGTGCTTTCGCAAGCATACGCCGAGCCCGCTTTGCTAAACGATAAACCAGATGACCGCTACCAGTTTATCCGTAAAGGTTATTTTAGTCTGGATAAAGACAGTACCACTAATAAACTCGTTTTCAACAGAACCGTTACATTAAAAGATGGCTGGGCAAAAGAAGTGAAGAAGGGGTGATGGGGTTTGGTTTACTGGTTTATTGATAGTATAGATATGAGCTTATTTATTATTTACCAATATACCATTTAACTAACGTGTAATCCTATTAAACTGGTTTCTTAAACCGTGTCTTAGTGTTTTTGTGTGCTATTATTTTCACACAAAGGCACCAGTGCACGGTTCCATCTCTGAATGATATATAAGTACTTCCTTGCGTTCATTGCGGTTCTTAGCGATCCTTGCGCTACTAAAAAGGTAAAACAGTAACGCAAAGCCCGCAAAGAATGCGCAAAGCTCGCACACCGATAAACCCTTTCACTATTTACAATACAATGAACCTACTCCAACAATTTAAATACGAATGGCAAAAGAATTATAGCCAACTGCATACTGCCAACTGCAGGCTGTTACTGGCCGTTAGTGGTGGTGTGGATAGTGTAGTGCTGGTAGATCTGATGAGTTGTTTGGGATTTGAGTTTACAATAGCCCATGCTAATTTTCAATTGCGTGACGAAGAAAGTGAAAGGGATGAACAGTTTGTGAGATCGCTGGGTGAGAAGTATGCGAAGGAAATACAGGTGAAAAAATTTGATACCAAAACCTTCGCCGCTGAAAACAAAATTTCTATCCAGGAAGCCGCCCGGGAATTACGCTATACCTGGTTTCAGCAAATCATTGATAGTTGGCAGGTAACAGATAACAGCGAAGCGGGAAAATCTAAAAACACCTACATCCTCACCGCCCATCATGCAGATGATAATATCGAGACTTTATTGATGCATTTTTTTCGGGGTACGGGTATACAGGGATTGTCTGGCATACAACCCATACTGCCCGAACGAAAATTAATCCGTCCCTTATTGTCTATCCGTAAGAAAGAATTATTGGTGTATGCGGCTGAAAATACATTGTCGTTTGTAGAAGACTCTTCCAATGCATCGGATAAATACACCAGAAATTATTTCCGTAACCAATTGCTTCCGCAGATCAAAGAAGTGTATCCGCAGGTAGAAGATAATTTGTTGCACAATATTGCCAGGTTCAATGAGGTAGGCGCGTTATACCAACAGGCGGTAGACCTGCAACTCTCAAAACTAAAAGAGCAAAAAGGAACCGAGTGGCATATTCCGGTATTAAAATGGAAAAAAGTAAATCCATTACACACCCTTACCTGGGAACTGATCAGGCCCTTTGGCTTTCATGCGGTACAAACCGATGAGGTAATCAAATTGCTGGATAGTGAGAACGGTTCATACCAATCATCAGCTACCCACCGCATCATCCGCAACCGTAACTGGATGATCATTGCCCCCAATCAAACTGAGGAAGCAGCTCATATACTTGTTGAAAAAGAGCACACAGAGATTCGCTTTCCCAATGGAATTTTAAATATAACTCACCACTCTCCACTCACCACTCATGGAACAAATGAAACCGTAACACTCGATGCTTCCTCTATTCGTTTCCCCCTTCTGCTTCGCAAATGGAAAGCAGGCGACTACTTTTATCCATTGGGTATGCAAAAGAAAAAGAAGCTTAGTAAATTTCTGATCGATCTGAAATTATCAAAAACCGAGAAAGAAAAAGTTTGGGTACTGGAGAGCGATCAGAAAATTCTTTGGGTAATTGGCTATCGCATAGATAACCGTTTTCGCATAACAGACAATACACAACAAGCCAGTCAGTTTACTTATCTGAAATAGCCGGCCACCTCATTTACAAAATTCTCCAGGGGTCTGAACCGGCTCATGAACTGGCAGGTAACCACCAGAAAAACCACTCCGAATACCGCACCCCAGATATGTGCTGAATGATTGATATTGCCCTGTCCTTTTTTAGCGAGATAAGCTGAAATGATCAGGTACAAAGGCCCGAAAATGAAAGCAGGTATATGAAAGGGAATAGGAAAGATGCCCATACCCATAGTGGGATTTAAAAAGATCCCAACAAAAATTACGGCAGATACCGCCCCCGAAGCACCCAGGCTTCGATAGTAATAATTATTCCGGTGTTGAAAATAAGTAGGCAACAGGCAGGCTATGAGAGAGGTAATGTATAATACGATATAAAGCACCTTTCCTGCATCACCGAAAATGGCCATAAAAGCCTGCTCTACCATACCGCCAAACAGGTAAAATGTATACATGTTAAAAGCAAGGTGCATGATGTCGGCATGAATAAAACCACAGGTAACAAACCGGTACCATTGCTTATGGTTGGTTACGGCGGTTGGGTAAAATATCAGATCATTGATGATTTTTTCATTCGAAAAAGCGGTGAAAGATATCACGCAGGTAAGTAATAATATGATGAGGGTTACGGTAAGCATGAAGGCAATTTATGTATTTCTATGTGATGGGTTTGTAAAAATTTATATGGATACTTGTATTAGGTCAAATGAATTGCCTACCTCTCTGCGAAGCCTCCCTGCACTCCGCGTCTCTGCGGTGAATAAACCTCTTTTCACCGCAGAGGCGCGCAGATGCCAGAGGTTTCGCAGAGATTTTTTTCAACGGAATAAAAATTAGTAAGAAAATCATATTCTACACATGATGGTACTTTTCATTCCGCAAAATAGTACAGGCCCTGTACACTTGTTCAGCCAATATCAACCTCACCAGCATGTGCGGAAACACTAACCGGGATAAACTCCAGGTATGATCGGCTCTTTTCATCACCGTTTCATCCACACCAAAGGCACCGCCTATTAAAAAAACAATTCGTTTGATACTTTCATTGGCCCGTTGTTGCAGCCATTGCGCCAGTTCGGGTGAGGAAAACAGTTTGCCTCTTTCATCCAGTAAAATCAGGTAATCATCTTTCTGCAATTGCGCCAATATCAATAGTCCCTCTGCTTTTTTTAATTCCGTTTCTGATAAATTGCCTGCGTTTTTTGGTGGGGCAATCAGTAACCAGTCGGTACTGAAATAATTATTCAGCCGCTTGGTAAATTCTTCAATACCCGGCTTGGCGTATGCCTCATGCGGTTTACCAACTGACCAGAATTGCATTTTCATGGCGTAAAAATAGGTAAATAGGGTAAATAGGTAAATGGGGTAAATAAAGTACATAAGTATAATTCCATAATTACCTATTTACTTTTTTTACCCTATTTACCCAATCACTCATCCCTATACAAAGGCTAAATGGTAAATTGCAGTGCACGAGATGGAAAACAAAATCCCTACCATAAAAGAAATTGCTCAAAAGTTGAACGTATCGGTGTCTACCGTATCCCGCGCGTTGAGCGATCATCCCAGAATTGGTTTGCGAACAAAGATGCGGGTACAGGAACTGGCTAAACAGCTGAACTATGAGCCCAATAGCAAAGCCATCTACTTTAAACAGAAAAAAAGTTATGTAATAGGGGTCATTCTTCCTTACATACGCGAGGAGTTTTTTTCAGAAGCCATACGCGGTATCGAGACCCTGGCACTGGATCATGATTATACGATTTTATTAGGCCAGAGTTTTGATGATGCCGAGCGGGAGAAGAAAGTGCTGGAAGCTTTTAAAAAACAAAGGGTAGATGGTGTGATTATCTCTCTTTCCAAACAAACCCATCAATATGAACACCTGCAATCGCTGGATAAATACGAAATCCCCATTGTATACTTTGATAGGGTACCACCCCTTAAACAGGTACACAAAGTTTATTGCAATCTTCGCAAAGGAACCATTGAACTGGTAAACTGGCTCTTCAATAAGGGTCATCGGCGCATTGCTTTCATAAATGGTCCGGAAAAAATCAATGCCAGTAAAGAAAGATTGGATGGTTATATAGATGCCATTGCCGGGAAAAAAATAAAAGTGGATATGCAACTCGTTGTTAGAACAGATCTTACAAAGGATAGCACCTGCAACGCTATGAAAACCCTGTTTGCACGTAAGCATCCACCCAATGCCATCATCACTTTTAATGATTATGTACACTTGGATGCAGTGCAGTATGCAAAACAACAGCAGTTAAAAGTGAATAAAGAAGTATTGTTTGTGAGCTATGCCAACCTACCTGTTACCGGTTATGTGGCGCATCCGCCAATGGCATCACTGGAGCAATACCCATACCGCCAAGGAGAGAAGGCGATGGAGATATTGATAGAGATACTCAGGGCCAAATCTGCTGGACGGCCAGTGAAAACATGGTTCAATGAAGAAATAGCTGCTACACTGATTACCACCCACTCATAAGTGGCACTAACGTGTTGTGCGATTAAACTCGTTTTTAAACCGTGCCTTGGTGCCTTTGCGTGCGATTATTTTTCACACCAAGGCACGGTTCTATATCTGTATATAGCTTCCTTGTGTTTAATGTGATTCTTGGCTATCGTTGCGATAGGCAAAAAATAAAGCAGTAACGCAAAGCATGCGCAAGGTTTGCTATGATTGTTGATTTTAATAACATAACACGTTATCACCATATAATTTGCGCACCCGTTTGCGCAACGAGGTTGTTAAGGATTGCAGTATATTTAATTATACAATCCATACAACATGAACCGAAAAGATTTTATCAGAACCACCGGACTCACCGCTGCAGGTATCGCCATGATGCCGGGCACTCGTTTATTTGCCCGCAAAGCGGATGCAAAAGTGCGAATAGCATTAATAGGAACGGGGGAAAGAGGTAGAAACCACCTTGACCTTTTACTGCGCAGAGATGACGTGGAAATAGTGGCCATCTGCGATACCGAAACACGTGCCATGACGGCTGCCAAAGCTATGGTGGCTAAATCCGGTAAGTCTATGCCCGAAGTATTTACCGGTGATGGATATGCATGGAAAAAAATGATAGAGAAAAAAAATATCGATGGGGTGATCATTGCCACGCCATGGGAATGGCATAAGGAAATGATCATCGGCTCACTGGAAGCCGGTATTACGTATGTAGGTTCTGAAGTAATGATTGGTATTACCTTGGAAGACCATTGGGATGTGGTAAAAGCCACTGAAAAATACAAGGCGCAGGTAATGATGATGGAAAATGTATGTTATCGCCGCGATGTAATGGCCGTGTTGAATATGGTGAGACAGGGATTGTTTGGTGAGATGATTCATTTACAGGGCGGCTACCAGCATGACCTGCGTGAAGTAAAATTCAATGATGGGGTGAATGTATACGGTCACGGTGTTGAGTATGGAGAGAAGGGGTACTCGGAAGCACATTGGAGAACCGAGCATTCCGTTCACCGCAATGGAGATCTCTATCCCACACATGGTATCGGACCCATTGCGCATTATGCCAACATCAACCGGGGCAACCGCTTTCACTCGCTTTGTTCCTTTTCTTCAAAAGCAAGAGGGTTGCATAACCATATTGTAAAAAAAGGAGGGGAGAACCATCCCAACGCCAAAGTGAATTTTAAACTGGGCGATGTGGTAACCACATCCATCAATTGCGTAAATGGCGAAACGGTGTTGCTGCAGCATGATACCAATTTACCAAGACCCTATTCGTTAGGTTTCCGCGTACAGGGAACAGAAGGTTTGTGGATGGATGTAAACAAAGGTATTTATATACAGGATAAATCTGCCAAAGCACACCAGTGGGATGAAGCCAAACAATGGCTGGATAAATACGATCATCCGCTATGGCAAAGATGGAGTAAAGAAACCGCCGGAGCCGGTCATGGCGGTATGGATTTTTTTGTAGTACATGCATTCATCGAATCCATCAAAAACAAAAAGCCAACGCCCATGGATGTATATGATGCCGCTACCTGGAGTGCCATTACACCCTTAAGTGAAAAGTCCATCGACCTCGGAAACCAAACCGTAGAATTCCCTGATTTTACCGGCGGCCAATGGATGTACCGCAAACCGGTTTTTGCATTAGGGGATACCTATTAACTAAACTCTCTAAAACTGCGCCCTTGCGCCTTTGCGAGCATTTTTTTCTCGCAAAGGCGCAGTGATGGTGTAATGGAAAACTTGCGCATGGAAATACCTGTTACCATATTACAGGCTTACGGATTTGAAAAGGACACTACCATCATCAAACCTTTCGGCACAGGCTTGATCAATCATACGTGGGAATTGGTGAATGGAGGTAGAAAATATATTCTGCAAAAAATAAACACATCCGTATTCAAAAATCCGGAAGCCATTGCGGCCAATATCAGTTCCATAGCTGATTACATACAAGAATATCAACCCGATTATATTTTTGTATCACCCATACCAACCATTGATGGAAAGCAAATGGTTTTTTCAAACGAGCCAGGTGGGGGATATTACCGTGTATTTCCTTTTGTACCCGATTCGCATTCAAAAGATGTGGCCCTTACGGCAGATTCTGCCTATGAAGCTGCGCTTCAGTTTGGCCGTTTTACCAGGTTGCTCTCCGGTTTTAATGCAGACAGTTTACAAATTACCTTACCGCATTTTCATGACCTGGATTTTCGTTACCGGCAATTTCTCGAATCCCTGCAAAATGGAAGCGCCGAACGCATTAACAGCGCCAAAGAATTGATTCAGTATCTGCAGCAGCAATCAACCATTGTTGCTGCATTTATAGATATTCAAAACAATCCGGCTTTTAAAAAAAGGGTAACCCATCACGATACCAAGATCAGTAACGTATTGTTCAATTCAAAAGATAAAGCCATATGTGTGATTGATTTGGATACAGTAATGCCCGGCTATTTTATCAGTGATGTGGGGGATATGATGCGCACCTATCTGCCAACGGTAAATGAGGAAGAAGCCGATTTTAGTAAGATAGCCATCCGTACAGATATGTATCGTGCTATCGAAAAAGGATATTTGGAAGAAATGGGAGAGGAGCTTTCTGCAGAAGAAAAACAATCATTTTTTTATGCCGCCTCTTTCATGATTTACATGCAGGCCATCCGCTTTCTGGCAGATTATTGTAATAACGATAGGTATTATGGCGCCAACTATCCGGCGCATAACCTGGTAAGGGCAGGCAACCAGGTGGTATTGTTGAAACGGCTTTTGGAAAAAGAATCTTTGCTATCACCGAAGTAGTGTATCGACTTACATAAATTCAGCATTCAAGGGCCGCAGATTCGCAGATGATTAACCGAAAATCTGCGAATCTGCGGCTAAAATTCCTCCCCACCCTCAAATAAATTACTACCATCAGGGAAGGGTTACAACCGATTTAAATTAAAAAAACTAAGTTTGCAGCCCATTAAGCGATACTAAATTGATTTGTTGCACAAAAGCAGTTGATCAGGTAGAGCAACAAATAATAAACTGGGGTGTATTTTATGAGACGTATTATTAGCTACAGAAAGTTACTGGGCGTTGATGAAGCGATAGAATTGAAAGAATTAAAAACCGTGTACCGCAACCTGATGAAAGACTGGCATCCTGATAAATTTCAGGACAATCCCGACCAGCAGCGCGAAGCCGAAGAAAAAAGCAAAAAAATTATTCAGGCCTATCATTTTCTGGTAAGTATTGCACCGGAAACCAAGGAGCTTACGCTGGCAGAATATACACAAACCACCGCTGAAGCTGGCATAGATGATTTTGAATACAAATCAGAGATCCTCACCATCAGTTTCTCAGATGGTGCCATGTACGAGTATTATGGTGTACCCAAAGCCATCTATGTAAAACTAATCAACGCAGAAACCCCTGCCCGTTTCGCCAGACGACATATTTATCATAGCTACCTCTATAGAAGCACCAGCAAACTGGTGCCGGCATCTTAATAAGCTATATTTATTACTATTCCATACGTTTTCCTTAGTGAATCTTCATGCCTTAGCGTCTTAGTGGCGAAAACTGTTGCCACTAAGACGCTAAGGCACAAAGTTGCACTAAGTGGTTTCCGTATTGTAAGAAATACGAGCTGTAACTTTTTTTAAATAAAATACTTCATCGTAAAGTATTTACTTATTACTATTTCATACGTTTTTCCTTAGTGAATCTTCGTGCCTTGGAGTCTTAGTGGCGAAAACTGTTGCCACTAAGACGCTAAGGCACAAAGTTGCACTAAGATGTTTCTCTATTGTCAAAGACACTTGTTATAGGGTTTACTTACTAGCTAAGTTTATTTCATTTTA